>NZ_JALJYC010000021.1 GCF_024170405.1 Neisseria perflava | reverse complement strand
TAAGGGATTACCTGAAGTCAGACGGCCTGCAATGTGCATAATTAACCGTGTTTGATGTTACTGACCGACGGGTTGGCAACACAGTTGCTACATTAAAATAAAATTTTTCAGACGGCCTTTATTCGCGTGATTCGCGCAGCAGCCCCAGCGCTTCCAATACAGGACGGTCAGAGTAGCTGAACAGCACCACGTCTTCGCCGTTGTCCGCTTCCAAACGTACCGGATACCAAGACGGGGCGACGAAGATGTCGCGTGGTGAGAATTTGAACACCGAATCGCCGATATAGGCGGTGCCGTGGCCTTCGACGGCGGTGTAAACGGTGGAGTCGGAGCTGCGGTAGGTTTTGCCCTTGAAACCGGCTGGCAGGTATTGCAGGAAAGTGCCGATGGTCGGCATCGCCCAGCCGCCGGTGGTCGGGTTGACGTAGCGCATTTTCACGCCGTCGTATTCGTCCAAACGCTCGAAACGGTAGAGTTTGTCGAGCGCTTCGCGGTAGCGGTCATACGGGTAGCAGAAAATCGGCGAAGTCGGGTTGGTTGCTTTGTGGCGCACCGGCGTCATGTTGTAGCCGAAACGGGCAAAACTTTCGCCTTCGTGTTTGAAGATTTCCTGCTCTTTTTCCGCGTGTTTTTCCGCAAAACCGGCATCCAAAGCCACCAAAAGCGGAATATCCAAGCCGTCGAGCCAAACCACCGGTTCGCCGCCGTCGGCCACGGTCGGGTTGCCGTGGTCGTGCCAGTTCCAAGACGGGGTGATGATGAAGTCGCCCGGGTGCATGGTGGTGCGCTCGCCGTTAACCGCCGTCCATGCGCCTTTGCCTTCCAATACGAAGCGCAGCGCCGATTGGGTGTGGCGGTGGCTCGGGGCGATTTCGCCCGGCAGAATCAGCTGGATACCGGCATACAGCGATTGGGTCACGCTGGATTTGCCCGGCAGCGACGGATTTTCCAACACCAACACGCGGCGCACCGCTTCTTCGGCGGTAATCAGCGTACCCGCTTCCATCACATACGGGCGCAGCTCGTCGTATTTCCAAATGGCGGGGATGATGGTCGGTTTTGGGTGTTCCACCACCAAGTTGTGCAGCGACAGCCACAGCGGGGACAAGTGGTTGGCGGCGAGGTGTTGATAATATTCTTGACGTTGTGTTTCCAAAGACATGGCATCTCTCCTTAAATCGGTCTAATTTTCAAATAACTACATCCGACTACATTGCTGTAATATGCCAAAGTGACTATGATATGAAAAATAATAATTTTTTATGAAGCATACCAAAAAGGATATAACTGGTGAGTGATTGGACACGGCGCGTGCGTTTGCGCCATTTGGAGATTGTGTTGGCACTGGCGGAAAACGGCAATATCAGCCAAACCGCTGCTGATTTAAACATGACCCAGCCGGGCATTTCGCGCTGGTTGAAAGAATTGGAAGACGACATCGGTCTGCCGCTGTTTGAGCGCCACGCGCGCGGCCTGAAGCCGACTGCGCACGGCGAAGTGTTGGTCAAACACGCCCGCGAGCTGTTGAATTACTTGGATTTGACCCGAGACGACATGAAGGCGCGTAAGCAGCACGGCAGCGGCCTAGTGCGTATCGGCTGCTCCGGCGCGACGACCACCAATACCGCGCCGGAAGTCGTGGCCGAGCTGACCGATTGTCAGATTCTCTTGCTGGAAAGCACCATGGACGAGCTGCTGGCGAAGCTGCAAAACGGCAGTTTGGACATGATTATCGGCCGTTCCACCCACCGCCTGCTGCCCGAAAATATCGGTCACGAAACCGTTTACATCGAGCCGCTGCACTTTATCGCCGGCACACATCATCCGCTGGCGAAGGAAGCAAAAGTCAGCTGGAAGCAGCTCTACCAATACCGTTGGCTGGTGTGGCCGCCGAATACCCCCATCCGGCAGGAGCTGGAAGCCTCGCTGCTGCACGCCCGCAAAAGCCTGCCGCCCGACCACATCGAAAGCAATTCCGCCAACTTCAATGTCAACCTGCTGGAACAGACCGACTTTATCAGCATTGCCTCCGCACGCACGGCGCAGCGCTGGTAGCATTTCGGGCTGGCGGCGATTCTGAATATCCAACTGTCGGCGCTCGGCTCGGTGTCGGTGTTTTGGCGCAAAGACAGCCTGAAACGCCCGACTGTGGCGCAGACATTGGAAATTGTGCGCAGCAAGGGCTGGAAGGAAGGATAAATGTATTGCACGCAAAAGGCCGCCTGAAAACGAATTTCAGACGGCCTTTGACATTTGCTTTGCGTAACTCAAGAGCCATCGGTTACAGCCATGAGGATTGGGTTAGAAACCCTGTATCGGCCTGAGTTTCTGTTGGGATTTCATCCCAACCTACGCGGTTGGCTGTTGCTGCGCTTGAGCACCACGCCAATTTTTTCAGACGGCCTGACTTGCCAGCAGCCGTTTTAATTTCTTCAATTCCGCCCACGCCTGCGCTTTGAGCTGCGGTTGGCGCAGCAGGCGGGCGGGGTGGGGGATGACGAAATACGGCAGGCCGCCGCACAGTTGCGCCATCAAATCCGCCTGCGCCTCCTGCTCGAAAATCTGTCCCAAAAACAATACCGCTTTGGCGGCGGATTGTTCGCGTTCGGCCAGCAGCTGCGGCAGCGCGGCCTGCATTTGCGCCGCGTCGGGCGTGTTTTTGAACACGGGCGGGGTTTTCACCCAGCAGGTCTTGTGCGCCTGCTGCGGGGTCAGACCGACGGAGGCCAGTATATTGTCGAGCAATACGCCGACACTGCCGCAGAAAAGCTGCCCGTTCAGGCTGTCTTCGGTGGCGGGGCAAATGCTGATGACCATGATTTCAGAAGGCATAACGACGCTGTGCAAAGGAGCGGCAAGGCCGTCTGAAAAATCGGCGGGAACGGCGGCGGCATGAGGTTCGGCAGCAGTACGCGCCTGCGGCGCAGTATCGGGCGCGCGATTGTCCGGCACGGTACGGGCTGCCGCTGCTTTCGGCGTTTTCAAGGCGTTGATGGCGGCCAAACGCGCGGCAGAGGGCTGTGCGGCGGCCTGCACCGCTTGCGCCACGGGTTTGACGGCGGCAGTCGGCGCGGCGGGTGTGGCCGATACTTGCGGCGCAACGGCAGATTTTTCAGACGGCCTGAACACGGCTTCGCGGTTCAGCCACATCGGGCCCAGCCCCAAGGCTTCGTGCAGGTGCAGATAGCGGCTGCTTAACATGGCTTCTCCGTGTCGGGTATCGTAACGTAGGGTGGGTGTTAACCCACCGAAATGAGTGAAATCGATAAAATGGTGGGTCAAGACCCACCCTACAAAACGCGCTCCATCAACACCGCATCTTCCCTTGCGCCTTCCGGCAGCGGGTAATAGCCCTTGCGCCGTCCGCATTCTTGAAAACCGTAGCGGCGGTATAGTGTTTGTGCGGCGGTATTGTTGTCGCGCACTTCTAAAAACAGGCGCGTGCAGCCGACTTCCAAGGCCGTCTGAAACCATTGCGCCATGAGCTGCGCGGCGATTCCTTGGCGGCGTTGCGCGGGCGCGGTGGCAATCAGGTGCAGCTCGGATTCGCCGCACACCGTCTGCCACACAATCAAACCGGCCAAGCCACCGTCGCGTTCGGCCAGTAAAACGGTGTCGAAACGGCCGTCAAGCGCGGCGGCAAATTGTGTGGCCGACCACGGCGAGGGGTTGCATTGCGCATCCAGCGCGGCAAGGGCGGCGCAGTCGGCGGCGGTGGCGGCGCGGATATTCATCGCGGTGCTTTCCGTTCGGCCTGCTCTTTGGCGGTCAGGGCGACTTTGTCGCGTACATACAGCAATTCGGCATGTGCCGCGTCGGTGGAGGGATAGCGGCCGCTTGCGGCCAAGTTCAGATAATCCGCCGCCGTCGGCATGGCGGGGCTGCCGTCAAACGGCGGCTTGTCGGCGAGGGCAAAGGCGTTGCCGATGCCGTCTGAAAAAACGGCGTGTTCGGGCAAGGCAATTTCCGCTGCTTTGCCGACTTGGTACGCGCTCAAGCGGCGGTGGGCGGCGGTGTCGAACCAAGCGTAAAACACTTCGCCCATGCGCGCGTCGGTGGCGGCCAATACGCAATGTCGGTCGGGACAAAGATAGGCTGCCGCAACCAGACAGGGAATGCCGATTAAGGGCGTGTCAAACGGCGTGGCCAAGCCCTGCGCCACACCCGTGCCGATACGCAGTCCGGTAAACGCGCCCGGGCCTTGCGCATAAACGATGGCGGCAAGGTCGGCGGCGCCGATACCGGCTTCGGCCAACAGCTCGCGGATGGTCGGCAGAATTAGATCGGATTGTTTGGTGCCGGCTTCTTGGTGGCGCAACAGCGTCTCGCCGCCCGCACGCAAGGCGAGCGAGAGGTAGGAGGTGCTGGTGTCGATGGCTAAAACGGGGCGGGTAAAATCAACGGGCATGGTGGGGCGGATAATAAGATTTTCAGACGGCCATTATAGCATTGCTTGCGGCGGTTTTTATGGTTGATAATGGCGGTTTTCAGACGGCCTTTTATCCCCGATACACACCATGACACAATACACTGGACGTTTTGCCCCCAGCCCCACGGGGCTTTTGCATATCGGCTCGCTGCTGACCGCCGTGGCCTCTTATGCCGACGCACGTGCCCACGGCGGGCGCTGGCTGGTGCGCATGGAAGACCTTGACCCGCCGCGCGAAATGGCGGGGGCGGCGGACGATATTTTGCGCACGCTGGAGGCGTTCGGCTTTGAGTGGGACGGCGAAGTGGCGTATCAGAGCCGCCGCCATGAGCTTTACGCCGAAGCCTTAGGCCGTCTGAAAAAACAAGATTTGGTCTATCCCTGCTATTGCAGCCGCAAAGACTGGCAGGCCACCGCCGCGCTGGGCGCGGACGGTTTTGTGTATAACGGCCGCTGCCGCATTCCCGCCGACAGGCCGTCGGAAAACGGCAAAGCCCCGGCTTGGCGCGTGCGCGTGCCGGATAAAACCATTGCTTTTGAGGATGAAATCGTCGGGCATTACGCGCAAAATCTGGCGCACGACATCGGCGATTTTGTGCTGCTGCGTGCCGACGGCTATTGGGCTTATCAGCTGGCGGTGGTGGCGGACGACGCGGAGCAGGGCATTACGCATATCGTGCGCGGGCAGGATTTGTTGGTTTCCACACCGCGCCAGATTTACCTGCAAGAATGTTTGGGGGCGGCTACACCGCATTACGCCCATTTGCCTTTGTTAACGAACCGAGTCGGACAAAAATGGTCTAAACAAACGCTGGCGCCTGCATTAGAATTAGGCCGTCGTGCGGATTTGCTGCGGCAGGTCATGGCTTATCTGAATCTGCCGAGTGCGCCGCCGACCGACAAGCCGCAGGCGCTGCTGGCGTGGGCGGTGCAAAATTGGGACATCAGCCGAGTGCCCAAGCAGGCCATCGCCACGGAGTAGTGGCGGGATGGGCAATCATGTTGCAATTTATTCAATCGGGGAGGCAGATTTTATTAAACTTTGTCATTGAAGGTTAGATTTCTATTTTTTTGAACCAAAAGATAAGAAATTAATGTATATTTTCGAACGCTATCATTGAATGTGGCGCAAGCGGACAAGCAAGCGGGTCAAGCGGGGAAGCAGGCCTGTGGTGCGGCAGTATGTCGGCGGCGCAACGGCCGCAGCGTAAGGTTGCAGCCGTATTCAGACGGCCGGGGATAATCCGGTTACGATTAACCATAAAAATAAAGAAAAGCAAAAATATGCCAAGTGCCATTATTGTTGAAGATGAAGTGCTAGCAGCAGAGCGCTTACGGGTTTTACTGGAAGACTGCAATGTCGTGTTGTTGAAAACGTTTCACCATGCCCAGCCCGCGTTGGATTGGTTGAGCATGCACGAAGCCGATATTGTCTTCGTGGACATCGGTCTGCCGGAAATTACCGGTTTGGAGCTGGTTGACCGCATCAAACGTGTGGCCAAACGCCAGCCGGAGATTATTTTTACCACCGCATATGAAGAGTATGCGCTTAAAGCGTTTGAACTGGCGGCGGTGGATTATCTGCTCAAACCGATTAAAATTACCCGCTTGCAGGCGGCTTTGGATCGGGTCAGCGAAAAATTCCATGAAAAAGCGGACGATTTTACCCACTTTAAGGTGTTCAACCGCAACCGCATGGTTGAAATTCCTTGGCAGCAAGTGCGCTATTTGTTGGCAGAGCATAAAACCGTATTGTTATTTACTGGCGATGGGCAAAGCTATGAATTACCGAAAACGCTGGTGTATTGGGAAGAGATTTTGGGCGATAAGGTTATCCGTATCCACCGCAATGCCTTGGTTTTCCGCCATACTTTAGATTGCTTGATTCGCTTGGATACCGAAGAAGACGAAAGCAATGCCACTTGGGGCGCTAAAGTCTTGGATGTGGAGCAGCCTTTGGTGGTCAGCCGCCGTCAGTTGGCCGCCATCCGTAAAATCCTGAAAAACGGCGGCTAAATAATATTGCCATCTTTTCAAGAAAACCCTGCTTACCGCAGGGTTTTCTTGTTTTCAACAGATGAACAGGTTATATTTAGGCCATCTGAAAACGACAAAATAGGAAAGCGAAATGGCCTTAGAGGTCTATTTAGTACGCCACGGCAAAACCGTGTTCAATACCACCGGCCGCCTGCAAGGTTGGAGCGATTCGCCGCTGACGGCAGAAGGCAAGGCCGTGGCGGAAAATTTGGGCAAGGCTTTAAACGGCAATATCCGTTTTGACGCTGCCTTTTGCAGCGTCAGTCCACGCGCTTACCAAACGGCGCAACTGATTTTGCAACATCAGGGGCAGAATGACTTACTCCTGCAAGTAGTGGAAGAAGTGCGCGAATACTGTTTCGGCGGATTTGAAGGCGAACGGGTGAAAAACCTGCACAGCCTGATTGCCCAAGAGCGCGGTTATCCCGACGCCGCCGCTTGGCTGGAAGCCTACCGCCACGCCGACCGGCATTTGCTGGCCGAAAGCGTCAGCCGCTTGGATACGCTCGGTTTGGCGGAAAACGAATCGCAGTTTATCGGCCGTCTGAAAAAAGGCATGGCTGCCATCGCCGAACACTCGCCTGCCGAAGGCCGCGTGTTGCTGGTGTCGCACGGCATGTCGATTACCGGTATCTTGAAAAGCATAGACCCGCAATCTACCCTGTATCAGAGCGTGCCCAACGCCAGCGTTTCACGTTTGCAATACGACAACGGCGCTTGGCGGATTTTAAGCGTGGGCGAACAATACGGAAAATAACGGCCGGATAGAAAATTTATCCGATGATTCACTCAGATGGCCGTCTGAAAATCTTTCAAACAACAAGGAGCAAACGCATGGCTTTAGAAATCTATCTGGTGCGCCACGGCAAAACTGTTTTCAACATTACCGGCCGCACCCAAGGCTGGAGCGATTCGCCGCTGCTGCCCGAAGGCATTGCCGCTGCGGAAAATTTGGGCAAAGTATTGAACGGCAAAATCCGTTTCGACGCCGCCTTTTGCAGCGGCAGCCCGCGCGCTTACCAAACCGCCAAGCTGATTTTGAACAACCAAGGGCAGGGCGCAGATTTGCCCTTGCAAGTGGTGGAAGACGTGCGCGAATACAATTTCGGCGGTTTGGAAGGCGCGAATCAGGCCAAGTTATACGAGCAAATTGCCGAAAAACGCGGCTATGCCGATGTTCCCGCGCTGATGGCCGCCTACCGCGATGTCGACCATCATCTGATTGCCGAGAGTATCCACGAGCTTGACCCTTACAGCTGGGCGGAGAGTGAAGCGCAGTTTGTCGGCCGTCTGAAAAAAGGTTTCCAAACTGTGGCCGACTTGTCGCCTGCCGACGGCCGCGTGCTGCTGGTGTCGCACGGCATGGTCGTCACCACCATTCTGAAAACCATCGCGCCGCAGGATACGCTGTATCAAAGCGTGGAAAACGTCAGCGTGACTCGTCTGCAGTATGAAAACGGCAAGTGGACGATTTTAAGCATAGGCGAAAAGTTGGCATAAACGGTGCGGAATCAGAATCAGGCCGTCTGAAATTGATTTTCAGACGGCAAGAAAATTGCGCTCAAGTATTGACAGCCCATAAAGTGTCGCCTATAATACGCAGCTTATCGGGTCGTTAGCTCAGCTGGTAGAGCAGCGGACTTTTAATTCGTTGGTCGAGCGTTCGAATCGCTCACGACCCACCAGATAACCGGAAACGCCGTTGACGAAAGTCAACGGCGTTTTTGTTTGGCTTGGTGTCGTATGCGGTCTTTAAGAAGTGGGCGCAAACAGTAAATTCTTTATCAAAAATGCCGTCTGAAAATCTGATGATTTTCAGACGGCATTGCGTTTATTCGGCGTTTACTCCACCACGATTTTCGGGAAGCGGCTGCTAAAGTCTTTGCCTTTGTCCGCGACCGCCAGCGCCACTTGGAACGCGGCTTGGGTGTAGATGTCCGCGATGGCGGGGTTGGTGTCGAACAGTTGCAGCGCAGTGCCGTTGTCCATCGCCTCGCGCACGGGCAGCGACAGCGGCAGTTGACCCAAGAGCGGTACGTTGAGGCGTTCGGCCAAATGTTTGCCGCCTTCCGTGCCGAAAATCGCTTCGGCGTGGCCGCAATTTGAGCAGATGTGTACCGACATGTTTTCCAATACGCCGAAAATCGGGATGTTCACTTTTTGGAACATGTCCACGGCTTTACGCGCGTCAATCAGGGCGATGTCTTGCGGCGTGGTGACGACTACTGAGCCGGTAACGGGGATTTTTTGCGACAGGGTCAGCTGGATGTCGCCCGTGCCCGGCGGCAGGTCGATGAAGAGGTAATCCACGTCGTTCCATTCGCTTTGGAACAGTAATTGTTGCAGCGCCTGGCTCAACATCGGGCCGCGCCAAACCACGGCTTGGTCGGTGTCCACCAAAAAGCCGATAGACATCACCTGAATGCCGCTGTCGGCTTGAACCGGTACCAATTTATGGTCTTTTTGGTCGGGCTTGCCGTCGGCCACGCCCAGCATGGTCGGCTGGCTCGGGCCGTAGAGGTCGGCATCGAGTACGCCCACGCGTGCGCCCATACGCGCCATCGCGGTGGCGAGATTGGCGGTGGTGGTGGATTTGCCCACGCCGCCTTTGCCTGAGGCAACGGCGATGATGTTTTTCACGCCTTTGATGGTGGCGACGCCGGGTTGCACTTTATGCGTGCCAATCACGGTATCAATGCTCAAGTGAATCGGTGTGTCGCCGGTTTGCGCGATGACGGCTTCCTGAATGCGGTTGGCCAATTCTGCGCCGATATGGTGAACGGGGAAAGCAAATTGCAGTTTGATGTGCAGGCCGTCTGAAAGCTCTTCAAGCGCTTGCACGGCTTTTTCGCTGCCGACTGTGCGGCGGGTCAGGGGGATTTCAACCGCTTCGAGCGCGGTTTGAATGGCGGAAAGGTTCATTGTTGTTCTCGATAAAGATGGTGTGGTTGGATGATTTGATGGCTACATCGGGCTGACAGGCAGAAAAATCAAGCATGCGCTGCTAATACAGCGCCTATTCTAACAGAGATGCTCGCTTTTTTCAGACGGCATTAACTTAGAACCTGTATTCACAATCTTGATAGCGGCTTTTTATTGCCTAATCATACGCCTACTGCGTTGGACTTTTATGTCAATAGTCCACTATTGGTATAAAAGTCCGCCTTGTATTCGTATGATTATTCAACAAAAATCCATCTATCAATCTTATGAATACAGGTTCTTATCTTTATGCGTCGGCGACCGACGGTAGGCAGAGGGTTAAAAAAGATTAATGGCCAAATTGCGTCTGACGGTATCCGCTACATTCTTCTATAATGAAGAAAGAAAATTTTTTTATTCAAATAGGAAAGGATGAGAAGAAATGTCTAGGAAAGTCGGTAATAAAGTCGTGTTAATCGGGGTCGGCGCGGTCGGTATCAGCTATGCCTATTCCATGCTCAACCAAGGCCATTGCGACGAGCTGGTTTTGATTGATTTGAACCGAAAACGGGCGGAAGGGGAAGCGCGTGATTTGCGCCACGGTATGCCGTATGCGCCAACGCCTGCGCAGATTTATGTCGGCGATTACACCGATTGCGCCGATGCGGATATTGTCTGCATTTGCGCTGGCGTGCCGCAGCGTTCGGGCGAAACGCGCTTGGATTTGATTGACAACAATCTGCGAGTATTCCATTCCATCGTTACGGCGGTGATGAATTCGGGCTTTGACGGCATTTTCTTGGTGGCAACCAATCCGGTGGATGTGTTGTCGTATGCCACTTGGCGTTTCTCCGGTCTGCCCAAAGAGCGCGTTATCGGCTCGGGTACAATTTTGGATTCCGCCCGTTTCTGCGTGTGCTTGGGCAATGAGTTTGACGTCGCTTCGTGGAGTGTGGACGCGATGATGATGGGCGAACACGGCGACAGTGTGATTGCGGTGTGGAGTTCGGCCACCATTGCGGGCGTGCCGCTAAAAGAGATTTTGGAGCAGAATGAGCAGGGCAAGGCGCGGATGGAAAAAATCTACAATACCGTGCGCAATGCCGCCTATGAAATCATCGAAGCCAAAGGCTCGACCAGCTACGGTATCGGCATGGCCTTAAGCCGTATTTCCAAAGCGATTTTGCACAACCAGAGCGTGGTGTTGCCGGTATCGGCCTTGCTCAATGGTGAATTCGGGCAGGAAAACGTGTATATCGGCGTGCCGGCGGTGATTAACCGCCAAGGCGCGGTGCGCGTGATTAACAAACGCTTGGACGAGGAAGAAGCGGCGCAGTTTGAGGCCTCGGCCAAACTGTTGAAAAGCTATCAGCAGAAAGTGGATGATTTTTTAGGCGCATTGGATTGAGCGGGATGTGAAAGCAAAGGCCGTCTGAAAACTGATTTTCAGACGGCCTTTGTTTGTTATACTCATGAATCGAGCAGATTATTCTTCGGTTACGCCCGGTTTCGCACCGCGCACATCGCCGGATTTTTCTTTGTGTTTCACAATCGCGCGATCCAGTTTGTCCATCAATACGTCAATGGCGGCGTACATGTCCTGCTCGACGGCTTCGACGTGCAAATCCTTACCGGCCAAATGCGCGTCGGCTTCGGCTTTCTGATTGACTTTTTCCACCGAAAGGGTCACGGTGACCGAAATCAGATTGTCGGCATGACGGTTGATCCGCTCCAATTTTTTATTGATGTAGTCTTTGATGGCTTCGGTAACGTCAAAATTCAGACCGGTAATTTTCAGGTTCATGATACAGCTCCTTCGGTTGAGTAAATCCGTTGGGAACGGACGAAAATTCAGGCCGGTCGGAGAAATTAATTTCTGCTACGGCGTTGGCTCGCCTTGTCGTACTACCTGTACTGTCTGCGGCTTGCCGCCTTGTATCAGAATTTACTTTCTCCGACCTATCCGCCCCGTTTGCGTTGGTGGGCGGGCGGAAGGCCGAGCGATTCGCGGTATTTGGCAACGGTGCGGCGGGCGATTTCAACGCCCTGCTGCTGCAAGAGCCGCACCAATGCTTCGTCGGAATAGGGTTTGCTGCTGTTCTCGTGTTCAATCAGTTGGCCGAGCATGGCTTTGACTGCGCTTTGGCTGATGCCTTCATTATCGGCGTCGGCACTGACTGCCTGTGTGAAGAAATAGCGTAACGCAAATAATCCGCGCGGGCAAGCTAAATATTTTTGGTTGGCGGCTCTTGAAATTGTGCTTTCTGCCACGTCTAGAGCGGCGGCGGCGTCTTTGAGCAGCATGGGGGTCAGGCCGATTTCGCCGAAAGTGAAAAAATCGGCTTGGTGTTCAACGATGTATTCGGCCAAGCGGATTACTGTGTGCTTGCGCAGCGCCAAACTGTCGATTTTCTGACGCGCTTCGGCCAGTTTGGTTTTCCATTCGGGGGAAACGTCGTCGGTTTCTTTGAATAAATCGCAGTATTCCTGATTGAGTCGGATATGCGGCCAGGCCGCTTTGTTGCTGCTGACTGCCCAGCCGTGGGCGGTTTCTTTGACCCACACATCGGGCTGCACATAGGCGGTCGGCTCGGCGGCGGCAAAGCCGTTGGCGGGATAAGGATTGAGCGCGGCCACCATTTCCAAGGCCGTCTGAACGGCGTCCTCGCCGTATTGCGGATACTGCTTATGAAAATGGCGCACGTTTTGAGCGCGGTTTTTGCCTAATTCGGGTAAGGCGTCGCTTACCAACCGCGCCGCCAGCTGCCGAGCGGGAGAGGTGGGCAGGCGCATAAGTTGCAGCAGCAGCGATTCGGTCAAATCCGTTGCCGCCACGCCCGCCGGATCGAAGGCTTGCAGCGCGTCGATGGCTTGGCGGACGTCTTCTTCGTCTAACATCCAAGCCAAGGGCGTGTGTTCGAGAATATCGGCAGGGCTGTCGGTCAGGTAGCCCTGCTCGTCCAAACAATCAATAAGCAAGTGTACCAGCTCGGCTTCGCGTGATGAGAGGGGATGTTCGCACACTTGGGCATGCAGGTATTGGTAAAAATCCTGCTCTTCGGCCAGATTCAGCCAAGCCTCTTCGGTTTCGCTACCGCTGATTTGATGTGTTTGCGACGGCGCGGCGGAAAGGTGGGACTCGGCCAGCGGTTCGGCAAACTCGTCACTTTCGGGACGCTCGAGCAGGGGATTTTCTTGCAGCCAGTCTTCCACTTCGCGTTCCAACTCGATACCCGACAGCTGCAACACGCGTAGGGATTGCTGCAAGCGCTGGTTGAGCTGCTGGGTTTGTTTGAGTTTTAAACCGAAGTTTGGGGTCATGGGGCAAGGATAATCGGAAGTGAAATTAGGGAACGGGAAACGGCAATCAGGCCGTCTGAAAATAAACTTACCACAAAATACTGCGGATGACTATTTCAGACAGCCTGAATCAAACGGATTTTAAGCAAAATCAATATTTGAAGTGTTCGCCCAAATACACTTGGCGCACTTTTTCGTTTTCCACTAGCTCGGCCGGTTTGCCCGAGGCCAAGACTTCGCCGTCGTTGATGATGTAGGCGTGGTCGCAAATGCTGAGGGTTTCGCGCACGTTGTGGTCGGTAATCAATACGCCGATACCGCGTGATTTGAGGAACTCGATGATTTTCTGAATATCAATCACGGCAATCGGATCGACGCCGGCAAACGGCTCGTCCAGCAGGATAAAACGCGGTTTGACGGCCAATACGCGGGCGATTTCCACGCGGCGGCGTTCGCCCCCCGATAACGACGGCGCGGGATTGTGGCGCAGGCGTTCGATGTTCAAATCGGCCAGCAGTTTTTCCACTTCGCTGTCAATCTGCGCCTTGTCTTTGAGGCGGATTTCCAGAATGGCGCGGATGTTTTGCTCTACCGTCATTTTGCGGAAAATCGAGGCTTCCTGCGGCAGGTAGCCGATACCGAGGCGGGCGCGTTCGTGTATCGGCTGGTGGCGCAGCTCTTGCCCGTCGAGCAGAATGCTGCCCGCGTCGGCGGCAATCAGGCCGACAATCATGTAGAAACTGGTGGTTTTGCCCGCGCCGTTGGGCCCCAACAGGCCGACCACTTCGCCGCTTTGGATTTCCAAAGAGAAATTTTTGACGACTTGGCGTTTTTTGAAGCTCTTTTGCAGGGCGTTGACGACAAGGCGGCTGGTTTGTTCAGTCATAAGAGATGGCTTTGCGCTAAGGTTATTTATTTGGATTTGCTGCCGGATTTGGTGGTGCTCGGCTGAATCACCACGCTGACGCGGCCGGATTTGGCGGCGGACTTGGTGCCGCCGGTTTTGCTGCTGCCGGCGATGGTGTAGATTTCGGTACGGGTGTTGTAGGTAATCACCGCACCCTCGGCGACATCGCCGCCGCGCTCTACGCGGGCGTTGCCGGTAAGGATGATGGTATTGGTGGCGGAGGCGTAATCCACTTGGTTGCCGTGTCCTTTCACAATGCCTTTGTTGTCGTCCAGCGTTTGGCTGAAGCGCACGGGCGAGCCGTTGGCGCGCATAGTCTGCTCGCCTTTGTCGTTGCGGGTAACGGTTACGGTGTTGGCATTGATATGAATCGTACCCTGCTTGATGATGACGTTGCCGCTGAACGTGGTGGTTTGGTTGGCCTGATCGAGCGAGCCTTGGTCGGCTTCAATCTGAATCGGCTGGCTGTTGTCGCTTTGCAGGGCAAAGGCAGGCGCGGCGGCAAAGGCCAGCACGAGGGCGGAAATTTTAAAGGTTTTTGACATCATAAATGGTGGCTTTCACGCGGGAAGGGAGGTTGAGCAGGCCTTTTTCGTGGTCGTAAGTCATGCCCACGGACGAGCCGTGCGACTGGCCGTATTGAAAGGTAACGGGCGCGTCGGTTTGGGCATAGCGCGTTTCAGTATCGACATGCAGCTTGTCGGTGCGGACAACCCCCTCGGGACGGTCGGCTTCGGCGGCTTTGGTCATGACGACTTTTTCTTCAAATAATACCTGCTTGTTGTCGGTGTTGTAAGTGGCTTCTTTGCTGTTGACCTGGTAGAGCTGCTTGCTTTCCTGATACACTTTCAGCTCGGGCGTCGCCAAATGCACGTCTTTGCTGTCGGGCAGCTGCCACGCGCGCACGGCGGTCAGGTGTTCCTTCAAAAAGCCGGTGGTATCGAAATGGCGGCCGTCGATACCCTCCATCGAATATTGCGGCTCATAAGGATTGAGCTTGACTTCTTCGGTTTGGATTTCGCTGATACGCCCCAGCCACGAGGCCAGGCCGCCCAGCGCCACCGCCAGAATCAGCGGGAACACCAAGCCTTGTCGCAAATGCAGTTGCAGTTTCATTTGACATACTCTTGCAGGGCAGCCTCAAGCGTACCTTGAGCCTGCATAATCACATCGCACACCTCGCGCACAGCGCCTTTGCCCGCCGAGCGTTGCGTAATATACACCGCATGCTGCCGCGTAAACCAATGCGCCTCGGGCACGGCCACGGGCAGGCCGCAGCGCACCATCACGGGCAAATCGACCACATCGTCGCCGACAAAGGCGCATTCGTGTTCTTCGACACCGGCTTGCGCACGCAGTTCGGCATAAGCGGCACGTTTGTCGTGTATGCCTTTGAAATAATAGTTGATTCCGAGCTGCTTCACGCGCAGCCCGACCGAGGGTGCGTCGCGGCCGGTAATGATGGCCGTCTGAACGCCGCTTTGTTGCAGCATTTTCAAGCCGTGGCCGTCGAGCGTATGGAAGGATTTGACCTCCTCGCCGTTGTCGCGGATAAAAATGCGGCCGTCGGTCAAAACGCCGTCCACATCGAGAACCAGCAGCTTGATTTTGGCGGCTTTCGCCTGTAATTCGGGGGATAGGGCTTGCATAGGGCATCCTTTTTTCAGACGGCATTTTAACACGGGCGCGGGAAAAGGCCGTCTGAAAATGTAAAATTTGATACGGTGTAACTTGGGTTGCAAACCCAACAATTAAACAATCCTTGCCATCAGCAAATCATGCATATTCAGCGCGCCGATGACGAGGCCGTCTGAATCCGTAACCAGCAGGCCGTTGACATGGTTTTCCTGCATGTGTTTGAGCGCTTCGGTGGCGAGCTTGTTGGCGGCGATGGTTTTCGGCTCGAGGTGCATGATGTCGTCGACGGTCAGGCCGGTAAAGCTGTCACGTTGTTGAAAGAGGCGGCGCAAATCGCCGTCGGTGAACACGCCTTTCAGACGGCCTTTATGATCGGTGACGGCCAACATGCCCAAGCCTTTTTCGCTCATCAAGACAATCGCTTCTTTCAATAAAGTGCCGCTGACCACGGTGGGCAGCGCGTCGCCGCTGTGCATAATATCGGCCACGCGCAGCAAAAGGCGTTTGCCCAGGCTGCCGGCGGGATGGCTGAGGGCGAAATCGTCGGGGGTAAACTGGCGCGCGCGCAGCAAGACCACCGCCAGCGCGTCGCCCAACGCCATTACCGCCGTGGTGCTGGAGGTCGGCGCGAGACCGAGCGGACAGGCTTCGTGCGACACCGAAGCGGTGATGTGGATGTCGGCATGTTGCGCCATGCTGGAATCGGGGCGGGCGGTAATGCAAATCAGGGTAATGTTTTTGCGTTTGAGCGCGGGGATAATCGCCAAAATTTCATCGCTCTCGCCCGAATTGGAAATGGCCATCACCACGTCGCCGTCAACAATCATGCCCAAATCACCGTGGGCAGCTTCGGCGGGGTGCACGAAAAACGCCGGTGTGCCGGTGGAGGCCATGGTTGCCGCGATTTTGCGGCCGATGTGCCCCGATTTGCCCATGCCGGTAATTACCACGCGGCCTTGGCAATATAACAGCGTTTCGGCGGCGCGGACAAAATCGCCGTCCAGTTCGGCGGCCACTTCGCGCAGCGCGTCGGCCTCGGTGTGCAGCACCTCGCGTGCCCAGTTCAGATAAGATGCGGTATCGCTCATAAGGGTTCCGTTTCGGCAAGATAGCTATGCGTATGATAGCTGTTCAAACACAGCGTTTCGGGGTAGTATTAACTTCCATCAAACACGAACATCACAAGGATCGACAGAGATGACTATTTTATCGGACGTTAAAGCATTAGGACAACAAATCTGGCTGGATAATTTGTCGCGCTCGCTGGTGCAGAGCGGCGAATTGGCCGATATGCTCAAGCAGGGCGTGTGCGGCGTGACCTCCAACCCCGCCATTTTCCAAAAAGCCTTTGCCGGCGACGCGCTGTACGCCGATGAAGTGGCTGCTTTGAAACAGCAAGATCTGACCCCGAAACAACGCTACGAAACCATGGCCATTGCCGACGTACAGGCCGCCTGCGACGTTTGCTTGGGCGAACACGAAGCCAGCGGCGGCAAAACCGGTTTCGTCAGCCTCGAAGTGTCCCCCGAGTTATCCAAAGACGCCGCCGGTACGGTTGCCGAAGCCAAACGCCTGCGCGAAGCCATCGGCCGTAAAAACGTGATGATTAAAGTGCCGACCACCGATGCCGGCATAGAAGCGCTGGAGCAATTGGTTTCAGACGGCCTCTCCATCAACCTGACCCTGCTGTTTTCCCGTACCCAAACCCTGAAAGCCTATGCTGCCTACCAGCGCGGCATTGCCAAACGCGTGGCCGCCGGTTTGCCGGTGGATAATATCCACGTAGTGGCCAGCTTCTTTATTTCCCGCATTGACGCCGCGTTGGACGCGACTCTGCCGGAACAGCTTAAAGGCAAAATCGCCATCGCGCTGGCCAAAGCCGCCTACCAAGACTGGCAGGAATTTTTCGATAACGCCGGATTCAAAGAGCTGGCCGCCAAAGGCGCCAACCGCGTGCAACTCCTATGGGCCTCTACCGGCGTGAAAAATCCGGCCTACCCCGATACCTTGTATGTGGACAGCCTGATTGGTGCCGATACCGTCAACACCGTACCCGACGCCACCTTGAAAGCCTTTATCGACCACGGTACCGCCAAAACCACCCTGACCGAAGGCATTGACGAAGCCTTGGCGCAGCTGGCCGAAGCCGCCAAACTGGGCGTGGACTTGGAAGCCTTGGCCACCCGTTTGCAGGAAGACGGTTTGAAACAGTTTGAAGAAGCGTTTGAGAAACTGCTTGCGCCGTTGGCTTGATTTTAATTGTTTGATTTGAAATAAAAAGGCCGTCTGAAAATCATTCGATTTTCAGACGGCCTTTTTTTACATCACAATCTTACTTTTTCAGACGGCCATGTAATTCCTGCACGCTGTACACGCCCAGGTGGTCGCGGCTTTTCGCGCCTTCGCTCATGGCTTCGCCGCCGGCGATGGTGGTGTATTGCGGCACGCGCTGGGTCAGCGAGGTGCGGCGGATACTGTGGCTGTCGGCCACGGATTGCGCGTCGCTGCCGACGGTATTGATGACAATCGCGATTTCGTCGTTTTTAATCATATCGACGATATGCGGGCGGCCTTCCAATACTTTGTTGACTGCTTGGGCGGTAATGCCGTGTTCTTCCAAATAGGCCGCCGTGCCGCGCGTGGCGCACAGGCCGTAGCCTAAGGCTTGGAAGTTTTTCGCGGTTTTCAAGACCAGCGGTTTATCTTCATCGCGCACGGCGAGGAAGACTTTGCCGGTAGCCGGCAGGCGTTCGCCCGCGCCCAGTTGCGATTTCAGGTAGGCTTCGCCGAAGGTCGCGCCCACGCCCATCACTTCGCCGGTGGAGCGCATTTCCGGACCGAGGATGGTATCGACGCCCGGGAATTTGATAAACGGGAACACGGCTTCTTTGACGGCGTAGAAATCAGGTACGACTTCTTTTTCAATGCCTTGCTCTTTGAGCGAAATGCCCGCCATCGCGCGCGCGCCGACTTTGGCCAGCGAGACGCTGGTGGCTTTGGAGACAAACGGTACGGTACGCGAGGCGCGCGGGTTGACTTCCAATACAAACACCACGCCGTCTTGTACGGCAAATTGTACGTTCATCAGGCCGACCACGCCCAGCGCGTAGGCCATGGCTTTGGTTTGGCGGCGGATTTCGTCTTGAATGTCCTGCGGCAGCGAGTAGGGCGGCAGCGAGCAGCCGGAGTCGCCGGAGTGGATGCCGGCCTGTTCGACGTGCTGCATAATGCCGCCAATAACGACATCGGTGCCGTCTGAAACGCAGTCCACATCGACTTCAATGGCGTTGTTCAAGAAGAAATCGAGCAAGACGGGGCTGTCTTCGGACACTTGCACCGCTTCGCGCATGTATTTTTGCAGCTGCTCTTGGTTGTGCACCACCTGCATGGCGCGGCCGCCCAATACGTAAGACGGGCGCACCACCAGCGGATAGCCGATTTCTTCGGCTTTCACCAGCGCTTCGGCTTCGTTGTGGGCAATGCGGTTGGGCGGTTGGCGCAGGCCGAGATCGTTCAATACTTTTTGGAAGCGTTCGCGGTCTTCGGCGGCGTCAATCGAATCGGCGGACGTGCCGATGATGTTCACGCCGTTTTCCACCAGCGCATTGGCCAGTTTCAGCGGGGTTTGGCCGCCGTAGTGCACAATCACGCCCCATGGGTTTTCTTTTTTGACGATTTCCAACACGTCTTCCAAGGTCAGCGGCTCGAAATACAGGCGGTCGCTGGTGTCGAAGTCCGTGGAGACGGTTTCCGGGTTGCAGTTGACCATGATGGTTTCAAAGCCGGATTCGCGCAGCGACAGGGCGGCGTGGACGCAGCAGTAGTCAAACTCGATACCTTGGCCGATACGGTTGGGGCCGCCGCCGAGAATCATCACTTTTTTGCGGTCGCTCGGTCGCGCTTCGCATTCTTCTTCGTAAGTGGAATACAGATAAGCGGTATCGGTGGCAAACTCGGCCGCGCAGGTATCGACGCGTTTGTAAACCGGATGCAGGTTCAGAGCGTAGCGGTGTTCGCGCACTGCTTTTTCAGAGATATTCAGAAGCTGCGACAGGCGTTTGTCGGAGAAGCCTTTGCGTTTCAGACGGCGTAAGGCGGCGTAGTCCAAATCGGCCAAAGTGCCGTCTGAAACTTTTTGCTCTTCTTTGACCAAGTCTTCGATTTGCGCCAAGAACCAAGGGTCGATGGCGCAGATGTCGAAAATTTCCTGAATGCTGAATCCGGCGCGGAAAGCGTCGGCGACAAACAGCATGCGTTCCGGGCCGGGGTTGGCCAGCTCGCGGCGGATTTCCGATTTGTCGGATGTGCGCGGATTGAAGCCGCACAAGCCGGTTTCCAAACCGCGCAGGGCTTTTTGGAACGATTCCTGCATGGTGCGGCCGACCGCCATCACTTCGCCCACGGATTTCATCTGCGTGGTCAGACGGTCGTCGGCTGCCGGGAATTTTTCAAAGGCAAAGCGCGGGATTTTGGTAATCACATAATCGATAGAAGGCTCAAACGAAGCGGGGGTACGGCCGCCGGTAATGTCGTTTTTCAGCTCGTCTAAGGTGAAGCCGACCGCCAGTTTCGCCGCCACTTTCGCAATCGGGAAACCGGTGGCTTTGGAAGCCAAGGCGGATGAGCGCGATACGCGCGGGTTCATCTCGATGACAATCATTTCGCCGTTGGCCGGATTGATGGCGAATTGTACATTGGAGCCGCCGGTATCCACGCCGATTTCGCGCAACACAGCCAATGAGGCGTTACGCATGATTTGATATTCTTTGTCGGTCAGCGTTTGCGCAGGGGCGACGGTGATGGAGTCGCCGGTGTGCACGCCCATCGGGTCGAAGTTTTCAATCGAGCAGATGATGATACAGTTGTCGTTTTTGTCGCGCACCACTTCCATTTCGTACTCTTTCCAGCCGAGTACGGATTGCTCGATCAGCAATTCATGGGTCGGCGACGCGTCGAAACCGCGTTCGCAAATCGCCAAAAACTCATCTTTATTGTAGGCAATGCCGCCGCCCGATCCGCCCATGGTGAAAGAAGGACGAATCAGCGTCGGGAAACCGACCTGCTCCTGCGCCGCCAGCGCTTCGTTCATGGTGTGGCAGACAAAGGATTTCGGGCAGGACAGGCCGATTTTCGCCATCGCCTCTTTAAAGCGGCCGCGGTCTTCGGCTTTGTCAATCGCGTCTTCGGTAGCGCCGATTAATTCGACATTGTATTTGGCCAATACGCCGTTGCGCGCTAAATCCAGCGCGCAGTTGAGCGCGGTTTGGCCGCCCATGGTCGGCAAAATCGCGTCGGGGCGCTCTTTGGCGATGATTTTTTCCACGGTCTGCCACATAATTGGCTCGATGTAGGTCACATCGGCCATTTCCGGATCGGTCATGATGGTGGCAGGGTTGGAGTTGACCAAAATGACTTTGTAACCTTCCTCGCGCAAGGCTTTGCACGCCTGCGCGCCGGAATAGTCAAACTCGCACGCTTGGCCGATAACAATCGGGCCGGCGCCGATGATGAGGATGGATTTTAGGTCGGTACGTTTAGGCATGGTGTTTTACTCGCTAATAGATACTGCTGGATATGTGTTAATAATGGATTGGTTTGTTCTTAAATTTGCCGCATGAGCGTTTTCGGTGCGGCGGTTAAATAGGGTGGTTATTAGGGGTAAGCGTTGAGGCAAACCTTTGGTTTGCTGCCCTCTCCCTAACCCTCCCCCACGGGGGAGGGGACTGGGCGGTTGCAATGTCTATTTTCTTTGTAGTGATTGCTTCTTGGTAACCTGCTCCCTCCCCCGTGGGGGAGGGTTAGGGAGAGGGCAAAACGGTTAATTTTAATGTTGCACTTATCTTTCAGACGGCATTGCTTAACTTTCTTTTTTGGATAATGCCTGTAAAGTCTGAAAAATTTGCTCCAAAACCGCAGCCGTCTGCTGCAAAATTTCATGATTCCAAAACCGCAACACGGTAAACCCTTGCGCTTCAAACCATTTGCTGCGCGTGTTGTCGTAAGCCGTTTGCTCGGTATGCTGCCCGCTATCGGCCTCTATGATCAGCTTGGGGCGGGTACAGACAAAATCGGCAATATAAGCGCCTAAAGGTTGTTGGCGGCGAAATTTGTAACCGCCCAACCGGTTCGCCCGCAAATGAAACCACAAGACACGCTCTGCTTCGGTCATTTCCCGCCGCATATTTTTGGCGGGTTGCAATAGCAAAGGGTTATCGTGGGCAAACAGTTTGTCTGCCATTTCAGACGGCCTTTAAAAACTGGTAATACAGGTAATCAAACCCAAAATAATCCCTGGGGCATTCGCCAGAGCCACGGGAATATCGCGGTTTTTCTTGCCCAGCGCATAGACCACCCACAGCGTGCAGTTGACGGCGGCGGCAAGGGGTTGCAGCCAAGTACCTTTTTGTCCCGACAGGTTCATCTGAATTTGCGGGATATAGGATACATACATGCACACGGCGGCGGTGGTGGCGATAACCGAGAGAATGCGGACTTGTGTGTCGGTGAGCGTAAGCATTTTATTATTCGCCTTTTTTGTTTTTGATGATTTTCATGATTTCCATAAAATGGGGCGACAGCTCGCTGAAAAACGGTTCGCTTTTATGCTCCAAAATCACTTCGCTAAACAATTTCAAACCGACGGCAAAGCGCACGGCGTCGGCTTCGTCGCTGAAACGGCCGCTGTCTTTCATAAAGCTGACAATACGGAAAATATCGTCGTGGTTGGCGGCCTCGAATTGCAGCGGTTCGCGCTCGACAGGATTGCCTTCTTTGTCGGCGATGTGTTCGACGCTGATGCGGTATTGGTGTTTTTTCATGATGTTCTTCTTTTTACGGGTATTTTTCAGACGGCCTAAACCGCTTTAGGCCGTCTGAAAATCAGGCGGTTAACGGAAGATCATGCCGCCGTCGGTCAGGATGGTCTGGCCGGTAATGTAGTCGGAATCTTCGGAAGCGAGGAAGGAAACCAGATTGGCCACATCTTCCGGCTCTTGCGGACGGCCGGCCAAAATGCCGGAGGTAAATTCGTTCCAAGCCTGTTTGGGCGCGTAGCCTTTGTGTTTCACGAAAGCGGCGTCAATGCGCTCCCACATCGGCGTATCGGCCACGCCCGGGCAGTAGGCGTTGACGCGGATGCCGTAGGGCGCGAGCTCTTTGGCGGTGGAGTGGGTAAACGAGCGCACGGCATGTTTGGTGGCGCAATACAGGCTCAACATTTCGTAAGATTCGTGACCGGCAATGCTGCAGGCGTTGATGATTTTGGCAATGCCGTCTTGCTTTTTCATCTGCTCGGCGGCAGCCTGCGTACCGAAAATCACGCCTTTGATGTTGATGCCGAGTACGCGGTCGATTTCTTCTTCGCGGATGTCGAGGAAGGCTTCCACGGATTCGACACCGGCGTTGTTGACGAATACGTCCACGCGGCCGAAGGCTTTAACAGCTTCATCGACGAGGCGGAATTGGTCGGCGCAGTTGGCGGAATTGCCTTCCACCGCGATATTGGCGTATCCCGCCGCATCAAATTCGGCTTTGGTTTTGGCCAGATTGGCGGCATTGATGTCGTGTAATACCACGGCAAATCCGTCTTTCGCCAAACGCGTGGCGATGGCTTTGCCCAAACCTGCGGCAGAGCCGGTAACAACAGCTACTTTTTGATTACTCATTTCAAATACCTCCTTAGTGGGTTTGGTGGGTAGGAAACCGAATCAATCCGATGGGATATATGCATTTGGATATATTCATGCGGAAAGCCGTTTTTCAGACGGCCTCGGTATGGGCAGGCCGTCTGAAAAATGAGGTTTACACAATCTATTTTACGCCTGTTTTGCCGCTTTCATCGCGTCGATGAATTTATCAAACAGATAAGCGACATCGTGTGGGCCGGGGCTGGCTTCGGGGTGGCCTTGGAAGCTGAACGCCACTTGGTCGGTCAGGGCAATGCCTTGCAGCGAGCCGTCAAACAGCGAACGGTGGGTCACTTTGACATTGGCGGGCAGGGTGTCGGCATCCACTTCAAAACCGTGGTTTTGGCTGGTAATCATCACTTTGCCGCTGTCCAAATCCTGCACCGGGTGGTTGGCACCGTGGTGGCCGAAGGCCATTTTGCGGGTTTTGCCGCCCAAGGCCAAGCCTAAGAGCTGGTGTCCCAAGCAAATGCCGAACAGCGGTTTTTTGCTGGCCAATACTTCCTGCACGGCCTTAATCGCGTAGTCGCAAGGCTCGGGGTCGCCCGGGCCGTTGGAGAGGAAAACGCCGTCGGGGTTCATCGCCAACACATCGGCGGCGGAGGTTTGCGCTGGTACGACGGTCAGGCGGCAGCCGCGTTCGGCCAGCATGCGCAGGATGTTGGTTTTGACGCCGAAATCATAAGCAACCACGTGATACGGCTGGCTTTCGGGCGTTGCAAAACCTTTACCCAGTTTCCATTCGCCTTCCGTCCACTCGTAAGATTCGCCGCAGGTCACTTCTTTGGCCAAATCTTTGCCCACCATGCTGCCGAAAGCGGCAATCAGCTCTTGCGCTTTTTCTTCGGTAGCGTCCGCACCGGTCAGAATCGCGCCCGCCTGCGCCCCTTTGTCGCGCAGGATACGGGTAAGGCGGCGGGTGTCGATGTCGGCGATGGCAACCGTTTGATTGCGCACCAAATATTCCTGCAGGCTTTCGGTGGCGCGGAAATTGCTGTGCAGCAAAGGCAGGTCGCGGATAATCAAACCGGCGGCAAACACTTGACCGCGGCCTTCTTCGTCTTCGGGATTGGTACCGGTATTGCCGATGTGCGGGTAGGTCAGGGTGACGATTTGTTTGCAGTAAGACGGGTCAGTCAGGATTTCCTGATAGCCGGTCATGGCGGTGTTGAACACGACTTCGCCCGAGGTTGAGCCGTTGTAGCCGATGGAGGTGCCGTGGAATACGCTGCCGTCTGCGAGGACGAGAAGGGCGGGTGTGGTCATGATGGGTTTCCTGTCTTGCCTTGGATGATGTATGAAATATCGGGGTCTGAGGCCGTCTGAAAAAGCGTGGCAGCACGTTTCAGACGGCCTGAAAGCATTGGTTAAAAAAAAGCACGCGGCGCGGCTTGGCGGGAAGCGGCGTTACGTGCTTTTTCGGCATAACGGGTATGCCGCAGAAGCAACGTATTTTAAGCGAAAACGCGATTGCGTTCAAGTGCAATCAGGCTATGGCTTGGCGGGGAAGTTGTTTCATTTTCGTCATATTTTTGGGCTTGGTAGCGAAAAAACGGTAAAACGCTGTTACCCAAGAGGGGGTAAATGATAGAATCTCCACGCTTTTCACAATAACAATAAAACCATTGTCCTGCTTGAGATTATTTCTGATGAAAAAATTGCACATTACAAAATTACTGAGCCGTTTTGGACTTGCCAAAACGGTTGCTGTCACCTTGGGTCTGACGGCGGTAACGTCGGCATGGGCGACTGTTGCCTATGATTTTGCCGCGACGCCGCTTTATTTGCAAAGTACAACCACCACCAGCAGTACGCTTGATGTAAAACCGAATGTGATGTTGTTTGTGGATGACTCGGGCAGTATGACATCAAAAGTATCGGGTACAAGCAGTACACGCACGCAGGTGGTACAAAGCGTGTTGACCTCGATTCTGAATACTTACCAAGATCAGTTTAATTGGGGATTGCGCACCTTACATAATAACAATAGCGCCAATTTAAGCGGTTTTACAGACGGAACCTCCGGTAACAATTATGAAACTGTGATTACCCAAGTGGGAAAATTGGGCGCCAGTGGCGTAACACCGACGACTTCGCGCTATTATTCTGTTGTTGAGAATATTGTTAAACCTGCTATTGAATACCGTTGCCAAAAAAGTTATGTGGTATTGATGTCGGATGGCGATGCCAACAGTAGTTGCTCGACAGTAAGCGGACAGCGTGTTGTGAGCTGGTTTACTAACACCGATTATTACGGTACGCAAACTTCAGGTACCTGTGTTGATTATAAATCGTATGTTGGTTCGTCATTAGGGTATTACACCAACTATGTGATATCTGGCTATTACTATGGCAATAACTTCCATACCTTTTGGGATGTGAATACTGGCTTGTCTTTCCTGAGCGATACCTTGGCTTCCAAGGATATCAAGAGTTACGCTTCAGACGGCACTGATGCCGCAGGTAAAAGCTGGGACGGCGATGCCGGCGATCCGGGTGGTGCGAGTACATACAGTAATCAGTTGATTGATACGTTTACCGTTGGTTTTGGTAGCGATATCAGTGATGATGGTGCTTCTTATCTGAAACAAGGTGCCAGCAGCGATGATTATTATTTCAGCGCCACCTCATCAGATGATTTGCTGTCTGCATTTGAGTCAATTTTTAGCAGCATTTCGGCTGCAACGACTTCGACAAATGTGGAAACAACCGGCTCGACCTCGCCTGCCACCGCCAGTACAGGCTTATCCGACTTGGCGGCAACGGTTTACGTAGATACCGGCTCATGGAGCAGCCAGCTGCGGTTTTATAGTGTAAATTCAGACGGTACTTACAATACGACATCCTATACTCAACCGTATTTTGACAACCGCAAAACGCTGATTAATACCGGCAACGGTGTGTATTGGGCGGATGATGTGACCGATGAAAATGTGGACAACAGTTTCTTTGGCATTACCACTGCTAGCAATGAAAATGAATGGAAAAACGCCCTGCTGCCGTGGACGGTGCGCAGTACTTCGGTTTCTGATTCGACGATTGCGGCGCAAACCGGCAACAGTCAAACCTACCGCGTGCGAGAGAGCGGCGAGCGGGATTTGGGTGATATTTTGGACGGTTCGGTGGCGGCTATCGGTGATGAAACGGCTTACGGCAATGCTGAATTTTTGGCTGCCGCTTCCAATGACGGCATGGTACATCTGTTCCAAAGTACCTCCAGCAGCTATCCGTATGAGTTACGATTAAGCTATCTGCCTGCGGCAATGGATCGGGAAGATGTGGATGGCAGCGATTCTACTTCGGGCAAAATGCTTAAATATATGGCTAATGAAAACTATGGCAGCAGCATTGCCCACCGTTACGGCGTCAATGGAGGCTTTGTGTTGCGCCGCACATCTGGCGACAGCGACGGTGACCGCAAGACCTTTATGTTTGGCTCAATGGGGCAAGGCGGGCGCGGGGCGTATGCTTTGAATGTCGGTGCCTTGGCCGATAGCAGCGAAAGCGATTGGAATGATGATGTGCCCATGTTTGAAACCGCCAAAGGTGACGACAATGCTTTGGGTTATACCATTGGCTCGCCGCAAATCGGCCGTGTTTCTATTTCGCGCAATTCGGATCAAACGGCCAGTATTGAATCTAATGTGCGCTATGCCGGTTTTTTAGGCAGCGGTTACCGTGTCCAGGCAGTCAGCGATTCCAGCAATGAAACGGCGTTGTATGTGTATGAAATGCTAGGCTTGGAGATGGGTAGTGGCTCGGCCTATGGCACGTCTGCTGGTACAGTTGGTGAAGTGTTAGCGAAGATTACCGTTTCAGACGGCGTGGGTGGCTTGTCGCAGCCGACGCTGGTGGATGCCGATTTCGACGGTTTGATTGATGTGGCTTATGCGGGTGACCGGGGCGGCAATATGTACCGCTTTGATTTGCGTGGCACTTCGCCGAGTAAGTGGACGGTCAACCGTATTTATCAAGGTTCTACCAGTCAGCCGATTACTTCAGCGCCCGCCGTGTCGCGCCGTAGTGCCAATAAGTATGTAGTCATTTTCGGTACGGGTAGCGATGTTTATCAAGATGATTTGGAAAATACTGATCAGCAGGCAGTATATGGTATTTATGATGATTTGACTGCCGATGCATCTGACGCGACTGCCGATGATTTGTTGGAGCAAACCATGACTGTTTCAGACGGTTATGTGTACCTGACCAATGATACCGTTGGCAGCAGTCAAAAAGGTTGGATGTTCAATCTGACCTCAGGTACAGGGGAGCGCGTAGTGGTGAAACCGACCATGATTTTGCGCACAGCGGTGATTACCACGCGTACTTACACCACGACGGAAACCAGTACGACTGCCAGCAGTACCGATAAATGTCTTCCTGCCAGTACGACAACGGCAACTACCGGTACCACTTCAATTATCGGCGTGAATGCGCTCAATGGCGGCGCGTTGAGTTCAAGCAGCGCACGGTTTACCACCTATACATATACGCTGAACGGCGCGACTTATTATGCCAACGGGTATGCCAACCTGAGCGGTATCGTCAGCTTCACGTATGTGAGCAGTGCTAAAACCAGCGACTCCGCTGTAACCGCAGACGGTGACAGCGGTGGTAGTGGTACGGACAGCGATTTGACGACATCGGGCAGCGCAGCAAGCAATCAGTGCTTTGTATCCGGTAGTACCAATACCATGCTGTTGAATACCTTGGGTAACTACACCGTAACCGGCCGTACCTGCGGTTTGCGCCGGATCAGTTGGCGCGAGATTTTCTCTTAGGTCGGGTAAGTCAATGACACAGGCCGTCTGAAATGGATAAAATTTCAGACGGCCTTTGGTTTTGGCTGGCTTAGAGAGAATAAACTGCTAGCGCGTGTTAAAGTTTGTATAAGGCAGAAATAAAATAGGATAAACCGTGTGGATTGCAGAAACAGAAAAAAGGCCGTCTGAAACCCAATCGGTTTTCAGACGGCCTTGTATTATCCGCTCAATCAATCATGCAGCGTCGCCGCATACAATGTGTTTTCCAATAGCGTGGCAATCGTCATCGGGCCGACACCGCCGGGGACGGGGGTAATCATGGAAGCGCGCTCTTTGGCGGTGTCGAAATCCACATCACCGCACAAACTGCCGTCCGGCAGGCGATTGATACCGACGTCGATGACAACGGTACCCGGTTTAATCCATTCGCCTTTGATGAGTTTCGGCACGCCCACGGCAACGACCAAAATATCCGCCTCGCCGACTTCTTTTTCCAGATTCTGCGTTGCGTCGTGGCAGATAGTTACGGTGGCGCAAGCCAGCAGCAATTCCAGCGCCTGCGGACGGCCGACAATATTGGAAGCGCCGACCACCACGGCTTTTTTGCCGCGCGGATCAACGCCGTAAGTTTCCAGCAGCGTCATCACGCCTTTCGGGGTACACGGGCGGAATAAGGGTTTTTGTACAGCCAAGCGGCCGACGTTGTAAGGATGGAAACCGTCCACGTCTTTATTCGGGCTGATGTTTTCCAAAACTGCGTCGCTGTTGAGGTGTTTGGGCAGGGGTAGTTGCACCAGAATACCGTCCACTTCGGGATTATTGTTCAGCTCGTCCAAGAGTTTCATCAGCTCGTCTTGCGTGGTGGAGGCGGGCAGCTCGTAAGAGAGCGATTTCACGCCGCTTTTTTCGCAGGCGCGTTTTTTATTGCGCACATAAACCGCGCTGGCCGGATCGTCGCCGACCAAAACCACCGCCAAACAAGGAACACGCAGACCGGCTGCGGCGCGTTTTTTCACTTCCTCGGCCACCATCGCCAAGCGTTGTTGGGAAACTTCTTTACCGTTAATCAATTGTGCAGACATGTCGTTTCTCTCTTTTCGCGAACGTTAATCATCCCGGGTAGCCCGAGCCGCCCGAAGCAAGCGCGGCATGTGCTACGCGCAAAAAGGCTTCGCTGGGCGGGGCAAGTCCGGCGGACAGTAAAATCAAAACAAATATGTGCAATTGGAAACTATATTCTAGCATTTTTGCGCATAGGCTTCATCTTCTCTTTCTTTTATCCGTTTTCAGACGGCCTGTTTTGAGGTTTTTAAACTAAATTTATATTAAAAATAATCAGATAGTGATGAAAGCCGAATATTGTGCGTAGCGGGTATTGACGGCTGTATGAAGCCTCCCTATAATTCGGTTCTTCAAGTCGGGGCGTAGCGCAGCCCGGTTAGCGCATCTGCTTTGGGAGCAGAGGGTCGTGAGTTCGAATCCCACCGCCCCGACCAAGAAAATCGTATTCAGCACGTAACGGCATGAGCGCCCGTAGCTCAACCGGATAGAGCACCGACCTTCTAAGTCGGGGGTTACAGGTTCGATTCCTGTCGGGCGTGCCAAAAGTTTACGGTGGCTATAGCTCA
Source organism: Neisseria perflava (assembly GCF_024170405.1). Taxonomy (GTDB): domain Bacteria; phylum Pseudomonadota; class Gammaproteobacteria; order Burkholderiales; family Neisseriaceae; genus Neisseria; species Neisseria perflava_B. Next base: position 19,040 of record NZ_JALJYC010000021.1, on the reverse strand, counting down.
GTTGGTAGAGCCCCGGATTGTGATTCCGGTTGTCGTGGGTTCGAGCCCCATTAGCCACCCCAAGATAAAGCCCTCATAGCAATATGCGGGCTTTTTCCTTTTGCGTAAAACCGTGCGGTACAAAGGTCTCAGGCCGTCTGAAAACGCGCTGCACAAGCCATCTTTTCAGACGGCCTCGCCCTTTTGCCGCGCAGCGCAGCGGATATGTTAAAATCTGCCAAATCATTTTTTGGAACCGCCCTTATGTCCGCCTGGCCTTTACCCGATTTTGAGCAAAAAATCTGTCCGCCCGAGCAGTTGGCCGAACGCTTGGCCACGCTGCCGCGCCCGCTGGTGTTTACCAACGGCTGCTTCGATATTCTGCACCGGGGGCATGTGACCTATCTGGCGCAGGCGCGGGCAACCGGAGCGGCGCTGGTGTTGGCTTTAAATACCGACGCTTCCGTGCGCCGGCAGGGAAAGGGCGACGACCGTCCGATTAACCCGCTGGGAAACCGCGCAGCAGTGGCGGCAGCTTTGGCCAGCGTGGATTTGGTAACGTGGTTTGACGATGATACCCCCGCCGCGCTGATTGAATTAGTGAAGCCCGATATTCTGATTAAAGGCGGCGATTGGCCGGTGGATAAAATTGTCGGTGCGACTGAAACGCTGGCACGCGGCGGCAAAGTGTATTCCATTCCGTTTTTGCACCAAACCTCCACCACGCAAACCTTAGCCAAAATCCGTGCGGCAGAGGCGGACAAATGACGGCGATATCGGCGCAGCATTGGCAGGTGTTGGCGGCGCTGGCCGACGGCTTGCCGCAGCATGTCTCGCAACTGGCGCGGCTGGCGGGCGTCAAGCCGCAGCAGCTCAACGGCTTTTGGCAGCAAATGCCGCCGCACATCCGCGGCCTGTTGCGCCAGCATGACGGCCAGTGGCGGCTGGTGCGCCCGCTGGCGGTGTTCTCCCGCGAAGAGGCAGAAAACATCGGTGCGGCGCACGGTTTTCAGACGGCCTTGCAGCATGAATGCGTGTCCAGCAACGATGAAATCTTGGCTTTGGCGCGTGAGTCAGCGGATAAGGCGCACAAAGCCTTGTGTATCGCCCATGTCCAAAGCAAAGGGCGCGGGCGGCAGGGACGGGCGTGGCAGCACCGCTTGGGCGAATGCCTGATGTTCAGCTTCGGCTGGACGTTTGCCAAAGCGCAGCATGAATTGGGCGCACTCGCGCTGGCGGCGGCATTGGCCTGTCATCGCGCTTTGGGCAAATTGGGTTTGAACACGCAAATCAAGTGGCCCAACGATTTGGTGGTCGGCCGCGACAAACTTGGCGGCATTTTGATTGAAACCGTGCGCCAGGGCGGGCAAACCGTTGCCGTGGTAGGCATAGGCGTGAATTTTGTCTTGCCTAAAGAAGTGGAAAACGCCGCTTCGGTACAGGCCTTGTTTCAGACGGCCTCGCAGCGCGGCGCTTGCGCCAACCGTTTATTAGATACCTTATTGGGCGAACTGGATACCCTGTTTGCGCAATTTTCCGACGGCGGTTTTGCGCCGCTTTTGGCCGAATACCAAGCCGCCCACCGCGACCACGGCTGCCCTGTTTTGTTGCTGCAAGAGGGTAAGGTGATACACGAAGGCACGGTCAGCCGCGTGGATGAACAGGGCGCTTTGCATTTACTCACAGCGGATGGCGAGCAAACCATCGTCAGCGGCGAAATCAGCCTGCGCCCCAATGACAATCCCATGCCGCAAAAAATCGTGCGCAACCGACGCTGTCTGCTGCTGGACGGCGGCAACAGCCAGCTCAAATGGGCATGGCTGGAAAACGGCAGTTTCGGCGAAGTCAGCCGCGCCCCCTACCGCGATTTGAGCCGCTTGGGAGAAGAATGGGCAGCGCGTTCAGACGGTCTGATTCAGGTCGTCGGCTGCGCCGTGTGCGGCGAGGTCAAAAAAGGCTTGGTAGAAGCGCAAATCGGGCGGAAAGTCGAATGGCTGCCGTCGATGGAGCAGGCTTTGGGCGTGCGCAACCATTACCGCAATCCCGCCGAACACGGTTCCGACCGCTGGTTTAACGCGCTCGGCAGCCGCCGTTTTACACAAAACGCCTGCGTGGTGGTCAGCTGCGGCACTGCCGTCACCACCGACGCGCTGACTGACGACAACCATTATCTCGGCGGCACGATTATGCCCGGTTTCCACTTAATGAAAGAAGCGATGGCGCTGAAAACCGCCAATCTCAACCGCCCCGTGGGCAAGGTGTATCCATTTCCGACCACCACCTCCAACGCGCTGGCCAGCGGCATGATGGACGCCGTTTGCGGCGCATTGATGATGATGTACGGCCGTCTGAAAAACCGCGTCGGCGCGGACAAACCCGTCGATGTCATCATTACCGGTGGCGGCGCGGCCAAAGTGGTGCAGGCGCTGCCGGAAGCGTTTGTGGCGGCCAATCATGTGAAAATCGTGGATAATCTGGTGATTTACGGCCTGCTTAACTGGATTGAGCATCAAGATATGCGCGGGCAGGCCGACGGCATGCCGCATTGATGGGAAGGGGAAATATCCGTATGAAACGACGTTCTGCCTCGCAAGGCAAGGGTTTGAACAAAAACGCAAAAGTCATGAAATGGCTGTTTGCCGTATTGGTGGCGCTGAATGTGGCCGTGTTTGGCGGCGTTTTGGCGCATGCGACCACGGCGAAAAAAGCCCGCGCCGCCAATGCGCCGTTGGAAGGCGGTACTTATGAGCTGGCGCGTCCGGAATCGTTGGGCGGTCAGGCGCAGCCGGAAAACGCCGCGCCCGACTGGGTAACCGATTTGATGGAAAACAACGTCAATATTCCCGAGCCGGAATCGGAAGAAGCCAAAGCTGCACGCGAGAAAAAAGAGCGTGAGAAATTGGCGAAAGAGAAAAAAGCCCGCGAAGAAAAAGCCAAACGCGAAAAAGAGGCCAAAGAGAAAGAGCAGGCGGCGGCCGAACAGGAAGAGTGGGTACCTGTGCCCAAGCAGTGTACGCCGAGCGCCAGCGTGGTGATGGATGAAGACGATTACCACCGCATTAAAGGTTTGTTGCGCAAATGGCCGCATGCCGCCAGCCGTACGGTGGAAAAACGCGCCGCGAAAAAAGGCGAGCCGAAAGTTTCTAAAACCTTCCGCGTGTTGGTGCCGACGGAGGGGGATGCGATGGCGAAATTGGATACTTTGAGCAGCAAAGGTTTTGCCGGCGTGATTCACAACGGCGAAATCAGCATGGGCGTGACCCGCAGCCGTTCTGCCGCACAAATCCTGATTTCGCGCTTGTCCGGCGCGGGCGTGGGCGGTGCGCGGATTCAGGAGGAAGACGACAAAAATGCCGTGCCGGACGGTACGCTCAGCGTGTCGCGCATGCATGTCACTTTTATGGCGGTGGACGAGCGTGAATTGCAAGATATCCGCAATGTGGTTGGCCGTTACGGGCAGTTGAACGTGAAAGGCTGCAAATAAGCCGAAGATGTGAGATGAAGGCCGTCTGAAAAACCGTTTGCCGGTATTTTCAGACGGCCTTTTTGCTGTTGCAAAGGTTTTGGTTTGCTTGGATGGCTGCGGGTTTGCCCCCTAAAACACCAAACCCGCCGATGAGGGCGGGTTTGGTGTTTTTCGGTTTTGAGTATCTGATATAAAGGGAACAGGTTTCTCGTATACGCGCACTCCGGATAACAGGATATAAAGGGGAAGAGGGAATTGTCGTTTAATGGCTCGGCGCTTAGGACGGCTACCGAGTGAAGATAATTATACGCTAACAATAATTATTATCAATAGCAAATTCATAGAAAAACACTTGAGATTGTTTAAGCATTTGAAAAATATTGTGATTGAATTGTATTAAGGCGTTTTGCTCCGGCAAAAATCCGCATAGTCTCAGGCAATCAACATATCAAAGCAGGTATAAATGCCGTATAATCCGAAACAATTTATTCATTTTAAAGCAAGGCCGTCTGAATATGCCCATTTATGCCGCTGTCCGAAACGATTTACTCGAAGCGAACCGACTGACCCCGGAAATGTTGGCGCAAAGCCTGTCGATTATCGGCAGCCGCAATGTGGATTATGTCGACATCTACTGCCAGCGCACCGCTTACGAGAGCTGGCATTTGGAAGAAGGCATGGTCAAATCGGGCAGTTTCCAAATTGATCAGGGCGTGGGCGTGCGCGCCGTGTCCGGCGACAAAACCGCGTTTGCCTATGCCGACAGCCTGAATATTGATTCGATTAACCGCTCCGCCCACGCCGTGCGCGTGATTGGTGCGGCGGGGCAGGCGCGGCAGGTCAATGTAGGCGAGGTCAAACACAACAAGCCGGTTCACGCCACATTTGATCCGATTCACAGCTTGGATTCCGCCGCCAAAGTCGCCTTGCTCAATAAAGTTGAAGCATTGGCCAAAGTCGCCGACCCGCGCATTGTGCAGGTAATGGCCGGGTTGACTTGCGAATACGACATGATTTACATCGCCCGTTTGGACGGCCGCCACGCCGCCGATATCCGCCCGATGGTGCGCCTGAACGTGAGCGTGATTGCCAAACAGGGCGATCGCCGCGAACAAGGCAGTGCTGGCGGCGGCGGACGCTACGATTTGGCCTATTTTGACGAGCATTTGGTCAACAAATTTGTCGATACGGCGGTGAAACAAGCTTTAATCAATCTGGAATCGCGCCCCGCGCCGGCAGGCGAAATGACCGTGGTGCTGGGCAACGGCTGGCCGGGCGTATTGCTGCACGAAGCGGTGGGGCACGGTTTGGAAGGCGATTTCAACCGCAAGGAAACCAGCGTGTTTTCCGGCAGAATCGGCGAGCGCGTGGCTGCCAAAGGCGTGACCGTGGTCGATCAGGGCGATATTCCCAACCGTCGCGGTTCGCTCAATATCGATGACGAGGGCAACGAAACCCGCCGCACGGTGTTGATTGAAGACGGCATTTTGGTCGGCTATATGCAGGACGAAACCAACGCCCGCCTGATGGGTACGCAATCCACCGGCAACGGCCGCCGCGAGAGCTACGCCTCCGCGCCCATGCCGCGCATGACCAATACCTTTATGGAAAACGGCGGCTACGAGCCGGAAGAAATCATCGCCTCCATCGACAAAGGCATTTACGCCGTCAACTTCGGCGGCGGGCAGGTGGACATTACCAGCGGCAAATTCGTTTTCTCTGCCTCCGAAGCGTGGTGGGTGGAAGGCGGCAAGCTGCAATATCCGGTCAAAGGCGCAACGCTGATTGGCAGCGGCTCGGAAGTGTTGAAACATGTTTCCATGGCAGGCAACAACAGCGAACTCGACAGCGGCGTGGGCGTATGCGGCAAAGACGGCCAGAGTGTGCCGGTGGGTGTCGGCATGCCGACGATTCGCGTGGACGCGGGGCTGACCGTGGGCGGCAGCGAAGTGTAAGTCGAGAGAAAAGGTTGGTTTGTGCGGCTTAATCCGGGCAAACCATTACAAGAGAGGCCGTCTGAACGCTTATGCGTTCAGACGGCCTCTTGACACATCAATCTATCAGATAAACAGGCACTTAGTTACCACTTTGACCGCTGACAACACGGCCGATGTTTTGCAGGGCTTGGCTGACGCTGTTGCTGCGGTTGCCGACCATATCAGATGAGTTGGAATGGCCGTAAGCAGATGAATTCGATTGCGGCATGCCGTTGTTGCCCATAGAGGTATCACGGCCTTGTTGGTTACCGAATGTCGGGCGTTGTTGCGAGGTTTCGCTGCTGCCTGAGGTAAAACGCTGACCTTGTTGGTTACCAAAAGTCGGGCGTTGGTTTGAGCTGTTCTCACCCATTGCCGGTTGTTGGTTTTGATTACCGCCAAACTCGGGGCGTTGTTGGTTCATACCGTTGTTACCCGCCATCGGCTGCTGATTTTGATTGCCGCCAAATTCAGGGCGTTGCTGGTTTATGCCGTTGTTGCCCATCATAGGTTGTCGGCCTTGTTGACTGCCAAATTCAGGGCGTTGCTGGTTCATGCCGTTGTTGCCCATCATGGGTTGCTGGCCTTGTTGATTGCCGAACTCAGGGCGTTGCTGGTTCATGCCGTTATTGCCCATCATGGGTTGTTGCCCTTGCTGACCCATTTGTGAACGCTGACCGAAAATACCGCCGCGTTGTTGTCCCATTTGTTGGCCGTTTTCTGCACGTTGGCCGAAGATACCGCCCATTTGACCACGTTGCTGACCCATTTGGTTGCTACCGCGTTGGCCAAAGATACCGCCCATGCCGCCGCGCTGTTGCCCTATTTGGCTGTTGCCGTTGCGCTGGCCGAAGATACCACCCATACCGCCGCGCTGTTGACCCATTTGGTTACCGCTGCGTTGTCCGAAAATATTGCCGATGGCATTGCCCACGGATGATTCGCGGCCGCCCGCGCCCATTTGGTTGCCGGACGCACGGCCTAAAGTGCCACCCAAGCCTGAACCGCCGTTGCCGCCCATACGGTGCATGGCGTTGCCGCCACCGCCTTGGCGCTGAATCATATCGAAAATGCCTGCTGCTTGAACGCTACCGGCCAAGCCTGTACCCAATACCAGCAGGCTAATCAGTAATTTTTTCTTCATGGTCGTAATCCTTTATTTTAGAGGGGAAGCCGTCTTGATAAGCGGCTTGTTGCTGCTTATATCTGTGACTTTAAATTTCAGTATCCGCTTGTATTTTATTCCCCGTGTATTCAGGTGCTGCATTTTTTACTGAATTTCGCATACATCTGTGGCTGTATGTTGGTTATGGGAACGGATGTAGTGCTTTGTAATGCCTGCTGGTTGGGCATTAGGGCATATTTATCCGAAGTAGCAGTATGAAAAAACGACCGCAGACAGTTCATGACAAATACGCGAAAACGCCCGAAACATGGCCGGTTTCGCGCAGGCGGTTTGGGGTGGATGATTTTTCAACTGCCTAGATCAGGCCGGGGCGTTTGGACAACCGTTCAGACGGCCTCGGGGCGAGGGCGCAAAAGCCACACTTTTATCCGCACAACATTTCTTAACGCACAAATAGGGATACGCAGGCAAAATGCATTGGCAAACCCGATACGGCAGGCCGTCTGAAACGCATTCAGACGGCCTGTTATAATGCCGCTGTTTCCATTTATTGTTAAAAGGCCGTCTGAAATGACTTTAGACCAATGGTTGCGGCAGTCGCCGCTGCCCAAATCCGAAGCGCGCATGTTGCTGCAATTTGCCGGCGGCTGGTCGCGCGTGCAACTGATTACCGGCGGCGGCAATGCGTTGGCGGACGATGTAGCGGCGGCGTTGGCGGCGTTGCAGGCGCGGCGTTTGGCGGGTGAACCGATGGCGTATATTTTGGGCGAACGCGAGTTTTACGGGCGCCGTTTTGCCGTTAACCCGAATGTATTGATCCCGCGCCCAGAAACCGAGCATTTGGTGGAAGCGGTCATCGAGCGCTTGCCGCCGCAAGGACGAGTGTGGGATTTGGGCACAGGCAGCGGCGCGGTGGCGGTTACTGTGGCCTTGGAGCGCCCCGATGCTCGGGTGTTTGCTTCCGACATCAGTACGGGGGCGTTGCAGACGGCGCGGCAGAACGCGGCGGACTTGGGCGCGGCGGTTGCGTTTGCGCAGGGCTCGTGGTTTGAGGTGGACGAGAAAACGGCACATGCTGAAAAGCATAGCTACGACATTATCGTTTCCAATCCGCCGTATATCGAATCGGGCGATACGCATTTGACGCAAGGCGATTTGCGCTTTGAGCCGCAAAACGCGCTGACGGATTTTTCAGACGGCCTCAGCTGTATCCGCGAGCTGGCGGCGGGTGCGCCGGATTATCTGAAAAACGGCGGCTGGCTGCTGCTGGAACACGGCTACAATCAGGGCGCAGCGGCGCAGGCGATTTTGACGGCAAACGGGTTTAACCAAGTGGCGACCCTGCCCGATTTGGCGGGGCTGGACAGAATCACGCTGGGGCAGTATCGCTCTTGAAACATGTTCAGACGACCTGTATGTCATTAAGTTATATAAGGAAAATTTCCGTATGATGATGAGGCGCGCTTGATTCTGGGGAAACGGGAGGCGTAAAATGAGGACAGTCAGCAAGTCGCTGATGGGATATAGTCGTTCCACTTTCGTTTGATACAGCGTTCAAGGAGTGTTCAAATGGCCAAACAATTTAAAGACCTCAAAGATTTTATCGGTACGCATTTCATCTACACCTACGACAACGGTTGGGAATACGAGTGGTATGCGAAAAACGAGCATACCGTCGATTACCGTATCCACGGCGGCATGGTGGCGGGGCGCTGGGTAAAAGACCAGGAAGTGTTTATGGACAAAATCACCGACGGCATTTTCAAAATTACCTGGACAGAGCCGACCGGCACCGATGTTTCGCTGGATTTTATGCCCAATAACAACTTAATGCACGGCACGATTTTCTTCCCCAAATGGGTGCACGAACACCCTGAAATTACTGTCTGCTTCCAAAACGAGCATATTCCGACTATGCTTGAAGCGGCGAAAACCCGCGAAACCTATCCGAAATATCTGGTGTCTGAATTTGCCAAAATTACCTATATCGGCGAAGCGGGGGAAAATAACGAAGATGTCATCAGCGAAGCGCCGTATCCGAGCTTGCCCGACGACATCCGCGCCGGACGTTATTTCGACGCCGATTACCGCCGCGTGAGCAAATAAAATAGGCGCAACGGAATATCGCTAAAATAAAAACGAATGCCGTCTGAGCAGGGTTTCAGACGGCATTCGTTTGGGTTGGAGCATAAGCTGTATGAAATCGGAGAAATACAGCGTTTGGTTTTGATGTATGGATAATATTTTGTTTTATATGAATTTTATCCATCAATATGCGATACACGCCCGTAGGCCGTATGAAAATTTCAGACGGCCTGACTTTTGTAGTGGCATGTAAAATCATGTTAGGTTAAGATGTCGTCTGATTTTTTTTTATCTTGATTCATCCTGCGGCCGTCTGAACGCGGCGCAAGAAACGGAGAGCAGGCAGATGAATGCCGTAGTGATTGCAGTAGTGGTAATGCTGGCCTTGTCGCTGGCGCGGGTACATGTGGTACTCAGTTTGGTCATCGGCGCCTTTGTCGGCGGGTTGGTGGCCGGTATGCCTTTGGCGGATGTGGCCGCGTCGGGCGGACAAGCCGCGCAGGAGGGCATTATTACCGTGTTCCAAAACGGTTTGGCCGGCGGCGCGAAAATCGCCTTGTCGTATGCTATGTTGGGCGCGTTTGCGATGGCGATTACCCATTCGGGTCTGCCGCAGCAGCTGGCTGGGGCGGTGGTGCGCAAAATCAATGCCGACGGCCATGCCGAACAAAGCAGCAAAAAAGTGAAATGGTTGCTGCTGCTGGTGATTTTGGCGATGGGCATTATGAGTCAAAACGTGGTGCCGATTCACATCGCGTTTATTCCGATGATTATTCCGCCGCTGTTGCTGGTGTTTAACCGTTTGAAAGTTGACCGCCGCCTGATTGCCTGCGTGATTACCTTCGGCTTGGTCACAACGTATATGTATCTGCCGTATGGTTTCGGCTCGATTTTCTTAAACGAAATCCTGTTGGGCAATATCAAATCCGCCGGAATGGATATTGCTGGTATCAATGTGATGGAAGCAATGGCGATTCCTGCCTTGGGCATGTTGGTTGGTTTGGTGTTAGCGTTTTTCCATTACCGCAAACCGCGTGAATATGCCGACAGCCAAATCGACACCGACATCAATGAATCGGCGGAAAAACAGCCCGAGCCTTCCCGCTACCGCAGCATTGTGGCTGCCGTGGCGATTGCGGTCTGCTTTGCCATCCAACTGATTTATGATGACGCGCTGCTGTTGGGCGCTATGCTGGGTTTTGCCGTGTTTATGGCGCTGGGCGTGGTCAAGCGCAGCGACGCCGACGATGTATTCGGCGCCGGTATCCGAATGATGGCGATGATCGGTTTCATCATGATTGCCGCACAAGGCTTTGCTGCTGTGATGAAGGCTACCGGCGACATCCAGCCGCTGGTTGAGGGCAGTATGGCGATGTTTGGCGGCAGCAAAGGCATGGCCGCGTTTGCCATGTTGTTTGTCGGCTTGCTGGTGACAATGGGTATCGGCTCGTCTTTCTCCACGCTGCCGATTATTACGGCGATTTATGTGCCGCTGTGTATCAGTTTGGGTTTTTCGCCGCTGGCGACCGTGTCGATTATTGGCACAGCCGGCGCATTGGGTGACGCCGGTTCGCCCGCTTCCGACTCCACGCTCGGCCCGACCATGGGCTTGAACGCCGACGGTCAGCACGACCACATTTACGATTCGGTTGTGCCGACCTTTATCCATTACAACATTCCGCTGCTGGTGTTCGGCTGGATTGCCGCCATGGTGCTGTAATGGACGAATTGGAAAACCGCATTACCGAGCTGGAAATTCAGACGGCCTTGCAAGCCGATTTGATGGAAAGCCTCAACGACACCATCGCCAAAATGCAGCAGACGCTGGATTTGCAGCAGGCGCAGCTGCGCTTGCTGTATCAGCGTATGCAGGATAAAGGCGCTAACGGCGAGCGCGAGGCGTACAGCCTGCGTGATGAAATTCCGCCGCATTATTAACGACTAGTCTTCCACTTTAGTTTGATACAGCGTTGCTGCGCCTTGCCGTACTATCTGTACTGTCTTCGGCTTGCTGCCTTGTCTCAAACTAAATTGAAACGACTACTATATATTAATGAAACAACGCAAGGCCGTCTGAAAATCATGTATTTTCAGACGGCCTTGCGCTGCCGGTATGATTAAATGAAAGAAAAAACACCCGTCCGAAATATGCTTTTCGGACGGGTGTTTGGATGTTTGAAACGGCAATGCGTGAAACAGGGCTGCCCTTATTCTTTCACATCCACATCTTTGGTTTCCGGCATCATAAACATCGCAATCAGCGACAGAATGCTGGTAATGACCACATAATAGGCAGGCGCGACTGCGCCGAAGCGGTCAATCAGCCAAGTGAGGATAAATTGCGTAGTGCCGCCAAAGAGCGTGGCGCCGATGGCGTAAATCAGCGAAACGCCGGTGGCGCGCAGCTTAATCGGCATCATCTCCGGAATCGCCACCAAGCTGGCGGCGCCGCTCATGCCGGTCAGCATGGTGACAACAACGGTCACAATCATCAGCACCATCACGCTGCCCGATTCGGCCAGCCAGTAAAACAACGGAATGATGGCAATCATCAGCAAAAAGCGCGGCCAAATCATGGTAATGCGGCGGCCGTATTTATCCGCCAGATAGCCGGCCACCAGAGCGAAGATAAACATCATCAGCCCGCCCAGCGTGGTGGCGACTTGGGCGACCGTGCCCGGCAGATGCAGCGTTTTGAGCGCGTAAGTCGTCATGTAGTTACCCACTTGCGTGGACACGGTGGAAGCCATCATCACCAAAATGCCGAGTACCAGCAAACGGGTATGGCGGGTAAATACCGAGCCGACGATTTGCGCACCGCTGTCTTCGGTCGGTTTTTCCAAGGTTTCCGGCAGTGAGTGGCGGATATACAGTGCAATCGGAATCAAGGCCAAGCTGACCAAGAAAGGCACGCGCCAGCCTCAAGAGACCAATTCTTCATGGGTCAGGTTGGCCGCCACCACGAAGCCGACAATCCCGCCGACCAACACCGCCGCGCCTTGGCTGGCGACCTGCTAGCTGGCGTAAAACGCGCGTTTGTCTTTGGGTGCGGTTTCAATCAGCATGGCCGAGGCCGAGCCGACTTCGCCGCCCAGCGCCAAGCCTTGCAGTAGGCGGGCAATCAAGACAATAATCGGCGCGGCAATGCCGATGGTGTCGTAACCCGGCGTGGCGGCCAAGCCCAGCGTGCCGATGGTAATCAGGGTCACGGTCAGAATCATCGCCGCCCGCCGTCCGGCTTTATCGGCAAACGTGCCGATTAACACGCCGCCCAGCGGACGGGTGAAAAAGCCGACACCAAACACGGCCACGGAAGCCAGCAGGCTGGTGGTGTCGTCGCCGGTAGGGAAGAAGGTGTGACCGATATAGACCGCGAAGAAAGAGTAGATAATAAAATCATAAAATTCCAGCGCATTGCCCACTACCGCCGCAGCAATGGCTTTGACGGGCGGTTTTTCAGCAACTTGCGCTTGCTGTAAGGTATTTTCGTTCATGTTTGTCCTCTTATTCGGGCTGCGCTTGGCGCGTAACCTGTTTTCTTGCGTGCTTCACGCTGGAGCGTGAGACTTTGTTGAAAAAGTCATCCATCTTGTTTTAACCTTTTTTATGTATTTTGTCCAGTAGATTACAAAATCATGTATTGATTTAACTCAGAAAACGGCGTGCATGAAAAAAGGCCGTCTGAAAACAACATGCTGTTTTCAGACGGCCTTTTAAATCTCTATAATGACAACGGCAATAACGGCTTACAAACAATCCAATTCATTCGCCATCTGCTGCTCCAGCGTTTCGCGCTGGCGGATGAGTTTCGCTTCGCTGCCGTTGACCAACACTTCCGCCGCCCGGTTGCGGGCGTTGTAGTTGCTGGCCATGCTTGCGCCGTAAGCGCCCGCGCTGCGGATAAGCAGCAAATCGCCCGCTTCGCAGGCCAATTCGCGGTCTTTGCCGAGGAAGTCGCCGGTTTCGCAAATCGGGCCGACCACGTCGGCGGTAAACGGCGCGGTGTTTTTCTGCTCTACCGCTTCGATATGGTGGTAGGCAGCATACAGGGCGGGGCGCATGAGGTCGTTCATGGCGGCATCGACCATCACAAAATTTTTCTCTTCGCCTTTTTTGACAAACTCGACTTTAGTCAGTAGCGTACCGGCGTTACCGACCAAGCTGCGACCGGGTTCGAGCACCAGTTTCAGATTGCGGCTGCCGATGAGTTTCTGCACCGCGTCGGCGTAAGATTTCAAATCGGGTACGTTTTCATCGCGGTAAACAATGCCCACGCCGCCGCCCAAGTCGAGGTGTTGCAGGAAAATGCCTTCGGCGGCAAGGTGGTCAACCAGAATCAAAATGCGTTCGCACGCTTCCACTAACGGGCTCAAATCGGTCAGTTGCGAACCGATGTGGCAGTCGATACCGACGATTTTCAGGTTGGGCTGCTGCGCGGCGTAGCGGTAGGCGGCCAGCGCGTCGGCATAGGCAATGCCGAATTTGTTGGCTTTCAGACCGGTAGAAATGTAGGGGTGGGTTTTCGGATCGACATCGGGATTGACGCGCAGCGACACGGGCGCGGTTTTGTCCAAACGCGCGGCGATTGCTTGGATACGGTCGATTTCGGGCAGGCTTTCCATATTGAAGCATTTGACGCCCGCATTCAGCGCGAACTCGATTTCCGCTTCGCTTTTGCCCACGCCGGAGAAAATGGTTTTCGCTGCGTCGCCGCCGGCGGCCAATACGCGCGCCAGCTCGCCGCCGGAGACGATGTCAAAGCCGCTGCCCAGTGCGGCAAAGTGTTTGATAATGCTCAGATTGCCGTTGGCTTTGACGGCGTAGCAGATTAAGGGATTCAGCGCGGCAAAGGCTTGGGTGTAGCCGTCAAACGCTTCATTGAGCGCGGCTTGGCTGTACGCATACAGCGGCGTGCCGAACTCTTCGGCGAGATGGGAATAGGGGATGTTTTCGCAATAAAGGGTCATGGGTATCAGTCGGAAGTTTGGGTGGTCGGTTCTTTGGAAGAATTCAGTTGCAGGCCGGTTTGGATGACGCCGAATTTGGCTTTGTCGCCTTCTTTAGGCAGGTACAAATCGCCTTTGAAGCCGCAGGCGGCCAGCAGAAGGGCGGACGCGGCGGCGAAAAATGCAGCGGTTTTCATGGTTAAACTTTCTTCATCAGCGCGAATGTGGCAAGATGGGGTATCTTAAACAAAAACGATGCAAAAAGCCATGATGACCGAAAGCGAATTTATCCGCCACACCGAAGAATTGTTTGAACACATCGAAGATGAAATTGATGAAAACGGCTGGGATTTCGACTGCCAACCCGCCGGAAATGTACTCACCATCGAAGCGGACGACGGCACGCAGATTATCGTCAACCGCCACACGCCCAATCAGGAATTGTGGATTGCCGCCAAAAGCGGCGGCTACCATTTTGCCGAAAAAGACGGCCGCTGGCTGGCCACGCGCGACGGCAGCGAGTTTTTCGAGGTATTGAACCAGGCCTTGAGCGCGGCGGCAGGCGAAGAAGTGGTGATTCGCCCTTTGTAAATCGGGTAGAATAACGGTGTGTTTAGGGTCTGTTAACATTTCATCACGCGGCAATATTTGTGCGTAAAAACGCGGCTGCTGCGTTAAAAATGCTCGCAAGGTGTCCAACCTTGCTGTGCTTTTTGCCTTGCATCCGCGCTTTTCCACACCAAATCTTGCTTCGCGGATGAATTGTCAACAGACCCTAGCGTGTAGGGTGGGTTTTAACCCACCATTGCCGTTTATATCATTATCAAGTGGTGGGTTAAAACCCCCACCCTACATTCATTAAGGATGAATCCCATGCCCTTATTAGACAGTTTCAAAGTCGATCACACCCGTATGCATGCCCCGGCCGTGCGCGTGGCGAAAACCATGACCACCCCCAAAGGCGACACGATTACCGTGTTTGACCTGCGCTTTTGCATTCCCAATCAGGAAATTCTGCCGGAAAAAGGTATTCACACGCTGGAGCACCTGTTTGCCGGCTTTATGCGCGACCACCTCAACGGCAACGGCGTGGAAATCATCGACATTTCGCCGATGGGCTGCCGCACCGGTTTTTACATGAGCCTGATTGGTACGCCGGATGAAACGCAGGTATCCAAAGCATGGCTGGCGGCGATGGAAGACGTATTGAATGTCAAAGACCAAAGCAAAATCCCCGAGCTGAACGAATACCAATGCGGCACTTACCTCATGCATTCGCTGGAAGAAGCGCAGCAAATCGCCAAAAACGTGTTGGCGCGCGGCGTGCAGGTAAATAAAAACGAAGATTTGACGCTGGATGAGGCATTGTTGAACGCTTAACGGTTTGGTTAAATCAGCAAGGCCGTCTGAAAACAGAGTATTTCTGTTTTCAGACGGCCTTTTGTATTTTGTTGGGGTAAAGGTTTATTCCGCCGTAGGGTGGGCACTTGCTGCCCACACGTTTGGTCGGCAGCTTGCGATGTACTGATAACCGCGTGGGCAACAAGTTGCCCGCCCTACGGCTGTTTCAGACGGTCTTACGGTTTAGGGAATACGCATATGTGGCTGTGCCGCGCACCTAATCATGCCGTCTGAAAATTTACACAAAATCACATTTCCCCTTTTCCTGTTCCTGAAATTCTGTTAAAAAGACAAACTGTTGACAATTTCAATCTGAATCGCACGAAAAAACAAGACAGGAAGGGAAAAAAGATGAGTGGACACACCAAACATTCCGTGTCGGCATTCGGTATTGCCAGCACGCTAATCGGCACGATTATCGGCGCCGGTTTCGCCTCGGGCAATGAGATTTTGCAGTATTTCGTGTCGCAGGGCTGGTGGGGCTTGGGCGCGATTGCGCTGTCTTGTTTGGGCTTTTACTGGTTCGGCAGGGTGTCGCTGCGCCTCGGGCAGCACCTGCGCACCAAAGAATATTCCCACGCCGTCAGCCCGTCGGACAATCCGTGGCCGCGCCGCTATTGTGACTTGATGATTACCGTGACCCTGTTTGGTACGTTTGTGATTATGGTGGCGGGCGCGGGCGGGCTGCTGACCAATCTTTTCGGCCTACCGGCGGTGTACGGCTCGGTCGGTATCGGCATTTTGGTGGTCATCAACCTGATTTGGGGCATGAACGGGCTGGTGCGCATTCAGGAATTGATGGTGCCCGCGCTGATTGCCGGTTGCGTTTTGGTCGGCCTGTATTTTACCCTCGACCCGATTCCCGGCGTGGATACGCCGTCTGAAATCATTACTTCGCCGTTTTTGGTGCACTGGATTCCCAACGGCATTTTGTATATCGCGTTTAATTTCCAACTGGCGATTGCCGTGTTGGTGCCGCTGGGCGCTTCGACTGCGGATAAGGCCACGCTGGATAAAGGCGCGTTGGGCGGCGCGTTGGGGCTGTTTGCCGGTTCTGCCATGATTTTTACCGCCTTAATGCTCAATCAGGGCGCGGTGGGCAGCAATCCTTATCCGATGGTGGAGTTGGCGGGGCGGATTCAGCCGCTGTTGAGCTATGTGTATGCGGTGATTTTGGTGTTCGGCCTGTATTCCACTGCGGTGAGCTGCTTTTACGCCACCATCTTGCGCGTGCGCGAGATCAAGCCGTTTGCCCATTTGAACTATATTTGGGTGATGGTGATGATGTCGGCGGTCGGCGTGGTGTTGAGCCGCTTCGGGTTCTCCGATTTGATTGGCCGCATTTATCCGGTATTGGGTTTCGGCGGACTGCTGGTAATGGTGTTTATGGTAATGGTGGCGCGGCGTAAATTGCCGGAATATCAGCGTTAACAGGTTGTAGAAACACCTCCTGCAATCTATGCGAAACAACGATGCCGTCTGAAATCCTATGATTTTCAGACGGCATTCGTTTATTGCAACGCTTTTAAGCCATTATTTGTCATAAATATTCTGACCGTGGGTTTCTTTGATAAAGAACGCCGCAGCCGCGCTAATCGCCATGATGACAATCAGCACCAGGAAGGCAGAAGGGTAACCCGCCGCGCCGCCGTAGCTGTCGATGATTTTACCCATTACTACCGGAATAATCGCCGTACCCAAGTAGCCGAAGCAGTTGACTACGCCGGTCACCATACCCGCATAACGGCGGTCATTGGATTCGTTGCCCACTGTCCAACACAGGGTAAAGCAGCTCATGGTAAAGCCCCGCGCAAACAAGAGCGCCACCAGCAATACCGGAGTCAGTTTGACATACACAAACACCAGCCACAACGCCACGGTAACCCAAGACAAGAGCAGCAGGATGGTTTTACGGTTTTTCAGCTTGTCAGACAGATAGCCGATAACCAGGCCGCTGACGGTAGTACCCATGCCCGCAGCCAGCAGATAGTTGGCCGCCACCACTTTTTCCAAACCGTATTGCTGCATGATATACGATACGCCGTAAGTACCCAGCAGCACGATGTAGCCGGTATAAATACCGATATACACGATGGAAATAAACCAAGTGTATTTGTTGGTAAAAATGGATTTGAGCGCCGGCAACACTTTCACCTGACCGGATACCGGCGGACGGTTTTCCAATTCCGCCACATCAGGCAAGCCCATGTCGCTCGGTTTGTCTTTGACAAACAGCGCCACCAAAATCGCGCAAACCAACATCAAACCGGCGACATACATAAAGGTTGTGCGCCAGCCGACCGCGCCTACCGCCAGTACCAGCGGCGATTGCGCCCCGACCACGCCGATATTGGCGACAATTGCCGGAGAAACCGATCATCAGCGCGAAGTTGCGCGAATAAAACCAGTTGGTCTGCAATTTAATCAAACAGATAAAAATCACCGACAGGCCGACACCGATTAAAAAGCGCGCCAGATACACCATTTCCAAGTTGGGCGCCATGCTGAACAATACCGTGCCGATAATCGAAATCAGGGTAAAGCCCATCACGGTTTTTTTCGGGCCGAACTTGTCCGCCAAAATCCCCGATGGAATCTGCATCAGGAAATAGGCGTAGAAAAACATCGCGCTGATGTTGGCAAACTCCATCGTGCCGATGTTAAAGGTTTGCTGCAAATCGTTTTTAATCACACCCGCCGACATGCGGTGGAAAGATACGAAGATATACAAAATGCCGAGAATCCACCACACTACCCAACGATAGCGCTCCAGTTTTTTGACGGCTTTTTCTTGAGATAGATCGTTACTCATGATTTCATCCTGTCTTTTTGTTGTGATATTACCGTTTAGTTGATAACGCAGACAGACAACTTTTGCATGGATTTAAGTCAAAAAGCGTAAAGAAAAGTTGAAGAAAACAACCATGCCGTCTGAAAAATGCGGATTTTCAGACGGCATTGCCTTTTAAAATCAAATGTAATAACATTGTATAAACAAATAAGGAGCAAGCAACATGAACATCACCATCCGCAAAATGGGCAATTCGCACGGCGTGATTCTGCCTAAAGCCATCCTGACCCAACTGGGTTTGGCCGATACCGTCGATATGCAAATCAGCGACGGTAAAATCATTTTGAGCAAACCGCAAACCGTGCGCCAAGGCTGGGCGGCGGCAGCGGCGGCATTGGCCGATGAAGAGGCCGTATGGCCGGAGTTTGCCAACGAGGATGACGAACAATGGCAATGGTAGTGCGTGGCGAAATCTGGCTGATTTGCCTGGATCCTACTGTCGGCAGCGAAATCCAAAAAACACGCCCCTGTGTGATTATTTCGCCGCCCGAAATCCACGATTACATGAAAACCGTATTGGTCGCCCCCATGACCTCCGGCGGTCGTCCCGCACCGTTCCGAGTCGGGGTGTCCTTTCAAGGTAAAGAAGGGCTGATACTGCCCGACCAAATCCGTGCGGTGGATAAGCAGCGTCTGGTCAAGCGTTTGGGCAAATTGGAAGAAGCCACGCAAGAGCAGCTGTTGGCAGTGTTGCGGGAAATGTTTGTTTAATGAAATAAAAATGCCGTCTGAAAATCCAGACTTTTCAGACGGCATGGGGTTAATCAGGCGGGCAGAAAATGCCCGCCTTTGCCTTTATAGTCGCCCCAATTTAATTTGATACAGCGTTGCTTCGCCTAGCTCGAAGAGGGGAATGAGCTAAACTGCTGAAGCAATAAGTTCATTCGACCCGTACTACCTGTACTGTCTGCGGTTTGCTGCCTTGTTTCAATCTAAGAACCTGTATTCACCATCTTGATAGCGGCTTTTTATTGCCTAATCACACGCCTACTGCGTTGGACTTTTACGCCAATCGTCCAGATTTGCATAAATATCGCCTTGTATTCGTATGATTATCCAACAAAAGTCCATCTATCAATCTTATGAATACAGGTTCTAAATTACAACGACTATATTTTAGGGGCTGTACTAGATAATTAGAGCAAATTACCTTTTACTAACTGTTTCAAAATAGAAATTTGAGATTTTATTTCACTGTTGTTAAAACGCC
>NZ_JALJYC010000020.1 GCF_024170405.1 Neisseria perflava | reverse complement strand
TGGCGTTTTAACAACAGTGAAATAAAATCTCAAATTTCTATTTTGAAACAGTTAGTAAAAGGTAATTTGCTCTAATTATCTAGTACAGCCCCTAACCTTTTCCCACGGCACGGCCATGAACGGCGACATTACCTTATTCACATTATTTCTGCTCGGCTTTTTCGGCGGCGGACACTGCGTCGGCATGTGCGGCGGGCTCTCTAGTGCCTTCGCGCTGCAACTGCCGCCGCACATCAACCGATTCAGCCTGATTGTCTTGCTCAACCTCGGGCGTATCAGCAGCTATGTTTTGATTGGCGCACTGATGGGCTTGCTCGGACAAACGGGCATGCTGCTGGACAATACGCGCACGGTTCAGACGGCCTTGTTTACCTTTGCCAATATTCTCTTGCTGCTGCTGGGGCTGTATTTGGCCGGGCTTTCCAGCGCCGCCACCAAAATCGAGGCGCTGGGCAAACCGGTGTGGAAACGCTTGAATCCCTTGCTAAACAAATTATTGCCGATTAAATCCGTTCCGGCTTGCTTCGGCGTGGGTTTGCTGTGGGGCTGGCTGCCGTGCGGCTTGGTGTACAGCGCGTCGTTATACGCACTGGGCAGCGGCGGCGCACTCAAGGGTGGGTTGTATCTGCTGGCGTTTGCGCTGGGTACGTTGCCCAATCTGCTGGCAATGGGCTTTTTTGCGGCGCAGTTGAAAGGATTTTTGCAAAACCGCAAGGTCAGGTTGATCGCGGGATTATTGGTGGCGGCTTGGGCGCTGTGGCAGCTGTGGCGGATGTTTGGTTTGCACCATTGAGGGCGCGTTTTAGATTCTTGTAGAAATCACTGATTTTTTTGTATAAACGAAACTAATAAAGGCCGTCTGAAAATATTTCAGACGGCCTTGTCTATGATTATTCTGCATACATGCGCCATAGCAGGCGGATGGCGATAAACAGCAGCAGCAATCCGAAAGCGGTGGTCAGCTTTTTCGGCGGCAGTTTATGCGCCAGCTTCACGCCTAGGGGCGCAAACAAGACGGTGGCAATGCTCAAAATGACAACGGTGGGCAGATACCAAAAACCCCATGTTCCGGCGGGCAGGTCGTCGGTTTCCAAACCGGCAAGCAGATAGCCGATTGCACCGGTCACGGCAATCGGCCAAGTCAGGCCGGAAGACGTGCCAATGGCGCGGTGGACGGGAACATTGCAATACATCAGAAACGGTACCGACAGAGAACCGCCACCAATCCCAACCCAGCTGGAAATCATGCCGAACACGCCGCCGACGCCGGTTAATACCGTTCGGCCGGGTAAGGCGCGGGAGGGTTTGGGTTTGGCGTTGGTTAATACTTTAATTGCCATGATGACG
This sequence comes from Neisseria perflava, assembly GCF_024170405.1. Classification (GTDB taxonomy): domain Bacteria; phylum Pseudomonadota; class Gammaproteobacteria; order Burkholderiales; family Neisseriaceae; genus Neisseria; species Neisseria perflava_B. Next base: position 48,771 of record NZ_JALJYC010000020.1, on the reverse strand, counting down.
GTAAAGGCGATAAAAAACAGCTGCAAACCTTGTTGCGGCAGATATTTCGATACCAGCGAGCCGAGGAGTGCGCCGCCAATCATGCCCGGCGCCATCAGGAGGACGACTTTCCAATCGACTGCCTGCTTTTTATGCTGCGCCCACATGCTGGATAGCGTGGTGAACATCATCACGGCAAAGGTTGTACCGATGGCCAAGTGCTGGTCGTAGGCGCTTTCCAAACCTTGCAGCTGCAAAATCCACAACATTGCCGGCACCAACACCAAGCCGCCGCCGACGCCGAACAAACCGGCAATCAGCCCCGACAGCGCCCCCACCGCCAGCATGGTCAAAATCACATCAGGCTGCCACATGTTTCAGACGGCCTTTCTACGCTTGCGGCGCCACCAGCGGCGTACTGCCATCACATAACCCGACAGGCTGTACCCGAAGAAAAATAAGAATAAAACCAGCGCCGGTTCCCAAGTTACCAGCAGCAGCACCAATACCGCCAACACCATGCCCATAAACGGCACTTTGCGCTGGATGTTGATTTCTTTGAAACTCCAAAACGGAATCTGCACAATCATCGACAAACCGGCAAACAGGGTAATGCCCAGCGCCCACCATTCGACATACGGAAAACGCTCGACACTGTGGTTAACCCAAATCAGGCCGACAATCAGTGCGGCGGCCGTCGGGCTGGGAATACCGATAAACCAGCGTTTATCCACCTTGCCGATAAGGGTGTTAAACAAAGCCAGGCGCAGCGCGGCGCAGGCGCAATAGATAAAGGCCACGGTATAACCGATTTTGCCAAATTGCCACAGCTGCCATTTGTAGGCAATCAGCGCGGGCGCTACGCCGAAGCTGACCATATCGGCCAAGCTGTCGAGCTGCTCGCCAAACGCGCTTTGGCTGTTGGTCAGGCGGGCGACGCGGCCGTCCATGCCATCGAGCAGCATGGAAATAAACACCGCAATTGCCGCCGTTTCGTAATGACCGTGCATGGATTGGGTAATGGCGTAAAACGCGCAAAACAGCGCGGCAATGGTAAACGAATTGGGCAGCAGATAAATGCTGTTGTGCCGCAGCGACGGGCGCGAACCCGGATTAGGTTGCGCATTCGGATTTTCAGGGGTGTGCATAAAACGTTCCTAAAAAGCGGCTGCCGACGGGCAGCGTGGATAATTGATTATACCTGCTTTGGGTCAAACCGTCTTGGTTGCGGCAAGGCCGTCTGAAAATGGGTTTGGTGGGCGGTAAAAATGCCGTCTGAAAATTTCAGACGGCATATACCCCAAGCGTTGGCTTGGCTTTGCGCCTGTTACGCCAAATCAAACAAATCCGCCTGCGCTTGCTCGCGGGTAACGCGCACGTCGGTTTCGCCGTCGGCAAAGGTAATGCTCAACTTCTGCCCCTGTTTTAAGGCTGCGGCCGAGCGCACCACCTGCCCGCGCGTGTTTTTGACCACGGCGAAACCGCGTTGCAAAATCTGCTGCGGCGACACAGCTTCCAGCAGGGCGGTTTGCTTTTCTAGGGTATGGCGGCGTTGTTGCAAAAGATTTTGGAACGACTGCGCCAAGGCCGTCTGAAATTGCGCCACTTCGCGCTTGGCTTGGCTGATGTCGGGGCGCAGGTGCTGCAAGACTTGTTGTTGCTGCTCAAGCTGTTGCGCGTGGAAGCGGCGGTTTTGCTGCATGGCAAAACGCAGGTTTTGGTTTAAGGTTTGCTGGTAAATGCGCTGTTCGCCCAGCTTTTGACGCGGGTGGCGGATTTGCCGTGCCAGCCAATCGACGCGCTGGCTGGCGTCGTAATAGCGCTGCTGTAACACCTCTTGCAGACGGCCTTGCACCTGCGAGAGCTTCGCCAGCGTTTCCATGCGGTTGGGGCTGACCAGCTCCGCCGCGCCGGTCGGTGTCGGCGCACGCACATCGGCGACAAAATCCGCCAGCGTAAAATCGGTTTCATGCCCCACGCCGCTGACCACCGGCATGGCGCAATGCTCGATGGCGCGTACCATCGGCGCTTCGTTAAACGCCCACAAATTCTCAATGCTGCCGCCGCCGCGACACACAATCAACACATCCGCCTCATTGCGCGCCGAGGCCGTCTGAATGGCTTGCGCAATCTGCAATTCGCTGCCTGCGCCCTGCACCGGCGTCGGATAGACGATAACCGGAATTTCCGGCGCACGCCGCCGCAAAGTTGTTACCACATCGCGCAAAGCCGCCGCCGCCAGGCTGGTAACAATGCCGATGGCGCGGGGACGCTCGGGCAGCGGCCGTTTGCGTTCCACCGCAAACACGCCCTCGGCCTGCAACTGCGCCTTCAGCCGCTCATACGCCTCATACAGCCGCCCCAAACCCATCAGCCGCACTTCGTTGACTGTAATCTGAAATTCGCCGCGCGCCTCGTAAATGCTGATTCTGCCCGATACCTCGATGTGATCGCCTTCTTTGAGTGGCGCGGCCAAACGCGAAGCCGTGCCCTTAAACATGGCGCAGCGCACCTGCGCACGGCTGTCTTTGAGCGAAAAATAATAATGCCCGCTGGCGGCGCGGGTCAGATTCGACACCTCGCCCGCCACCCACAGGCCGCTGAGGTGGTCTTCCAGCAGATTTTTAGCCAGCGCGTTGAGTTCGGAAACGGAAAGGGAAGAGGGGGAGAAAAGTTCGGTCATGATGGTTCGGTAAAAGTCGGAATATCGCGATTATAAAGGTTTTCAGACGGCCTTGGAGGTGGGCATATTTTCAGATAATGGTTTTAATGATATATTCATAATCCATTTTATGGCTATATTTTTATAAACAATACGGGGAGAAACCATGAAACATCTATTGATTGATTTTGAAAACGTCCAGCCCGATGCGGCGCAGTTTAACCAGTTGGATGAAAACGGCCATATTTGGCTGTTTTTAGGCGTATTGCAGCAAAAAACGCTACCGCTCGAGCTGTGCGAGGCTTTGTGCAGATTCGGCAAAAACGTGCATTTCGTGCGGATTGTCCGCAGCGGTAAAAATGCCTTGGATTTTTACCTGTCTTACTATTTGGGGCGGATTACCGAGCAGGATAAAGCGGCAGACATTTGCATATTGTCGCGGGACGGCGGCTATGATGTCTTGGTGGAGCATTTGACCCACAGCAAGCTGTGCCGTAGCGTTGCGCGGTATGCTGACATTCAGGAAATGAACGCGCTGGTTTCGGAGAAAAAAGCCGAAGCAGTTCAGGAAGAGAAGGGCGAAGCGGCGGCAACGCCCGTACCACTTTACCAAAGTACTGACTTCATCAACCGGTGTGCCCAAAAAGTGGTGCAAACATTTATCCAACCAAATGCTTTCCGCGCTGAATTGTGGCATAACTTTTACGGGCGGTTGTTCCGGCTGTTGCAAGAGGCGTTTGAAGAATTTGCGCATTTGGAATTGCCATACAAAAAAGAAGTGATTGAACAGGTATGGACGAAAATGGCCAATAAAGGCCTGATTTCCCGTGAAAACGGCGGATCACGCGTTTGCTATCATTTGGATGGCGACAGCATTTTAAAGCGCTTGAGCGAGACATTGGCGCAGGCAAAGCCTAAAAGCGTTACCGCAGCGCAGAATGTGGTGCGCTCGCAGGCGCGGATTTTTTGTTTGGAGGTAGAGGAATCTACCGTTCAGGATATTTTGGCCTATTGCCGCAAGCGAAATATCTTGCGCATTGAAAACGATAAAATCACGTATGCGCCGTTTCCGCAAAAAGAGGCGGCAGCGCCGGATAAAGCTGGGCAGAATAATGACGCGCAGGCGGTCAAACACGCCGCTGCTTTTTTCCAAAAATTTGCCAAAAACAAACCCGCCAGCCGCGAGCGCTTATTAAATTCCATGCAGAATTTTCTTAAAATAGACAAGACGCAGGCGGATAAAATGATTGACGCATTGGTGCGGCAAAATAAAATCAGTTTTAACCATACAGGCAAAGCGCAGTATCGTTTTTAGCGGACACGGAAACATTTTCAGACGGCCGTTTCTTGCATACAATAAGGCTTGATTGGGCATTTGCGTTGACACAACGAAAGAAGGATACCATGCAAATCAAGGCTTTCCCGGGTTATGAAGACCATCTTTACAGCTATCTGTCGGACGGCAGCGCAACAACGGCGGCGCATAAAGCCGCGCAAAGCAAAGCATTGCTGGATTTTACCCTGCCGCCGGGCATGAGCATGACCGATACGCTGATTGCGGGCGCAGAAGTCGGGCAAACGCTGAAATTGCGGATATTCAAACCCGCCGGTTTACCCGAATCTGCTCCATTTATTTTAGATATTCACGGCGGCGGCTTTGTGGCCGGTTCGCTGGATATTGATAATGCACGGTGTATTGCCTTGGCCGAACGGGTACCTGCGATTGTGGTTGCCGTTGAATACCGTTTGGCGGGAAAAGACGGCGTTCATTTTCCTGCGCCGCTGGAAGATTGCCATACCGCTTACCGCTATTTGCAGGCGCACGGGCATGAGTGGGGCGGCGACGGCAAGCGTATCGGCATACACGGCTCCAGCGCGGGCGGCAATTTGGCGGGCGGATTAGCGCTGTATCTGCGCGACAGAGGCGAGCAGCAACCGGCCTTAACGGTGATGAACTGCCCGACCGTGGATACCGCCATTGCCGAAAGCATGTCGTTCCAACAGCTTATCCGTTTCAAAATGGGCCCGGATGAAAAAGCGGCCGGTTCGGAAGCTGCTTATTTGGGCGGTTACAATGGGCAGCAGCCTTCATACTACGCCTTTCCCAAATTCTGTCACGATGTCGCCGGCTTGGGGGCAACCATGATTATCATGGCCGAATACGATACCTTGCGCGATTCTGCGCTGGAATACGGCCAACGGCTACTGCGGGCAGGCGTGCCGTGCGAGCTGTTTGTCGCGCCAAGAGTAGGGCATTGTTTTACCGCCGCGCCGCACCCCTATACCGATTTGGTACACGATATGATGGCTTGGTCGTTCCGCCGCGAATTCGGCATGTTGGACGGCTTGGTAAAAGAAACAACCGCAGCGCCGGAAGCCGACCATGCCTAAACTTCATGAAATCATCGAACGCCACTGGCAACAGCCCAATCACGTTTTAAGCTGTCTGTTGCGGCCTTTTTCCTGCCTGTTTGCCCGGATTGCCGCCAAACGGCGGCGCGATTTTTTGTCAGGCCGTCTGAAAAGCGAAAAATTGCCCGTGCCCGTGGTCGTGGTAGGCAATATCCATGCAGGCGGTACGGGCAAAACGCCAGTGGTGTCCGCGTTGGTGTCGGGCTTGCAGCAAAAAGGCATGAAGGTCGGCATTATCAGCCGGGGTTACGGGCGTGAAAGCAAAGATATACATGTTTTGACTGACCGCAGCACGGCGGCGCAGGCAGGGGACGAGCCTTTGCTGCTCTACCGCCAAACCGGTGCGCCCACCGCCGTGGGCAGCCGCCGCGCCGAAGCGGGCAGGGCGCTGCTGGCGGTGTTCCCCGACTTGGACATCATCGTCGCCGATGACGGTTTGCAGCATTACGCCTTACAGCGCGACTTGGAAATCGCCGTCTTTCCCGCCGCCGATACCGGACGGCAGGATTTGGATTTGCTGCCCAACGGCGGTTTGCGCGAACCTTTGTCGCGCTTGGCTTCGGTGGATGCAGTCGTTATCAGCGGCGGACGGGAAAACGCCGACGGCGCGTTTAGGTCGTCTGAAAACCTGTTTTACAGCAGCGTGGCGGCGGGGCAGATTTACCGTTTGAACCGGCCTGCCGAAAAATGGGATTCAGGCCGTCTGAATCATGCAAAGGCGACCATCGCCGCCGTCGCCGGTATCGCCAAGCCGGAGCGTTTTTTTAACACCTTGCGCGGCATGGGGCTGCCCTTGGCGCAAACCGTCGCACTGCCCGATCATGCCGATGTGAATCCGGAGGATTTTCCGCGTACTGACGCGGTCATTATTACCGAAAAAGACGCGGTAAAAATTTCAGACGGCCAAGATACGGAAAATGTGTGGGTGCTGCCTATTTGTGCGATAATCGAACCTGATTTGGCGGCGTTTGTGTTAGGCCGTCTGAAAAGCGGCATCAATACCCGAAACTGAAAGACCGAATATGGAAAAAAAATTCTTAGACATCCTCGTCTGCCCCGTTACCAAAGGCAAATTGGAATACCACCAAGACACGCAGGAATTGTGGAGCCGTCAGGCGAAATTGGCCTATCCCATCCGCGACGGCATTCCTTATATGTTGGAAAACGAAGCGCGCGCGCTGACTGAAGAGGAATTGCACGCATGACCGAATTCGTCGTATTGATTCCTGCCCGCCTGTCGTCTTCGCGCCTGCCGGGCAAGGCATTGGCCGACATCCACGGCAAGCCTATGGTGGTGCGCGTGGCGGAGCAGGCAGCCAAAAGCAAGGCGGCGCGTATCGTGGTGGCAACCGATCATGCCGATATTCAGACGGCCTGCGAAGCGCACGGCGTGGAAGTCGTGCTGACTTCTGATAAACACGAAAGCGGCAGCACCCGTCTGGCCGAAGCCGCCGCGAAGCTGAAACTGCCGCAACATCTGATTGTGGTCAACGTTCAGGGCGATGAGCCGCTAATTGATCCCGAACTCATCAACCGCACGGCGGAAACGCTGGTGGAAAACAATGTGCAGATGGCTACCGCCGCGCACGAATTGCATGATTTCGACGAGTTTATGAATCCGAATGTTGTCAAAGTCGTCTTGGATAAAAACCGCAACGCGCTGTATTTCAGCCGCGCTCCGATTGCCTATCCGCGCGATTCCATGCTCAAAGGCGAGCGCAAACTGCCCGAGGCTGCGCCGCTGCGCCATATCGGGATTTACGCCTACCGCGCCGGTTTCTTGCAACGCTACGCCGAAATGAGCGTGTCGCCCTTGGAAACCACCGAATCGCTGGAGCAGCTGCGCGTGTTGTGGCACGGCTTCCCGATTGCGGTGGAAATCACTGCCCAAGCCCCTGCCGCCGGTGTGGATACGCAGGAAGATTTGGATCGGGTACGGGCGGTGTTTCAAGCCAATTAGTCAAACTGTTTCCCATTAAACTTAACCACTCAAAGGAATGTTCATGAAAGTATTGTTATTAGGCGCACCGGGCGCAGGCAAAGGCACTCAGGCGCAATTTATTACCGCTGCGTTCGGTATTCCGCAAATTTCCACCGGCGACATGCTGCGTGCGGCGATTAAAGCCGGTACGCCGCTGGGTTTGGAAGCGAAAAAAATCATCGATGAAGGCGGCTTGGTGCGCGACGACATCATCATCGGTATGGTCAAAGAACGCATTGCGCAAGACGATTGCAAAGACGGCTTTTTGTTTGACGGTTTCCCGCGCACTTTGGCGCAAGCCGAAGCGATGGTGGAAGCGGGCGTGGACTTGGACGCCGTGGTGGAAATCGACGTGCCCGACAGCGTGATTGTTGACCGCATGAGCGGCCGCCGCGTGCACCTGCCTTCCGGCCGTACCTACCACATCAGCTACAATCCGCCCAAAGCGGAAGGTAAAGACGACGTAACCGGCGAAGATTTGATTCAGCGCGACGACGACAAAGAAGAAACCGTCAAAAAACGCTTGGCCGTGTATCACGACCAAACCGAAGTCTTGGTGGGTTTTTACAGCAAACTGACCGGCGAACACGCGCCCAAATACATCAAAGTGGACGGCACGCAAGCCGTTGACGCGGTGAAAGCTGAAGTATTGATGGCATTGGGCAAATAAGTTCCGGCTGATTCTCAGGCCGTCTGAAAAGGTGTGATAGAAATTTTCGGTTTCGTTTTAACACCTGTTCAGACGGCCTTTGTGTATGGCTTTTGCGCAAAAGCTGTTAAAATCAGGCCTAATGATAAACATGCGGCTGCGTGAGCGCACGGGTGTGGCAATGTGTGCCGCTGGCGTCTTGAAAACCCGTCAGAAAAACCCGTTAGGCCATCTGAAATACCGAATGGAAATGCGATGAACCCTTTGATTACCGACTTTCAAACTCCAGAGCAGCGCACGCCCGTGATTGTGGCGCTGGATTTTCCCAATGAGGCCGATACGCTGAAATTCGTGCGCACGCTCGATCCGGGCTTGTGCCAGCTCAAAATCGGCAAAGAGCTGTTTACCTCTACCGGCCGTAGATTGGCGGAAAGCCTGATTAATCAAGGTTTTAAGCTGTTTCTCGATTTGAAATACCATGATATTCCCAACACCGTGGCGCAGGCCTGCAAAGTGGCGGCCGACATGGGCGTATGGATGGTGGATTTGCACGCTTCAGGCGGCCGCCGTATGATGGAAGCCGCTGCCGAGGTGGTGGCTAATGCCGGCAACAAACCGCTGCTGATTGGCGTAACCGTGTTAACCAGTATGGAACAGAGCGAGCTGGCCGAAGTTGGCGTAACCGCCCCGATTGAAGAGCAGGTGTTGCGCTTGGCGACATTGGCGCAAAGCTCGGGTCTCGACGGCGTGGTCTGCTCCGCGCTGGAAGCCGCGCCGCTGCGCCGTGCTTTGGGCAGTGAATTTGTTTTGGTGACGCCGGGTATCCGCTTGGATATCGCCGGTAATAACGATGATCAGCGCCGCATTATGACCCCGGCGCAAGCGTTGGCGGCAGGTTCGACTTATTTGGTGATGGGGCGTCCGGTTACGCAAGCGGCCGACCCGATTGCGGTGTTGCGCGAAGTGAATGCGGTGGCGAACGCCTGATGTATGGTCATCTGCACCAAAGATAAATTTTCAGACGGCCTTGAATAAAGGAAACGGCTATGAACATCAGCAAAAAATGGTATAAACCGTTGCGGATTGTTTCCACTGTTTTTGCCATGTCGTTGTGTATGTCATTCAGCATGACGGCTGTGCGGCATGGTTTCGATTCGGCCTTTCTCGGCGAATGGTTGCGCAACTGGCGCGTGGCGGTGTTGATTGCGCTACCGACGGCTACGGTGATGGTCAGCTTGGTGGATGTATTGTTCAACCGCATTTTGCCGTTTAAATAAAGGCCGTCTGAAAATAATATGACGACAGCGGTTTTGCTGTTGCTAAAAATACTGAAAACAAAAGATAGAGAATATGTTTGCAAACCTGTCTTCTGAGGCTTTGAAAGCCCGTTTTGCCCAAGCTAAAGTATTGGTGGTCGGCGATGTCATGCTCGACCGCTATTGGTTTGGTGATGTTGCCCGCATTTCGCCGGAAGCGCCCGTACCCGTGGCGAAAATCAGCCAAATCGACCAACGTGCGGGCGGGGCGGCAAACGTGGCGCGTAATATCGCTTCATTGGGCGGTAAAGCGGGACTTTTGTCGGTAACGGGCAAAGACGAAGCGGCTGACGCGCTGGATAAATTGATGGCGCAAGACGGTGTGGCGGCTTATCTGATGCGCGATGCGGAAATCGCCACGACGGTCAAATTGCGCGTGGTGGCGCGTAACCAGCAGCTTATCCGTTTGGATTTTGAAGAGCTGCCGCATTATGAAGTGTTGGAGCAGGTCAAGGCGCAATACCGCGCCATTTTGCCCGATTACGATGTGGTGATTTTTTCCGATTACGGCAAAGGCGGGCTGACGCATATCGCGGATATGATTGACTGGGCGAAACACGCGGGCAAAGCTGTGCTGGTCGATCCCAAGGGCAGCGACTACGAAAAATACGCCGGTGCGACCCTGATTACCCCCAACCGCGCCGAGCTGAAAGAAGTTATCGGCAGTTGGAAAAGCGAAACGGAGTTGGCAGATAAAGCGCAATCGCTGCGCCGCCATTTGGATTTACACGCCATTTTGCTGACCCGCAGCGAAGAGGGCATGACCCTGTTTGGCGACGGCGAGCCACTGCACCAGCCGACCCGTGCGCAGGAAGTCTATGACGTGTCCGGCGCGGGCGATACCGTGATTGCCTGCATGGGCTTGGGTTTGGCGGTCGGTTTCGCCCCGTCGGAAGCCATGCACCTGGCCAATACCGCTGCCGGTGTGGTGGTGGCAAAAGTGGGTACGGCGGTCTGCTCGTTTGAGGAATTGGGAAAAGCCTTGGCAGAGCAATAAGTATTATCGTGTTATCACTTTTTCAGACGGCCACCATGCATAGAAGGCCGTCTGAACAAACAAAAAGGAAAAAGCATGACCATCATCGTGACCGGCGCAGCCGGCTTTATCGGCAGCAACATCGTCAAAGCCTTGAATGAGCGCGGCATTACCGACATTGTCGCCGTGGATAACCTCACCAAAGGCGAAAAATTCAAAAATCTGGCTGAGTGCGAAATCAGCCATTACCTCGACAAGCATGAATTTATCCGCCAAGTGCGCGCGCATATCCTGCCGTATGACGATATTCAAGCCGTGTTTCATGAAGGCGCGTGTTCCGACACCATGAACCACGACGGCCTGTATATGATGGACAACAACTACCAATACACGCTGGATTTGCTCGACTGGTGTCAGGATGAGCGCATTCCGTTTCTTTACGCCTCCAGCGCGGCGGTATACGGCAAGGGCAAAGTGTTTGAAGAAAAACGCGAATTGGAAAAACCGCTGAATGTCTATGGTTATTCCAAATTCCTGTTTGACCAAGTATTGCGCCGCCGCATGGCGCACGGCTTGACCGCGCAAGTGGTCGGTTTCCGCTATTTCAATGTGTACGGCCAAATGGAGCAGCACAAAGGCCGCATGGCGTCGGTGGCCTTCCACCATTTCAACCAATACCGCGAACACGGCTATGTCAACCTGTTTGGCGCGAACGGCGGCTACGGCAACGGCGAGCAGACCCGCGATTTTGTCAGCGTGGAAGACGTGGCCAAAGTGAACCTGTATTTCTTCGACAATCCGCAGTTATCCGGTATTTTCAATTTGGGTACCGGCCGCAGCCAGCAGTTTAACGACCTTGCCGCCGCCACCGTCAACGCCTGCCGCGCCGCCGAGGGCAAACCAGAAATGAGTTTGGAAGAGTTGGTAAAAGAAGAGCTGATTCGCTACATTCCCTTCCCCGACGCGCTTAAAGGCAAATACCAGAGCTTTACCCAAGCGGATATTACCAAGCTGCGCCAAGCAGGTTATACCGGTGAATTTTACGATGTGAAGCAGGGTGTCAGCCGTTATGTGAAATGGATGTTGGAGAATTTGGTGTAAGGTTTTTGAAACCCCCTAAAAAGGCCGTCTGAAAACGAATGCGCAATTTTGTTTTCAGACGGCCTTGTCAATAATGGCAACCCTCATACGGAGAAAGTGTAACCGGGTGTCATAGGGTAAGCACTTTTACGTCTCAAACAAAATGCCGTCTGAAAATTTCAGACGGCATTTTGTTTGCGTAAAGGCCGGATTATTTACCCAACACACCTTTCACAGTATTCACCACATGCTCAATGGTGAAGCCGAACAGTTCAAACAGTTGCTCTGCCGGAGCAGATTCGCCGAAACGGTCGATGCCGATAACCGCGCCGTTGCTGCCGACATATTTATACCAGCCGCCGGTAACGCCCGCTTCCACGGCGATTTTCGGCAGGTTGGCAGGCAATACGCTGGCTTGGTAATCCGGCGTTTGTTTGTCAAATACATTGGTGGACGGCATGGATACCACGTTGACGAACACGCCTTGTTCGGCCAATACGGTTTGCGCGTTCAAAGCCAGCTCGACTTCGGAGCCGGTGGCGATAATCACCGCTTGCACTTGGCCTTCTTTGGCGGCGCTGATGACGTAGCCGCCGCGTTTGATGTCGGCTAATTGCGCGTCGCTGCGTGGGATAAACGGCAGGTTTTGGCGGCTGAAAATCAGGCAGCTCGGATGGTCGGCTGCTTTGACCGCTTCAGACCAGGCTACCAGCGATTCGGCGGTGTCGCACGGGCGCCATACGGCCATGTTCGGAATCAGGCGCAGGGTGGAGGTTTGCTCGACCGGCTGGTGGGTCGAGCCGTCTTCGCCCAAGCCGATGGAGTCGTGGGTAAACACGAAAATTGGGTTGATTTTCATCAGCGCGGCCATGCGCAGGGCATTGCGCTCGTATTCGCTGAACATCAGGAAGGTTGCGCCGAAAGGTTTGACGCCACCATGCAGAGTCAGGCCGTTCATCATTGCGCCCATGGCAAATTCGCGCACGCCGTAGTGGATGTAATTGCCGCCGTGTTCGCGGGTAACGGAGACGCTGTTTGACCAGTCGGTCAGGTTGGAAGGCGTCAAATCGGCCGAGCCGCCAACAAATTCCGGCAATACTTTGGCCAAAACTTCAATGCTGTTTTGGCTGGCTTTGCGGGTGGCGATTTTTTCCGCTTTGGCGCACACTTCTTTTAAGGCTGTCTGAACATATTCATCGTAACCTTGCGGCAGTTCGCGGTTCATGCGGCGCACAAATTCGGCTGCTTCGCTTGGGAATTTGGCTTGGTATTGCGCAAACAATTCGTTCCATTCGGCTTCCAGTTTTGCACCTTTGGCTTTGGCGCTCCAAGCGTCGTAAATTTCCTGCGGAATTTCAAACGGGCCGTAATGCCAGTCTAAATGTTTGCGGGTGGCTTCCAGCTCTTCCACGCCCAACGGCGCACCGTGGGTTTTGTGGCTGCCTTCTTTGGTGGCGGCGCCTTTGCCGATTAAGGTTTTGCAGCAGATGATGGAAGGCTTGCCGGTTTCGGCTTTGGCTGCTTCGATGGCGGCTTGCAGCGCGGCGGTATCATGGCCGTTGACATTGGGAATAACATGCCAGCCGTAGCTTTCAAAGCGTTGCGGGATGTCTTCGGTAAACCAGCCGTCCACCTTGCCGTCGATGGAGATGTTGTTGTCGTCATACAAAACCACCAGTTTGCCCAAGCCCAGCGTACCGGCCAGTGAGCAGGCTTCGTGGGAAATGCCTTCCATCAGGCAGCCGTCGCCCAAGAAAACGTAGGTGTGGTGATCGACGATATTCAGGCCGTCTTTATTAAACTCTTCGGCGAGGATTTTTTCCGCCAAAGCCATGCCCACGGCATTGGCGATACCCTGACCCAAGGGGCCGGTGGTGGTTTCCACGCCGTCGGTGTAGCCGTATTCGGGATGGCCGGGGGTTTTGCTGTGCAGCTGACGGAATTGTTTCAAATCTTCAATCGACAGGTTGTAGCCGGTCAGGTGCAGCAGGCTGTACAGCAGGGCGGAGGCATGGCCGTTGGACAAAACGAAACGGTCGCGGTTGTAGAATTTCGGGTTGGCCGGATTGTGGTTGAGGAATTTTGTCCACAACACTTCCGCCATTTCAGCCATGCCCATCGGCGCACCGGGGTGGCCGGAGTTGGCTTTTTGAACGGCATCGGCGGAGAGGAAGCGGAGTGCATTGGCAAGCTGGGACATTGGGTACCTTTCTTGATGGGCGTTTGGGGGAATCAGACAACGCTTTCGATTATCGCTTTATTTGGCTGGGGTTTCAAGGATATTTGCAGGTTAAAAAGCGCAGAATGGGGGATTGGGGGAAATAGGGCAGAAAGGCCGCCTGAAAACCGGCGGATGGGTCGGTCTCTTTTCAGACGGCCTGATATATCTATCTTAAGCGTTGCTTGCTTTTAAAAAATATTCTGCTTGCTCACGGCCAGCGTTTCTGCAATATCATCCGCCAAGCGGCGGCAATCGTCCAGGCTTAAGTTGCTCACGGTAATGCGCACGGCCGGTTGCTTGCGGAAACTGAACGGGGCGCAGCTTTGCACCGCCCAGCCTTTGGCCGCAAGAAACTGGATTAATTGCGATTCGTTGGCAACAGGCAGCCAGATGTGCATGCCTTCGCCGTGTGCGCCGGGGAAACGAATACCGTGTTGTTGCAGGCATTCGGCGAGATAATCGCGGCGTTGCTGATAGCTGTCGGCAATGCGCTCGAGGCCGTCTGAACCGAATTTGCGCCAGATTTTGTAGGTCAGGTGTTGCAGCAGTTTGCTAATCCAGCGCGGGCCGAGGGTAAAGCGTTTGCGCATGGCTTGTAGGGTCGGGCCGTTGCCGGCGGCGATGGCGATACGCGCATCGGTGCCGAGGAATTTGCTGGTGGATGTGGAATAAATCCATTCGCAATCAAGCCCCGACAAACCGGGAAACGGTCGCTTGCTTAAAACGCCCCAGTGGTCGTCGATAATCAGCATGGCGTCGTGGCGGTTGAGAAGTTCTTGCCATTGCTGCCAGCGTGCGGCGCTGTAACAAATCCCAGTCGGACTGTGCGCACGCGGGGTCAGAATCACGGCGGCGACGTTTTCGTCTAAGTAGTCAGGTACGACAGCGCCTTCTTCATCTAAAGCAACAGGCACGGCTTCCAAGCGCAAGGCGGCCAGCAGCGCGGGCAGGGGCGGCCAGCAGGGATCTTCCACCAATACTTTGGCACCGCTCATGCAGCGCTGGGTAAGGGCGCGTTCGATGATGTCCAGCGTGCTGGAAAGCAACATGACATCGGTTTCAATGCCGATGTTGTTTTTTAGCCACGTCTTTACAAAAGCCATTAATTCTTTGTGGTCGCCGTTGCTGCCGACATCGGTGTGCAGGCGGTAGCCTTCAAACAAATCGGCGCTTAGCTCTGGCAGTAATGTGCGATCCACATTGCCGGAAGCCAAATCTACCAAGCCTTCGGGGATGGCGGTTTCGCTGTGCATGATTTCGGTTTTTTCCGGCACGAAGCTGCCGCGCCGCCCGTCGGTGTCGATAATGCCTACATTGCGCAGCTGGCGGTAAGCGGCGGAAACGGTGTTGGGATTGACGCCCAATTCTTCCGCCAGTTGGCGCACGGTCGGCAGGCGGTAGCCGGCCGGCCATGTTTTGTTGCGGATGAGGTGTTCAATTGATTGGGCGATATTGACAGCAGTTGTGCCTTTGGGTTTTAATTGCTCCATACAAAACCTTTTTTGTATTAATGCAAAAATTTTAGATGAAAATGAAATATTTTGCAAGCTGCTTTGGGCGACCCTGCCTGCAAAAAGTGCTATGATTCTGTTTGCAAAAAAGGCCGTCTGAAAATAATCGGTCAAAAAGATAAGATATAAAAGGAACACAAAATGTCAGCCGACACACAACCGCGCGAACCGGAAACGCCGCAAGAGCATGAGTCGCAAAACCATCAGGCTGCGCCCGAAGCGGCCGCCCAAGCCAAGGCCAAATCTGATGCGCCTAAAAAAACTGCCAAGCCCAAATCCAGCGTGATTCAAATCCATCCAGCGGGCGAGCGTATCCATCCGAAAAAAGCGGAAGGGCGCTTTGCCAAGCTGCGTATTGCAGCGGTGCTGGCTACGCAGTTTGTCTTTTTCGTGATTCCGTGGTTCAACTGGAACGGCCGTCAGGCAGTGTTGTTTGACATTCCTGAGCGCCATTTTTATATTTTCGGCCTGTCGCTGGGCATGGGCGATTTGATTTACATGGCGCTCCTGCTGATGATTTGCGCCTTCGGCCTGTTTTGGTGGACGACTATTGCCGGACGTTTGTGGTGCGGCTACTCCTGCCCGCAGACAGTTTACACCGAAGTCATGCTGTGGATTGACAATCTGGTCGAGGGCGACCGCAACAAGCGCCTGAAATTGGAAAAGTCTCCGTGGAATTTTACCAAAATCCGCATTAAAGCGACTAAATATCTGCTGATTTTCCTGTTTTGCGCATGGACGGGTATTACCTTTGCCGGTTGGTTTACCCCGATTCGCGAGCTGGTGCCCAATTTGCTGACTTTTAGTGCCGGCGGCGGTTCGATGTTTGCGGCGGCATTCTACGGCTTCATGACTTTCCTGTTGGCGCACATCATGCGCGAAAAAGTGTGCCTGCATATGTGTCCGTATGCGCGTTTCCAAAGCGCGATGTTCGACCACGATACGCTGATTATTTCCTACGATGCCGAACGCGGCGAGCCGCGCGGTGCGCGTAAGAAAACCGCCAGCAAAGAGGAAACCCATTTGGGCGACTGTATCAACTGCGCCATGTGCGTGCAGGTCTGCCCGGTCGGTATCGACATCCGCGACGGCTTGCAATACCAGTGTATCGGTTGCGCCGCCTGTATTGATGCCTGCGACGAAATCATGGATAAAATGAGTTATCCGCGCGGTTTGATTCGTTATACCACCGAGGGCGCGTTGCAGTACGATTACGCTGAAAAAGACATTAAAAAACGCCTGCTGCGTCCGCGTGTGGCCGGTTACGGCGCGGTGTTGCTGGTGGTGATTATCGCCTTCTTGGTCGGTTTGTCCATGCGGGCAACGATGGAAGTGGATATTTTGAAAGACCGTGGCGTGATGGTGCGCGAAAACAGCAAAGGCTGGCTGGAAAATGCTTATAATCTGCGCGTACTCAATTACAGCGAACACGACCAGTTGCTGACTGCCAAAGTCAAAGGCTTTGACGACATCGCGCTGACCGGTTTGCCCGAGGGCGGATTGCGCGTTCCGGCGCGGGAAACTATTACGGTGCCGGTGCAGGTATCCACCATTCCGGAATACGCCGACAAGGGCAGCCACCCGATTGAATTTGAATTTACCTACCGCGAGTTGAAAGAGGGCACCGAGCCGGAAACCTTGGTAGAAGAAGCAACCTTTATTGGAGAATAATGTGCCGGAACAAAGCAAGCGTGTAAAACCGTGGTATCAACATTTTTGGCCGTGGCTGCTGATGGTGGGGCCAATTTTTGTGGTCATCGCCAGCGTGTCGATGTTTTTCGTGGCCAAAGCAAACATGACCGATTTGGTAACGGACGACTATTATAAAGACGGCAAACACATCGACATCCAGCTGCACCGTGACGAAGAGGCGGTTAAACGCCATATTCAGGCGCAGGTGTTAATTAGTCCGGACATGAGCGCGGCGAAGGTATTTGTCAGCGGTGATTTTGATGCCAAGCAGCCGCTGAACCTGCTGCTGATGCACCCCGCGAAAAAAGCCGACGACCAAACCATCGTGTTGAAACCCGTATCTGCCGAGCCGACAGCCGGACGCATGGGATATGAAGCCGTATTCAAACCGTTGGCGCATGCCAACCACTGGTATGTACGTGTGGAAGATGCCGCCGGCGTTTGGCGCGTGGAAAACAAATGGTTTGTCAGTCAGGGCAACGCGATTAATCTGACGCCGATGGACAAATTGTTTGGTACGGCAGATAAAGAACAGCATTGATAACGAGACTGTTTGATGCAAGGCCGTCTGAAAGAATGGGTAAAATTCTTTCAGACGGCCTTTTAAAACGTCTTTAACGATAAGATATGAGAATATCGTTATTCGTTTATTTGGTTTTGGAACGCTATCGTTTAAGGGGCAAGCGTGTTGAAAAATATTAGCCAATGTAGGCTAGACGATTGTTGGCAAAGAAAGACGAAACATGGCTAAACATTGGCGGCATTTGACCGAGCTGGAAATAGCGGCTGCTCGCCGGATTTTTTCAGACGGCATTGATTATCCAAAGGTTAGGATTTATCGTGGCATTCCGTATCTTCCGAATCTGAGCGTTGCCGTATCACCTAACGGCCATATTTATTTCCCCCGCCGTAATTGTCCGCCGGATTTTGTATTGGAGAGTGCCAATCATCAAGTATGGCTGATACATGAGCTGACGCATGTATGGCAATATCAAAACGGTTATCGCACTTGGTTGGCCGGACTGCGTCTGTTTGCTCTAGGCGGTTATTTTCGGCGCAGGGCATACCGCTATCCGCAAATATCGTCAATTTGCCATTTCAGCGATTTGAATATGGAGCAGCAAGCGGATATGCTGGCGCATTATTACACTGCATGCTATTTACCCTGTTCCGCTTATGCGCCCAAACGGGCAGATTTTCAGACGGCCTTAAGTGGTTTTCTGGAAAATCCGTGCCAAAAAGCATGGTTGCCTAAAGGGTGGGCAAACGCATTATGGCAAACTGTGTTTCGGCGCAAACATCCATGAAATATAAAAACAACACTCATCATCGTAATCGCGGCATATATTTTCGGGCTGCCGGATAAATCCGCTATAATGACCCGTCAGGCAATCTTTTGCCGTTTTTGCCGATAATACAAAAGGTTCGTTACAATGCCTTGGAATATCCCGATATTTCTGACTTGGATGCGCGTCCTGCTCATCCCTGTTTTTACCATTTTATTTTACCTGCCTTCGTCTTGGATAGACCCGCAAACGGTCAACTGGACTGCGGCCTTTATCTTTGCCGCAGCCGCCGTAACCGATTGGTTTGACGGTTTTTTGGCACGACGTTGGAAACAAACTTCCGATTTCGGTGCCTTCTTGGATCCCGTTGCCGATAAGCTGATGGTGGCAGTAGCCTTATTACTGCTGGTTAGTTTGGGGCGTACTTATGTTATCTTCGCCATGATTATCATTGGGCGGGAAATTACTATTTCCGCTCTGCGCGAATGGATGGCGCAAATGGGTAAGCGCAGCAGCGTAGCGGTAGCGACAATCGGTAAATTTAAAACCGCCGCGCAAATGGCCGCCATTTTAATGCTGATTATTGGGTTAGAAGATTTTCACGGTTTCGATTTGATTTTTTTTGGTAACATCTTGATGTTTATCGCATCTGTATTAACGCTTTGGTCAATGTTCTACTATCTGAAGATGGCTTGGAAAGAAATTCGTTGAGAATTTTTAAAAAAATTGACACAAAATGCTTGACGGAATAAAACGAATCCATAATAATAGCGTCTTCTTTGCTACGGCATGTAGCAAATGAGATTAAATTTGGGCGGGAATAGCTCAGTTGGTAGAGCGCAACCTTGCCAAGGTTGAGGTCGCGAGTTCGAGACTCGTTTCCCGCTCCACTCAAATTTAATCATTCGCGGGAATAGCTCAGTTGGTAGAGCGCAACCTTGCCAAGGTTGAGGTCGCGAGTTCGAGACTCGTTTCCCGCTCCACAGTTTTATTTCAGATGTATCTCAAAGCGGGAATAGCTCAGTTGGTAGAGCGCAACCTTGCCAAGGTTGAGGTCGCGAGTTCGAGACTCGTTTCCCGCTCCATAAAGCGCAAGATACATATGATGATGCGGGAATAGCTCAGTTGGTAGAGCGCAACCTTGCCAAGGTTGAGGTCGCGAGTTCGAGACTCGTTTCCCGCTCCAAATAGAAAAGCTGTTTGACACCAAACAGCTTTCACAGTTTGGCGAGATAGCAAAGTGGTTATGCAGCGGATTGCAAATCCGTCTACGCCGGTTCGATTCCGACTCTCGCCTCCACTTCTCCCTTGGCGGGGTGGCAGAGTGTTTATGCCGTAAGGGGTGCAACCTTTATGCAGGCCGGTTCAAATCCGCGCCCCCGCCTCCAAGTTTGATGGTTCGGTAAATGCTGAGTCATAGCCCGGATGGTGAAATAGGTAGACACAACGGACTTAAAATCCGTCGGGGCTAAACACCCCGTGCCGGTTCGATTCCGGCTCCGGGCACCACGATTCATTTTAAAAATTTAGTTATTTAAGATATTATTATGAAGCAGCTTGTTTTCAAGCTGCTTTTTGTTTATTTAGTATGGTCGTATAGATATAGTTGTTTCACATAGTTTGGTACAGCGTTGCTGCTCCTTATTCGAGGAGGAAAATGGACTAAACGACTGAAACAGTAATTTCATCCGGCTCATATTATCTATACTGTTTTAGGCTTGCTGCCTTGTCTTAGGCTAATGAAACGACTATACAAAATGCCGTCTGAAAATTTCAGACGGCATTTTGTATATCTGTATTACATCAACGGGGAGCGACCATATTAGCCGGAACCACCAGCTCGTCAAATTCTTCGCCGGTTAACAAGCCTAAATCAATGGCGGTTTCGCGCAGGGATTTGTCGGTTTTGTAGGCGGTTTTGGCGACTTTGGCGGCGTTTTCGTAGCCGATTTTGCGGTTGAGCGCGGTTACCAGCATCAGCGAATGGTGCAGGAAATAGTCGATTTTTTCCGGTACGGGTTCGATACCGGCGGCGCAGTGTTCGTTGAAACTGTTGCAGGCATCGCCCAGCAAGCGAACGGATTGCAGCAGGTTGTAGGCGATGACCGGCATATACACGTTTAATTCGAAATTACCCGAAGCGCCGGCTATGCCGATGGTAACATCGTTGCCGAACACTTGGCAGCATACCATCGTCAGTGCCTCGCATTGGGTCGGGTTGACCTTGCCCGGCATAATGGACGAACCCGGCTCGTTTTCGGGGATTTTGATTTCACCCAAACCGCAGCGCGGGCCAGAGGCGAGCCAGCGGATGTCGTTGGCGATTTTGTTGAGGCTGGCGGCCAGCGTTTTCAGCGCACCGGAAGCGTAAACAGCGGCATCGCGTCCGGCCAGCGCTTCAAATTTGTTGGGTGCGGTCACAAAGGGCAGGCCGGAGAGTTCGGCCAGTTGCGCGGCGGATTGGACGGCGTAGTCGGGATGACTGTTGAGGCCGGTACCAACGGCAGTGCCGCCCAGAGGTAATTCGTATAAGCCTTTGAGCGCGTCGTTCAGACGGCCTAAGCCGTGGTCGAGTTGGGAAACGTAGCCGGAAAATTCTTGCCCCAGCGTCAGCGGGGTGGCGTCTTGCAGATGGGTACGGCCGATTTTGACGATGGGCGCAAAGGCTTCGGCTTTGGCGTTTAACGTGTCGCGCAGGGATTTGACCGCCGGAATCAGCAGGCGGTTAATCTCAATCGCGGCAGCCACATGGATGGCGGTTGGGAAAGAATCATTGGTGGATTGGGCGTGGTTGACATGGTCGTTGGGGTGAACCGGCTGATAGGCCGCCAGCCCTGTACCGGCGATTTCGTTGGCGCGGTTGGCGATGACCTCGTTCATGTTCATATTCGATTGAGTACCCGAGCCGGTCTGCCACACCACCAGCGGGAATTGGTCGTTCAGACGGCCTGCCAAGACATCATCTGCGGCCTGTACAATCAAATCGGCTTGTTCTTGTTTGATACGACCCAATCCGGCGTTGGTAAGTGCGGCGGCTTTTTTGACCAAGGCCATGGCGTGAATCAGCGGTTGAGGCAGGGTTTCGCCGCCGATTTTGAAATTTTGGAAACTGCGTTGGGTTTGCGCGCCCCAGTAGGCTTCTGCCGGGACTTGCACTTCGCCCATGGTGTCGTGTTCGGTACGGGTATTCATGGCTGCTCCTTTGAATTAAACAAAATAAGAATGATTCGTATCATTGATTATAGCAAGCGATGTCGAGGTTTGAAAAGGCCGTCTGAAAACGAAAACCACGTTATTTTGTTTATAAATAAATAATCTGATTTTTTGTTTTTCAGACGGCCTAGGTTTATCTTTGTTGCCGCACGCATTTACTGTTTGATTCCTATTGAAAAGCGGATTTATCCCGCCGGTAAAATCTTTTCTACCCGTGTAATGAAATAATTAGGGTAAAAACGTCTAAAAGTGCTTTCATTTTTTAGAAAAAAGCGTATCATGCGCAGCACTTGCCAGTACGCTACGGGTCTTTATCAAAAGATTCCGGGCGTTCTTTTCTTTGAGACGTCTTCACAAGACGCGTACTGCATGGGGTGTGCTGCCTGCGGGCGGTTAACACCCATTGTGGGGGCTTTGGCATTCTGCGCCTGAGCCTGTTCTTCAGAGCCGGATTTTTTCATACATCATTCACACGGCTCGCTAACCCTTATCCGAGATGGTAATCTGATAATGAGCGTTACTCCTGTACATCCTATTTCCCAAGCCAGCAACCAACACTACCTGACCCGTCAGGAAGAGATGGAATCCAATGTCCGCAGCTATCCGCGCAAACTGCCTTTGGCCATTGCCAAAGCGCAAGGCTGCTGGATTACCGACGTGGAAGGCAACGAATACCTCGACTGCTTGGCAGGCGCGGGTACTTTGGCTTTGGGTCACAACCACCCTGCAACCATTAAAGCGATTCAAGACACTTTGGCCAGTGGCTTGGCACTGCATACGCTGGACATCACCACGCCGCTGAAAGACGCGTTCTCCGAAGCGTTGCTGGAGCACTTCCCCGGCGGTAAAGAAAACTACCGCCTGCAGTTCTGCGGCCCGACCGGTGCCGACGCCACCGAAGCGGCGGTCAAACTGGCGAAAACCTTTACCGGACGCGGCAACGTCATCAGCTTCTCCGGCGGCTACCACGGCATGACCCAAGGTTCGCTGGCGTTGACCGGCAATCTGGGTGCGAAAAACAATGTGCAAAACTTAATGCCGGGCGTGCAGTTTCTGCCGTATCCGCACGAATACCGCTGCCCCTTGGGAATCGGCGGCGAAGCGGGTGTCAACGCGCTGACGTATTATTTTGAAAACTTTATCGAAGACGTGGAAAGCGGCGTGGTCAAACCGGCTGCCGTGATTTTGGAAGCGATTCAGGGCGAGGGCGGAGTAGTGGTCGGCCCGACCAAATGGCTGCAAAAAATCCGCGAAGTCACCGCCAAACACGGCATTGTTTTGATTGTGGACGAAGTACAGGCCGGTTTCTGCCGTTCGGGTAAGATGTTTGCCTTCCAACATGCCGGTATCGAGCCGGATATTGTGGTGATGTCCAAAGCGGTCGGCGGCAGCCTGCCTTTGGCGGTGTTGGCGATTAAAAAAGAATTCGACGCTTGGCAACCCGCCGGCCATACCGGCACGTTCCGGGGCAACCAGCTGGCGATGGCGACCGGCCACGCTTCTTTGCGCGTTATGCGTGAAGAAAAACTGGCCGACAATGCCCGTGAGCGCGGCGATTTTATCCAAGCCGAGCTGAAAAAAATGGCGCAGGAATTTCCGTGTATCGGCAACGTGCGCGGCCGCGGCCTGATGATTGGTATTGAGATTGTGGACGAGCGCCTGAGCGCCGACCATATGGGTTCGCTGCCTGCCGATCCGGTATTGTCGGCGGAAATCCAAAAAGCCTGCTTTGCCAACAAATTACTGCTGGAACGCGGCGGCCGCAACGGTACTGTGGTGCGTCTGCTGGCGCCGCTGATTATTACGCAGGAAGAGTGCGAAGAATTTATCCGCCGCTTCCGTCAATCTGTCGCCGACGCGCTGAAAACCGTAAGGGGCTGATATGGTGGATTTTACCCGACACAAACAAGCCTTGTTCTGTAACGACCCGCAATCGGTGGCCGATTATCAAAGCACCATGAATGAGGCAGTCAACGCCGTTTCTGACTGGTTGCAGCAAGGCAAAATGTACACCGGCGGCAGCATTAAGGAATTACGTTCGCAAATCGCCTTTATGCCGTCTGAAAACGGTATGGGTCTTCAGACGGCCTTGCAGCGTGCGGTGGATTTGTTTCTCAACAAAAGCCTGAAAGTGCACCATCCGCATTCGCTGGCGCACCTGCATTGCCCAACGATGGTCGCCAGCCAAGTGGCCGAAGTCTTGATTAACGCCACCAATCAGTCTATGGATTCTTGGGATCAAAGCCCGGCCGGTTCGCTGATGGAAGTGCAGATGATAGACTGGCTGCGTCAGAAAACCGGCTACGGCAAAGGCAGCGCGGGCGTGTTTACTTCCGGCGGCACGCAGTCCAATTTAATGGGCGTATTACTGGCGCGTGATGCCTGTGTTGCCAAACACTGGCAAAATTCAGACGGCCAAGCATGGTCGGTACAGCGCGACGGCCTACCAGCCGAAGCCTTGCAAAAAGTGAAAGTGTTGTGTTCGGAAAATGCGCATTTCTCGGTGCAGAAAAACATGGCCATGATGGGCATGGGTTTTCAATCCGTGATTACCGTGCCGTGCAACGCCAATATGCAGATGGACGTGGCCGCGCTAAATGCAACCATTGACGATTTGCAGTCGCAGGGCAAAATCATCGCCTGTATCGTTGCCACCGCCGGTACTACCGACGCGGGCGCGATTGACCCGCTGCGTGAAATCTGCGCCGCCGCCGACCGTTGCGGCGCGTGGCTGCACCTCGACGCCGCTTGGGGAGGGGCATTGCTGCTGTCCAATGAGTTCCGCGATATGCTGGACGGTATTGAGCTGACCGACTCGGTCACGCTGGATTTCCACAAGCATTTCTTCCAAAGCATTTCCTGCGGCGCGTTTTTGCTCAAAGACGAGGCGAACTACCGCTTTATGCATTTTGAGGCGGAATACCTCAATTCGGCCTACGACGAAGAACACGGCGTGCCCAATTTGGTGTCTAAATCGCTGCAAACCACGCGCCGCTTTGACGCGCTGAAACTGTGGCTGACCATTGAAGCGCTGGGCGAGCAGTGGTACGGCTCCATGATAGACCACGGTATCAAGCTGTCGCGCCAAGTGGCGCAATACATCAAGCAAACCGAAGGTTTGGAATTGCTGGTCGAGCCGCAGTTTGCATCGGTGTTGTTCCGCGTTAAGCCGCAGGGCTATCCGGCCGAGTTTATCGACAGCCTGAACCAAAACGTGGCCGACGAGCTGTTTGCACGCGGCGAAGCCAATATCGGCGTGACCAAAGTCGGCACTACGCAGTCGCTGAAAATGACCCTGCTCAGCCCGGTGGCGACGTTTGAAAACGTGCAAAACCTGCTGGACTTGGTGCTGGCGGAAGCGGCGCGGATTAAAGATTCGATTGCGGCGGGAACGTATATTCCACCGATTGATTGATTCGGTTTGATATGATTTTGGTATAAACGGCTCAGGCCGTCTGAAAAATTGAATTTTTCAGACGGCCTTTTATCCGACTTGGAGGACTAAATGAAAGCATTGCTGATTGGCGCAACCGGCGCAACGGGCAGGGAAGTTTTGGCGCGTTTGCTGGCGGATGACGATTATGAACGGGTGGATATTTTCGTGCGCAAGCCGGTGACGGCGGTTCACGATAAACTGCATGTGCACGTGGTGGATTTTAGCCGCCCCAACAGTTTTGCCGATAAGGTGCGCGGCGATGTGTTGTTTTCCTGTTTGGGCACGACCCTGAAAGCAGCGGGTAGCCAAGCTGCGCAATGGGCGGTGGATTATGATATGCAACTGGCGTTTGCGCAAATGGCCAAAGCCAACGGTGTGGATACGCTGGTGCTGGTGTCGTCCGGCTATGCCAGCTCGACGGCCAAGGCGTTTTATCCGCGAATGAAAGGCTGCTTGGAACAGGCGGTGGCCGCTTTGAATTTTGCCAACCTGCTGATTTTGCGCCCGCCCCTTCTGGTGCGGCAGGGCAGCGACCGTTTCGGCGAAGTGCTCGGGGTAAAAATATTAAACGGCTTGAACAAGCTGGGCTTGCTGAAAAACATGCGGCCGTTACCGACGGATGTATTGGCAAAAGTGATGGTGGCAGCGGCAAAAACGGTAAGGGGAACGCAGATTTGGGAGGCACAGGAGATTTGGCAGGCAGCGGGAAGCAGTAAGGCCATCTGAAAAAATAAATTTCGTTTTCAGACGGCCTTGCTGTATTTTTATTCAATCCATTGTACGATTTCGTCTAACGGTTTGCGTGATTTTGGTTTGATTTCTTTGGCACGGTAGCCGAATGTCGCCATCACCGAAACGCCCCATTCTTCTGGGTCAAACGCGCCTGCTTCCGCCAAAATGCGGTTGACTTCGGCGTATTCGAAGCCTTCAATCGGGCAGGAGTCAATACCGATTAAGGCCGCGCCGCTGAGCATGTTGGCCAGCGCGATATAGGTTTGCTTGCCCGCCCAGTCAAACAGGGCGCGGGGGCTGTCGATGGCGATGTCGTATTCTTGGAATTTTTTGTACACGGCCAGGGTTTTGGCCATTTGCTCGTCGGTCAGATTGCGTTTTTCCAAACCGGCTCGTAAAAAGGCCGAATCCCAAGTGGCGTTTTTTTTCGCCAGTAATACCACCAGATGGCTGCAATCCTCAACTTGAGTCGCCATGCCCCAGCTGACGGGCTTCAATTTGCAGCGTAAATCCATATTCTGCACCACCAAAAACCGCCACGGCTCAGAGCCTACCGAGCTGGGAGAGAGGCGGGCAAGTTCCAAAATATAGGCAAAATCTTCATCACTGATTTTCTTGGATGAATCATAAGCGCGGGTAGCGGCGCGGTGGCGGAAAGCGGCCAAAACGTCTTCTTTGCGGATGGCAGACATCGGATACTCCTTTAGATGTTAACGGTATGCGCAGATTATAGTACAGCAAAGGCCGTCTGAACATTCAGACGGCCTTTGCGTTACAATATCCAATCTGATTTTGAATGATGTAAAAAGCATATATGAATAAATGGGACGAGCGTTACGGCAGCAGCGAAGATTTTATCCTCGGCAGCGAGCCGCATGAATTTCTCCGAAGGATACAAAACCGCTTGCCGACGCAGGGGCGGGCGTTGGATTTGGCAACGGGCGAAGGGCGCAACGGCGTGTTTTTGGCGCAATGCGGTTTGCAGGCCGAAGGCGCGGATACTTCGGCGGTGGGCATTGCCAAAGCGCGTAAACTGGCGGCCTTAAAGGGCGTGGATTTCGTCGCGCAGGTGGCAGATATTACCGAAATGGCGATGCCGTCTGAAACCTATGCCGTTATCAGCATGGTGTATTGCCATTTCGCTGAACCCGTGCGCAGCCGCTTGGCGCAGAAGATTGTGAACGCATTGGCGGCGGGTGGCCTGTTTGTCGGCGTGTTTTACCATCCCGAGCAGGCGGCGTTGGCAAAAGGGACGAGGGATGTTTCTATCTTGGCCGATCTGCCTGCGCTTCAGACAGCCTTTGCCGGATTGGAATGGTTGGCGGCAGAGCATTATTGCGATGGCGAAGGCGAGGATAGGAAATCGGTGATTTGCTTGTTAGGGCAAAAGGCCGTCTGAAATAAGACGGATTATTTTGCGGTAAAATGTTGTAAGCCGAATGTGTACCTATTTATATTGAATAAGGGAAACGGTGGGTACATCTACTCCTACACATTAATCAATCCGGCTTTGGCCGTCTGAAAATCCGCTGTGTTTGGCTGCGCTTTTCAGACGGCCTTTTGTTATAATATTAACCAAATTTTATCCGGATACTTACTCATGACTGATTCTGCCGCTTCGCAAACGCCTGTTGCAAAAGATCCGCTCGGTTCGGGCTGGATGATTGTTGCCGCGCTGTGTTTTACCATCATGAATTTGTGTATCAAAGCGGCGGCGAAGGAATTTGATTTCGGTAGCGGCGAGCTGGTGTTTTGGCGCATGAGTTTTGCCGCCGTGTTTCTCGGTGTGGCGGCGAAAATGCGCGGCGATACGTTTGCCACGCCGCATTGGAAAACCCACCTCAACCGCAGCGTTATCGGCAGCGCGGCGATGTTGTGCCTGTTTTATGCGCTGACCCATCTGCCGCTGGCAACGGGGGTAACGCTCAGCTATACCTCGTCGATTTTTCTAGCGGTATTTTCGTTTGTGTTTTTTAAAGAACGGATTGCGCCTTATACGCAGGCGGTGCTGGTATTCGGCTTTATCGGCGTGATTCTGCTGCTCAATCCCTCGTTTCAGGGCGGGCAGGTAGTGGCGGCGCTGTTTGGTTTGGCGGGCGGCGCGATGTCGGGCTGGGCGTATTTGAAAGTGCGTGAGTTGTCGCTTTTGGGCGAACCGGGCTGGAAAGTGGTGTTTTATCTGTCGGTGGTCGGGATGGTGATGTCGGTGGTGTGGGCGAGCCTGACCGGTTGGCATGCGCTGACGTGGGCGGCGCTGCCGTATCTCGGCGCCATCGGCCTGAGCGCAATGGTTGCCCAGCTTTGCATGACCCGCGCGTATAAGGTCGGCAACAAGTTTACCGTGGCTTCGCTGTCGTATCTGACGGTGGTGTTTTCCGCCATCGCGGGCGAAATCATGTTGGGCGATAAAATCACTTGGCAGGAAGTATTGGGCATGGTTATTATTGTAGCCAGCGGCGTATTGAGCGGCATAACGCCCGCGCGGGTTAAGCAATTCTTCATCAAACTTTAATGATTGGAACCTGCCATTGATGGCGGTAGAATAAGGGCAACACAGAAGGTAGCGTCTTATGTGTCGTCCTGTGTGTTGAAACATCAAACAAGCGAAAAAGGATAAATCATGATTTCCATCAGAGAGCAGTCTTACGGCCTGAACGTGGCGCTGTATAACGAATTTACGCTGGAAGATTTTCATGAGCTGGAGCAGGCTTTATTGGCGGCCAAACAGAGAATCCATCTGCCGGATGTCTTGCTGGACATGAGCTTGGCTAAAGATTTCACCATCGACATGGCTATTGAGCAGGTCAAATTTTTGAGTGCGCACGAAAACGATTTTGGTCGGGTTGCTATTGTCACCGATGATATTTGGATTACGCTCGGCGCGCGCATTGCCGGCTGGATTACCAACCAGCGCCCGAAATATTTTGATACCGTGGCCGAGGCGCAGGCTTGGCTGCTGGCGCAAAATTCTAAATAATCCGTCTATGGCGTGATGACGAAATAAAGGCCGTCTGAAAACCACTTTATCGGTTTTCAGACGGCCTTTGCTTATATTGATTCCGGCACAATCCATCGACGGGATTTTTAATGATGGCTGTGGCCGATTTGGAAAGTCAGCGTGCTGTAAGACGCTTGCTTTTGGCACACTTTTGGGTCGGGGTAATCGGCTTTGTAATCCACGCTGGCTTTCCAGAAACCTTGGCGCAGCGGGATAATGCCGACTACGCCGTCATCGCCGGTGGTGTCGGAGAAGGCTTGCGCTTCGGTTTTGTGGGTTTTGCTGCGGTCGCTGGTGTCAAAGCCGTCAAACGTGGCGGTAAGCGTAGCGTTCGGTAACGGCTCGCCGTTGAGCAATACTTTGACTTTAAAGCGTTCGCTGACATGGATATTGGCCGGATTGTCCAGCGGCACAATTTCCAAGCGGTGTCCGACAGGGCGGGTAATCACGGCGGTTTCCGCGCTTTCGTGGCCGACGTTGACGATGTTTTTACCGTACATCGCCGATTCTTCGCAATAGGTCGCGTCAGGCATATCTTTCAGGCTTACTCGCTTCCAACCGGCGGCGTTTTTCGACCAGAAAGTCGGTTTGTATTCGGCGGTCACGATATAGCTGCCGTCTTTGACCGCGCTTTTGCTTTGGAATTGGTAATTTTCGCCGCCGCGCTGACGCACCAAATCTTCTTTGCCTTTGGCGGTAACCAGTTGCATGGGTTTGAACAGCGCCTCGCGGTCTTTGGCAATCGGTTCCAAATCGGGAAACTCGCCGTAGCCCAATTCGGCTTTCAATACTTCTCCGCCGTGGGTATGGCCGGTATCGACCCAAACGCGGTGGGCATGGGCGGCGGAGGCTAAGAATAAGGCGGAAGTGAGGAGGAGAGCGGTTTTTTTCATGTCTGCATTATCCGTTAAGGTTGAAAGATTTTGTTATGGTATAACATATTTTTTAAAAAGAAAAGTAAAATTTGTTACGATATAACAAAAGGCCGTCTGAAACATCAGTAAAGATGTTTCAGACGGCCTGTATCCAATAGGTTCACAGCGGCGGCAGCATATCAAAAAATTGCGCCAAAGCAGACAGTTGCAACACATCACGCCCCCAGCGGCGGTCATGCAAGCGGCGCATCCAATGCACCAGTCGGACGCTGTTGCCAACCATCTGTTGCACTTCTTGCGGTTGGCGCGTAAAGCAGCGCTGCCAGAGGGATAGGGCTTGGCCGGTCAGATTCTGCCGTTGCAATACCAGCAGGGTGGAATGCAGGTAACATAGCCAATCGCGGCTTTGGCATTGTGGCGTATTGAGTACGCTGCCGGGATTGTCTTCAAAATCAATAAAGCCAACGCGCGCACCATCAATGACCATATTGCGGGCAAAAGCTTGGCTGAGGAACTGCCCTTTGCGGTGTACTTGACCA
Source organism: Neisseria perflava (assembly GCF_024170405.1). Lineage (GTDB taxonomy): Bacteria > Pseudomonadota > Gammaproteobacteria > Burkholderiales > Neisseriaceae > Neisseria > Neisseria perflava_B. Next base: position 19,213 of record NZ_JALJYC010000020.1, on the reverse strand, counting down.
ATGGCCCAAATACCGTGCGTCCACGCATCCAATTTATGCTGTTTGGCTTCGCGGGTAATTTGTTCAAGCAGGTTGGTACCAGGCATATGGCTGAACATCAGGGCATCATCTTGCACGGCCAATAATTTTGGTACATATACGCCTGCTTTGGCTAAATCACGCAAGCGCTGCGCTTCGGTGGCAATGGCCGGTTTGCCGCCCAAATTTGGCACCGGCGTTAATACGTCGGCGTGCAGCAGTTTGACCGGAATATCCATCAAGCGGTAGCGCCAAGCAGCATTGTGTTTCCCCGCACAGCGTATCCATACGCTTTTGCCTCCGGGCAGGGTGTAGCGGGTGAAGTTATTACGTTGGCGGGCAGCCGCCCGTTTGAGCAGGCTGCGGTAAGTCAGGAGAAGGGGGCGGCAAGGTAAGCCGCTAAGGGCAGGCATCATCAAATCCAATCAGGCTTGCAGCGGTTTGAGCAGCAGATTCAGGTTTTGCGTTTTAACTTGAAACAGCAAATCAATGTTCGGGTGTTTGCCCGGGTTAGCCTCGGCGTCGGCAACGTGTTCGGCAAACAAAGCCAAGCCACGCTCGGCTGCGGCGGCGTTCAGACGGCCGTCAAATTCCTGCGCCAGCGCAGTGTAGAGTTTGAGCGAACCGAGCTTGCCCGGCGCGGCGGGAATGTGGTGCAGGGTTTCGCCTTGCACATTGCAGACGTCCAGACCTTGCAGGTGGTCGATGGCAGGCATGGCGGCGAGATTGTCTTGGAAACTCATAAGGGTTCTTTCAATATTTTGGAATATAAAGGAAAGCGACCAATAGGGCGCAATCAGCAGCAAACGGTGATAAGTGCATAAACCGTAGGAGGCCGTCTGAACGGCTGTCTCCTTTAAGGTTTATCGGTATGTCACCGAACCATTTAAAATGCAATTAACGCGTACCGAAAATCTTATCACCGGCATCGCCCAAACCCGGAATGATGTAGCCGTTTTCATTCAGATGGCTGTCGAGAGCGGCGGTGTAAATGGTAACGTCGGGGTGCGCGGCATTAACGGCTTTAACGCCTTCCGGCGCGGCCACCAATACCAAAGCTTTGATTTTTTTACAGCCTTTGGCTTTCAACAGGTCGATGGTGGCAATCATCGAGCCGCCGGTAGCCAGCATGGGGTCGATAATCAGCGCGGGGCGCGATTCCATGCAGTCCACAAATTTTTCAAAATAGGAGACCGGCTGGAGCGTTTCTTCGTCACGTTGCAGGCCGACCATGCTGATTTTGGCGGTAGGAATCAAATCTAATACGCCGTCGAGCATGCCCAAACCGGCACGCAGAATCGGTACGACGGTCAGGGTTTTGCCCTTAATACGGTCGCCTTCAATCCGGCCGCACCAGCCGTCGATGATGTATTTTTCCACTTCGAAATCGCGGCTGGCTTCGTAAGCCATCAGGCGGGCGAGCTCGGTGGTGAGGGTACGGAATTTATAGGTGCTGCAATCGGCTTCGCGCATTAAGGTCAGCTTGTGGCGCACCAAAGGGTGGTCGATAACGGTAATGTTCATGTTGTTCTCAATCAATACAGGCTAAGCGGACAGGCGCAATTATACGGCGTTTTGCATAAGGGGAAAACGGCAGGGCGGGGATTTTACCCGGGCGGCGTAAGCCAAATGCTTGCTTGATATGCGATATGCGCGGCGACGGGTTTTTCAGACGGCCTGTTGCGAGTAATGCTAAAATGCGCCTTTCTCTTTCAATCATTTTTTGATAGTGTAGGTATGGCGGCAGAAGCAGGAAATGGCTTAATACAGGTAGTGGCATTATTGGGCGCGGCGGTGGTGGCGGTGCCGCTTTTTAAGCGTTTGGGTCTAGGGTCGATTTTGGGGTATCTGGTGGCCGGTGTGGTCATCGGCCCTTTTGGGGTCGGCCTATTTCAAGATTCGCAGGCCATTTTGCACACCGCTGAGCTAGGGGTGGTGATTTTCCTGTTTGTTATTGGCTTGGAAATGAAACCGGCGCATTTGTGGCATTTGCGCAAACAGATTTTTGGTGTCGGCGCCTTGCAGGTCGGTGTGTTGCTGGCGGCATTGACGGCGGTAATAATGGCGGCAGGCTACCCGTGGCAGGTGGCGTTTGTCGGTGCGGCGGGTTTTGTGATGACTTCGACGGCGATTGTGATGTCGGTATTGGATGAACGCAATCTGACCGCCTCGCCCAACGGTCAAAATATGTTGTCGGTGTTGCTGTTTGAAGATTTGATGATTGTACCGCTTTTGGCGGTGATTCCCATGTTGGCGCCGCAACATACCGATTCAGGCCAACCTTTGTGGCAGAGCATTGCTATGCCGTTGGGATGTTTGGCGCTAATTGTGATAGCCGGACGCTACTTGCTCAATCCGCTGTTCCGCTTGTTGTCGCGGTTTAAGGCGCGCGAAGTGATGACGGCGGCAGCGCTGTTGGTGGTGTTGGGTTCGGGCTTGCTGATGGAAGCGGGTGGCTTGTCGATGGCGATGGGCGCATTTGTGGCTGGTGTGTTGCTGTCGGAATCTAGTTTCCGCCATCAGCTTGAGGCGGATGTTGAGCCGTTTCGCGGTTTGCTGTTGGGATTGTTTTTCTTGGCCGTCGGCATGTCGCTGGATTTGCAGGTGGTGTGGCAAAACTGGCAGACGATTTTAATCGGCGTGGTGGTGTTGGTGGATGTGGCCTTTATCTGCATTTATGCGGTGGCTCGTTGCGTAAAAGCCAATCACCGTGATGCGTTGGAACGCGCGGGTATGATGGCTTTGGGCGGTGAGTTTGCTTTTGTATTGTATGGCGCGGCGGCGGCTCAAGGTGTAATCAGCAATGAGTTTAATGCGCAGATGACGGCAGTGGTGGTGTTGTCGATGGCGCTGAATCCGCTGGTGTTGAAGCTGGTGCAAATGATGTTGCCGCCGGATGCGGAACGCCCGGACGATGAAATCGCGGAACAATATCCGGTGATTTTGGTTGGGATGGGGCGCTACGGGCAGATTGTGCATCAGGTGTTGGCCGCCTCTGGCTATCACCTGACCCTGATTGATTTGGATGAAGAAATTGTCAGCGGGTTTAGCGATGTATTGGGGATTAAAACTTATTTTGGTGACGCTTCCCGCCCGGAATTGCTGATAAATGCGGGTATTGAAAGCGCTAAAATGTTGGTGGTTGCGATTGATAATCCGGAAAAAGCGCTGCAAATCGTTGAGTTTGCCCAAAAATTGAACCCCGATATTAAAATTGTCGCTCGTGCTTACGATCGCGTGGAAACCTACAAGTTATATCGGGTGGGCGTGCAGGAAATTGTGCGCAAGACTTTTGATTCGGCGGTGCGCAGCAGTAAGGCGGCCTTGCGCGGACTAGGCATGCCGTCTGAATTGGCAGAAGAAGTATGTGCACTGTATTTCCAACTTAACCGCAAGGGCATGGAGCGCGGTGCAGTATTATATGACCCCGATATGCCATCGTTTACCAATCAGGCCTTGATTGACGAAGTCAAACTGCAAAACCGCCTGACGCATGATTCGGTGCAGGAATTGATTGAGCGCTACCGCATGATGGATGGGAAAGAGGCTTAACAGGATAGATATATAAAAATGAAAATGCCGTCTGAAAAATAATTTTCAGACGGCATTTTATATCAAATACGCAGGATTTACGCGTTCAGCAATTCTTTCAGCTCGCCCGCTTCATACATTTCCATCATGATGTCGGAACCGCCGACAAATTCGCCGTTGACATACAGTTGCGGAATGGTCGGCCAGTCGCTGTATTCTTTAATGCCTTGGCGCACTTCGTCGTTTTCCAATACATTAACGGTCACGTAATCGTCGCAGCCGACGGCGTTCAGAATCTGCACGGCGCGGGAAGAGAAGCCGCATTGCGGGAATTGTTTGGTACCTTTCATAAACAATACCACGTGGTGGGTGGTGACAACTTCTTTGATTTGGTCTTGAATGCTCATGTGTGTTCCTGAAAAAAGTAAGGTTGAAACAGGCGTTTATTATACCCGTTTTGCGAGAATATGAAATGATTGTTTTAGGCCGTTTGAAAAAACGCGCAAGGCGTGGTTTTCAGACAGCCTGAATACCGGAAAAATCAGGCTTTGCGTTGGAATACCGCCGCAAAGAAACCGTCGGTTTGGTGCGCCGCCGAATCCAAGCGCAGGTATTTGCCGGTGTTTAAGTCCACTTTCAAGGCAGCCAGCAGTTCGCCGCAATCGAGCAATTCAAATTCAGGGTGTTCTACCAAAAAACGCTCCGCTTGCAATTCGTTTTCCTCCGGCAAAACCGAGCAGGTGGCATACACCAAACGCCCGCCGTCTTTCACCAGCTTGGACGCGGCGTCGAGAATGCTGTGTTGCTGCTGCAATAAATTGGCCACGGTCTCGGCTGACTGGCGGTATTTCAAATCAGGATTGCGCCGCAGCGTGCCGAGGCCGGAGCAGGGCGCATCCACCAACACGCGGTCGGCTTTGCCGTTTAAGCGGGCAATGCGCGGATCGTGTTCGCTGCCGATGCGCTCGGGATGGATATTGGTGAGTCCGGCGCGGGTCATGCGCGGTTTGAGGTTGGCAAGGCGTTTTTCAGCAATGTCAAAGGCGTAAATGCGGCCTTTGTTGGCCATTTGCGCACCAATAGCCAGCGTTTTGCCGCCCGCACCGGCGCAGAAATCCACCACGATTTCGCCGCGTTTGGCACCCAGCAGCAAGGCCAAAAGCTGGCTGCCTTCGTCTTGCACTTCCAGCGAGCCGTCTAAGAACAAGGGATGTTTGTTGAGGGCGATTTTTTCCTGCAAACGGATACCCCACGGCGAATACGGCGTGGCTTCTGCGGCCATGCCTTCGGCCTGCAACTGCGCAAGCGCCTTATCGCGTTTGAGGTTTAAGGTGTTGACGCGGATATCGAGCGGCGCGGCTTGGTTAACGCTGCGGCCGAAGCGCAAAATTTCGGCGTCGTCAAAATGAGCGCGTAATTGGTCGATTAACCATTCGGGCAGCTCGGCGGCGGTACTCAGGCCGTCTGAAAATTCGTTTTTGCGCGCTTTTAGATTGCTTAAAAATGCTTTTTCTTCGTCATCGAGCAAATCCTGGATTTTGCCGATGTTGACGCTGCGGCCGAGTACCAGCGCGGCCAGCGCCGCTTTGCGAGGCTGAACATGCGGACGGCGCAGCGCGGCGGAAATTTTTTGGAAATGGCGCAAGGCGGCAAACGCGGTTTCGGCGATTTCGTGGCGGTCTTGGCGGCCGAGCTTTTTGTGTTCGCGAAAATAGGCGGATAAAACCGCGTCGGCCGGCTGCTTAAAGGTCAGCATATCGGCGAGGACGGCGGCGGTGTGGTCGAGTTGGGTGGGGGTCATCGGTGCGTTTCTTAAAAAATCAATGGGCGGATTATACGGGATTTTGTCGCGTTCAGACGGCCTTTCGGCAGCGGTATGCAACGGCGGTATGGGATAGGCGCGGCGGAGCGGTTGGAGGCCGTCTGAAAAATGTTTTCAGACGGCATGAGTTTTAACCGGCCTGCCGTTTCATGATTCGTTCCACTTCGTGCCAAAACCCGTCGGGGCGTTGCTGCAATACCGCAATCAGGCCGCTGTCGGTTTGGCGGATTTCGGCGGCGGACTGGGTTTCAGATTCGGTAACGCGGGCGGGCGCGAGATAGGTCATGCGGTCGAGCAGGTAATAGCGCCGGCCGTCTGAAAAATCGTGCTCAGCCCAATTTTCCAAGTAAGAGCCGCGCCAAGCGTAAGGGTTGACCGGCGCTTGGAAGGTGTGCGCACTGTTTGGCGAAAAGGCGATACCGCGCACAATCGAAGCGGAGCGTAGCTCGCTTGGCAAGCCGTGCGCCTGCAAAGCGGCTTGGCCGTCTGAAAATTTCAACAACATCAGTTGCTGCGGCAGTTTGGCGGCTTTATCGCGCAGGCGATCTTGGCGGTTGAGGCCGCACAAATCATCGCTTTGACCGCTGGCGCAGCCGTAATATTTGCAGGTCAGCTCGATGTGGTAAGCCGTATCGTTCAGGCGCACGATAAAATCCGCTGCGCCGAGGGTGAGGCCGTCTGAAACCACCGGCAGATTATGCGCCAGCAATTCGGCGTGCGGCGCACGGGCAAACCAAAAGGCCAACAAATGCTCGGCATACAGCCCCAAACGGCGGCCGAACGGCGCGTGTTGCGTCAGATAGTCTTGCAAAGGCTGCGGGTCTTGGTCTAAGGCCAATAAATAGCGGAAACCGCCCTCGCCCAATAATTCGCGCACGGGTAATTCGCAGCCGCTGTGCCACAAAGGAGGGGCGGTCAGCAGCGCGGCCAAATCGCGCACGGCGGGGGCGGTCAGTTTCCACCAGATGGCATCGAGGGAATAGTTCATGGCGAACCTGTTTCGACAGAGTCTTGATAACAATATATAGTAAAATTATTTAAAAACCAAACCATAAGTACCGTGTAGATTGGGTTGTAAACCCAACATTTGTTCGAACTTCCGTTGGGATTTCATCCCAACCTACTCGGTTTGGTTTTTTTAGTGATTTTACTATAAATGAAAATAAAGGCGGCAGGCAAAAGGCCGACCGCCGTTATTATAAAGCGTTTCAGACGGCCTTTGCCGTTATTTCAAATAGGCTTCGGTAATGGCGCACCAGTAGGCGGCAGCGGGTACGAGGATTTCGTCGTTGAAATCATACAGCGGATGATGAACCATGTAGGCGTTTTCGCCGCCGCCGTTGCCGATAAAGCAATAATTGCCGTTGGGGTTGGCTTCCAGCATAAAGGAGAAGTCTTCGCTGCCCATCAGCGGCGGCTGGTCGGTGTGGACTTTGTCCGCGCCGAAGGTTTCTTGCGCCACTTTTGCCGCAAAACGGGTCATCTCAATGCTGTTGAGCAGAGGAGGGCAGCCGATAATGCGTTCGACGGTGGCCGTAGCGCCGAAACTTTGCGCCTGCGCCTGCGCCACTTCTTCGATACGGCGCAGCAGGCGGGCGCGTGTTTCGGGTTTGAGCGCACGCACGCTCAGTTTCATCAGCGCCTTGCCGTTGACGACGTTCGCCGCATCGCCCGATTGGATGCAGCCGACGGTAATCACGGCCTGATCGAGCGGACTGACGTTGCGGGAAACAATGCTTTGCAGGGCGATGGCGATGTGGCAGGCGGTCAGCGTGGCGTCAACGCCGTGTTCCGGCATGGCGCCGTGGCTGCCCACGCCTTGCACGTGGATATGCAGGGTGTCGGAAGAAGCCATTGCCGGTTCTTCGCAGAAATAAAATTCGCCTTTGTTGAGCTTGGGCATATTGTGCATGCCGAAGATGGCATCGCAGGGAAACTGCTCAAACAGGCCGTCTGCAATCATCACTTGTCCGCCGGAGAGCAATTCTTCGGCCGGTTGGAAAATGACGTGCAGCGTGCCGTTGAAGTTGCGCGTTTGCGCCAGACGCTCGGCGGCGGCGAGCAGGGCGGTGGTGTGGCCGTCGTGACCGCAGCCGTGGAATTTGCCGTCGGTTTGGCTGCGCCATTCGCTATGGTTTTCTTCTTGAATCGGCAATGCGTCCAAATCGGCGCGCAGGCCGATGCTTTTGCCGCCATCGCCGCATTTGAGCGTACCGACCACGCCGGTTTTCGCCAACCCGCGATGGACTTCGTAGCCCCATTCGGCCAGCAGTTTGGCAACCAAATCGCTAGTATTTTGCTCTTCATGCCCTAATTCGGGATGGCGGTGGATTTGGCGGCGGATGTCGGTGAAAAATGCGGCGCGTTGTTGCAGGGCTTCGAGATGGGTGGGCATGCGGTCTCCTTTTTTGTTGTGATTAATCGGTTAACAGCTTAATGGTATCATAATCAAAACCACAAATAAGGCCGTCTGAAAAATTTTCAGACGGCCTTTGCATTCGAGCGGGAAGGTTACATCGCTTTCAAGCGGGCAATGCGGTTATCCAAGGAAGGATGGGTGCTCAGCAGCGAATCGCGGGTGTCGCTGGCAATGCCCATAGCGGTCATTTCCTGCGGCAAGTCGCTGGGGTTGCCTTTCAAGCGTTGCAGGGCGGCAATCATTTTGGGCGCACCCACCAGCTTGGCCGCACCCGCGTCGGCGCGGTATTCGCGCTGGCGGCTGAACCACATCACGATAATGCTGGCGAGGAAGCCGAAGACCACTTGCAATACCATGCTGACGAGGAAATATGTGCCTTGCGAGGTCGAGCCGTCGTCGTTTTTCGCCACTATGCCGGAGATAATGCGGGCAAGGAAGACGACGAAGGTGTTGACCACGCCTTGAATCAGCGTCAGCGTGACCATGTCGCCGTTGCCGACGTGCGCCATTTCGTGCGCCAAGACTGCTTCGACTTCGTCGCGGTTCATGTTGTCCAAGAGGCCGGTGCTGACGGCAACCAGAGAGCTGTTTTTGCTGGCGCCGGTGGCGAAGGCGTTGGGCTCAGGCGAATGGTAAATCGCCACTTCGGGCGTTTTCAAATTCCATTGGCGCGCCTGCGCTTCGACGGTGGAGAGCAGCCAAGCTTCTTCTTCGCTGCGCGGCTGGGTAATCACTTCGGCGCCGACGGAATTTTTGGCGACGGTTTTGGACATCAAAAGCGAGATAATCGAGCCGCTGAAGCCGACAACGGCGGAGTAGGTCAGCAGGCTGCCGATTTGATCGGTGCTGCGAATCCCGAGAATGGCCAACACGATGCGGATAACGACCAAGACCGCGATGTTGGTGGCTAAGAATAAGAAAATGCGTTTCACCGGTGTTCCTTAAAAAATGAGTATGTATGAATGTGTGCGGTTTGTTTGTTGTGGTTTCAGACGGCCTGAGCCGACGTTCGTTATTGTCGCAAAACAGCGGCATAGGGTGAATACCTGTATCGGCAAAGGTGTGCAAAGGTTTGGGCGCAGGAATTGCAAAGTTGCGGCAAATTATGCGCTTGGCGCTTGAAAATACGGGGAAATTTTTAGGGCGAAAAGGCCGTCTGAAACCGTTTTTCACACCATGTGAAACGGTTTCAGACGGCCTTTGTTTGGCGAATTAACGGTTGCGTTGTTTTTCCGCCATCAATTCGTGCAGCGTTTTCTTGGCGGGTTTCATCGGCACATGGTTGTCCGTCCAGCCCATCTGCTTGCTCGGTGTCAGAGCGCGGAATTTGGAGGCTGCCCAGCCGAAAACGCGGTAGGCTTTTTTACCGCTGAAAATGCCGTCAAAGGTACGCCAGGCAAGCTGTTCGCCGAAGCTGTGCGACGCGCCTTGTCCGCGAATCGGGTGGGCGACTTTTTCGCCCGGGTCACGCTGGGCTTCCACGCGCAGGCGCTGCATTTGCTCGGTAATCGGAATGCGCACGGGGCAGACTTCCACGCAGGCGCCGCACATGGTGCAGGCGGTGGGCAGGTCGCGGGTGGCATCCAAACCCAGCAGGTGCGGCGACAGGATTTCCCCAATCGGGCCGGGATAGGTCGTGCCGTAGGCTTCACCGCCGATACGGGTGTAAACGGGGCAATGGTTCATGCACGCGCCGCAGCGGATGCATTGCAGGGTGCGGCGCATTTGGTCTTCGACATAAGCTTGACTGCGGCCGTTGTCGAGCAAGACCAAGTGCATTTCCTGCGGGCCGTCCAGCTCTTGGCTGCGGCGCGGGCCGGTAATCATGTTGAAATAGGTGGTGATGTTCTGACCGATGGCCGAACGCGGCAGCAGGCTGTACAGCGGCGGAATGTCCGACAGCTTGGCAACCACTTTTTCAATGCCGGTAATGGCGATGTGCACGGGCGGTACGGTGGTGGACAGGCGGCCGTTGCCCTCGTTTTCCACCAGACACAGCGTGCCGGTTTCGGCCACGGCGAAATTGACGCCGCTCATGCCGACATCGGCGGTGCGGTACACGTCGCGCAGGGCTTGGCGGGCAATGCCGGTCAGCTCGTCCACATCGTCGGTGAGCGGCGTGCCCAGATTTTTGTGGAACAGCTCGCTGACCTGATCTTTGGTTTTGTGAATCGCGGGCATCACGATATGGGTCGGCTTTTCGCCTGCCATTTGCACGATGTATTCGCCCAAATCGCTTTCAATCGCCTGAATGCCTTGGTGTTCAAGGTAATGGTTCAGCTCGATTTCCTCGCTGACCATAGACTTGCCTTTGACCATCAGCTTGCCCTTGTGGGACGTGATGATGTTGTGAATAATCTGGCAGGCTTCGGTGGGCGTTTCCGCCCAATGCACTTTTACGCCTAATTTGGTTAAATTGTCTTCCAACTGCTCCAATAACTGCGGCAGCTTCGAAAGCGAACGCTGGCGCACGTGTTCGCACAAATCGCGCAAGGTTTGCAGCTCTTCTTCATCGCTCAACACCCCTTTGCGGCGCGTCATCAGCATATCCATCGCTGTGCGCAGGCTTTTGCGCAGAGGCTGGTCTTGCAGCGAAGCGGCGGTGTTTTGCTTGAAGGTTTCCGGTTTCATATGAAAATGAATGGTTTGCGTGTTCATGCGTTTTCCTCCAAGTCGGCAGGGGTGATGTGCGGCGGCAACACGGCCAACACGACCAAATCGCGCGGGCCGTGGGCGCCGTAGGCCAGCGTTAATTGAATATCGGCGGTTTTCGAGGGGCCGGAAATCAAAATCACATTGGTCGGCATGCCGTTTTCCAGCAGTTTTTCGCCGGCCACGGCGTGATGAAATTCGTTGTACATCTTGCCTGCGTCAAACAGGCAGAAATGTACCGGCGGCACCAGGCTCAGGCTGCGCGGCTCTTCGGGGTTGGAAAACAGCATAATCGTGCCGGTACGGGCAATGCCGCATTGCGAGGCGGTAAAACCGGCTTCGACTTCGGCAAACAATTCGTCTTTCCACTCGTCAATTACCCTGTCGAAACCAAGCGGGGCTATGGCGGTATCGGCCAGCGCCTGTTTGGCTTTTTGACCGTGCGGCGTATCCAGCGGCAGCAGCATGTTTTTCAAACCTTTTTGCTGCGCCACTTGGCGCATAACTTGCGGCCAAGTCTCTTCCGTTACCCAAAAAATCTCGGTTTTCACCCCGCGCATGGCCGCCGCCCAATGTTTCAGACGGCTGATGTCGTCCGGCCAGGTCATTTCGTGTTGCGCGTAATAGCCGTCGGTGTTCGGCTCCATCATCGGGTAGGCATCGGCTTTTTTCAGCTTGTTCAAAATATTTTCGCGCGCGCTCATGCTTTGCCTCCGGTGCGTTCCAATAAGAAGGTGGCGATGTGTTTGGGCGCGGGCATGCCCGGCTCGTCTTTGGCGATTTTGCCGCCGATGTTGAGCATGCAGCCGCAGTCGGCGCTGATGATTTCAGTGGCGCGGGTGTCTTTTAAGGCGTTGACTTTATCGGTAACCATCGCGCCGGAAATGTCGGGATGTTTTACGGAAAACGTACCGCCGAAACCGCAACATTCGCTTTCGTGGTCATGTACGATACGCTCGACGTTGGTCAAACCATCGACCAACTGCCAGCCGGAAAGGTGGACATTCATCTCGCGGCGGGCGGCGCAGGAGGTGTGCACCGCCACTTTTACCGGCGCACCTTGGTCTTCGGGATGGTAGCCGATGGCGAGCAGAAAATGGGTAAATTCAATCACGCGCGCGGCGATGTCATTGGCTTTTTGCTCGTATTCACTGCCCTTAAACAGCTTCGGCCAATGGTGCTTCATCATGCCGCCGCACGAGCCGGAGGGGACGACAATCGGCCAGTTTTCCGGAAATAAATCCAACTGCTCTTTAGCCACATTGAAGGCTTCTTCAGGATGACCTGAAGAGTAGGCCGGTTGGCCGCAGCAGCTTTGCCCCATCGGGAAATGGGTGCGGATGCCTTGCTGCTCGATCAGGGTCATGGCGTCCATACCGGCTTCGGGCATGAAAATATCCAAGACGCAGGTGCCGAAGAAATAAGCGTCGGTCGGCATGCTGTCAAAACGGGTAATCGGGGTGGGAGTGGATGTGCTCATGATGTTTTGGATTGGTTAAACCAATTTTTATAAGGACGGGCGTTACTTTAAGTAATTGCATGTAGTTGGTCAAGTCGGATTTTTTGAAATGATATTTGGATTGAAGATATGTTGTGGAACAATAGGCATGATAAGAATCCTATAATATAACTAATAAAAATCATTCTTATTTTGATTTTATTATTTATGTTTGAATGAATGGTAAGTAGGGCGGAGGCCGTCTGAAAAGAGGGAAGCGGGAAAAACAGATATTTGAGTTAAAATGGTGGCGATATTGGCAATGTTGCGGCAGATTTTTTTGTTTGGCGTTTGTTAATATCTGTCAATGTTTTGTTGGGTGATGGTCGTCTTTCAGACGGCCTGGGCGGAATTGCGTTACAATAGAGGCTGCAAAATCCGATATAACGTCAAGAATTTTAATAGCAAATATCAATGAATGAAGTGGAAAATACTTCTGTTAAGCCTTCCCGCTGGCTGCCTGTGTTGTTGGCTGTGGCCATCTTTATGCAGATGTTGGATGCTACTATCCTCAACACTGCTTTGCCTGCCATCGCCAAAGATCTGAACGAATCGCCGCTGAACATGCAATCGGCGGTGATTGTGTATTCGCTGACCGTGGCGCTGCTGATTCCTTTAAGCGGCTATTTGGTGGATAGATTTGGCACGAAAAAAGTGTTTCTGTATGCGATTGCGGTGTTTATGGCCGGGTCGCTGCTGTGCGCGGTGGCGCCGAATCTAACGGCGCTGGTGGTGGCGCGGGCGGTGCAGGGTGTCGGCGGCTCGATGTTGGTGCCGGTGCCGCGCCTGACGATTTTGCGGGTGTACGACAAATCGCAGCTTTTGAACGCGATTAATTATGCCGTTATGCCGGCTTTAATCGGGCCGGTGTTAGGGCCGCTGGTCGGCGGCTATCTGGTGGAATACGCGACGTGGCACGGGATTTTCCTGCTGAACTTGCCCATCGGCTTAATCGGTCTGCTGCTGGGGCTGAAAATCATGCCCGATGTGCGCGGCGAACGCTCTGTCCTTGATTTGGGCGGTTTTTTGCTGTTTGCTTCGGCCGCCTGCGCCTTAACTTTGGCGGTGGATATTATTTCCCATCCGAATTCGGCTAAATTTTCCCTGCTGATGGCTTGCGGCGGTGCGGCGCTGTTGTGGCTGTATGCCCGTCATGCCAAAACCCATCCGAATCCGCTGTATGCGGGCAATCTGTTTCAGGTGCGCACGTTTCGTTTGGGCTTGAGCGGCAATCTGTTCAGCCGCTTGGGGATTAGCTCGGTGCCGTTTTTGCTGCCGCTGCTGTTTCAGGTGGCCTTCGGCTACAATGCCAGTTTGTCGGGTTGGCTGCTGGTGCCGATTGCGCTGGCCTCGCTGCTGGTCAAACCGGCCATCAAGCCGATGATGGCGCGTTTCGGCTACCGCCGGGTATTGGTGTGGAATACGCGCTTATTGGCGGTATTGATTATTTTATTGGCCGCACCCGGGGCGCAGACGCCGGCATGGTTGTGGGTGGTTTTACTGTTTGCCATGGGTACGTGCAACTCGGTGCAGTTTTCCGCCATGAATACTTTAACGCTGGCGGATTTGCGCGGTTATCAAACGGGCAGCGGCAATAGTTTGATGGCGGTCAATCAGCAGCTGGCCATCGGCTTGGGCATTGCCGTCGGCGCGCTGATGTTGCAGCTGTGGACAAAAAGCAGTATCGGTCAAGCCAATCTGCATACCGCGTTCCGCCTGACTTTTCTCGGTATCGGCCTGATTACGCTGGCTTCCAGCTTTATTTTCAGCAGGCTGCATACATCGGACGGCAATAATCTGACGGTAAAATCCAAGTCTGCCTAAGCTATTCTATATAATAGGCCGTCTGAAAAAATCATTTTTCAGACGGCCTGACTAAAAAGCGTTTGACGCCGGTGGGCAATGATTGAACACCAGAAGCAAACCATTTGGAAAACAGTGGGAATGAATAAAAAATACTTAGCCTGCATACTGCCTGCCTTCCTGCTCGGCTGCGCCGCCTTGCCGCCCTTGGAAAACCGCACGCAAAGCCATTATTTGAAAGTACCTTCCGCGCCGCGTTTGGAAGCCATTTTAAAACCGGCCAACGGCCAAAATATCAAAGCCGACCCCGATACTTCTGGCATTTACCTGCTTTCAGACGGCCATGAAGCGTTTGTGGCGCGTTTGGCTCTAATTGAAGCGGCGGATTACACGCTGGACATCCAATATTATATCTGGCACAACGACATCTCCGGCCGTTTGCTGTTTAATTTGGTGCACCGCGCCGCCGAGCGCGGTGTGCGCGTGCGCCTGCTGCTGGACGACAACAATACCAACGGCTTGGATAATGTGCTGCTGGCGCTCGACAGCCACCCGAATATCGAAGTGCGCCTGTTCAACCCCTTCGTTTCGCGCAAATGGCGCGCGCTCGGCTACATTGCCGATTTTCCACGCCTCAACCGCCGCATGCACAATAAATCCCTAACCGCCGACAATCGCGCCACCATTGTCGGCGGGCGCAACATCGGCGACGAATATTTCAAAGTCGGCAGCGATAATGCCTTTGCCGATTTGGATGTCTTGGCCACCGGCCGCGTGGTGACGGATGTATCTGAAGATTTCGACCGTTATTGGACCAGCCAGTCGGCTTACAACGCCACCGATGTGATTAAAAAAGGCAGCATAGACAAAGGCTTTGCTGAACTGAATTACAGCGACGACGATAAAAACAATGTCTTGGACCGTTACCGCAAAGAAATCGAAGATTCCGATTTGTATCTGGCCATGCAGAGTAACAGCATTGAATGGTACAACGTACAAACGAGGCTGATTAGCGACGACCCGGCCAAAGGGTTGAACCGCGACCGTTCCAAAACACCGATTTTGCAGCGGCTTTTGGTGGCACTGCAGAAGCCGGAAAAAAACATGTATCTGGTATCGCCGTATTTTGTGCCGACCAAATACGGTACGGAGGCTTTGCAAAAGCTGGCCGCAGACGGAACGGATATTACTGTGTTAACCAATTCGCTGCAGGCGACCGATGTGGCGGCGGTGCATTCGGGTTATGCCCGCTATCGCAAACCGCTGCTGAAAGCCGGTATCAAGCTGTATGAGCTGCAACCCAACCACGCCATGCCCAAAACCAAAGACCGTGGTCTGACGGGTAGTTCCGCCACCAGTCTGCATGCGAAAACCTTTATTATTGATGAAAAGCGCGTGTTTATCGGCTCGTTCAACCTCGACCCGCGCTCCGCTCGCCTGAATACCGAAATGGGAGTGGTCATCGAAAGCCCGCAAGTGGCTGGGGTTATGCAGCGTTCGCTGGAAACCACTACGCCCGAATATGCCTATCAGGTAACGCTCAACCGACACGGCAAACTGCGCTGGTACAATCCTTCAGACGGCAAGACCTACTCCAAAGAGCCGGAAGCCGGATTCTGGAAGCGTGTTACGGCTAAGGTGTTGTCGTTTTTGCCGATTGAAAGTTTGTTGTAGTATTGATAGCAGCTTAAACAGCTGTTTCATGCTTTTGCCGGTCAAATATTACCTCCCGTCAGGCCGTCTGAACCGCCATTGTTTTCAGACGGCCTTTTTACAGAAAGCTATCTTAAATATGACAAACCTTACGGCCGAATCTCAAGATTTAAACCAAGCTGCCGCGCAAGCTGCCGCTGCGTTTTTGGCTTACCACGCGCCGGATGAGGCAGAACTTGTGCAGCCGTATATCGTGCGCCTGTTTGCCGCCTTGCAAAACGGCCATGCCTTTATTTGGCTGGATGAGGCTGAAACCGCCGCGTTAAAGCAGGCGGTGCAAACGGTAGGCAGTCGCGGGGAAACACCGCTGGTGTTGTCCGGCAACCGGCTGTTTCTCGGTCGCATGTGGCAGTTGGAGCGCGACTTGGCGGCGGAAATCAAGCGGATTGCCACGGCGGGCGCTGAAGAGGTGGATTGGATGCAGGCGGCGCAGAATCTGGCCGACTGGTTTGACCAAGCCGGTAGCGAAGGGCAGCGCGACGCGGCGGCTTTGGCTTTGTTGCAGCCGTTTATGCTGATTATCGGCGGGCCAGGGACGGGTAAAACCACCACCGTGGCGAAACTGTTGGGATTGATTTGCGCCAATAATCCGCGCCGCCTGCCGCGTATCGCTTTAGCCGCGCCGACCGGCAAGGCTGCCGCGCATATGGCTAAAGCGCTGCACAGAGCGGCGGAGGGTTTCAGTCTTTCAGACGGCCTCCGCCGTCATCTGCATACTTTGGAAGGACAAACCGTACACCGTCTGCTGAAACTGCGTCCGCCGCAGATGCAGCCCGTGTTTGGCAGAGACAATCCGCTGCCGCTGGATGTGTTGGTGGTGGACGAGGCTTCCATGCTGGATATCGGCTTGCTGCTGCAATTATTGCGGGCAGTGCCGGACGGTTGCCGGGTGATTTTTTTGGGCGACCCCTACCAACTGCCGTCAGTAGGTGTCGGCGCGGTATTGGCGGCCTTGACACAGCCGACCGTATTGGATGAAACGACCCATCGGCAGCTCAGCCTGTATTTGCCGCAGCACGGTTTTACCGTCAGCAGTGACGCGCCGCCGTTGGCAGGAAATACGGCGCAGTTGACCGTCAGCCACCGTTTCGGCGCAAACAGCGGTATCGGCTGCTTGGCGCGTGCCGTGGTATCGGGCGAGGCAGATAAGGCTTGGGCGCAGTTTGCCCTGTTCCCCGATGAATTAACGGCTTCTCAGGGCAGCATACAGCAGCAGGCCGAGCAGCTTTACCACAAACACCGCGCCTATTGGCAGGCCGTAGCAGACGGCGATGTGGCGCTGGCTTTCGGCCATGCTGCCGATGTGGTGGTGTTGACCGCGTGGCGCAAGGACGCGGAAGATTTTAACGCGGCCTATCGGCGCACGTTGCAACGCCACGGGCATGTGTCGGAAAGCGACGCTTGGTATGCCGGACAGCTGGTTATGATTATGCGTAACGACTATGCGCTGGATGTGTTTAACGGCGACATCGGGATTATCATGCCGTCTGAAACCGACACCGGTACGCTGGCGGCGTATTTTCCCGTATCAGACGGCGGATTCCGCCCCATCGCCGTCAGCCGCCTGCCCGCGCATGAACCGGCCTTTGCCATGACCGTACACAAAAGCCAAGGTTCGGAATACCGCGAAGTATGGCTGCTGCCACCCAGTGGAGGCTTGGAGGCGCTGGAAAAAGACGGCGATGTGTTGTCCAGATTAAATAATGCACTGTTGTACACAGGTATCACCCGCGCCCGCAATCATTTCGTTTTTTGGGGCGGGCAAAACGAGCTGGTAGAGGCGGTAAACAATCGGAAAACCCGCTTGACAGCTTTGAGGGATATGGTTAACTCAATGTTTTGAAATAAATTAAATAAAACTACAAAACATACAAATTTGTATGTTTCTAAGTAATTTTATATAAATGAAATAGCAACAGCGGTCATGAAATATCCGATTTGAACTTGATTTTCGTCAAATTCAATGTTTATTTTTTTAATTCATGTAAAAAATTCTTGACGGGGTACAACAAACTACATAGCATGTCGGTAAATTAGTTACAAAAATTAATGAATCTTCAGCCTCTCGGCGGATTTATTTTTTATGGCTGATGACACCGATGTCATGCTATATCGGTTTGGGTATTTTTGATTGAAACTGCTGCACCGCGAATACGCGCCAAGACTGTATCACCGGGCAGACAGTAAAACCTGACAGTTTACCTCTTGATTATCCGGAGCTTTACATGAAAATCCAACAAAACCTCGCTTTCGTATTGGCTGCTTTGGCCGCTGTTCCCGCAATGGCCGCCGATAATGTGTCTCCTTCCATCGCTGACGTGCATGTCGGCGGCGCTTCTCTAGCGACTACCGACGACTATACCAATGCAGGCAGCATTATCCGCAAAGACGACAAACAAATCAGCCTGATTAATGATTTGATTACCGTCAACGGCGAATTGCGCGTGCGTATCGACAGCGAAGACACCGGTGCCAGTTACGCGGCAACCCAACCGAAAGACAATACCCACAGCGAGCTGAACATGAATATTTGGCTGCGCTTGAAACTGTATAAAGACTGGAAACTGGTTACCCAAATCGAGCCGAACATCGACTTGGAAACCGGTAAATTCCGTGGCGACCACGATGTTCCGCTGGTGAAACTGTATGGAGAAGGCACGGTTTACGACTTCGGCAACAATTTGGGCAAAGTACAAGCCCGCTTGGGTCGTTTCGGCGCATTCTCTTCATACGGCCGTATTTGGGATACCGAGGTTACCGGCGGCGAATTGTTCTGGGACAATAAAGTATTACCGGCTAAATTGATGGTCGGCCGCCGCACTGGTGGTTTGAACGACAATACTTGGGGCAGCGGCATCAACGGCAAAACCGAAGGCATCGGTGGCCGCCGTAAAAAATTCGCTTCTTTGCAAGCTACTTACCCGATTAACGATAAAATCCATGTCGGCGCAACCGTCAGCTACATGAAAGATTTGGATATGTACGACTTCCAAACCGGTACTGTGCGCATGAATGCCAAAGACGCGGTATTCGGCGAACTGGGTATGGACGTGCAGTTTAACGACGATTGGCGCTGGATGATTGCAGGCAGCAAATCCAACATCAAAGCCTACAACGATTACGGCACCAAAATTAAAAACGACAGTTTGTTTACCGAAATCCGCTATAAATTGGCCGACTGGAACCAGCGCAACTCTTACCATGTGGCCTTGAACTACCGCCGTGTCGGTGCCTTGTCCGGCGTATCTTCCGTAGAAGATTACAGCAAGAACGTACAAGGCGTACAAATTGCCGCAGCTTATATTCCGTGGAAAAACTGGAAACTGAGCGGCTTCTATCTGCACGGCAAACAGCTGACTGCCGTCGGCCCGGAAAAATTGGACGTCAACGTGATTCGCGGCCAGTTGGAATACAAATTCTAATCGGATAATGCAAAAAACAGGCAGGGATTCCTGCCTGTTTTTATTTTTTATGCCGGAGAAAATAGCTGTTTTTTCAGACGGCATAGGCCGTCTGAAAAAACATATAGTAACGTGAGTTCGGGATAGGCAGATAGAATATCTTTTTAAATTTCAGAAACGTGTTTCTTTTGGCAGACAGAATCCGCGAGGATTCGTCATTCCCGCGCAGGCGGGAATCCAGGCGTTTGAGTTTCTGATACCTTGAAAACATGACAGAAATGTCGGGCTTCTGGATTCCCGCCTGCGCGGGAATGACGAAAATCTGGCGATTTTCTGTCTGCCGGGATTTCGTATGG
>NZ_JALJYC010000019.1 GCF_024170405.1 Neisseria perflava | reverse complement strand
TAGCTTGTTTTGCTTATAAGGGCTCAGTCGACTTTTTTTCATGGGATTTATTCTAAATGATTTTGAATAAATCTAGTTATCTAGTACAGCCCCTTTTTAATTGCCGATGCCGAGGCGCGTTACCGCTATTTTGTGCAAAAGCAGCCTGATTTGTTCCGCCGCCTGTCGCTGTCGGATTTGTGTTCGTATCTGGGGATTCAGCGTCAGCATTTGACCCGTATCCGCAAAAATCTGCTTACGCAAAAATGACACATTTGTGTCAGGCAAATAGATGCGGCTGTGCCTAAAATGCTGTTATCTTATTTCATTGCCCAAGCCACATTCGTTAAGGAGCAACCATGTCATTTAAAATCCACTGCATTACCACCGGCTGGGTGCAAATCAAAATCCACCACCAGCTTGCCCGTTTTCTCAAACGCCCGCTGCGGGTGCTGGACGTGCTCACCGACCGCAAATGGTCGCCGCAGCTGCCCATCGGCTGCTGGCTGATTGAGCACTCCGAAGGCTTGATTATGGTGGACACGGGCGAATCGGCGCATGCCAACGACAAGGGCTATCAACCCTGGTGGCACCCGTTTATGCAGTTTTGCGAACGCCGCGGCGTAAAGCCCTCCGAGCAGGTGGGCGGAAATCTAAAATCGCTGGGCTTTGACCCGCTTGCCGTCAAAACCGTGGTGATGACCCATATGCATGGCGACCACGCGGGCGGTATTCCCGATTTTCCGAACAGCCGTTTTGTGCTGAGCGAAACGGAAAAAGCCGCCATCTCCAAGCCCGATGCGGTGTTCAACGGCTATCTGACCATGCACTATCCAAGCTGGTTTGCCCCCGAAGGCATTGCCTTTAACGATGGTGCTTTTGAAAGTTTTGAGCGTTCGCACAAACTCACCGCCGACGGCAAAATCCGCCTTGTGCCCACGCCGGGGCATACGCTCGGGCATATGTCGGTGGTGGTAGATCAGGGCGACCATTATGTGCTCATCGGCGGCGACGCTTCTTATTGCGAAGCCTATCTGAAAAACGGCGATGTGGACGGCGTATGCGTGGACGAAAACCTGCACCATCAATCCACCGCCAAAATACGCGAACTGTGCAACCGCAAGCCGACCATTACCCAGTTTGCCCACGATAGGCAAAGCGAAGAACGGCTGGAGAATAAGGTTTTTACCCGGTGTTGAAATGAGAATGCCGTCTGAAAAATTTTCAGACGGCATGGTGTTATCCGCTTCCTCACAATACTAGCTTTATCCGTCTGCTTTCGGGCTGATACCAAAAAACTGCTTATATTCACGGCTAAATTGTGACGGGCTTTCATAACCCACTTCATAAGCGACGGCGGTAATGCCAAGCTGCCGCTGTTTCACCAATTTGCGCGCTGCCAATAAGCGCAGATTTTTTTGATATTGCAGCGGGCTTAGGCCGGTGATTTCTCTAAAACGGCGGTAAAAATTCGAGCCGCTCATACCCATTTGAGCCGCCAAATTTTCCATTTCAAGATGTTCGGCAAAATGCTGTTGCAAAAAATTGACCGCCTGCCCGATTCGGTGCAGGCTTTGTCCGCGTTGGAAGTGGCGGTGCAAACTGCCGCCCAAGTTGCTTTGCAGCAGATAAAAATAAATTTCTGTTTGCAGCAGCGGAAACAAAACTTGTTGATGATTGGGCGAATCAAGCAAGTCAATCAGGCGTTCCAAACTATTGAAAAGCGCGGTAGGAATCGGCGCGGTTTTCTGTTCATTCGGCGGCGGCAGAGGACGGATTTTCACCGCCAGCCGTTCAATTTCGTCATAATCCAAAGGCAGACTCAAGGCCAGATAGGGCTTATCGGGGCTTGCTTCCAGCACTTCGGTGGCAATCGGCAAGCTGGTGGCATACACCGCCATTTCACCCGCACCAATGGTATAGGCTTGATTACCGCCCCGTAAAATCTTACGGCCTTGCAGAGAAAAATAAATCCCCGCCGACTGCATATAAGTCAGGTTTTCCGCCGGATAATCCGCGCCATAAAGCACCATACCGCCTAAATCCGTATAAATAATTTGATTGGGCGGCGTGTGGCGTTGCAGTTTTTCAATCAAAGACATCGCAAGCTCCTTGTTTTTATCTATTATCGCATTTTGATAGAATTAGGCAAATTTTTCGGTGTATCGGGCAAGTATGGCAAATGAAAATCCCTATAATAACGTCCATCCCGCAACAACGCGGCTCACTCAACAAAAAGGAAATGATTATGTCAACTATGCAAAAATTTAACGAATTATCCGCCAAAACCGATTATCAAAACGATGACGAACTGTTCGCTTTCTTTGGCAGCCTGCCTGCCGTCAGCGCACAAGAAATGCTCGGAAAATGGCAAGGCGGCGATTTCAAAACCGGTCATTGGGCTGGGCAAGCGCTGATTGATACCCGATGGTTCGGCAAATGGTTTAAAGGCAAATTCGACGTTGCGCCGCTGGTGTCTTACAACGACGAAGGCAAACTGTATTCCAACAAAATGATGGGTGGACAAGAGGCCAGTCTGCAAATGGTGGAATTTCGCGGCGTGGTATCCGCCACGATGATTTACGACGGCGCACCGATTTTCGATCATTTCCGCAAAGTGGACGACAACACCGTGATGGGCGTGATGGACGGCAAACCGTTCAAAG
Organism: Neisseria perflava; assembly: GCF_024170405.1. Classification (GTDB taxonomy): domain Bacteria; phylum Pseudomonadota; class Gammaproteobacteria; order Burkholderiales; family Neisseriaceae; genus Neisseria; species Neisseria perflava_B. The sequence continues at coordinate 51,877 of NZ_JALJYC010000019.1, read as the reverse complement.
GCTTTCCCGATATCGTGTCAAACGGCCGCTATTATTTCTTTTTCTTAAAACGCATTGATGAATTTCCGGTGGAATTTGTAGAAGCGTAAAAAAAAACAATGCCGTCTGAAAATTTCAGACGGCATTGTTATCGCAAAATTTCTCCAAAAATGACCGCGCTTTATTTGAAATATTCCACCGCTTCGCTCATCGGGCGGTGTGTTTTGGCGTGTTTCGGTTCGCCTGCGCGGTAGCCGAAGGTAGCCATGACCGACAGTTTGAAACGGCTTTTGTCATACACGCCGCGATCAGACAGCAGTTGGTCAAATTCGGCGTAATTAAAACCCTCAATCGGGGTGGAATCAATGCCCAACATGGCGGCGGTGGTGAGCATATTGCCCAAGGCGATGTAGCTTTGGCGCGCTGCCCATTCGTGCACCAAGCGCGGGTCGTGGGCAAAAGTGGCCTCTTTTTCGCTGTAATGGCGGAAGAAATCCGTGTAACCCTGCTGCACCTCGGCGGGCATGTGCATAATGTCCTGCATTTGGTGTTTGAGGTAGTCGCTGCCCGCAGTCAGGTCGGCTTGTTGGCGCACCACAAACAGCACAAAATGACTGGCGTCCACGGCTTTGCCCTGCGCCCCGCCCACGTCAAGCAGACGGCGGATTGCAGGATTTTCCAGCACAATCAGCTTCCACGGCTCAAAGCCGAAGGAACTCGGCGACAGGCGCGCGGTTTCTAAAATCAGATCGAAATCTTCCTGAGGGATTTTCTTGCTTGGATCGTAGGCTTTGCAGGCGTGGCGAAAGTGGTAGGCATCGAGAATATCTTGTTTGTGAATCATGGTTTGTCCTTGTGTGTAGGTGTTTTGATGGGGGTATTATAGGTATGCCGATTTTGAATGGTAGTGCTGAAAATGAAAAATGGTTTTTCAGATTTGAAAAAACCGATAAATAAAATGCCGTCTGAAAACTTTGCGAAAACCGACCGCACTTTCAGACGGCATTTTTATTTGTAACGCCTTCATTAGTGAATTTTTCTCACAAGGGTATAAAGATAATCGCCTATTATCAATGCAAATGCTGCGGCTTATACTATGTCTATTGAAACAATATGACTTAGGAGTAGCACCATGAACCCGACTTCCCGCCGCCGTTTTTTGCAAGGCAGCGTGGCCGTTGCCGCCGCAGCCGCCTTACCCGCCCGCTCTTTATTTGCCGCACCGGTGCGGCCCAAATCCAAAGCAGCGGTTAAATCTTCCTTTTTATCCGACCGCAACATCGGCGGCTTGACCGTGTCCGCCATCGGTTTGGGCTGCCAAAATGCGGGCGTGGGCAGCAGCTCTTACGGCTCTTTTGCCGAGCCTAAGTATTTGGAAAAAATGATCCGCCAAGCCGCTGATACGGGCGTGACCTTTTTCGACACCGCCAAAGTCTATGGCGAAGCTTTTGAAAGCGAAAAACGCACGGGCGCGGCGTTAAAACCCATCCGTCAGCAGGTGGTGATTGCCTCCAAATTCGGTATGAACGTGGATTTGCAAACAGGCAAGCGTTTGGGCGGTATGAACAGCCGCCCCGAGCAGGTGCGCGCCTCCATTGAACGGATGCTCAAAACCCTGCAAACCGATTATTTGGATTTGGTGTACCAGCACCGTGTCGATCCTGCCGTGCCCATTGAAGATGTGGCGGGCGTAATTAAGGATATGATGAAAGAAGGCAAAGTGCTGCATTGGGGCTTGTCGGAAGCAGGGGCAGATACGATTCGCCGCGCCCATCGCGAACAGCCGCTTGCCGCCGTGCAAAACGAATATTCGCTCCTGTATCGCGGTGTGGAGCGGGAAATCCTGCCTTTGTGCGAAGAACTCGGCATCGGTTTGGTGGCGTGGTCGCCGCTGGGTATGGGCTTTTTGACCGGCGCTATTGACGAAAACCGCCGTTTTGCCCAAGAGCCGATATTTGATTTTCGTGCCGTTACGCCGCGTTTTGCCCCTGAAAATCTGGCGAAAAATATGGCGTTGGTGCGCCTGATCCAAAAATGGGCAATGCGCAAACAATGCACCGCCGCCCAGCTTTCGCTGTCGTGGCTGACGGCGCAAAAACCGTTTATCGTGCCGATTCCGGGAACGACCAAAGTGCGGCATATGCTGGAAAACACCGGTGCGGACGATGTGGCGTGGACGGCGGACGAACTGACCGCTTTCCGCAAAGAATTGGATCAAATCCAAATTGCGGGCGAGCGTTTGCCCAAAGCGGTATTGGACGGCACCAATGTGAATGCGCCGCGCAAACGTTGACAAAGTGCGGTCGGTTTTTGACAAATTTTTCGCTCTTGCGATTGAGTTTTGCCCGCGCTTTGCCGATAATAAATCTCGGTTTAACAGCGAAGCAGGCGGGGTGGCCTGCTTTTTTGCAAACAAAAGGTAGGTGAATATGAGCACAGACAATTTCCCTGACTATGCCGTCGGCGTTGCCCATTTGCAAAAGCGCGACAAAAAAATGGCGTGGCTGATTGGGCAAATCGGCGAGGTCGGTTTTTGCGACCGAAAAGAAGATTTTTGCTTTTTGGCAGAGCAGATTATCGGGCAGATGTTGTCGGTAAAAGCGGCAAACACCATCATTGCACGCCTTGCCGCCTTATGCGGCGGCGAGATAACGGCGCAGGCGGTTTGCCGCTTTTCTGCCGAAGAGCTAAAAAGCGTCGGCATTTCAGGGCGTAAAGCGGAATGTATGCGGGCGTTGGCACAAGCCGTGCAGCGGGGCGATTTGGATTTCGGCCGTCTGAAAGACTTATCCGACCGCGACATCACCGCCGCGCTGACCGCCTTTAAAGGCATCGGCGGTTGGACGGCGAAAATGTACCTCTACAAAATCCACCGCCCCGACGTGCTGCCTTTTGAAGACGTGATTCTGCTTTCCGCCTACCGCTGGCTTTACCGCACGAAGGACGACAGCCCCGCCGCCGTGAAAAAACGCGCACAAAAATGGTCGCCTTATTGCTCCATCGCCTCGATGTTTCTGTATGAAGCGGCGGAGCGGGGATTGTTGGACAAGGAAGTGCCGAGGTTGAAGGATTTGTAGGCAGATTTTAGGCCGTCTGAAAAATATGGCTGCTGGGTTGCGGGATTTTTCAGACGGCCTTTTGCGTTCCCTTACATAATCATGCCGTCTGAAAATAATGGGCTGTGTTACAATGCCGCCCTTCCAAGTAATTCAATTTAAAACAAAAAATGCATACTTCCGACTTGCAGGATTCAGACGGCCAAACGGCGCATGAATATTTTGCCGACAATCCCGATTTTCCCGCCAAAACCATTATTGCCACGCTGTTTATCGGCGCTTTTTTTGGCTTCCTCAACGATACGCTGCTGAATGTCGCGCTGACGCGGATTATGCAGGACTTCGGCGTGGACAAAACCACGGTGCAATGGCTGACCACCGGTTTTCTGCTGGTGATGGGCGCGTTTACGCCGATTACTGCCGCCGTCATCCAATGGATTGAAACGCGCAAAATGGTGTTGCTGACGCAGGCGGTGTTTTTGGCCGGGTCGCTGATTTGCGCTTTCTCGCCGACGTTTGGCGTGTTGCTGGCGGGGCGCATGGTGCAGGCGGTGTCGGCGGCGTTTTTTGTGCCGTTGCTGTTTAACGGCGTTTTGTCGATTTATCCGCCGAGCCGACGCGGGACGGCGATGGGCGTGATTACCATGATGTTCACCGCCGCACCCGCGCTGGGGCCGACATTGTCAGGAATCATCATCGACCACAGCCACTGGCGCGTATTGTTTGCTTTTATCGTGCCGTTTATGCTGGTGGCGATGTGGCTGGTGAATAAATATCTGACGGTTAATTTGAGCAACATCGGCCGGCCGAAGATTGATGTGTTGTCGGCGTTGCTGTCGATTGCGGGCTTCGGCGGGCTGGTGTATGCCAGCAGCAATTTCGCCCATCTGCCGCTGGCGGAATTTATTTTGCTGTTTACCGTATCGCTGGTGTTGGTCGGTTGGTTTGCCCACCGTCAATTCCGTTTGGCTACGCCGTTGTTGAACCTGCGCGCGTTCCAATACACGCAGTTTGGTTATTGCGTGGTGATTTTGGGTATTTCGGGCTTTCTGTTTTTGGGGATGGAACTCTTGATGCCGATGTACACGCAGCAGGTGTTGCTGCTGACGGGTACGGCCACCGGCCTGATTCTCATGCCCGCCAGTATTGCGCAGGCGGTGGCGGCGCCGCTGTTTGGCAAACTGTTGGATAAAAAAGGCGGCCGTTTTGTGGTGCTACCGGCGACGGTGCTTTTGGTGGCGGCATTGGCGATTTTGTGGGCATTTTTGCGCATTGATACGCAGGTGGTGATGTTGTCGGCGATGTTTACTCTGTTTGCGGTATCGGTATCCGCCTGTATGACCGGTGAAACCCATGGCCTGAACGCCTTGCCGAAAACCCTTAATCCGCACGGTGCGGCGATTATCACCACGCTCAACCCGATTTCCGGCGCGGTCGGCGCGGCGTTTTTTGTCGGCGTGACCAATATCGGCGAAAAATTGTCTTCAGCTGCTTCGCCGCAGCAGGCGATGTTGGACGGTATCCATTTGGCGATGGGCAGCGCCTTGGTGTTGGGCGCATTGATGATTTTCTGCGCCGCACGCTTGAAAGCAGATAAAAAGTAAGCGCATGAATAAACAATAAAAAGGCCGTCTGAAAATTCACGATTTTCAGACGGCCTTTTATATTTGAAACAAACCTTATAGCCGTGTGACGCTCAATACGCCTTTGACATCGCCCAAGCTTGCCAACACACGCGGCAAGTCGTTGACTTGTTTCACTTCCAGCGTAAAGCGCATGCTGGCTTCCAAATCGCGCGATTGGGTTTGCACTGCGGTGACGTTTAATTTATGGCGGGCGAGGGCGTCGGAGACATCGCGCAGCAGACCCGGGCGGTCTTGGGCGCGGATTTCCACATCCACGGCAAATACCTGCCCTTCCTGCAACGCCGCCCAGCTTGCGTTCAATACCTTATCCGGTGATTGCTCGGCCAAGTGGCGGAACGACGGGCAGGTGGTGCGGTGGATGGAAATGCCCCGCTCGCGGGTAACGAAGCCGACAATATCGTCCGGCGGTGCGGGTTTGCAGCATTTGGCCAGCGTGGTGAGCAAACCGTCTTCGCCATCGACCAACACGCCGTTTTTGCCGCCTTTTTTGATTTTGGACTGCTTGACGATGGTGGTTTCGGTTACCGGTGCGGGCGGCGGTTCGTTGAGCATGCCGCAGGCTTTTTGAATTGCGCGCGGGGTCACTTCGCCCTGGCCAAGCGCGGTGTAGAGGTCTTCCAGCTTTTTAAAGCCGAGTTTTTCCGCCAAATCTTGCAGATTCGGTTTCGGATTAACTTTCAAAAGCTGCTTGTCGAGCAGGGCGCGGCCTTCTTCGCGCACGGTGTCGGCGTTTTGCTGGCGGATGTAGGCGCGGATTTTGCTGATGGCTTTATTGGATTTGACCCAGCCTTCGTGTAGCCAGTTGACCGACGGATGGCCTTCTTTGGCGGTGATGATTTCCACCCGCTGGCCGTTTTCCAGCGGCGTAGAAAGCGGCACAATCTGGCCTTCCACTTTCGCGCCGCGACAGCGGTCGCCGACGCTGCTGTGCAAAGCGTAGGCAAAATCAATTGGGGTCGCCCCGGCGGGCAGCGACAACACTTTGCCGTGCGGCGTCAAGACATAAATCGTGTCGTTGAAAAGCTCGGTTTTAAAGGCGGCAGCGAGGTCTTCCTTACCGCTTTCGGCCATGTTTTCGCGCCAGTCTAACAGTTGGCGCAGCCAGGCGATTTTCTGCTCGTAAGCCGAATCGCCCTTGCCGCCTTCTTTGTAGCGCCAGTGGGCGGCCACGCCGAATTCGTTGAACTGGTGCATGTCGAAGGTGCGGATTTGCACTTCCACGCCCTTGTCTTCCGGGCCGACAATCACGGTATGCAGGCTTTTATAGCCGTTGCTTTTCGGGTTGGCAATGTAGTCGTCAAACTCGCCCGGAATCGGCTGCCACAGGCTGTGGACAATGCCCAGCGTGGTGTAACACTCGGGTACGGTGTCCACCAAAATGCGCACGGCGCGGATGTCGTAGAGGCCGTCGAAACTGAGCTTTTTCTTTACCATCTTGCGGTAGATGGAGTAGATGTGTTTCGGGCGGCCGGCAACTTCAAAATGGATATTGTATTTGCCCAGCTCGGTGCGCAAAATATCGAGAAAATGGTCGATGTATTCCAAACGCTCGGTACGCTTTTCATCCAAGAGCCCGGCAATGCGTTTGTACTCTTCGGGATTTTGGTGACGGAAACCGAGGTCTTCCAACTGCCATTTGAGCTGCCATACGCCCAAGCGGTTGGCTAGAGGCGCGAAAATATCCAGCGTTTCTTTGGCGATGGCGCGTTTTTCGGCGGTATCGGGCAGGCTGCCGAGAAAGTGCATGGTGCGCGTGCGCATGGCGAGTTTAATCAACACCACGCGGATGTCGGTTACCATCGCCAGCAGCATTTTGCGCATGGTTTCCGCCTGTTGCGCACGCTCCTCCGGCGTGGCGAGGCTGTCCATGCGGGCAAACTGGGTGAGTTTGTGCACTTCATCCACGCCTTTCGCCAATTCGGTAACCGTGGCGTTGCATTGCTCGGTGACGACGGTTTGCCAGTCGGGGAGGCATTGCGAAATGCTGGTCAACAGCGTGGCCGCCACCGCGTCGGGCAGCAAGTCCATATCTTTAACCATTTGCGCCGCGCCGAAGACATTGCTGACCACCGGCTCGCCGCTGAGGGTTTGCAAATCGGCGGGATAATACTGCTCCATCAGCTTGAGCGCCGACTCAAGCATTTTGCGGTCGGCGTCGTTTTGCTGCGCCAGATAAGCGTCAAACCAATCGCGGTAGGCGTTTAAATCGGGCGAAAGGGAGCTGGGATGGAGTGCGGGATTCATACGGATCTTTCTCGTGAGCAGGGGAGAAAAGGCATATTGTAACAGGGTTTGCCGTTTTTAAAGAATAACTATTACATAGATTGTTAATATATTGCAAAGCATTGGCCGCATTTTCAGACGGCCTGCGAGAATCAGGTAAAATAGCATTTTTAGGAGCGAAACATGAAACTGTATATTTACGACCATTGCCCGTTTTGCGTGCGTGCGCGCATGATTTTCGGCTTGCGCGGCGTGCCGTTGGAAACCGTGATTTTGGCTAATGACGACGAAGCAACGCCGATTAAAATGATTGGCGCCAAACAAGTGCCGATTCTGGAAAAAGAAGACGGCTCGTTTATGGGCGAGAGCCTCGACATCGTGCGCTATATCGACGAAAAAGCCGGCAAAGGCCGTCTGAAAGAAGATGTCCGACTTGAATTGCAGGCTTGGTTGGATAAGGTCAACGAATACAGCGGCAAGCTGATTCAGCCGCGTGCCGTCAAACTCGGCCTGCCCGAATTTGCCACTGCGGAAGCCGTTAAATATTTCCAAGACAAAAAAGAGAAAACCATCGGCAGCTTTGAAACTAATCTGAACAAAACCGCGCAATATCTGGCGCGGATGAATGCTGATTTAGCCGATTTGCTGCCACTGGTTTCCGCAGAAGGTGCGGGCGTGAACGGCGAGGCTGCGATGGAAGATATTTTGCTGTTCCCGCTGCTGCGCAACCTGACTTCGGTGCGCGGTATCGAGTGGCCGCAAAACATTATGGATTACCTGCTGCGCATGAGCGAAGCGAGCGGTGTGAATCTGTATTTTGACCGTGCGTTGTAACCGCTTTCCGGATTGATAAAAGGCCGTCTGAAAATTTTTCAGACGGCCTTTGTATATGGGAAAACGCTTGCAGGGCGGTATTTTGCATATGCATGGCGTAGGCGGTAATTTTATGCTATCAACATTTTTGCATAATGATGTCGGAGCGGGAAAACAAACGGATGAGCCGTGATAATCCTTTATAGATTCTGTTTTCAGACGGCCTTAATTTAAACAGCCTTAAGGCCGTCTGAAAATCAAGCGATAATCCGTACTGCTTCCTTACCCTGCTTAAACTTGCCTTTCAACAGCGCGAGCAGGGTGTCGTCGAAATACCAGCGGCCGTCGGGCAGCACCAGTGCGCCGCCGGCGCAGTAAAAGGTCATGCTGTGGCCGGTGAGCGGGTCGGTTTCGGTGATTTCAATTTCGTGCGCACGCCCCCAGTCGGAGACGGGTAGCAGCGGGGCGAGTTGGCGGACGCGTTCGTTTTGCCGTGAGATGCCGTCTGAATTTTGGCACGCGCCGCTGCATTTGCCGACGGCGTGCACGGGGCAGGGCACGCCTTTGGCGTGGGTGTCGGGCAGGATGTTCAGCGAATCCGGGCACAGGCCGTATTCCTGCGCCCACGCCGCCAATGCGCGTTTGGCGGCTTTTTTATGCAAAAAGAAACCGTAGGGACGCTGGTTGCGGCTACCGTTTTTCAGCGGCACAATCCGCGCCTGCAATGCGCCGTGTTCGTCGGCGGCAAAGTGGACGGTGGTAAAGGTGCGCAGGCTTTCAGACGGCATAATATGGTATTCCTGTATGGTCTGCGCCTTGAGCCATAAGGCGTGCAAGCTGCCGACAGCGGGGAGGAAGCGCACGGCGGCGGCGCTTTGCGCATAATGCAGCACTTTTTTACCGTGCAGCAGGGCGGCGGTTTCTTGATAGGCGCGCTCGTGCGCGGTAACGGCTTGCGCTTGGCCGAATTTATCCAGCCAAACCAATACGCCGTGGCGGTCGGGCAGGGCGTAGAGCTGCTGCGCCAGCACCTCGGGTAACCAAGTCGGCAGCATTTTCGGGTTCATCAGGCTGCGGCACTGGTTATCCCATTCCTGCGCGTCTTTGTCGCTCAGGCTGTGTTCCAGAAAATCGCTCAAAGCCAAGACGTCGGTCATGGCGCGGTGACGGTGTTCCACTTGGATATGGAAACGCTCGATAATGCTGTCGAGATTGTGTTTGTAAAACTGAGGATACAGGCGGCGTGAAAGCTGTACGCTGCACAACGCGGGCGTGGCGAAATCCAGCCCGGCTCGGCCGAATTCGTGGCGCAAAAAGGTGTAGTCGAAACGGCTGTTGTGCGCGACCACCAAAGCGCCGCGCAACAGCGGCAGCAGGTCGGGCGCGATTTGGGCGAAGGTTGGCGCGTCGGCCACCATTGCGTTGCTGATGCCGGTGAGGTTTTCGATAAAGGGCGAAATCGGCTGCTCGGGATTGACCAGCCATTCGTAGCGCTTGACCGCGCCGCGCTCAAAACGCAATACGGCCACTTCGGTAATTCTGTCCTGATAAAAATTGCCGCCGGTGGATTCCAAATCCACCACCGCCACGGGCAGCCCCAAACGGGCGAAGGCGGCGGCCAGTTGCGGCCAACGCGAAGCGTGCGCCATTTTCTTTTCCTGTAAATTCAACAAACAATCGCGCATTCTACACTTTTTTGAAGTTTTTTCCAGTATGGTGCTTGACAGGATTTTAGTGTATCTCTATAATCCAAATCTTTCTTGCAGTGCACCCGTAGCTCAGTTGGATAGAGTATCTGGCTACGAACCAGAGGGTCGGGCGTTCGAATCGCTCCGGGTGCGCCATCAAGAATTTCCGCGCCCATCGTCTAGCGGTTAGGACATCGCCCTTTCACGGCGGTAACCGGGGTTCGATTCCCCGTGGGCGTGCCAGATTTTAAAAAGCGCTTCTGTTTTGCAGAAGCGCTTTTTTGCATATTGGTTTAGAGGCGATTCGGCTCAGGGCGGGCTTTAAACGGCTCGGCTATGCCCCCTTAACCTATCTTTATCTTTCAGACGGCCTATTTGTAAGGGCTTACGCGTACACTTAAGCCTGTCGTGTCAATAAGAATGAATCTCAATGTATCAAGGCGAACGGTTTAACGCATACAGCCATTTGGTCGGCGCACTGCTGGCGGTGGCTGGGATGGTGCTGCTGATTGTCAAAGCGGTGTCACAGGGCGACGGCTACAAGCTGGCGGCGGCGATTACTTACGGTATCAGTCTGTTTTTACTCTATTTCGGTTCGACGCTGTACCACAGCATTCCCTATACCAAAGCCAAAGCGGTGCTGCAAAAAGTGGATCACTGCATGATTTACCTTTTGATTGCGGGCAGCTATACGCCGTTTACGCTGGTCACGCTGCACGGCGGCTGGGGTTGGTCATTATTCGGTGTGTCGTGGGGTTTGGCGCTGTTTGGGATTATTCAGGAGCTGACCATCGGCCTGAAAAGCGAAAAGCGCATATTGTCGCTAGTGATTTATGTGGTGATGGGTTGGTTGATTTTGGTGGCGATGTATCCGCTGGCCAAAGTGTTGTTGGGCGCGGGGCTGTTTTGGCTGGCGCTGGGCGGTGTGTTGTACAGCGCGGGGATTTATTGGTTTGTGAACGATACCAAAATCAAGCATGGACACGGCATTTGGCATTTGTTTGTGTTGGGCGGCAGTTTGGCGCAGTTTATTTGTATTTATTTTTATGTGTTTTAAACGCAATACCGCCGATATTCAAAAGGCCGTCTGAAAAATTTCAGACGGCCTTTTTTATGCGGGTAGATTATTGCTCGTGGTATTCGTGATACTCATATTGGTAAGACAATTCTTTGCCGGCTTTGGTTTGCGCCAGATAATCGTCGTAAATGCCGCGAATTTCCTTGCGCAGCAGGAAGAGGGCGATTAAGTTGGGAATTACCATAAAGCCGTTGAACATGTCAGAGAGGCTCCACACCAAATCCACTTTACCCAGCGTACCCAAGACAATCGCCACCAATACCAAGGCGCGGTAGAGTTTCATGTGTTTGCCGTGAAACAGGAAATGGATGTTGGATTCGCCGAAGTAATACCAGCCGATGATGGTGGTAAAGGCGAAGAAGGTCAGACAGATGGCCAAAAGCTGCGAACCGAAACCGGGGAAAGCCATGGTAAAAGCCTGTTGGGTCACGGCGGCACCGTTTAAGCCGAGACCGTCGGCGCCGGTCAGCAGGATAATCAGCGCGGTGGCGGTGCAGACCAGCAGCGTGTCGATAAACACGCCGATAAAGGCGGCCATGCCTTGCAATACCGGATGTTTGACGTTGGCAGTGGCATGCGCATGAGGGGTCGAACCCATACCGGCTTCGTTGGAAAACAGGCCACGCGCCACGCCGTAGCGTACCGCTTCGCGCATACCGATACCGGCCGCGCCGCCTAATACCGCTTCAGGATTGAAGGCAGCGGTAAAGATGTGGTCAATCATCGGCACGATGTTTTGCGAATATTGGAACAAAATCACCACGGCGCACAAAATATACAATACCGCCATAAACGGCACGATAAATTGCGTAAAATTGGCAATGCGGTTGACGCCGCCGATGACAATCAGGCCGGTCAATACGGCCAAGGCAATGCCTACCGCCAAAGCGGGAATATCAAATGCGATGGTTACTGCTGAAGCGATGGAGTTGGCTTGCGTGGCGTTGCCGATAAAGCCCAGCGCGATGATGATGGCAATGGAGAAAAAGCCGGACAGGAAGCGTGCCGCGCCCTTGCCGATTTTCGGCGTCAGGCCGTGGGTGATGTAAAACGCCGGGCCGCCGATGTATTTACCGTGGCTGACCACGCGGTATTTTTGCGCCAACACCGCTTCGGCAAAAATCGTGGACATGCCCAAAATGGCGGAGAGCCACATCCAAAAAATCGCGCCCGGCCCGCCGGCGGTAATGGCTGTGGCGACACCGGCGACGTTACCCGTGCCGATTTGGGCGGAAATGGCAACGGCCAGAGCTTGGAATTGCGACAGGGACTTATCGTCGCGTTGGCCGTCTTTTTTCTTGGCAAACAGCCCGCCGAACACGGATTTGAAACCCGTGCCCAGCTTGGTAATCTGCGGCGCACCCAGATACAGCGTGAAAAAAAGACCGATACCGATTAATGCGTAAATCAGCAGATAGTCCCATAAAATCAGGTTGACCGCGCCCACCAGCGCAGACAAAGTGGCTTCCATAATAAACACCTCAAAATAAAGATGGATAACAGGCGGCGGATGCGCCGCCACACCGCCCGCAGCATGGCCGACGCAGTGAGCAGACCGCAGCAACCGGCTGTTGGGCGGAAACCGATATTTCCGTTAAATAAGAAATATTCCCACCATCATACTGGAAACCTTTCCTGATGAAAATACATAAATTAGTTTAAAAAAACAAAGTTTAACAAATACATGTTTTTCAGACGGCCTCGTGAGCAGAGCAGGTATAGGCCGTCTGAATATTTTGGCGCACTACAAACTTATGCTAAAATGACCGACTTAAAAATTAACCGACCCTTCCGTTTCGAGGAAGGAAAAACCGAAAGGAATCAACATGGCCGGCCATAGCAAGTGGGCGAATATCCAACATAAAAAAGCGCGACAAGATGCCAAACGCGGCAAAATTTTTACCAAGCTGATTAAAGAAATCACCGTAGCCGCCCGTATCGGCGGCGGCGATGCCGGCGCTAACCCGCGCCTGCGTCTGGCTTTGGAAAAAGCGGCGGAAAACAATATGCCCAAAGACAACGTGCAGCGTGCCATCGACAAAGGTACGGGTAATTTGGAAGGTGTGGAATATGTCGAGCTGCGTTACGAAGGCTACGGTATCGGCGGCGCGGCTTTGATGGTGGACTGCCTGACCGACAACAAAACCCGTACCGTGGCCGATGTGCGCCATGCTTTCACTAAAAACGGCGGCAATTTGGGTACCGACGGTTGCGTGGTATTTAACTTCGTACACCAAGGCTATTTGGTATTCGAGCCGGGCGTGGATGAAGACGCGCTGATGGAAGCGGCGCTGGAAGCCGGTGCGGAAGACGTGGTCAACAACGATGACGGTTCGATTGAAGTGATTACCGCACCGAATGATTGGAGTACGGTAAAAGCGGCGCTGGAAGAAGCCGGTTACAAAGCGGTGGACGGCGAAGTGACCATGCGTGCGCAAAACGAAGCCGAATTGAGCGGCGAAGACGCGGTAAAAATGCAGAAGCTGATTGACGCTTTGGAAGATTTGGACGACGTGCAGGATGTTTACACCTCCGCCGTATTGAATTTTGACGAGTAATGGATAAAACAGGCCGGATAGGTTCCGGCCTGTTTTTATTTGCAAGGATGGGAAAATGAAGCCAATCCGCTATTTGCCCTTGGCGCTGGTGTTGGCTGCCGCCGTTTGCGCCGATGTCGCGCACGCAATGTCGCCACCGCCGCCGGAAGTGTTTATGGTGCTCAACCGCTGCCAACATGAGGTCAGCCTGAAGGTCAAACAATCGCGCAAAATGCGGTGGAGCATGATTCGCCCGCGTGAAAACGGCAAAGGCTGGGAAACTGTCGGCAGGGAAAGAGTCATGACTGCTGAATTGGCAAGCGGACAGGCTTTTTATTTGCTGGCTCATAAATGGGGTTTGTTCAAATTTCATCCCAACCGCAGGCCGCATGTGGCGGTGTCTTATCAGGGCAAAAAAGTGCCGTTTGCAAAAAATTGGCGGGTGGCGGACGATCAGCAGCTAAGGCAGCGATATTCGTTTTTTGAGGGTTTGCTATTCCCACGCGCTACCGTAATCGCCTGCCCTGACAATATGACGAACAACGATAAAGCCATTTGGCAGCGGAAATAAACCAAGGCCGTCTGAAAAAATTTCAGACGGCCTTGGTTATATATTTGAATAAAAAAGGATATTAAGACATTGTCCAGCCGCCATCGACGGGCAGGGCGTGTCCGGTAATATAGCTTGATTGTGCGCTGGCTAAGAACAATACGGCATTGGCGACATCGGTCGGTTGGCCTAAACGCTTCATCGGAATCGGTGCGACAAATTCCTGATAAATTTCCGGAATTGTCAGCAAATCTTTGGTCATGCCGGTTTCGGCTGTTCCGGGGCAGATGGCGTTAACTCGGACACCGGCCGGCGCATAATCTACCGCCATGGCGCGTGTGAACGAGATAACCGCGCCTTTGGTGGCGGCATAGGCAACGGCATTCGGGAATCCGATAAGGCCGGCTGCCGAAGCGGTATTAATCATGGTGCCTTTGGTTTCTTTCAAATACGGCATGGCATATTTTCCGGCCAAAAACAGCGCGGTCATATTCACGTTTACTGAATGGTTCCATGCGTCGAGGCTGGTTTCTTCTACGTTTCCCGGCGCATAAATGCCTGCGTTATTGAACAAAATATCAATTTTTCCATAAGCTGAAACCGCAGCGGTGACAAAGTTTTTTACATCGGCTTCTTGGCCGACGTCCGCCTGCACGCTGATGGCGTTGCCACCTGCCTGCTGTATTAGGGATACGGTTTCTTGCGCGGCCTCATGATTGAAATCGACAGCAACAACTTTAGCCCCTTCCTACGCAAATAAGACAGCTGTTGCTCTGCCGAAACCGCTGCCTGCTCCGGTAATGATGGCGACTTTATCTGTTAACAGCATGGTATTTATCCTTTCTTCTCACTATTTGTTTGATTATTGTACCACTTAGGGAAAAACAAATGCCGTCTGAAACCTTAGAACCTGTATTCACAATCTTGATAGCGGCTTTTTATTGCCTAATCACACGCCTACCGCGTTGGACTTTTACGCCAATAGTCCACTATTGGCGCAAAAATCCGCCTTGTATTCGTATGATTATTCAACAAAAATCCATCTATCAATCTTATGAATACAGGTTCTTAAATTTCAGACGGCATTTTCAATAGAATAGGATTCAGAGTTTGCGCGTTTTTACCCACATCGTCCAGACCACAATCAAGACGAAGCCGAAATACAAAACGCTCCAAATCGGCAGCGGTACGCCCAATACATAAGACGGCACGTCGCAACTGCCGAAACCGCGTACCACAAATTCCCAATATTCAAACAGCGGCCAATCGCGCAGGCGGAATGTCCACGGGGCGCCGCAGGAAGGGGCGGTACCGGCGGGCAGGCTTTGCAGCCAGATTTGGTAAACGGCTACGCCGAAGCCATATACGGCGGGAATGCTGATAAGTAGGGCGCTGACGGTACGCGCTGTTTTCGAGGCTTGGCGGTTGCAGGCGACCAAGAGGGCGACCACGCCGACCGCCATTACCGACAAGCGTTGCAGAATACATAAAACACAGGGTTCGAGTTTCATCACATATTGCGCGAAAAACGAGCCGCAATCGGCAACAACAGACAGGGCGACAATACCCCACAGGGTTTTACGGAACAGGTTCATAAGAAATTCAGACGGCCATGTATGCAGCCGCAAGGGAGGAATAATGCGCTTAATTTACCATAAATCGCGGGTGTAGGGTGATGTTACGGACGATGCTGTTGAGCGTGCAGCCTGTTTGGAAGCAGAGGGAGAAATAGGGCGTAAGGTGGAAATATGGCAGATAGGCCGTCTGAAAACAAACGCTTTACGGCTCATGCCCGTCCAAATGATAAATCTGCGCCACGGCCTCGACCAAATCGCTGTCTTCCGAACCGGCTTTATTGAGTGTTCGGGTAGGGGAATGCAGCAGTTTGTTGGTGAGCTGGATAGACAGGCGCTCTAATACATCTTCCGGCGAAGCGCCTTTGGCCAGCTGCTTCATGGCGTTTTCCAACACCTGACGGCGGGCGCGTTCGCCCTCATCGCGCAGGGCGCGGATTAGCGGCACGCTTTGGCGGCTTTTTTGCCATTCGACAAATTCGGCAACCTTGCCTTCCACCATCGCTTCGGCTTCGGCAGCGGCTTTTTGGCGCGCTTCTTTACCGCTTTGCACAATGCCCATCATGTCATCGACGGTATAGAGATAGGCGTCTTCCAAGTCGCCGACTTCGGCTTCAATGTCGCGCGGCACGGCCAAATCCAGCAGGAACACCGGCATATTGTGGCGCTGCTTCAAGGCGCGTTCGACCATGCCTTTGCCGACCAGCGGCAGCTGGCTGGCGGTGGAAGAGACCACCACATCGTATTCGTGCAGAATGTCGGGCAGCTCGCTGAGCAGGCAGGGTTCGGCATTGACGCTGAGTTTGTCGCACAATTCCTGCGCACGCGCCAAGGTGCGGTTGGCGACGGTGATGAGCTTGGGATTTTTGGCGGCGAAATAAGTCGCCACCAATTCAATCATCTCGCCCGCGCCGATAAATAAGACATTTAAATCGGCAATATCGGGGAAAATCTGCTCGGCCATTTTCACCGAAGCGGAGGCCATCGACACGGAATTTTCGCCGACATGGGTATCGGTGCGCACTTCCTTGGCTACGGAAAAAGTCTTTTGAAACAGCGCATTCAGGTTGCTATTGATGCTTTCCTGCTCTTGCGCGATGCGCACGGCGTCTTTGATTTGACCGAGAATTTGCGGCTCGCCCAAGACCATCGAATCTAAGCCGCAGGCCACGCGGAAGGCATGGCGCACGGCTTCCTGACCGTCTAAAGTGTAAAGATAGGGGCGGATTTCCTCGGCGGGCAGGTCATGATATTGCGCCAGCCATTCGATAACGGCTTCGGTATCGCCGACGCAATACAATTCGGTGCGGTTGCAGGTGGAGAGAATCACCGCTTCTTTTGCCGCACGGCTTTGCGCCAAGGCATGCACGGCTTCGGGCAGGCTTGCCGCAGCAAAAGCCAGCTTTTCGCGTATGCTCAAGGGCGCAGTTTGGTGGTTGAGGCCGACGGCGGTAAGTTGCATGGGAAGATTCGGTTTGGTGTGATGGTGTGTGTAACGCGATATTATAGCCCAAATCTGCTTTGCGATGAATGTTTTGCCAAGCGGATAAATGGGGGCGATTGCGGGAATTTGGGATAGAGGAGGATGACGGCCGGAATAGGCGGATATTGCCTTCAAGTATGAGAGGCTGCCAAAAAAGGCCGTCTGAAAATTAAATTTTCAGACGGCCTTTGTCGTTTTCGGCACGTTAAACCGCTTCGGCTTCCTCAGCCAAGAAACCGCGTAATTTCTGCATGGCTTTGGCTTCGATTTGGCGGATACGTTCGGCGGAAACGCCGTATTCGTCAGCCAATTCGTGCAGGGTCAGACCGCCGTCGTCTTGCAACCAGCGGCTTTCTACGATACGGCGGCTGCGGTCGTCAAGTTTGGCCAAGGCGTTTTGCAGGCCTTCGGTTTGCAGCGCGTAATGGGCTTGTTTGGCTAACTGCTGGGTCGGCTCGGTTTCGTGGTCGGCCAGCCAGTCAATCGGCGCAAAGCTGTCTTCATCATCGTGGTTATCGGCCATAATCGCGATGTCGTGGCCGGTCATGCGCTGTTCCATTTCCAATACTTCGGAAAGTTTTACGCCCAAATCGTCGGCGATGTCTTGCGCTTCTTTCGGGGAGAGCGCATTCAGGCTTTTGCGCATGGAGCGCAGGTTGAAGAACAGTTTGCGCTGCGGTTTGGTGGTGGCAACGCGCACCAAGCGCCAGTTGCGCAGGATAAATTCGTGGATTTCGGCTTTAATCCAATGCACGGCAAATGAAAACAGACGCGCGCCACGGCTGGGGTCGAAGCGTTTGACGGCTTTCATCAGGCCGATATTGCCTTCCTGAATCAGGTCGGATTGGTTGAGGCCGTAGCCGTCGTAACCGCGCGCGATGGATACGACCACGCGCAGGTGGGACAAAATCAGTTTTTTGGCGGCTTCCAAGTCGCCTTTCAGTTGGCGCTCGGCCAGATTGGTTTCTTCCTCAGCAGTCAGCATAGGAATGCTGTTGACGGTATGAATGTACTGCTCCAAGCTGCCGTTACCGCTGTGGATGACGGGTAATGCAAAAGCGTGATTCATGAGGTTTCTTTTCCTTTTATGTGTCGGCCTGATATTTCAAACCGACGGTAATCTGTATGACAGACGGACAAGTATAACACCGCCTGCCTGATGTGGCTATTAGACAACTTTGCTTGTTAATATTCTACATATGATAGGTTAAATCGCGTATAAAACGAGAGATGATAGGTTTTTAAAATTTGAGTAATTTACTCGGATAATTTAATTATATTACAAACAGTATTGTATGTAAATAGGTTTGAGTGAATATTATGTAAATTTTTTCTTTTAAAATCAAAAGGCCGTCTGAAAATCTAATCATTTTCAGACGGCCTTTTTACACGGTTAAAACTCAATCCTGTTTTCGGGGACGCAAGACAAACAGCAACACAGCAATCACTGCCAATATCCCTGCCAGCCAGCGCGAACCGCCCATTCTCATATAGGGGGTATCGCCGGTGTAGCCGCGGATATGGCCTTCCAATACGGTGTCGGTATTGGGCTGCGCTTGGGCGATGACGCTGCCTTTGGGTGAAATGATGGCGGTTACGCCGGTGTTGGTGGCGCGTACCATGTAGCGGCCGAGTTCCATGGCGCGGGCTTGGGATTGTTGCAGCTGCTGGTACATGGCGTTGGAATCGCCGTACCACGCCATGTTGCTGATGTTGGCCAACAGGGTGGACTGTTTGGCGGTGGCGATCAAGTCATCGCCGAAGCCGTCTTCGTAGCAGATGTTGAAGGCGACTTTTTGGTCTTTCATCAATAGCGGCGCTTGTGCGTCGCCGCCGCGTTTGAAGTCGGACAGCGGCATGTCCATCATTTTATACAGCGGGCCGGTAATAAAAGGCAGGGGTTTGTACTCGCCGAAGGGAACGAGGTGGTTTTTGGCGTAGTAGGGGATGTCTTCCGCGCTGCTGTTGTTGTAGCTGGATAGATTAATGACGGCGTTTTCGTAGCCGCTGCCGTCGGCGGTGTATTGGGCGATACCGAGCGCCAGGGCGCTGCCGTTGTCGCGGGCTTGTTCGGCAAACTGGCTTAAAATGTCTGGCGGCAAGTCCTGCCGCATGACGGGAATGGCGGTTTCGGGCAGAATCACGAGGTCGGCTTTGGTTTTGCCGACGGCTTCATAATATTTCTGAATGGTGGGCAGGATTTGCTCTTCGCTCCATTTGAGGGTTTGCGGGATATTGCCCTGCACCAGCGCGACGGTGCGGGTACTGCCGTCGGGTCGGGTGAAATCGGTTTCCTGCGCGATGTAGCCGAATGCACACAGTGCGACGCCGCAGACAAGCGGCAGCAGGCGGTTTTTCAGACGGCCGGGGTTGTCCACCAGCAATACCAGCCAAGCGCCGATACAGGCGGTAACGAAGGTAACGAGCAATATGCCGCCGATGGGGGCGAATCCGGCCAGCGGGCTGGCTTTGGTGATTTGCGAGTAGCTGAGCGCACCCCAGCCGAAGCCGGTGAACACATGTTCGCGGGCAAATTCGGTGAGCGTCCACAATATCGGCAGGATAATGCCGGTTTTCAGCCAGCGAGGATACGGGAATTTTTTCCACAGCCAAAAACACAGCGCGGGATAGAGCGCGAGAAAGGCGGGAAAGAGCAGGGTCAGCGGCAGGGCATACAGATTGGGTAGGCCGGAAATGTCGTGCAGGGCGGTATGAATCCAGTAAAACTGGGCGGTATAGCCGACCAAGCCGAACAGATAGGCGGTGGATACGGCGCGATGGGGGCGCAATTCAATCAGGCGGATGAGCGCGGCAAACAAAAGCGGCATCAGCCAGAAATGGTAATACGGCGCAAACGCCCACGGCGTGGCGGCGGCGATGAGGACAATCAGCGGCCAGTAGAGCAGGGGCTTTTGCCAATAGCGTTCGAGTGTGCGGGTGATTTTCATACCGGGTTGATGGGGAAAAGGCCGTCTGAAAAAACGGGATTTTCAGACGGCATGTCGGGTTGTTCGGGTAAAAAGGGTAGGGTGGCCTTGCCCACCGCGTTGCAATCGCGCAAAGGATTTGCTGTTTGGTTTGCGGGGTTTGCCTGATATCTTATCTGCAATGATGGGCGGAAAGGATGGCCGCCCTACATCATTAATGTTTGCCCAAGGCTTTCATCAGCGGCAAGACGACGGCGCAGATAATGGCGCCGGATACAATGCCGACCACCAAATTGGCGCCGTTGCCTGCCCAGCCGTCGAGCCAGTGGCGCGCTTCTAAAAAGTGGTGCAGCGGGCCGAAGTTGTGCGCAATCAGGCCGCCGCCGACCAAGAACATGGCGAGGGTGCCGACTACGCTCAAAGCGCGCATAAACCACGGCATAAAGGCAATCAGGCCGCGGCCGAAGGTTTGTGCGGCGGCGCTGCCTTTGCGCATCAGATACAGGCCGATGTCGTCGAGTTTGACAATCACGCCGACCAATCCGTACACCAATACGGTCATGCCCACGCCGATGGCGGCCATCACCAAACATTTGGTCAGCACGCTGTAATCGCCCACCACGCCCAAGGCGATGATGATGATTTCGGCGGACAAAATAAAGTCGGTACGCACCGCGCCTTTGATTTTGGCTTTTTCGTCCACCAATTCGTCAGCAGTGTGGTCGGCTTCGGCATGGTCGTTTTTGTGCAACATTTTGTGCAACAGCTTTTCCACGCCTTCAAAACACAAATACGCGCCGCCGAGCATGAGTAGCGGAGTAATCAGCCCCGGCAGGAAAATGGAGAGCAGCAGCGCCACGGGCACCAAAATGGCTTTATTGACCAGCGAACCTTTGGCGACTGCCCAAATAATCGGCAGTTCGCGTTCGGCAGAAACGCCGGTCACTTGGTTGGCATTGAGTGCCAAATCATCGCCGACCACGCCGGCGGTTTTTTTGGCGGCCATTTTGGTCATCAGGGCAACATCGTCCAAAACGGCGGTAATGTCGTCGAGCAGGGTAAAGAGGGAGGCAAAAGCCATGATGTAATGTGTCCTAAGTCCTAAAAAGAAAAAAAAGGATAGCCGCTGGGTTGGAGCGGGCGGATGTTTTTGTATATGGAAATCTGTATTCATGCTGCGGATACAGATTCTAAGCCTGTCATTATAACTGAAATTCCAAGAAATTATTTTTTCAGACGGCCTGATGGCTGTTTTCGGATATGTGCGGTGCGATTTCGTTTACACAAATCCAAAATACGCATACGCGAAACGGCAGAACGGCGGTTATCCCGATACGGATTTCTCTGAAGTTGGGCAACTGACCGGCCAAATGCAGGCAGATGGCGAGAAAATTCGGCAAATGTTTCAAAATATAAGTAAATTCGTATGTTAGAATAAGCGGGGTTATCGTGCGGCCGCTGTAAAGGGCGGGTTGGCGGTTTCATTTAAAAAAATTCAAATTCAGCTTTGGAGAGGAAAATTATACGTGGATTGGATAAACAGCTTCTTCCTTTTGGGCGGCGCACTGCTGTTTCTCAGCGTTATTTCAACGACTTTGTCGGCACGCTTGGGCATGCCGTTGCTGCTGATTTTCTTAGCCGTCGGCGTATTGGCCGGCGAAGAGGGAATCGGCCATATCCATTTTGACAATGTCGTTCAGGCCAACTTTATCGGCCAGTTGGCGTTGGCGGTGATTCTGCTCGACGGCGGTTTGCGCACCAGCATGAGCAGCGTTCGGCTGGTGTTGAAACCGGCGGCGGTTTTGGCCAGCTGGGGCGTGTTTGCCACTGTATTGGTTTTGG
Source organism: Neisseria perflava (assembly GCF_024170405.1). GTDB lineage: Bacteria > Pseudomonadota > Gammaproteobacteria > Burkholderiales > Neisseriaceae > Neisseria > Neisseria perflava_B. Next base: position 30,481 of record NZ_JALJYC010000019.1, on the reverse strand, counting down.
GGCTGTTTACCACGTTTTATCTCGGTTTGGACTGGCGCTTCGGCGTATTGATGGCGGCGATTGTCGGCTCGACCGACGCGGGGGCGGTGTTCAGCCTGCTGCGCAACAGCGGCGTGCGCATCAACGAGCGCGTGCAGGCGACATTGGAAATCGAATCGGGTGCGAATGACCCGATGGCGATTTTCTTGGTAACGGCGCTGATTACCATGATTATGCAGCCCGAACAGTCGGGTGTGATGGCATTTTTGTGGATGTTGGTGCAGCAGTTCGGATTCGGCCTGCTGATGGGCTGGATAGGGGGGCGGATTTTGGCCAAATTGGTACGCCGTCTGAATCTGGCCGACGGCTTGTATGCGCTGATGATTGTGTCGGGCGGATTGGTGGTGTTTGCGGCGGCCAATATGCTTGGCGGCAGCGGCTTTTTGGCGGTTTATCTGGCGGGGATTATCGTCGGCAACCGCCACAGCTTGGCGACCGAATATGTGTTGCGCGTGATGGACGGCTTTGCCTGGCTGTCGCAGGCAACTTTGTTTGTGGTATTGGGTTTGCTGGTCACGCCGTCGGACGTATTGGCCAACAGCGCCGACGCGCTGGTGATTGCCGTGTTCCTGATGTTGGTGGCGCGCCCGTTTGCCGTGTTTACCGGCCTGTGGAAAGGCGATTACAGCCTGCGTGAAAAAATTTACATCAGTTGGGTGGGCTTGCGCGGCGCGGTGCCGATTACGCTGGCGATGATGCCGCTGGTGATGGGCGTGCCCAATTCCAATTTGTTGTTTAACGTGGCTTTTGCCGTGGTGGTGCTGTCGCTGCTGATTCAAGGCGCGACCATTCCGGCCGCGGCGCGGCTACTGAAAGTGGCCATGCCGCCCAAGCCCGAACCGGCGGTGGTGCAGGATATTTGGCTCTCGCGCAGTGAAAGCGTGCAGCTGACGGCTTACCGCGTGATTGCCGAATCCGAAGCCGAGGGCATGCATCCGGACAAAGTGGCGCCGATTTCCAATTCGTTTGAATTGCGCTGTTTTGCGCTGATTCGTGACAACGAACGGGTGGAGCTGACAACCGATACCAAATTGCAGGCAGAGGATATTGCTTGGTACATTCTGCCGGAAGCGCAGACCGACCAGATGGCGCGTTACTTTACCGAAACCGGCAGCAGCGTGCGCGTCAATTTCAACTTCTTCGGCGAATTCGTGGTCGATCCGGGCAGCCGGGCGGGGGGTTTGGCACAGGTTTACGGTTTCAAACTGCCCGAGGGCGAAGAGAGTCTGAGCCTATATGAGCTGTTTGAAAAACGAACAGACAGCAAACATCCGGTGGAAGGCGACCGCGCCGACATCGGCAATATCTGCCTGGTGGTGAAAGAGCTGGATAAAAACGGCCTGATTAAATGGTTCGGCTTAAAAGTGCGGCAGTAGGGCTTTGACTGCGCTCAGCCGCCTGATGTTTGTCGGTTCAGGATTTTGTAGCCATACTTTAAGTAATACAATGCCGTCTGAAAACCATGTTTTCAGACGGCATTGTTTTGAAATAGCGGTTTATTTTTGACTGCGTATCTTTTTAACCGCCTGTTCCGTTACCGTGCCGCCGCCGTTTTGCATGGCGCTCATGATATAGCTGGCGAGGGCGGCGGTGTCGCGGTCGCTGAGGGCGGAAGCGGGCATAAAGCCGTTGTAGCTTTTGCCGTTGACGCGGATGGCGCCGTTGATGCCGTTTACCATGCTGCCGATTAAAACCTGCGGTTTGCCTTTGATGTAGTCGGACTGATACAAGGGCGGAAAGGCGTTGCCGCGCCCTTCTCCGTTCCTGCCGTGGCAGGCGGCGCAGTTGCTTTGGTAGAGTTGTTGTCCTCGGGCAAGTTGCGCGTCGTCGGCAGCCTGAGCCGATAAGGGCAGAAGCAGGAGGAGAGTACTGAAGGTGGTCGTGTTCATGGCATGTTTTATGTTGGTGTGGTTTGACTGTTATCTTAATACAAAGGCCGTCTGAACGGTTTGACGCAAATCTATTGCGTATCAAACTGTTCAGACGGCCTTAGCCTTTGTATTTGGAAAAAGCGTTTAAAACGCTTCGCCGACTTTTACGCCGTTTGCCAAATCTTTTGGTGTCGCCAGCCCTGCGGTTACGGCTTGAGCGGCTTTAAATTCGGGTGTCTCCATTACCGCCTGCGCCCCGGCTGCGCTCAGGGTGTTGGCCATATACTGCCAACGGGCAGCCAAGTCAGGATTGGTGGGAATCTCGAAACCGTCGCGCAATTTGTCCACCAAATCGGGGCGGTTGCACACCAACACGATGTCGCAACCGGCATCAAACGAAATCTGCGCACGCTCTTTAATTCCGCCTACGCCGCAAGCGCCTTCCATCGTCAGGTCGTCGGAGAAAATCACGCCCTTAAAGCCGATGTCGTGGCGCAGAATATCCTTCAGCCATTTTGCCGAGAAACCGGCGGGGTTGGCATCCACTTGCGGATAGACGACATGGGCGGGCATGACCGCCGCCATACCTGCCGCGCTGAGTTTACGGAAGGGGACAATGTCGGCGGCTTCGAGTTCGGCCAGGCTGCGGTCGTCTTGCGGCAAGACATGATGGCTGTCGCCTTCGACGAAGCCGTGGCCGGGAAAATGCTTGCCGCAGGATTTCATGCCGCCTTTATTCAGGCCGCGTTGCAATGCCAGCGCCAATTCGGTGACGATGTCGGCGTTGCGGTGGAAGCTGCGGTTGCCGATGACGGCGCATTGCCCCCAATCCAAATCCAATACAGGCGTAAACGACAAATCCACGCCACAGGCGGAGAGCTCTGTTGCCAATACCCAGCCGACTTGTTCGGCTTTTTCGCGGGCGGCGGCGGGACTGATGTCGTCCCAAATTTCGCCCAATACATTCATGGCGGGCAGGCGGGTAAAACCGTCGATAAAGCGTTGCACGCGGCCGCCTTCGTGATCGACGGCGATAATCAGCTCGGGCGTGCGCACGGCTTTGATTTCTTGCACCAGCGCTTTCAACTGCGCCACGTTTTCAAAGTTGCGGCGAAACAGAATCACGCCGCCGACGGCGGGGTCTTGCAGGCGTTGTTTTTCTTCGTCGGTGAGGTGGAAGGCGGCAACATCGGCCATTACCGGGCCGCGCGGGAGATGGGCTTGGGTCATTTTGTTCTCTTTAAGTTGGGCGGTTTATAAGTACAAACGGTAAAACCGCAAAATTTTCAGACGGCCTCAAAGGTTATGGAGGCCGTCTGAAAAAGTTTGACAATCAGGTATTTGCCGCTGCGCTTTGTTTGCTGCGGAACAGCAGAATCATCACGGTCATGGCAATGCCGGTTACCACGAAGCCCAGTAGGGCGGAATGGCTGAAACCGAGCACCAGATAACCGCAGGCGGCGGAGGCGGCCACAATCATGGCGTAGGGCAGCTGCGAGGTCACATGGTCGATGTGGTTGCAGTGCGCACCGGTGGACGACAAAATGGTGGTGTCGGAAATGGGCGAACAGTGGTCGCCGCACACCGCGCCGGCCATGACTGCCGACATACACGGGATAATCAGGCTGGGGTCGATTTTTACCGCCATGGCGGCGGCAATCGGCAGCATAATGCCGAAAGTGCCCCAGCTGGTGCCGGTGGCAAAGGCCATCACGCAGGCGAGCAGGAACAGAATCACCGGCAGGAAGCCCGAATGGATGTTGTTGCCGACCAGGGTGGAGAGGTATTCGCCGGTGTGCATTTCGCTGACGACGGTGCTGATGAGCCAAGCCAAAATCAGGATGGTAATCGCACCGAACATGGAGGTCATGCCTGTCCAAACCGCTTTCGGGTAATCGGCGGGATTGATGGTGCCGATGGTGCACAGCAATACGGCAATCACGCCGCAAGTGCCGCCGAAAACCAGCGAGGTGTTGACGTCGGTGTTTTCAAACGCGCCCAAAACCGTGAAGCTGTCGAGCGCCTGCGCACCGGTGTAGAGCATGGCGGAGATGGTGGATAAAATCAGCACCAATACCGGAATAATCAGCGCATACACGCGGCCGGGCTTGCCGTCTGAAACCGCATTTTCATCGTGGTCTTCATTCAGGGCGGCGCGTTCGAGGTGCGCCATCGAGCCAATGTCGAAAGAGAAATACGCCACCACAAACACCATAATCAGGGCAAACAGGGCGTAGTAGTTCATCAGGCTCATTGATACAAACGCGCCCATCGGGGTGTATTCGGTGATTTTATAAGTCGCCAGCAGGTCGGCCAGCGTGGCGATAATCGACGCGCCCCAACTGGATACAGGCATCAAGACGCACATCGGCGCGGCGGTGGAGTCCAGAATATAGGCGAGTTTGGCGCGGGAAACCTTGAATTTGTCAGTAACCGGACGGGCAATCGCGCCCACGGCCAAGCTGTGGAAATAGTCGTCGATAAAGGTGACAAACACCAGGCAGGCCGTCAGCATTTTTGCCCCGCGACGGCCTTTGATGTGCTGCTTCGCCCAATCTGCAAAGGCTTGGTTACTGCCGGAATAGGTGAGTAGGGAGGTGAAAATACCCAAGAGCAGTAGGAAAATCAGGATTTTCAGCTTGCCCAGCGACCAAGCGCCGTTTTCCCAAACCAGTGCCACCACCATGTCTTTCAAATGCACGGCGGTATCGGCCAAATGGCCGCCGGTCAAAAGCAGCGCCCCGACGATAATGCCGATACCTAATGAGAGCAAGACACGGCGCGTGACCACGGCCAAGGCCAGCGCCAAAAACGCCGGTACGACGGATAAATAAGAATGTGAATAATCGACTAATTGCATAAAAATATCATCAGAGAGAGTGTTTTTCAGACGGCCTTTTGCAAAAGCGCCATGCCTAAAAATACCCGCCATCTTTGTTCAAAATAGCGGGCATTCTATCATTAAATTCAAGCTTATGCCGTCTGAAACGCGTTTTATTGCAGATTCAGCGCCAAAAACAACGTGTCGTTACCGCGTTGCACCAAGAGCGGCACGTTTTTACCCGCGCTGCCCAAGGCGCTGCGGAACGAGGTTTCATCGCTGACGGTAATTTGGCTGACGGCAATAATCACGTCGCCGCGTTTCACACCCGCGCGCTCGGCCGCGCCGCTGACGCGTGTTACCACCAGCTGCTGTTTGCCGTCGGCGCTTTGCGCCTGCAGGGTCAGACCGGCTTCGTCAATGGCAAAATTCTGGCTGTTGGCCTGATAGTCGGGATTGTCCGGCTGCGCCGCACCGGTTTCGGCCGACGTGTTGGTGCTGCCCAGTTTCACTTTCACCGAGGTTTTCTGGCCTTTGCGCCATACTTCCAAAGTCACTTCCGAACCCGGTGCCATCGAGCCGACCAATACCGGCAAATCGCTGGAAGCACGTACTTCCTCGCCGTTGACGCTGCGCACGATGTCGCCCACTTCCAAACCGGCTTGCGCCGCCGGGCTGTTCGGCATGACTTTGGCGATGAGCGCGCCGCTGGCTTTGTCCAAACCGAAAGATTTGGCCAAATCATACGATACTTCTTGGATAATCACGCCCAACTGACCGCGCTGCACCTTGCCGGTGGCTTTGAGCTGGTCGGCCACATTCATCGCCACATCAATCGGAATGGCGAAGGAAATGCCCATAAAGCCCCCGCTGCGGCTGTAAATCTGCGAGTTGATGCCGACCACCTGGCCTTTGAGGTTAAACAGCGGGCCGCCGGAGTTGCCCGGGTTGATGGCGACGTCGGTTTGGATAAACGGCGTGTAGTTTTCGTTCGGCAGACTGCGGCCTTTGGCGGACACGATACCGGCGGTCACGCTGTTGTCAAAGCCGAACGGCGCACCGATGGCGGCCACCCATTCGCCCGGTTTCAATTCTTTCGGATTGCCGATTTTGACCACTGGCAAATCTTTGGCGTCGATTTTCAGGAGTGCTACGTCGGATTGCTGGTCAGAGCCGATGAGTTTGGCGGTGTATTCGCGCTTGTCGTTGAGCATGACTTTGATGTTGCCCATGCCCGATACCACGTGGGTATTGGTCAGGATATAACCGTCGGGGCTGATGATAAAGCCCGAGCCGAAGCTCACTTCGCTGGCGCTGTCGTCTTCCTGCGGCATGTCCGGCATATTGGGGACAAGGCGTTTGAAAAATTCGTAGAACGGATCGTTGTCGGGGAATTGGCTCAAATCCATACTGTTGTCATCGCTGCCGCTCTGACTGCTTTTGCTGCCCGGCGCTGCTTGGATATTGACCACGGTCGAGCCTTCGTTTTGTACCAGTTGGGCAAAGTCCGGCAGCAGCATGCCGATTTTGCCGTCGTCGCCTTTGGTTTCTACGCGTTGCACCAACGTTTCATCCAGCTCGTCGTTGCTGAAGAAACTGCTGACTTTGTCGCAACCGCCGGCGGAGAGCAGGGCGGTAAGCGCTAAAGCCAAGCCAGTGTATTTTTTAGTGTTTTTGTTCACGGCGTTTCCTTTTTCCGTATTTTTTTCATCAATATCAAAACAATCGCTCAGACGGCGGCACAAGGCCGTCTGAAAAATCCGTTAAATGCAAATTCTACATCGTATCGGCGTTTTTTCAAACATTTCATTTTTAATTAAAAAAAGCCGCTGTACGGTTTCAGACGGCCTTTTCGGGGGGGGGGTATGAAAAACGGTTATTTAGATATAAGCAATCAGCCTATTTGAACAGTATATCGAAGAACGGAATCAATCCATCAGCTTGGCCGGATATTCGCACAAATCGTTGATAAGACACTTGCCGCACAAGGGTTTCAGCGCCTTGCAGGTGTAGCGGCCGTGCAAAATCAGCCAATGGTGCGCGTCCATCAGAAATTCCTTCGGGATGTAGCGCATGAGTTTGTCTTCCACTTCGTGCACGTTTTTGCCTTTGGCGATGCCGGTGCGGTTGGAAACGCGGAAAATATGCGTATCCACCGCCATGACCGGCACGCCGAAGGCCGTGTTCAACACCACATTTGCCGTTTTGCGCCCCACACCCGGCAATTCTTCCAAGGCTTCGCGGTCGGCGGGTACTTCGCCGTTGTATTTTTCCAGCAGCATGCAGCAGGTTTGCATGATGTGTTTAGACTTGGTTTTATACAGGCCGATGGTTTTGGTGTAGTTCATCACGCCGTCCAGCCCTAAGTCCAGCATTTTCTGCGGCGTATCCGCCACAGCAAACAGTTTTGCCGTCGCCTTGTTGACACCCACATCCGTCGCCTGCGCCGACAGCAACACCGCAATTAAGAGTTCAAACGGCGAATTGAAGTTCAGCTCGGTGGTCGGGTGCGGATTGGTGGCGCGCAAGCGCTCGAAGATTTCTTGGTGGATGTGTTTGTTCATTTTAATTTGATGTGTTCGCTTGGTTTGTGTGGACGGAATTATAGCGCAAGCGGCAGGCGATAGGGGTTTAGAAAGGCTATTGTGATTTAAATACAAGGGATTATCAGTATTGCTTGAAATAAGAAAAGGCCGTCTGAAAAATACGTTGTTTTTCAGACGGCCTTTGCCAATCGGTATTTTAGGCTTGTTCTGCCAACACCACCGCAATCAGCTCCATTGCGCCGTCGTCGGCCAGCTTTTTCGCCACGGCGCGGCCGAGCGCGTCGGCATAGTCGGCGGGGGCTTGCGCCTCGGCTTGGATAATGACCGATCTGTCGGGGTGGCCGACCAAGCCGCGCAGGGTTAAGAGGCCGTTGTCTTCGGTACAATACGCCGCCAGCGGCACTTGGCAGCTGCCGCCCAGCGCACGGGCAAGGGCGCGTTCGGCGGTCACGCAGGCGTGGGTGACATCATGATTGAGCGGTTTGAGAACCTCCAGCAAATCATTACGGCTGGCGGCGATTTCAATGCCGAGTGCACCTTGTCCGGCGGCGGGCAGGCTGTCGGCTTCAGATAAAATCAGGCGGATACGCTCGTCCAGCCCTAAACGTTGCAGACCGGCGGTGGCGAGGATAATCGCGTCGTATTCGCCCTTGTCGAGTTTGCCCAAACGGGTTTGCACGTTGCCGCGCAAGGGTTTAATCACCAAATGCGGATAGCGGGCGCGTAATTGCGCTTCGCGGCGCAGGCTGGACGTGCCGACTACCGCGCCTTTGGGCAGGTCTTCCAAACGCGCATATTGGTTGGACACAAACGCGTCAAACGGGCTGGCACGCTCACCAATAGCCGCCAGCGCGAAGCCCTCGGGCAAATCCATGGGCACGTCTTTAATCGAGTGCACCGCCAAATCTGCGCGACCTTCTTGCAGCGCTTGTTCCAATTCTTTGATAAACAAGCCTTTTCCGCCGATTTTAGAGAGGGTTTTGTCTAAAATCTGGTCGCCGCGCGTGGTCATGCCGAGAATGCTGACTTCGCAGTCGGGGTACAAATTTTGCAGGCGCGCTTGGATGTGTTCGGCCTGCCACATCGCCAGCAGGCTTTCGCGGCTGGCGATGACGAGTTTTTTCGGGTTCATCGGGAGGTTCCGTCAGGTTGTATCGGCAGCGAGTTTATCATATTTTTGCCGTGCTTTTTCAGACGGCCTGCGGCGGATATGGTATATTTGAATGCAAAATCCGTTTATTTTTGATTCTTCATGAAACGCGCCAAACAATACCCTTTTTTGCAGTTGCAGCGGCAACGCTTTATTCTGAATTTTGAAAACGCCTCGTCCGCAGCCGGTATGCCGTCTGAAAACAATTTCTACCGCTGGATTTGGGCGGCTTTGCAAAACGAATACCGCCGTGCCGACATCAGCCTGATTCTGCTTGATGAAGAAGAGGCACGCGCCTACAACCGCGATTACCGTGGCAAAGATTACGCCACCAATGTCTTGAGTTTCGCCCTCAACGAAGGTGAAATCCTGCCCGACCAGATTTCAGACGGCCTGTATGGTGATTTGATTATCTGCCCGCAAGTGGTTTTGAAAGAAGCCGCCGAGCAGGGCAAAACGCCCGAGCAGCATTTCGCCCACCTGACCATGCACGGCACCTTACATCTGATGGGCTACGACCACATCGAAGAGGCCGACGCCGAAATCATGGAAGCCAAAGAAATCCGCCTGTTGCAGGCCGCCGGCTACCCCAATCCCTATTAATTCGAGGACATAAACCAAAATGGACGACACGCAGTCGAAACCGAAATTTTTTGAGCGCCTGATTTCCCGTTTGGCGGGCGAACCCGATTCCGCCGAAGACGTACTCAGCCTGTTGCGGCAGGCGCACGAGCAGGAAGTTTTTGACGCCGATACCCTGCTGCGCTTGGAAAAAGTATTGGATTTTGCCGAGTTGGAAGTGCGCGACGCAATGGTGACGCGCAGCCAGATGAACGTGGTTAAAGAAAACGACAGCTTGGAGCGGATTGTGGCGTACAGCGTCGAAACCGCGCATTCGCGTTTCCCCGTCATCGGTGAAGACAAAGACGAAGTGTTGGGCGTTTTGCACGCCAAAGACCTGCTCAAATATATTCTCGCGCCGGAACAGTTTTCCCTGCAGTCGGTATTGCGTCCGGCGGCGTTTGTGCCGGAAGGCAAGTCATTAAATTCATTATTGAAAGAGTTTCGCGAACAGCGCAACCACATGGCGATTGTGGTCGATGAATACGGTGGCGTGTCCGGCCTGATTACCTTTGAAGACATCATCGAGCAAATTGTCGGCGACATCGACGATGAATTTGACGAAGACGAAAGCGATGACAACATCTTCGCCGTGTCCGCCGAACGCTGGCGCATTAATGCCACCACCGAAATCAAAGACATCAACGAATTTTTCGGCACGGATTACAGCAACGAAGAAGTCGATACCGTCGGCGGCTTGGTGATTCAGGAGCTGGGTCATCTGCCGGTACGTGGCGAAAAAGTGGTCATTGGGCCGTTGCAATTTACCGTCGCCCGCGCCGACAACCGCCGTTTGCATACACTGATGGCGGTACGGGTGAAGTAATATAGTCAAATTACCTAAAAACCAAACCATAAGCCCCGTGTAGGTTGGGTTGTAAACCCAACATATGTCCGTATTTTCGTTGGGATTTCATCCCAACTACTCAGTTTGTTTTTTTGATGATTCTACTATAGATTGAGATAGCATAAGCAATGCCGTCTGAAAACATCAGTTTTCAGACGGCATTTTTAATGGCGGATTATTTCACGCTCTCTCACCATTTTTCCTGCGGCAGGGCATTGATGTCCAAATGGAACACCTGCCCGATTTTCGGCGTAGCCAGCGGCAGATTTTTGGCGGCAGCAGCGGGCACGAAGCGTTCAATCGGTTCTTTCCACGGATGGAACGACAAATCGAATTTCGCCCAATGTATCGGCATGGCAGCTTTGGCGCCGACATCGAGGGCGGCTTGTACCGACTGCTCCGGCTGCATATGGATTTGCGCCCAGTCTTTGTTGTACGCGCCGTTTTCCATCAGGGCGAAGTCAAACGAGCCGTAGCGTTTGCCGATTTCGGCGTGGTGTTTGCCGTAGCCGCTGTCGCCGTTGAAAAACAGTTTGAAATCAGGAGATTGGATGACATACGAACCCCACAGCGTTTGCGCACGTTGCAGGCTGCGGCCGGAAAAGTGGCGGCCGGGGGGGGCAGGGTCAGCTTGACTTTGCCCAAATCGGCCGATTCGTGCCAATCCAATTCGGTGATTTTGTTGTCAGCCACGCCCCAGCGTTGCAGGTGGGCTTTTACGCCCAGCGGTACGAAATAGCGGCCGACTTTTCCGTCCAGCTCTTTGATGGCGCGGTAGTCGAGATGTTCGTAATTAGGATAACGGCGTCGATGGGTGGCAAATCGGCGGTGGTGGTCGGGTTTTGCTGGGCAAACGGCGCGCCGCCGAAAGGTAGCGGCGTGGCGCGGTAAAACACGGGGTCGGTGACAAACAATTTGCCGTCGGTTTTAAATACCACGGTGGAATGCCCCAGCTAGGCGAAATCGCCGTTTTGCATGGTTTCGGCTTTGAGCTTTTCAGACGGCAGCGGCGAGGCCGGATTTTTGCCCGGCGATGTTTTCCAGCCACAAAAACAGAGGAAATGTCTGCCCCTGTTCGGAGGTATCCAATACGGTCGGCTCGGGATTGACAAACGCTTCGCCGTTGAAATTCGGCGAGGCTTTGATTCTCGCCAAACTTGCCGCATCGGGTTTGCCGCCAAACACGGGATGGAAGTTGACAAACAGGGCAATGGCTGCGGCTAAAATCAATAAGATAATCAGCAACCATTTGAGGATTTTTAAAATCAGCATGGACAGTAATCGAAATATTCAAATGGAAAAATTATAGCAGGTACGGTTTGGCAGGAATATTTTTGTGTTGGCAATAGTGTATTGTGGGAACTGGAACAATAAGGCCGTCTGAATGGTGCAAAACTTTTTCAGACGGCCTGATATTCAAAATGTTGACTTGTATATTGTGTAGGGCTTAGGGATGAGCAGATACCAAAAATGCCGTCTGAAAAATTTTCAGACGGCATTTGCATTTGTATCGGGACGGATTAGAAAATCTGCCACACAAAGAAGATAAAGGTCAGCAGGATAAACAGCGGAATCAGGATACCGACCGACCAAGCCATGTAGCCGAAGAAGCTCGGCATTTTTACGCCGCGTTGTTCGGCGATGGCTTTTACCATAAAGTTAGGCGCATTGCCGATATAGGTTACGGCGCCCATAAATACGGAACCCATCGACACAGCCAGTAGGGTATGGAACAGCGAGCCGGTCATCAAGGCTTGCGGATCGCCGCCGGCCATGTTGAAGAACACCAGATAAGTCGGGGCATTATCCAAGAAGGCGGATAATGTGCCGCTCATCCAGAAATACATGGCGTTGATGGGGTTGCCTGCTTCGTCGTGTACCATAGACACCACGCCACCCAGCGCACCGGCTTCGCCGGCCTGTAAAATCGCCAATACGGGCGCAATGGTGATGAAAATGCCGAGGAACAATTTGGCCACTTCGATAATCGGGCCGAAATTAAATTCGTTGCCTTCGCGCACGGATTTCGGCGTGAAAATCAGCGAAATAGCGGTTAAGGCAATAAAGATGATGTCGCGCACCAAGTTCGGCAGGGCATAGTGGCTGCCGAAAATATCAAAGCCCGGATGGTCGGCCTCCCAAATGCCGGACATCAACACGGCCGCAACCACGCAAAACAGCAGGATAAAGTTGAATTTGCCACGGATACGCAGTTTACTGTCGGGCGTGGGGTCGTTTTGTTCTATTTCGTCTTCACGTTTGAACAACATGCTGTCGAGAATATAAAACACAGCCAGCAGGATAATGACGCTGATGGCAACGGGCAGCAGCATATACTGTACTGTCCACATAAAGTCCACGCCTTTTAAAAAACCGAGGAAAAGCGGCGGATCGCCCAGCGGAGTCAGACCGCCGCCTATATTGGCGACCAAGAAGATAAAGAACACGACGACGTGTACTTTATGTTTACGGTTGTCGTTGGCTCTCAAAATTGGACGAATCATCAGCATGGCCGCGCCGGTCGTGCCCATCACGGAAGCCAGCGCTGTGCCGATAAACAGCAGCAAGGTGTTGAGCTTGGCCGAACCGTGCAGGTTGCCTTCAATCAGAATGCCGCCGGAAATGGCAAACAGTGCCAAGAGTAGCAGGATAAACGGAATATACTCGCCGACCAGCGCATGCACGACGGTATGGAACGCCGCGCCGCTGCCGAAGGTCACAGCAAACGGAATCAGGAAGACCAAAGTCCAAAGAATGGTAATTTTGCCGAAATGGTGATGCCAGATGTTCGGCACTAAAATCGGGCCGAGCGCGATGGAGAGCAGTACCAAGACAAAGGGAATGCCCCAAGCCAGGCTGAGTGTGGCACCGTTTAATTCGGCAGCCTGCGCCAGCGCGGGGGCGAACAGTAGGGGAAGGAGGGATAGCGGACGCATATGTTTCCTTTTTTCTTATCGTGAACAATCGAAGCCGTCTGAAAAACGCACGACACTGCGCAAGTGATATGACAACCCAACTCTATTTGGTATAACAACTAAGTTTACGATTGTAAAGGAAAAGCAGGCAGGATTCCAGTAAAACGGCATGGATTTTACATCTTGTTTCCGTCAAATCATCGGGATAGGCGTGGTCTAGGCGGATGATTTCCCAATAAATCCGATTGGGAAGAGTGATTTACATGCAAATGGGTATCAAAACATCAATACGCTTGGAAAACGTAAAAAAAGATTCCGCTTATGCCAAAGGCCGTCTGAAACCGTATATTTCAGACGGCCTTTGGTGCGGATTAAACAATTAGGCTTCGGGTAGGCGTATCATCCAAACGGCAACGCAGCCGCAGAATACGGTGGATAAAGCGCCGACATACCAGCGATCGGGGAAGTGCCAAAATAGAAACAGGCAGGACAAAGTCATCATGCTGACGGCCAAAATTTTTGCTTTACGCGGCACGGCGCGGTGTTGCTCCCAATTTTGCACCATCGACCCGAAATAACGGTGGTGGTAGAGCCAATGATGAAAGCGCGGCGAGGCTTTTGCCCAGCACGCGGCGGTCAGCAAAACAAACGGCGTGGTCGGCAATACCGGCAGAAAAATGCCGATAATGCCCAAGAGGAGCGAAACAGCGCCGCAAGTCCAAAAAAAATAGCGGGTAATCATGGTGTGCGGCTTTTATTTTTCATGATGGGGAAACGGGCAACGCGGAATCTCCAGCTTGTCCCAACCTTCCTGCCCCATTTTTTCCAGCAGCGCGATGTTGCGGTCGAAAATGTCCGACGCATCGGGGAACGCGGCGGCGGCTTTGGCAATGCTGTCTTCGCGAATCAGGTGCAGGGTCGGATAGGGGGATCGGTTGGTGTAATTGCTGATGTCGTCGGATTGGGTATTTTCAAACTGAAAATCGGGATGGAAAGGGGCGATTTGGATGATACCCTCCAAACCGTTGTCGGCAATGGCTTGGTCGGCAATATCCAGCATGTCGTTAAACAGGAAGAAATCGCCGAACAGCGTCGGGTAAACCAGCAGCGTGGTTTCCAATTCGTCGGTCGGGGTCTCGCCCAATAATTGCAGCTCGCTGTCGAGGTCTTCTAAAAAGCCGTCGAGGTGTTTGGCTTCGCTGACGCGGATGCGCACGAGGTTTTTCACATAAGGGGCTTTGGCAAACGGGCAGAGGTTGAGGCCGATAACGGCTTTTTCCAACCATTCGCGGGTATGTCGGGTAACGGTAGCGGTGTCGGGTGGGGTCATGGCGGTTTGTCTTTTTATTTAAGAGTTATTCTCATCAAGTATAGCAAAGATTCAGGCCGTCTGAAAACGAAGTTTCAGCGCAGCTAAAATGCAGAATAACCTTATTGTTTTTATCCGGCGGTAAAAAAGCACCGCCAAACAGCGGTGCTTACATATATTATTTCTCTGTTTATTTCTGCTCTCTGTTTATTTCTGCGGTTGGGTTTAATCCTGCTGCAAATGTCCCAGCGGCAGGGCAGTTGTATTTTTAATCTCTTTCAATACAAAGCTCGATTGCGCGTCTTGCACGCCGTGGTGCGACAGCAGCGTATCTAATACAAAATGCGAAAAGGCGTTCATATCGGTAAAAAACGCATGCAGCAGGTAATCGGTTTCGCCGGTCAGTGCGAAGCAGCTTAAAACTTCCGGCCAAGTTTGCACCGCGTTGGAAAAGTCTTCCCGCGCGTCTTTGGCTTTGCTGATGGAAACGCGGATAAAGGCCTGCAAACCCAATTCGACCGCCACCGGAGACAGCAGCGCGGCATATTGGCGGATAATACCCGTGTCTTCCAGCTGTTTCAGACGGCGCAGGCAGGGAGAGGGCGACAAAGCCACCCGCTCAGACAGCTCGACATTGGTCAAACGGCCGTTTTCCTGTAATACCTGCAGAATTTTAAGATCGGTTTTATCCAAAGTAATTTGCGCCATAAACCACTCCCTTTGCAAGATGTACGCAATAAACAAGCCTGAAATCGGCTGTGTAACCGACCGTATTCGATTTGCGGCCGGAAAACCGGTCGGGAAAACCATCTTGACGCCGTTAAGATACGAATAAATTTGCGGTTGCAGGATGATTTCCTCTGTATGACTATATTATGCTAAATAAACTTAACATACAATAGTGCGGCAAAATTTAAAATTAAAAAATAATCTGTGTCAAGAATCCGTTTTTGCGCAAGATTAATTTTTCAAATTTATTGAAAAATTATTTTTGATAGATTGTGTTAAATTGATAAAAACGCCTCTTGATGAAAACAAAGGTTCAGTCCATAATCGGGATGTGTGTGCAGGAGAGTGTTACACCGGATTACAGTCCGGCCTAACCACCGAAGGCGCAGATGCCCTTAAATCGCTCAGGTATCCAAGACTGCACACTGGTAGTAAACATCTGGAGAGCGGCGTATTGCAAAATGCGCCCACCGAAGGGGAGAAGGCCGTCTGAACCACCATTCAGACCAACCGCCGCAGCCGGTAATGAGCAGATTACGCGGTTTGCACCAAAAAGCGGGGTTGGCCGAAAATCTCAGGTTCAAGGACAGATAGGGTCATTCTCCTCCAGTAGGCAGATGACACTGTATCAGCATAAAAATCCGGAGACCTTCTATGACTGCTCTAAAAACTACCCCTTTCCTTCAAGCCCATAAAGACGCAGGCGGTAAGCTGGTTGATTTTGCCGGCTGGGAACTTCCTGTTAATTATGGTTCGCAAATCACCGAACACGAAGCCGTGCGCACCGATGCCGGTATGTTCGACGTATCTCATATGCTGGTGACCGATGTCAGCGGCGCCAATGCCAAAGCCTTCTTCCGCAAACTTCTGGCTAACGATGTAGCCAAATTGTCTTTCGCCGGCAAAGCCCTGTATTCGGCCATGCTCAACGACAACGGCGGCGTGATTGACGACTTAATCGTCTATCTGATGAATGAAGACGCCACCCAATACCGTATTGTTTCCAACGGCGCGACCCGTGAGAAAGACTCCGCCCAATTTGCCAAAGTTGGCGCAGAATTCGGCGTGACCCTGACCCCGCGCTCCGATGTGGCCATGTTGGCCGTACAAGGCCCGAAAGCCGTGGAAAAATTACTGACCGTGAAACCCGAATGGGCGGAAACCGTCAACGCTTTAAAACCGTTCCAAGGCGCAGACATGGGCGGTGACTGGTTTGTTGCCCGCACCGGCTATACCGGTGAAGACGGCGTGGAAGTGGTTATGCCGGCGGGTGAAGCCGATGCCTTCTTCAGAGCATTGCAAGCGGCAGGCGTACAGCCTTGCGGCTTGGGTGCGCGCGATACCCTGCGCATGGAAGCCGGTATGAACCTCTACGGCAATGATATGGATGATGATACCAGCCCGCTGGAAGCCGGTATGGGTTGGACGGTCGATCTAAAAGACGAAAGCCGCGATTTCGTCGGTAAAGCCGCAGTGCTGGCGCTGAAAGAAAAAGGCGTGACCGTCAAACAAGTCGGCCTGCTGCTGGACAAAGGCGGCGTGTTGCGTTCGCACATGGAAGTCATTACCGACCAAGGCAAAGGCATTACCACCAGCGGCGTGTTCTCGCCGAGTCTGAAACAATCCATCGCCATTGCCCGTGTGCCGAAAGCTTTTGAGGGCGATACCGCCAAAGTCGTGATTCGCGGCAAAGAAGTGGATGTGCGCGTATTGAAACTGCCGTTTGTACGCAACGGCCAAAAACAGTTTGATTGATTTACCCCGTTTTCAGACGGCCTAATGAAAGCAAGGCCGTCTGAAAAGTAGGACTTTTATTCAATCTTTCTAATAAGGGTATAATCATGTTCTTATCCAAATTGGCATTACCGCTTTCCGTATTGACTTTGGCTGCTTGCGGTACACTCAGTAGTGAACCTAAGCCTTTGCCATTTACAGATACGGAAGGTAAAGTGCAAACGGCAACCTTTATGAAGCTTGTGGGTAGTAATAGCAAAATCGCAGGTGAGGTAATTATCAGCGGTGAATATTCGTTGGATATTGTCCGTATGAATAGCGATTTGACTATTGCAATCCGCAATGATAAGGGTATAAGTAGTGCCACTAATTTAAAATCTTTGGCTGCCGTAAAAGGCTTTACTCTCTATACTTTCAGTAAATACGCCGGTACGGTAGAAGTTAACCGAGTAAGTGCCACAAAAAATGTTTGTAGTGATTATCGGGGCAACGGTGTACGAGTTGCGATTGCCGATAATATGTACGATGCGTCGCGCAATCGGATTGTTTTCAAAAGTACTGGTAATATCGCTGCAACAAAAGGCAAAAGCAAAGTAGATACAGCTGAGCTGGATTATGCTGCTGTGCCTAAATTGTCGGTTGAAATGAAGCAAAAGCTGGAGCAGGATAAGGTCAATATGACTGCTATTCATTATGCCCGCTTGGAAGAGCTGATTGCCCGTGGGATTTGTTCCTAAGGCAAAAGACTATCCGAAATCTATTTCTTTATCCATCCAACAGGAGAACACACCATGAGCAATATCCCTGCAGATCTGAAATATGTTGCCAGCCACGAATGGCTGCGTCCTGAAGCAGACGGTAGCGTTACCGTAGGTATTACCTTCCACGCGCAAGAATTGCTGGGCGACATCGTATTCGTCGAGCTGCCGGAAGTCGGTACAAGCTTGGCTGCCGAAGAGCAATCCGGTGCGGTGGAATCCGTAAAAGCCGCTTCCGATGTGTATGCGCCGATTGCCGGTGAAGTGGTTGCCGTCAACGAAGGCTTGAGCGACGCGCCGGAAACCGTCAACAGCGATCCTTACGGCGAAGGCTGGTTCTTTAAAATCAAACCGGCCAATCCTGCCGATTTGGACGGTTTGCTGAGCGCCGAAGAATACGCCAAAGAAGTGGAATAATCCGATACCTGCCTGCGTTTTGCGGGCAGGGTAAGGACAGGCCGTCTGAACGGTGTTAGGGAAGGATGTACAACCTGTTCCGGCATTGCTTCAGACGGCCTTTTTAATCAAGATAATAATAAGAAGTGAAATTACTAATAAACCGGTACGGCATCAAACCGTGGGTATTCCCGTATATTCAACCATACCCGTTTTATTATTAATTTCGCTGCCATCAGAGATTTTCTCAGGATAACAGTGAACATGAAACTGCGCTTTATCAAGCATACTGCCATTACCGTATGGCGCGAAGTAAAAGAGCTGACCCGAATCAACCATCACGACCGCCCGTGGCATTTGCCTTTTGCCGCAGCGTTGGCCTCCGGCCTGCCCTTGTTTGTCGCCCTGTATTTCGGCCATTTGGAATACGGCCTGATTGCCAGCTTGGGAGGTATGGGTTTTCTGTATATGCCGCCCACGCGCATGATTGTGCGCATGGTGTTGCTATTGTGCGTGACCACCGTGATGACGGCCAGTTTCTTTGTCGGTCTGGTGGTGCACCACTCGCCCACGCTGCTGGTCACGGCGATTACCGTGCTGACCATTTTGGTCACGATGTTGTGCCGCTATTTCAAAATTGCCCCGCCGGGCAGCACCTTCTGCCTGATGGCCGCCATGATTGCTGCATTCGTGCCGCATGAGCCTGCCGATATTCCGATGCTGGTCGGCGTGATGTTTTTGGGCGGACTCGGCGCCTGTATCATCGGCTTTGTGTACAGCCTGTTTGTCTTGTGGCGCGGCATGGAAATCAAGCGCCTGCCCGAGCCGGTACGCGATTTGAAGCTGGTGGTGGTGGATGCGCTGATTATCGGCGTGATGGTCGGCTTGTCGCTGCAAGCAGCGCAGGCATTGGGTATGCAGCGGCCGTATTGGGTGCCGGTGGCTTGTGTGGCGGTAACGCAGGGCATTACCTTCCGCGCCGTGTGGAACAAGCTGGCGCACCGCGTCCTCGGTACCGGCGCAGGCTTGGGCTTGGCTTGGCTGATGTTGTCGCTGCACCCGCACGGCTGGGTGGTATGCCTGCTGATAATGTGCTTGAACTTTATCATTGAAATTTTGGTGGTGCGCCACTATGCGGCGGCAGTCGTATTCATCACTCCGCTGACGATTTTCCTGGCAGAGGCGGGCAGCGGTGGCAGCCTGACCAAAGAAACGGCCACTATGTTGGTTCAGTCGCGGTTTTGGGATACCTTTTTAGGCTGCATTTTCGGCTTGTTGAGCGGTTTGTGTCTGCACTTTAGCGGTTTGCGTGACGGATTGGCGCGGGTGGTGTTGCGTATTTACCTTAGAGGGCGCCGACTGTGAGCTACTGCCGTTTTGCCGCCGAACTGTCCGCCGATACCGACAACCCCAACAAGCATTACCACGACCATGTGTACGGCTTTCCGGTAGCGGGCGATAACGAATTATTCGAACGGCTGGTGTTGGAAATCAATCAGGCCGGTTTGAGCTGGACGATTATTTTAAAGAAACAGGCAGCTTTTCAGACGGCCTTTAAAGGGTTTGACATCGCCACCGTCGCCGCTTTTGACGACAACGACCGCGAACGCCTGCTGCAAGACGCGGGTATCGTGCGCAACCGCTTGAAAATCAATGCCGCCATCTACAACGCGCAGCAGATTCTGGCGATACAGCGAGAATACGGTTCGTTTAAAAATTGGCTCGACAGCCACCATCTGCAAGACAAAGCCGCTTGGGTGAAGCTGTTTAAAAGGCAGTTTAAATTTGTCGGCGGCGAGATTGTCGGCGAATTTTTAATGAGCACGGGTTATCTGGACGGCGCGCATGATGAGGATTGTCCGGTTTGGGCAAAAATTCAGACGGTCTTAGAGTCGGTAAGAAAAGAATAACAAAAGGTTTGGCAATCCAAAGGTTTACCGTTTTCTGGTGATATGGCGCAGATAGGTTTCGATATCCGCTTCTGTGTAACCTAAAATCCGCCCGATTTCGCGTTCGGTTTCCACGACAAAACCGCGCCCGACAGAATCCAGCAGCAGCGATTTCAGGCGTTCGGCCTGTTGGCGGGATTTAGGGCAAAAAATAATCATGCCGGTAAAGCCGAATTTTGGAAACGGCACTTCGAGCGCATGGAATTTTCCTTGTTGCAGATAGGGCGCAAAGTCGGCAGGCAGGCTGTCAAATAAAGCGACATGCTTGCTGCCGGACAACATCAGCGCCAATTCGCGTCCTTCATGCGGGCCGATAACGCCTTGCGGAGCCGGGGTGTTTGGCATGAGGTGATTCCATCAAAAGAGAAAAGACAGGATAACCTAACTCAGGTTTGTCATTCCTGCAAATCTGACCACTAAACCGACTGGCCGTGCGGTTTTCAGACGGCCTCTTTCAAAAGGAAAAAAGCAATGAAACTAAACGAATTATTCGATCCCAACGAATTTGCGCCGCGTCACATCAGCTTTGGTGACGAAGCCGCATTGTTGGCAGCTTTGGGCGAAAAAGATATGGATTCATTTGTGGCCAATACCGTGCCGCAGGGTATCCGTATGCCGGGCGAGTTGGATTTGCCGGAAGCCCTGACAGAGGCCGATGCGCTGGCTGCGCTCAAAGCCATCGCCAGTAAAAACAAGGTTAATAAATCCTATATCGGTTTGGGCTATTATCCAACCCGTATGCCGACTGTGATCCAACGCAACGTATTGGAAAATCCGGGCTGGTACACCGCCTATACCCCGTATCAGGCCGAAATCGCGCAAGGCCGTCTGCAAGCCTTGTTGAACTTCCAACAAGTGTGTATCGACCTGACCGGCCTGCCGGTAGCGGGCGCGTCTTTGTTGGATGAGGCTACTGCCGCCGCCGAAGCGATGGCGATGGCCAAACGCGTGGGCAAAGTTAAATCCAACCAATTCTTTGTTGACGAGCGCGTGTATCCGCAAACTTTGGACGTAATGAAAACCCGTGCCAAATACTTCGGCTTCGAGCTGGTGGTCGGCGATATTCAGACGGCCGCAGAGGGCGATTACTTCGGCGCTTTGCTGCAATATGTCGGCAAAGACGGCGATGTCGCCGATTTGAGCGGCGTGATTGCTGCTTTGAAAGCCAAAGGCGCGATTGTGGCCGTGGCTGCCGATGTGATGAGCTTGGTATTGCTGAAATCACCGGGCGAACTGGGCGCGGACATCGCTTTGGGCAACACCCAGCGTTTCGGCGTGCCGATGGGCTTCGGCGGCCCGCACGCGGCTTATTTCGCCTTTAAAGACGAGTTCAAACGCTCTGCGCCGGGTCGTATCATCGGCGTATCCAAAGACGCTTCCGGCAAACCGGCGCTGCGCATGGCGCTCTCCACCCGCGAGCAGCACATCCGCCGCGAAAAAGCGACTTCCAATATCTGTACCGCGCAGGCGCTGTTGGCCAACTTGGCCGGTATGTATGCCGTTTACCACGGCCCGCAAGGGGTGAAACGCATTGCCGAGCGCATTCACGCTCTGGCTTCCGCCTTTGCCGTTGCCGCCGCCGGTTTGAACGTGGTACACGCTACTTTCTTCGATACCGTGGAAGTAGATTTCCAAGATAAAGCCAAAGCTGACGCCGTTTACCAAAGCGCTTTGGACAAAGGCTACAACTTGGGGCGCGCAAGCGATACCGTATTGGCGGCAGCCTTCAGTGAAGAATCTTCGCCCGAGCAGTTGGCCGAACTGGTAGCCGTGTTTACCGGCAAAGCCGCCGAAATTCCGGCCGATGTCCAAGGCCGTCTGAATGAGAGCCTGCTGCGCAGCGACGCGATTCTGACCCACGAAGTGTTCAACAGTTACCACACCGAACACGAAATGCTGCGCTACCTGAAAAAACTGGAAGAGCGCGACTTGGCGATGAACCGCAGCATGATTTCATTGGGCTCTTGCACCATGAAATTGAACGCCACTTCCGAGATGATTCCGATTACCTGGCCGGAATTCACCAACATCCATCCGTATGCGCCGAAAGACCAAGTGGCCGGTTATATCGAGCTGCTGACCGATTTGGAAAACCAACTCAAAGCGATTACCGGCTTTGACGCGATTTCCTTCCAGCCGAACTCCGGTGCGCAAGGCGAATACAGCGGTATGCTCGCCATCCGCCGTTACCATGAAGCCAATGGTCAGGCAGAGCGCGACGTGTGCCTGATTCCGAAATCCGCCCACGGTACCAACCCCGCCAGTGCCGCCATGGTCGGCATGAAAATCGTGGTGGTCGATACCGACGAACACGGCAACGTCAATGTGGACGATTTGAAAGCAAAAGCCGAGCAATACAAAGACACTTTGGCCGCGCTGATGATTACCTATCCTTCTACCCACGGCGTGTATGAGGAAGGCATCCGCGACATCTGCAAAATCATCCACGACAACGGCGGTCAAGTGTATATGGACGGTGCCAACCTCAACGCCCAAATCGGCATTATGCAGCCGGCGGAAGTGGGCGCGGACGTGTTGCACATGAACCTGCACAAAACCTTCTGTATTCCGCACGGCGGCGGCGGCCCGGGCATGGGTCCGATTGGTTTGACCGCGCACTTGGCACCGTTTGCACCGGGTCATCTGTTCAGCCAAATCGACACCGCCAGCGCAGGCCAAAGCGCGACTTCAGCCGCTGCGTTCGGTTCGGCCAGCATTCTGCCGATTACCTGGATGTACATCACCATGATGGGCAAAAAAGGCATGGAAGCGGCCACCCGCTGGGCATTGCTCAATGCCAACTATGTGGCTAAAAAATTGGGCGAAGTGTACCCGATTCTCTACACCGGCAAAAACGGCCGCGTGGCGCACGAATGTATCGTTGATTTGCGTCCGCTCAAAGCCGAAAGCGGCATTACCGAAACCGACATCGCCAAACGCCTGATGGACTACGGCTTCCACGCGCCGACGGTGTCCTTCCCGGTGGCTGGTACGCTGATGGTCGAGCCCTCCGAAAGTGAAAGCAAAGCCGAACTCGACCGCTTTATCGCCGCGCTGACCGCCATCCGCGCCGAAGTGCAGAAAGTGCAAGACGGCGTATGGCCGGCCGAAGACAACCCGCTGGTTAACGCGCCGCATACCGCAGGCAACATCGCTGCCGCCGAATGGAGCCATCCGTACAGCCGCGAAGAAGCCGTGTTCCCGCTGCCGTATATCCGCGAGAACAAATTCTGGCCGAGCGTCAACCGCGTGGATGATGTGTACGGCGACAAACATCTGGTGTGCAGCTGCCCGCCGATGGAAGCCTACGAAGACTGATGTCTGCCTGATAATTGAGGCATAAGCCAAGGCCGTCTGAAAGATACGGATTCCGTATGTTTTCAGACGGCCTTTTTATTGTGTAAAACCCGCCGCAGATATGGAGAAATATGTAAATGCGGTGCAATATTATGGAAATGGTTTTGCCGAAATACATTTAAAAACAAGCGATTGAAGCGGAAAAGGCGCAGGCAAAGTCTTGGCTCAAGGGCATATTTCCAGTAGAATCGCTGCATTTCATTCTTTATCCGACACATCCGGCCGTCTGAAAACCAAGCGGCCGCTTATCAGGTATCCGCTATGTCTAAAACAATCAAATGGATCATCGGGCTGCTGGTATTGGCAGCAGTGGCCGTCGGCGCTTGGATGTATTTCAAGCCCAAGGATCAAACCAATTACATCACGGAAACGGTAAAGCGTTCCAGTATCCGCCAAACCGTATCGGCCACTGGCGAGATTTCTTCGCCGAGTTTGGTGGAAGTCGGTTCGCAGGCTTCCGGTCAGATTAAAAAGCTGTATGTGAAATTGGGACAGGAAATCAAAAAAGGCGATCCGATTGCCGAAATCGATTCCACCACTCAAACCAATACGCTCAATACCAACAAAGCCAAGCTGGATACCTACCGCGCCCAACTGGTATCGGCAGAAATCGCTTTGAAGAGCGCCGATAAAAAATACAAACGCGAACAAGCCTTGTGGAAAGAAGACGCGACTTCCAAAGCCAATTTGGAAGATGCGGAAGACACTTACGCTTCGGCCAAAGCCAGCGTGGAAGAGCTGAAATCCTCCATCCGCCAAACCCAAATCTCCATCAATACCGCCGAAGCCGACTTGGGTTATACCCATATCGTTGCGCCGATGGACGGTACTGTCGTGGCGATTCCGGTGGAAGAAGGCCAAACCGTTAACGCCAGCCAAACCACGCCGACCATTATCCAAATGGCTAACTTGGATGTGATGTTGAACAAAATGCAGATTGCCGAAGGCGACATTACCAAAGTGAAACCCGGCCAATCGCTGACCTTTACCATCTTGTCGGAATCCGACGCACCGATTTCCGCCACGCTGGATAGTATCGACCCGGGTCTGACCACCATGTCGCAAGGTAGCTATGACAACAGTACCGACACCACCGAAAGCGCGATTTACTACTATGCGCGTGCGCTGGTACCGAATGAAGACCGCAAACTGGCCTTCGGTATGACCACGCAAAACACCATCGAAATCAACAGCGCCAACGATGTGCTGGTAATTCCGACCCTGACCGTCAAAACCGAAAACGGCAAATCTTATGTGCGCGTATTGGTGCAGGATGAAAAAGGCAAGCCCGGCCGCGTTGAACACCGCGAAGTTACTACCGGCCTGAAAGACAGCATGAACATCGAAGTGAAAAGCGGTCTGAAAGAAGGCGAAAAAGTGATTGTGTCGGAAATGAGCGCGGATGAAAAAGCTGCAGGCAGCAGCAACCAACGCGGCATGGGCGGCCCGCCGATGTAAACGGCAATACCGCCATTCACTAGAAAAGGCCGTCTGAAACAAGTAGGGTGGTATGAACCACCATTTGGAAACATCAGAATGACAGGTTTGACCTGCCCTACGCATGATTTCAGACGGCCTTTATCCAAACGCGGCTTCTCCGCACACCACGGTAACACCCCATGAGTTTAATCGAATGTAAAAACATCAACCGCTACTTCGGCAGCGGCGAAAACCGGGTACACGTTTTGAAAAACGTCAGCCTGTCGGTAGAGAAGGGCGATTTCGTCGCCATTATCGGCCAGTCGGGTTCGGGCAAATCTACCTTGATGAATATCTTAGGCTGCTTGGATTCGGCCACCTCCGGCTCTTATCAAATCGACGGTATCGAAACCGCGCAAATGGACGCCGATGAGCTGGCCGGTTTGCGCCGCAAGCGTTTCGGCTTTATTTTCCAACGCTACAACCTGTTGAGTTCGCTGACTGCCCGCGACAATGTGGCGTTGCCGGCAGTGTATTTGGGCATGAACGAGAAAGAGCGTTCCGAACGCGCCGTCAAGCTGTTGCACGACTTGGGCTTAGAAGGTAAAGAAAACAACAAACCGAGCGAGCTTTCCGGCGGTCAGCAGCAGCGTGTGTCCATCGCCCGCGCCTTGATGAACGGCGGCGAAATCATCTTTGCGGACGAACCGACCGGCGCACTGGATACCGCCAGCGGCAAAAACGTGATGGAGATTCTGCACCGCCTACATGATGAAGGCCACACCATCATCATGGTAACGCACGACCCGAGCATTGCTGCCAACGCCAACCGCGTGATTGAAATCCGTGATGGCGAAATCATTGCCGACAACAGCAAAAATACCGACATCAAGCCCAGCCAAGTCGAAAGCGTAAAGGAAAACAATTCCTGGTCGTTTTACTACGACCAATTTATGGAAGCCTTCAAAATGTCGGTGCAGGCGATTGTGGCGCACAAAATGCGCTCGCTGCTGACCATGCTCGGCATTATCATCGGTATCGCTTCGGTGGTGTCGGTGGTGGCCTTGGGTAACGGTTCGCAAGAGAAGATTTTGGCCGACATCAATGCGATGGGTACGAATACCATTACCATTTTCCCGGGTAAGGGCTTCGGTGACAGGCGCTCCAGTAGGATTAAGACCCTGACTGTCAATGACGCACAGGTAATTGCCAAGCAAAGCTATGTCGCCTCAGCTACGCCGCAAACGTCCTCCAGCGCCACGCTGACGTATAAAAATACCGACCTGACCGCCACTTTATACGGCGTGGGCGAGCAGTATTTTGACGCTCGCGGCCTGATCTTGGGCGAAGGTCGTTTGTTTGACGAGCGTGATGTCAAAGAAGACGCGCAAGTGGTGATTATCGACCGCAACACGCAGAAAAAGCTTTTTAGCGATGGCGTCAATCCGCTGGGCAAAGTGGTGCTGTTTAAAAAACGCCCGCTGACCATCATCGGCATTATGGACGACCAAACCAACAACTTTGGCAGCTCCGACAGCCTGATGTTGTGGTCGCCTTATACCACGGTTATGCACCAGATTACCGGCGAGAGTTACACCAACTCGATTATCGTCAAAATCAAAGATGATGCCGATAGCCAAGTGGCACAAAAAAGCCTGTCCCAGCTCTTGATTGCGCGTCACGGCACTGAAGACTTCTTTATGCGCAACAGTGACAGCATCAAGCAGACCATCGAATCGACTACCGGTACGATGAAGCTCTTGATTTCCTGTATCGCCATGATTTCGCTGGTGGTCGGCGGTATCGGCGTGATGAACATCATGCTGGTGTCGGTCACCGAGCGCACCAAAGAAATCGGTGTGCGCATGGCGATTGGCGCACGGCAGAGCAATATTTTGCAGCAATTTTTGATTGAGGCGGTGCTCATCTGCCTAATCGGCGGCTTGGTCGGTGTGGCCTTGTCGGGCATGATTGGTGTGGTATTCGCTTATTTTGTCAGCGATTTCCCGATGAGCTTCTCCACCCTGTCGATTATCGGCGCGGTATTGTGCTCCAGCATTATCGGCGTGGCCTTCGGCTTTATGCCGGCTAACCGTGCGGCTCAACTCAATCCGATTGACGCGCTGGCGCAGGATTAATCCGAATAACGCAACATCGTAGGGTGGGCATCCTTGCTCACCGATTGCCTATACGGGCAAATTAAAGTGTTAACCGACACTGCATTGATGATTTTCAGACGGCCTTTGTGACCCAAAGGCCGTCTGAAAACCCGAGAAAGAACGACCATGCAAAAGCAAAGCAAACAGCATTTTCAGACGGCCTTAGCCCTCTCCGTTGCGCTGGCCTTAAGCGCCTGCGCCATCAACCCCAAAGTCGGCACCGTGCCCACGCTGGACAACAGCGGCGCGGTGATGAGCGCGGCGCAAACCGCCGAGCAGTATGAAATCAACGGCAACTGGTGGGAAATCTACCAAAGCAGCCAGCTCAACGCGCTGGAAGAGCAGGCCTTGGCGAACAATATCGACTTGAAACAAGCCGCCATCAGCGTGAATAAAGCCCTGTATCAGGCGAACATTCTTGGCGCCGATTTGGTGCCGACCTTTAGCGGTTCGCTGGGTGCTTCTACCTCGAAAAACCTGAAAACCGGCGGCAGCAGCAGCGACAGTTTCAGCAGTCAGCTCGGTTTGAGCTATGAGCTGGATTTGTGGCAGAGACTGCGTGCCACCGCCGACGCGCAAGTGTGGGAATACCGCGCCACGCAGGAAGACTTGGCCAACACCCGCCTGACCGTGGTGAATAATGTCGCCGACGCCTATTTCAACATCGCCTACATCAACGAAGCGATGGCGCTGACGCAAAAATCCATCAAGGAATACGAAGAAATCGCCCGTATCGTGGCGGTGAAATACCGTTACGGCAAAGTGGATTCCAGCGAAGTGACCAGCGCCAACCAATCGCTGCTGAGCGCCCGCAACAATTTATTGTCGCTGCAAGACAGCCGCAACACGCTGGAGCAGACCCTGCGCAACCTGCTTAACCTGAAACCCGGCGAAGCCATCGCCGCCGAGCCTTCCACCTACCGCTTGCTGCCCGTGAAAGGCGTGGATTTGAACGTGCCGATTACAGTATTGGCCAACCGCCCCGACTTACGCGCCGCCGAATTGCGCGTGCAGTCGCTGCTGCAAACCTATGCCGCGCAAAAACGCAGCTGGTACCCGAGCGTAACCCTCGGTGCGACCTTGAGCACGTCTTCCAGCAAAGCGCGTACCATGTTCAATATCCCGTTTATCGGCGGCAGCGCCAGCATCAGTCTGCCGTTCTTGGATTGGCCGACCCTGAAATGGGAAGACAAAACCGCTGCCGCTAACTATGACAACGCCAAACTGGATTTTGAAGAAGCCCTGACCACCGCGCTGAACGAGGTCAACACCAACTATCTGGCCTATCAGAATTCCCTGGCCGAGCAGCGCAATCTGGAACAGCGCTACCAGCTTGACGTGAAAAACAGCCGCTACTACAAAATCCGCTACGAATACGGCAAAAACGAGCTCAAAGACTGGCTCGAAGCGCTCAATACCCAATACAGCAACGCGCAAAACGTCTTGAGCCAGCGTTATACCACCCTGAAATACGAAAACATGGTGTATAAAGCAATGGCGGGACGTTATACGCCGAAGTAAAAAGTATTTTTGCCGTTAGGCCGTCTGAAACTTGTCCGTTTTCAGACGGCCTTTTATTTATATGCCAAGCCCGCATAAACCGCTATAATCCCCTTATCTTCTTTCCCACACACACCATGACCGGCCACCGTATCAACCACGAACCCGCTTTCCTGCTTGCCTCCGCGCCGTGGCGCGAGAGCAGTCTGTGGCTGGAAGTGTACAGCCGCCGCTACGGGCGCGTGGCGCTGTTGGCGCGCAGCGCGAGAAAACGCATGAGCGAGTTGCGCGGCGTATTGGTGCCGTTTGTGCCGATGAGCGCTTCGTGGTACGGCTCTCAGGAATTGAAAACGCTGCACCGCGCCGAATGGCTGGGCGGCTGGCCGCAACCGCAGGGCAGGGCGCTCTTCAGCGGCCTGTATGTCAACGAGCTGATGTTGAAACTGACCGCCCGCGAAGATCCGCTGCCCGCGCTGTATGACGCGCTGGTGGAGGTGATGGAAAGCATTTGTACCGAGCCCAACCACATCGCCGCCCTGCGCGGTTTCGAGTGGACACTGCTGACCGCGCTCGGTCACGCCCCCGATTTATACGCCGATTTTAACGGCGACAGAATCACCGCCGATGCCCAATACTGGCTGAGTGCGCAAGACGCGTTGGTGCCGCTGGCGCAGTCCGATAAGCAAGAAGGCAAAGGAGTGGCCGTCAGCGGCGAAACCCTCATCCAATTGCGCAACGGCGAATTTAATGATGGCGAAAGCCTGCAGCAAGCCTTAAAAATCACACGCCTGCTGCTGGATTTCCACCTACCCGAGGGGATTAAATCGCGGCAGGTGTTGCAGCAGATTCAGCAGTTTCAAGGGTAGGGCGTGTGCGGATGCTAAACTGAACCCATATTTTTCAGACTTGCGAATACAGGTTCTAACAAGGCCGTCTGAAAACCCAAGCCAATGAAAGGAAAAGCCATGCTTTTAGGTGTCAATATCGACCACGTCGCCACCGTGCGCAATGCGCGCGGTACGGTGTATCCCAGTCCGGTTGAGGCCGCGCTGATTGCGGAAATCCACGGCGCTGACCTGATTACCATGCATTTGCGCGAAGACCGCCGCCATATCAAAGACGCAGATGTGTTTGCCGTGAAAAGCGCCATCCGCACGCGCCTGAATCTGGAGATGGCGCTGACCGAAGAAATGCTGGAAAACGCGCTCAAGGTTATGCCGGAAGACGTGTGTATCGTGCCGGAAAAACGCCAAGAGGTAACCACCGAAGGCGGTTTGGACGTGTTGGCGCAGCAGGAAAAAGTGGCGCATTTCACCAAAATCCTGACCGACGCCGGTATCCGCGTGTCGCTGTTTATCGACGCCGACGGCGATCAGATTCAGGCCGCCAAAGATGTGGGCGCGCCCGTGATTGAGCTGCATACCGGCGCTTATGCCGATGCGCACAGTCATGCTGAGCGGATGAAACAGTTCCAACGTATTGAAAACGGTGCGCATTTTGCCAGCGATTTGGGCTTGGTGGTCAACGCCGGCCACGGTCTGACGATTCACAATGTTACCCCCATTGCGCAGATTTTGGCGATTCGCGAATTAAACATCGGCCACGCGCTGATTGCGCAGGCAGTTTTCTTGGGTCTGCCGGAAGCCATCCGCCAGATGAAAGAGGTGATGTTTAAGGCGCGTCTGCTGCCTTGAGTCATCAAGTTGTGGTGATTGAGTGTGAAAATCAGGCCGTCTGAAAACGGATATAGGGTATGCGGCGCAGCTACGCATACCTGCGGTAAGGTTTTTCAGACGGCCTCCTGCCCGCCCCGCCATAAGGAGAACCCATGATTTACGGTATCGGCACAGACATTGTGTCGCTCAAACGCATTATCCGTCTGAATAAAAAATTCGGTCAGGCTTTTGCCGACCGCATTCTCAGCCCGGAAGAGCTGCTGGAGTTTCCGCAGGCGGGCAATCAGGTCAATTATTTGGCCAAGCATTTCGCTGCCAAAGAAGCGTTTGCCAAAGCCGTCGGCACCGGCATACGCGGCGCGGTGTCGTTTCGCAACATCGGTATCGGCCACGACCAGCTGGGCAAGCCCGAATTTTTCTACGCGCCCGCGCTGGAAAAATGGTTGGGCGAGCAGGGTATCCGCCAAGTCAGCCTGAGCATGAGCGATGAAGACGATACCGTATTGGCTTTTGCGGTGGCGGAAAAATAAAACCGTATTGGCCGTATTGGGTTTTTACCCAATATTTTATGATTTTGGTGGGTTAAAACCCACCCTTGTATATTGAAATCAATATATCATAGCAACCAAACAGGCTGCCTGCCTCAGAATGCACCCTTGGATCTCCATATCCGTTTCGTAGTATA
>NZ_JALJYC010000018.1 GCF_024170405.1 Neisseria perflava | reverse complement strand
GGCGTTTTAACAACAGTGAAATAAAATCTCAAATTTCTATTTTGAAACAGTTAGTAAAAGGTAATTTGCTCTAATTATCTAGTACAGCCCCAAAACCAAACTGAGTAGGTTGGGATGAAATCCCAACGGAAGTTCGAACAAATGTTGGGTTTACAACCCAACCTACACGGTGTTTATGGTTGGGTTTTTAACTAATTCTACTATATTACCAGCTGCCATGCTTCATGCGGTCGAGCTGGCGGCGGTCGCGTTTGGTCGGACGACCGTCGGGATAGGCCGCGTTGATACGGCTGGCTTGGTCCAATAGTTTTTGCGCCTCGCGTTCGCTTGCCGTTTTCATGTCTTCTTCATACAGCAAACGCGCTTCCGGCGCCGGACGGCGTTGGTGGTTGAGTGCCAATACTTTGATTTTGTAGGGCAGGGAGTTGAGCGTCAGGTCGATGATGTCGCCCGCGCTGATGTTTTTGCTGTTTTTGACTTTGGCGCCGTTGACCTGCACGCGCCCCAGTTCGATATGCTTTTGCGCCAATGCGCGGGTTTTGAAAAAGCGGGCGGCCCAGAGCCATTTGTCCAGCCGCATGCTGAGGGAATCGGTATCGGGTTTCATGGTCGGATGAAGTAATTGAACTGAATGCGAGTTTATCATACGATACGGCGCAAAGCCGTATTAGTGTGTTTGCACTAAATGGGGATTTTCCCCGCCGTATTCAAGAAAATTTCACATATTTTGATACGGAATGCTGATAAAAATGCCCGATTAGCGTATGATTAGGCGAAAATTATTGATGAGAGCTTCATTGTATGAAACCCGTTTTTTTGGACTTTGAACAACCGATTGCCGAATTAACCAAAAAGATTGATGAATTGCGCTTTGTGCAGGGCGAATCCGCAGTGGATATTTCAGACGAAATCACCCGCCTGCAAAAGAAAAGCAACGATTTGACCAAGTCGATTTTCAGTAAGCTGACACCTGCCCAAATCTCACAGGTTTCGCGCCATCCGCAGCGTCCTTATACGCTGGATTACATCGGCTCGATTTTTACCGATTTTGAAGAACTGCACGGCGACCGCCATTATGCCGACGATTATGCGATTGTCGGCGGTTTGGCGCGTTTCAACGGCCAATGCGTGGTGGTTATCGGCCATCAGAAAGGCCGTGATACTAAAGAAAAAATCCACCGTAATTTCGGTATGCCGCGTCCGGAAGGCTACCGCAAAGCCCTGCGCCTGATGAAAACGGCGGAAAAATTCGGTTTGCCGGTGATGACCTTTGTCGATACCCCAGGGGCGTATCCCGGCATCGGCGCGGAAGAGCGCGGCCAATCGGAAGCCATCGGCCGCAATCTGTATGAGCTGACCAGCCTGCGCGTGCCGGTATTGTGCACCATTATCGGCGAAGGCGGCTCCGGCGGCGCTTTGGCGATTGCCGTGGGCGATTATGTCAATATGCTGCAATATTCCACTTATTCGGTGATTTCGCCGGAAGGCTGCGCGTCTATTTTGTGGAAAACTGCCGAAAAAGCCGCTGATGCCGCGCAAGCGTTGGGCATTACCGCCGACCGCCTGCTGAAACTGGGCTTGATTGACCGCGTGATTGCCGAGCCTTTGGGCGGTGCGCACCGCGATTACGATACCGTGATGAAAAACACCAAAGCCGTCTTGGAAAGCCAGCTGCATGAGGCGCAAAGCATGCCGATGAACGATTTGTTGTCGCGCCGTTTTGACCGTATTATGGACTACGGTAAATTTTTGGATAAAGACAAATAATCCAAGCTAACCGTCTTATCTTGAGGCCGTCTGAAACCCGATGTTTCAGACGGCCTTTTGTCATCCTCGAAAGATAGACAAGGCGGGCAAACTCGGCTATTGTTGCGCTTGTAGTTGCTTGTAATTTTAAACACGCAATCTATAAAAGAGGAAAGAAAACATGGCATTCCGTATCGAGCAGGATTTATTGGGCGAACGTGAGATTCCCGCCGACGCTTATTGGGGTATCCACACCTTGAGGGCAATGGAAAACTTTCAGATTTCCACACAGAAAATTTCTGATATTCCGCTGTTTGTGCGCAGCATGGTGATGGTGAAAAAGGCCACGGCGCAGGCCAATGCCGAATTGGGCGCGGTGCCGTCTGAAATTGCGGCAGCGATTGAGCAGGCTTGCGACGAGGTTTTGCTTAAAGGCCGCTGCTTGGATCAGTTTCCGTCGGATGTGTATCAGGGCGGAGCGGGTACTTCGGTCAATATGAACACCAACGAAGTGGTGGCGAATCTGGCGCTGGAGGTTTTGGGCTATGAAAAAGGGCGTTACGACATCGTCAGCCCGATGGATCATGTTAATGCCAGTCAATCGACCAACGATGCATATCCGACCGGTTTCCGCTTGGCGGTTTATGAGAGCATAGGCGGATTTTTGGCCAAACTGGAAACGCTTAAAGCCGCTTTTGCCGCCAAAGCCGATGAGTTTAAAGATGTTTTGAAAATGGGGCGCACCCAGTTGCAAGATGCCGTGCCGATGACGGTGGGGCAGGAGTTCCGCTCGTTTCAGGTATTGGTGGAAGAGGAAATCCTCAATCTCGACCGTACCCGCGCCCTGCTGCTGGAAGTGAACTTGGGCGCAACCGCCATCGGTACGGGCGTGAACACGCCGCAAGGCTATGCACCGCTGGTGGTGGAAAAATTATCCCAAGTTAGCGGCCTGCCGTGTACGCTGACACCGAACCTGATTGAGGCGACTTCCGACTGCGGCGCTTATGTAATGGTGCACAGTGCTCTGAAACGCACCGCCGTCAAGCTCTCCAAAATCTGTAACGACCTGCGTCTGCTCTCGTCCGGCACGCGTGCTGGTTTGAAGGAGATTAACCTGCCGGAAATGCAGGCCGGTTCGTCGATTATGCCGGCCAAGGTCAATCCGGTAATTCCCGAAGTGGTCAATCAGGTGTGTTTCAAAGTGATTGGCAACGATACCACGATTACCTTTGCCGCCGAAGCGGGGCAGTTGCAGTTGAACGTGATGGAGCCGGTGATTGCGCAATGTATGTTTGAAAGCATTGCGCTGTTGGGCAATGCCAGCGTGAAACTGGCGGAAAAATGCGTCAGCGGCATTACCGTCAACCGCGACATTTGCGAGGGTTATGTGTTCAACTCTATTGGTTTGGTCACTTACCTCAATCCGTATATCGGCCACCACAACGGCGATATTGTCGGCAAGATTTGTGCGCAAACGGGTAAAAACGTGCGTGAAGTGGTGTTGGAGCAGGGCTTGTTGAGCGAGGCTGAGCTTGACCGCATTTTGTCGCCGGAAAATTTGATGAACCCGCATTTTGATTTGAAAGCATAATGTTGAGGCCGTCTGAAATCCGATTTGGCTGAATACGGGTTTCAGACGGCCTTTTGTTTACGGAAAGGAATCGAAATGCCTTATGTCAATATCAAAGTTACTGGCGGTCGGGAAGCGCCGACGGCAGAGCAGAAAGCGGAGTTGATTCAGGGCATCACTGAATTATTGTCCCGCGTGTTAAATAAAAATCCGGAAACGACCATCGTCATTATCGACGAAGTGGAGATGGATAATTGGGGCATAGGCGGACGGAGCGTGACCGCGCGGCGGGAAGAGAAAGAATAAATGCAGGCCGTCTGAAAATAAATTTTCAGACGGCCTGCGCTTGATGGGCTTAAGAACCTGTATTCACAATCTTGATAGCGGCTTTTTATTGCCTAATCACACGCCTACCGCGTTGGATTTTTACGCCAATCGTCCAGATTTGGATAAATATCGCCTTGTATTCGTATGATTATTCAACAAAAATCCATCTATAAATATTATGAATACAGGTTCTAAGGATTATTGGCGGTAGCTTTTCAAGAACCGTTCCAGTTTCGCCATCGCTTCTTCGATTTGATGCACATACGGCAGGGTTACGATACGAAAGTGGTCGGGTTTGACCCAGTTGAAGCCGGAGCCGTGTACCAGCAAGACTTTCTCTTGCACCAGCAAATCGTAAACGAATTTCATGTCGTCATGGATGTTGTACATTTCCGTGTCGATTTTCGGGAACATATACAGCGCCCCCATCGGTTTGACGCAGCTGATACCGGGGATTTGCGTCAGCATTTCATGCGCCTTGTTGCGCTGCTCCAAGAGGCGGCCGCCGGGCAGGATAAATTCGTTAATGCTCTGATAGCCGCCCAAGGCCGTCTGAATGGCGTGCTGCATGGGGGTGGTGGCGCACAGGCGCATGGAAGCGAGCATGTCCAAGCCTTCGATATAGCCTTTGGCGTGCTGCTTCGGGCCGCTGAGCAACATCCAGCCTTGGCGGAAACCGGCCACGCGGTAGGATTTAGAGAGGCCGTTGAAAGTGACGGTCAGCAAATCGGGGGCGAGGGCGGCAATGTGGTGGTGGACGGCACCGTCATACAGAATTTTGTCGTAAATTTCGTCGGCAAAAATCATCAGGCCGTGTTTGCGCGCCAATTCCGCAATTTCCAACAGGATTTCTTTGCTGTACACCGTGCCGGTAGGGTTATTAGGGTTAATCACCACAATGGCTTTGGTTTTCGGCGTGATTTTGGCTTCCATATCTGCTAGATTGGGAAACCAATCGTTGGCTTCGTCGCACAGATAATGCTTCACATTACCGCCGGCCAGCGTTGCTGCCGCCGTCCACAGCGGGTAATCGGGCGCGGGAATCAGGATTTCGTCGCCGTCGTTTAACAGCGCCTGCATGGACATGGTAATCAGCTCGGAAACGCCATTGCCGATATACACATCATCGACGCTGATGTCGCGCAGGCCTTTGGTCTGATAGTAGTGCACAATCGCTTTTCGCGCCGAATACAGGCCTTTGGAATCGCAGTAGCCTTGCGAAGTCGGCAGGTTGCGGATAACGTCCACCAAAATTTCATCGGGTGCTTCAAAGCCGAAAGGGGCGGGGTTGCCGATATTGAGTTTCAAAATTTTATGGCCGTCTTCCTCCAAGCGCAGGGCTTCTTTATGCACCGAGCCGCGGATGTCGTAGCAGACGTGGTCGAGTTTGTGGGATTTGTTAAAGCGTTCCATGGGTTGTCCTAAACGGGATTCGGTTAAATCATCGGTTGTATCAGCAGCATTGTCGTTGCCGACGGGTATTTCGGCCGGGGCGGGCGCTTGAGCGTACATCTCGCCCTGTCCGGTTTCCAACCACAAAGGGGAAACGCCTAAAATGCTGGAAATAACGGCGATATTCGTCGGCTTTTTGTTTCTACCCGATTCAATAGCAGCGATGGCCGATTGCGATACGCCGGCCAGTTTGCTTAATTTGGCCTGACTCAGGCTCTTGGCCGTTCTTGCTTCAATCAGGCGCTCTTTCAGTGTACTCATCATGTACCTTGTAAAATAAATACGATTGTACTTTAAGAAAGAGAGGTTGTGTGATTTATTTTTGAGTATATTAATACTTTTAAAAAGTAAAAAAGCCGTCTGAAAATATGCTTATTGGCATGGTTTTCAGACGGCCTCATCTCTCCCATCAGGGAGAGCGAAATTCTTTTTGTTACAGAATCAGTTGCATATCATGCCGTTTATTTATGCCGGATTTCCCAACACTGATGAATCTTCTTATTGCGGAAATCATCGGGCACGGATTGCTTGGAAATGTCCTTAACGGCAAAGCGTTCGCCAACGGCTTCATCCAAGACGAAACTACGCAAATTATTGGAAAAATACAACAGGCCGTCTGAAGAGAGCAGGTTCATCGCGCCTTGAATCAATTTCAACTGGTCACGCTGGATGTCGAGAATATCCAGCATTTTTTTGCTGTTGGAGAAGCTGGGCGGATCCATCACAATCAGATCGAATTTTTTGCCTTCCTCGGCGGCGGCCTGCAAGTATTGGAACACATCGGCGCGCACGATTTGATGTTGCGCCGTATCCATGCCGTTGAGTTCGAAATTGCGCCGCGCCCAGTCCAGATAAGTGTTGGATAAATCTACCGTTTCGCTACTGACGGCGCTGCCTGTGGCCGCATAAACGGTAAAGCTGCCGGTATAGGAAAACAGATTTAAAAAACGCTTGCCCGCCGCCGTTTCGCCGACTTTTTTGCGCGTATTGCGGTGGTCGAGAAACAGGCCGGTATCCAAGTATTTGTCGAGGTTAACCCAAAACTTGCGCCCGTGTTCGCATACTACAAAATCTTCGCCGACCTTACCGGTTTTTTCGTATTGCTGCACGCCTTTTTGCCGTTCTCGGCGCTTGAGGTGGATGTGTTCGGGGGTAAATCCGGTCACAAAGCCGATGGCTTCCAACACTTCGCCCAGCCATGCTTCGTATTCTTCCGGCTGCATCAGCCATCCGGTATCGTATTCCTGCAAGTGGATTTTGTCGCCGTAAACATCCACGGCAAAAGGAAATTGCGGAATGTCGCGGTCGTAAATGCGCCACGCTTCGATGTTGTTGCGCTTAGCCCATTTCATCAGGTGTTTGATGTTTTTGCCCAAACGGTTGGCAAACGGGGTAATGTCGGTCATGGTGTCGACGGCCTGCACGGTAAAAGTGTCATTTTACCGTAATTAACGCCGCCTCGCTTGACCGTTTGCCGCTCAATCTATATCATCCGCCTTTCGTCTTTATTTTTATGAAGCCATCGTCTTCAAACCTATTAACCGCCGATTTTTCTTCGGGCGCGTTTCTCTTGTGTGGCTGGGATTTCGATTCCCAAGCGTATGTGTGCAGGTTGTCGTCGATGTAACCACAAGCCAAATTGCTTGCGACAACCGTGTAACTTTCAGACGGCCTTTGCGCCGCATTCTCCGTTACGTATTCTTGCTTCAGGCCGTCTGAAATGTTCGGGCGGATTGTGTTGTTGTGTCCTCAGGATAACCATGTCTATCAAATTCACTGATTTAAACCTCGATAAAAACATTCTGTCTGCTTTGCAAAGTGCGGGCTACGAAAGCCCGACGCCGGTGCAGGCACAATCCATTCCCTTGGCCTTGGAAGGCCGCGATATTATGGCTTCGGCACAAACCGGCTCGGGTAAAACCGCTGCGTTTCTGCTGCCGACTCTGCAACGTCTGACCCGCCGCAGCGAAAAAAACGGTAAAGGCCCGCGTGCGCTGGTGCTGACCCCGACCCGCGAATTGGCGGCGCAGGTGGAAAAAAATGCGCTGACCTACGCGCAAAACATGAAATGGTTCCGCACCGTCAGCATTGTCGGCGGTGCATCGTTCGGTTATCAAACCCGCGCCTTGAGCAAACCGGTTGATTTGGTGGTGGCGACCCCGGGTCGTTTGATGGACTTGATGAACAGCGGCAAAGTGGATTTTGACCGCTTGGAAGTGCTGATTCTGGACGAAGCCGACCGTATGCTGGACATGGGCTTTATCGACGACATCGAAACCATCGTTGCCGCCACGCCGGAAGACCGTCAAACCCTGCTGTTCTCTGCCACTTGGGACGGTGCCGTCGGCAAGCTGGCGCGTAAACTGACCAAAAATCCTGAAGTCATCGAAGTAGAACGTGTGGACGACCAAGGCAAAATCGAAGAGCAGCTGCTGTATTGCGACGATATGCGCCATAAAAACCGCCTGCTCGACCATATCCTGCGCGATGCCAATATCGACCAATGTGTGATTTTTACCTCCACTAAAGCCATGACCGAAGTGTTGGCCGACGAGTTGTACGAAAAAGGCTTTGCTGCCAACTGTTTGCACGGCGATATGCCGCAAGGCTGGCGTAACCGCACGTTGATGGATTTGCGCAAAGGCCGTTGCAAAATTCTGGTGGCTACCGATGTAGCTGCTCGCGGTATCGACGTGCCGACCATTACCCATGTCATCAACTACGACCTGCCCAAACAGGCGGAAGACTATGTGCACCGTATCGGCCGCACCGGTCGCGCCGGTCGTACCGGTATTGCGATTACTTTTGCCGAAGTGAACGAGTACATCAAAGTACACAAAATTGAAAAATACATCGACCGCAAGTTGAACGAAGTGACCATTGAAGGGATGGAACCTACCCGTAAACGCAAGAGCACGGGCGGCAAACCCAAAGGCAAAGGCGGCTGGGGCGGAAAAGGTGGCTACGGCGACCGTGACCGTAAGTTTGGTGACAAAAAATTCGGCGGCAAACGCAGCGAGGGCGGTTTCGGCGGTAAAGCGAAAGGCGAAGGCTTTAAAAAATCCGAAGGCTTCAAATCTGACGGTTTCAAATCAGAAGGCTTCAAAAAATCCGGCGACGGTTTTAAAGGCAAGCGCAAAACTGGCGGCGATTTCGGTGGTAAAGGTGGCTACGCCAAACCCAACCGTGCGCCCAAACGCGGTTAATTCACGCTGTTAATGAATAAGTATAGTCGTTTCAATTTAGTTTGAGACAAGGCAGCAAGCCGCAGACAGTACAGATAGTACGGCAAGGCGCAGCAACGCTGTATCAAGCTAAAGTGAAACGACTATAAAAGGCCGTCTGAAAACAGAGTGTTAGAACGCTGTTTTCAGACGGCCTTTGTTGTTCCAAGCCATCCTTATTATGAGGAGGCTTGATAAAAAAAGCGTACCCACGCTATTCATGGGTACGCTTTTTATTTAACAATCCGTTAGCTGCCCATCAGTTTCAGGCGCTGACCCGGCGTAACGGTGCGGGTGTTTTGATTCCAGCGGCGGATGTCGTTGACATCAAGATGGAAACGGTTGGCAATGGTATTCAAAGTATCGCCTTTGCGCACGGTATAGGAAACATTGCGGATTGAGCTTTGTTTGTTCGGTGCGGCGGCGGTTACTTTCAGTACCTGTCCGGTACGGATGTTGTTGCCACGGATATTATTGGCGGTAATCAAATCGGCCACGCTCAGGTTGTAGCGCTGGGCGATGTTAAACAGCGTATCGCCGTCTGCCACACGGTGCATGCCGTTGGCAACCGGTGCGGCGGCAGGCTGGCTGTTGCGGGCAAGGCGGGCTTCGGCTCGTTGCTGCTGTTTGGCGCGGTTTTCCGCAATCCGTTCGGCACGCGCTTTGGCGGCGGCTTCTCTGGCATCAGCCTGCGCGACGGTGGCGCGTACGGTTTCGGCGGCGTTTAAGCGGGCGGTCGAATCTTCCACCAAAGACATCAGCGAATCAGTCGCGCTATCGTCAACCGCTTTACTTTGGGTCGGCAGGGGCAGGGGTTGGCTGATGGCAATATCAACCGGCGCTGCTTTCGCTTCTGCTTGCGGTGCGGCAGCAGTGGCGGAGGGCGTTTCCTGAATCAGGCCTGAAGCCAGGCTGATGGAGGATTTTTCCGCTGCTTGGCGGTTTTCAATACGTTGCGCAATGCTTTCCGCTGCGGGTGTTTGGACGGCAGTAGAAGCGATATTGATTTCAACCGGTTTGGCGGCAGCAGTCTGTACGGCCGGAGTTGCCAACTGGGTATTGCGGACAAAATCGGTGGTTTGGTTGCGGGCTGCCAAATTTGTTGGCGTATCGGCTTTGGCCGTCTGAACCGGAATTGCAGCTGTTTTTGCCGTTGCGACATAGTCAGCCGCAGTCGGCATGGGCGCACGGTTGTTTTGGCTCAAATTGACAAAGTCGGTTTGCACTGCGTTTTTAGGCAGAACCGGGCTGCTGTTTACCGCAACCTGACGGCTGCTTACTTTTGCCACTTGGATAGGCGCCATTTCCGGCATGTCCGAGCGGTAAGTATCCGGCGTGTTGTCGGTGTCGATAAAGTTTGTCATCGGGTTGCTGCTACCGATACTGTTTTTGGCTACCAAAATGCTGCGTCCGGCGGACAGGGTATTGCTGCTGATGCTGTTTAAGCGTTTGATTTCAGCCACGCTCATGCCGGTTTCGGCGGCAATGCTGCTCAGACTGGTGTTGCCGTAAGTGGTGTACACGTCCCATGACAGCAGGGTTTCGGGTTTGGCGTTGCGGTAGTTTTTTTCAAACGTCGTTGCGGCGCTGACGGGCAGCAGCAGCTTGCGGTTGTATTTAGGCACAAATACCGGCGCGTTAAAGGCAGGGTTTAAGGCCAAAAATTCGCTTTCGCTGATACCGGCCAAACGGGTAATGGCGCTTTGGTCGATGGGTTTGTCCAAGTCAACCACTTTGAAATAAGGCTGGTTGCTGATGTCGCTGACATTCATGCCGAAAGCTTGCGGATTGGCAACGATATTACGCACAGCCAGTAATTTGGGCACGTAATTACGGGTTTCGTTCGGCATACGCAGGTTTTCGTAAGTCGGCTCCAAACCTTGCGCACGGGCGCGGTTGACGGCGCGGCCGACATTGCCTTCGCCCCAGTTGTAGGCGGCTAATGCCAAAGACCAGTCGCCGAACAGACCGTGTAGGTATTCGAGGTAATTGAGCGCGGCGTCGGTAGCGGCGTAAACGTCGTGACGGCCGTCATACAGCGCGGTTTTTTCCAGGCCATAGTGGCGGCCGGTGGCGGGCATAAACTGCCATAAGCCTGAGGCGCCGACATGGGATTTGGCTTTGGTGACAAACGCGCTTTCGATAAACGGCAGCAGCGCGATTTCGGCAGGCATATTGCGTTTTTTCACTTCATTGGCAATATGGTACATATAGGGTTTGCTGCGGTTGATGGTACGGTCGAAATAGGCGCTGTTGGCGGCAAATTTGGCTTCGTGGCTGCGCACGATTTCGGGGTTGACCTCGTTCATGCGGAAATCACGGCTCAAAGATGCCCACAGGCTGCCGGAACCGAATACTTGGGATTTGGCTTGATCGAGAATGGCTGAGTTCAGGCGCATCATGGCCATGCCGACTTGGTTGGGCGTGGCGCTTGCCGCCTGCGCATGGGCGGCGCAGGATAAGGCAGAAACGCCGGAAAGGGTCAGAGCAATGGTTTTCAGTTTTGCCATAGTGAATAATAATCAGTAATATAGGGATAAATTTAATCTATCAGATGGTACTGTCTGGGCGGATAACCGTCAAGCCGCAGAGGAAAGTTTTTACTTTTACTGTCGTTTTACTGCTGAAACGGCGGCAGCAGGTATAATCTCTGTATTAGAAGTGGCTATGCCGTCTGAAAATAGGCAAGAAGGGGAGAAAATGGAAGAATGGTTTGTGCAGACGGCCATCGGGCGTTACACGGCGGCACAGGAAGAGCAGTTTTTTACCCGCTATGCGCCGGACAGGGCCGGTGTGGTAACGGCGAAAATGGGCGGCAGTTGGTTGAGGCCGTCTGAAAACGTGATTGGCGTGCCGGAGGATGTCCGCATGGAGGCGGAACAGATGGCGTGGGACACGCAATCGCTGGACGCACTGATTTTGCCGCATACGCATGAGTATGCCGGTTGGCCGGACGGGGTATTGGCGGAAGCGGCGCGGGTATTGAAACCGGAAGGGTGTTTGCTGCTGACGGGCTTTAATCCGGTATCGCTGTGGCATTTGAGCCGTTGGTTTGACGGTAAACGCTTGCCGGAAAAAGGCCGTTGTCGCAGCGTGTCTCAGATTCGGAAGCAGGCGGCGGGATTGGGTTTGCAGATTGAATACGGTCAATTTATGGCGTATGTGCCGCCTTTTGACTCGGCTGCCGCCATACGCTTTTGGGGCTTTTTGGAAAAAGCCGGAGACCGCTGGTGGCCGCAATGCGCGGCGGTGTACGGTTTGGTGTTGGTTAAGCGCATGGCGGGGGTACACCCACTGTCGGAATTTGAAACGGAATTGGAAGGGCAGGCGGTTGTATTGGGCATGGCGAAGATGCAGGGAAAATAACGGCTTTTGCAGGATTTTACCCGTTTCAGACGGCCTCGGGCTTTAAAGCCGGGATACTTAGCCTTACTCTTATCGGTATCGAATTGATTTTATTTAAATGATTGAAGAACATTATGCCTGAATTACCCGAAGTTGAAACCACGCTGCGCGGCATCCGTCCGCACATCAGCGGCAAGCAGGTCAGCGGTGTTGCAATACGCCAAGGCAAGCTGCGCTGGCCGGTTCATCCTGATTTGGCGCAGATTTTGGCGGGGCAAACGGTAAAAGACTGTACCCGCCGTGCCAAATATCTGATTATCACTTTTGAAACCGGTATCCTGCTGATTCATTTGGGAATGTCCGGCAGCTTGCGGATTTTTACCGCCGGCGATGAGCGTGTCGGGCAGCCCGACAAACACGACCATGTCGATATTTGTTTTTCAGACGGCACTGTCTTGCGGTATCATGACCCGCGCCGCTTCGGTGCGGTATTGTGGTATGAAGGCATTGCCGAATACCATCCCCTGCTGGAAAAACTCGGCCCCGAGCCTTTATCCGATGATTTTAATGCGGCGTATCTGTATCAAAAATTGAAACCGCTCAAACGCTCCGTTAAACCGGCTTTGATGGATAACGCGGTGGTGGTGGGCGTCGGCAATATTTATGCCAACGAAAGTCTGTTTAAAGCAGGGGTTTCGCCGCACCGTCCGGCCAATAAAGTGAGCAAAAAAGAATGCGCGGTATTGGTGGAAACCATCAAAGCAGTATTGGCGCGGGCGATTGAAACCGGCGGCAGCACCTTGCGCGATTTCGTCAACAGCGACGGCAAAAGCGGCTATTTCCAGCAGGAATACACGGTTTACGGGCGGCACAACAAGCCCTGCGTCAACTGTGGCCAGCTTATATTGAAAGAAACCATCGGCCAGCGCAGCGCGTTTTATTGCGCCTACTGCCAAAAATAACGAGGCCGTCTGAAAAACGATTTGAACCCAACAAAAAGAAGAACACATATGGCATCACCAAAAGCATCTTTTGCCACCCGCCTGCGCCGTTTGGCGCGGATGGCGGTTTGGCTGTACCAAACCGGTAAAAATCTGCGCAGTATCGACGGTAACGACATGCAGCAGCGTAACCAGGCCGTGATTGATTTGGGGCGCGGCGCACTGGCGGCACTCGATATCGAGCTGGACATCGGCACGCCGCCGCAGGAAGGCAATGTCAGCGGCACGCTGGTTGTGGCCAACCATGTCTCATGGCTGGATATTTTCGCCATGAGTGCAGTGTATCCGAGCAGCTTTATCGCCAAACAGGAAATCGGCACATGGCCGGTATTGGGCAAAATGGGCAAAAATGCCGGTACGGTGTTTATCAACCGCAATTCGCGCCGCGATATCGAGCCGATTAACCAAGCTATCAGCGAGGCGCTGCGTGCGGGGCAGAACGTCAGCTTTTTCCCAGAAGCGCGCACTTCTTCGGGCAAAGACTTGCTGCCGTTTAAAGCCGCTTTGTTCCAATCGGCAATTGACGCTGATGCGCCGATACAGGTGCTGGCGCTGCGTTATTACGACGCCGACGGCCGCCGCAGCAGCAAGCCGAGCTATGCCGACATTAATTTGCCGACATCGTTGTGGAACATTATTTCCATGAAAAAAATCCGTATCCGCTTGGATTTTGCGCCTGTGTGCATGCCGTCTGAATTTGCGGGGAAAGACCGCTTTGCATTAAAAGATAGAGCGGAAGCGTTTATCCGCAGTAAGGTTGAGGAAGACGCCGATACGTTTCAGGCATAACAAGCAATATTAAAATTAAAGGCCGTCTGAAAAATTTGCAGACGGCCTTTAATTTTGCTAAGAAAATTTGTGGCACGGTATCTTCTGCAACGTCTTTATGCCAATGCTTTTTTCGCAATGAGCGAAACGGCAATACCCACAATCAAAGCTGTTAACGCCATCATCAATACATTGAAAATACTGCCGCCCACCAATAATGTACCGCCCAGCCAAGTGGCAATCATAATGGAAAAGTTGAAACAGGCGGATTGTAATGAAGTGGCCACCGCAGAAGCATTGGCCGGTACTTGGCGGGCGACCGCTGTTTGATACAGGGTGACTAATGCGCCGAAACCGACACCCCACAACAAGAAGCCGAGGTGCAACGC
Organism: Neisseria perflava; assembly: GCF_024170405.1. Taxonomy (GTDB): domain Bacteria; phylum Pseudomonadota; class Gammaproteobacteria; order Burkholderiales; family Neisseriaceae; genus Neisseria; species Neisseria perflava_B. Next base: position 45,922 of record NZ_JALJYC010000018.1, on the reverse strand, counting down.
CGTTACCGCGCCGTTAATCCATAAAAACACCGCATAAGCCAAGGCGGAAGCACCCAGCAAGGTCAAATCCACTAATTGCAGGTGTTTGTCGATAAAGCGGCCGGTAATCCATACGGAAATTAAAGAGCCGATACCGAAGATTAATTGCGCCAGACTCAAGCTCGGATATTGTGTGGTTTCTACCAAGTTGGTGATGTAGGTAAATACGCCGTAGTTGGCGACAACGGCCAAAAAGGTCAGCAAAATAATGACCAACACGCCTTTATTTTTGAGCACGGTAAACGGCGAGTTGGAGGTGGTGCGTTTGTCCCCCGGCGCTTCCGGCAAATAGCGGTGGCACAGCCAGCCGATGATGGCAATCACAACGCCCAATACAATAAATTCTGCCTGCCAACTGATGTGCGTGCCAATCAAGGTTGCGGCCGGTAAACCGAAGCTCATGCCGAGGGTGGTTCCCGTCATGATGATGGCGACGGTACGGCCTTTTTCTTCATCCGGTACCAGTTTCATGCCGTAAGCGGCAATCATCGGCCAAAGCACACCGGCGCAGATGCCGCCGACAACCCGGAAAAATTGTACCGACCAATAATTGGGAATCAGGCCGACGGCGATATTAGAGATGGCAAAACCCGCCATCAAAATCAGCAACAGGCGTTTGCGCTGCCATTCTACGGTATAGGAAATAATCGGAATCCCACAAAAAGCAGAAGCGATGGCGTAGTAGCCCACCAAATTCCCCGCCTGTTGCTCGTTAATATTCAGACCTTCCATGATTTGCGGCAAAATGCCGGAAGGAACCATTTCCGACAAAATGGCCATAAAGGTAATGGAAGCCATTAGGATAAAGACGCCTAACGGTTGTTTTTTCTCGGTTACGTTGTCCATATTTACGCCTCCTATCAATAATAAAAAACTGCTAGGAACTGATGAACAGACCCTAGCAGTTCCACTACCGTCTCACTATCTGCTTAAAGCTTACAAACTCAAGCTGACATCATAAGCTTGAGGCGCTTTTTTGAACAAATATTCACCTTTACGGATGGAGGCCAAGCAGTCTGCACGGTTGCGGATGGCTTCAAAAGCATTCGGCGCGTCAAGGACGATAAAGTTGGCGTCTTTACCCGCATCCAAGCCGTATTCATCTTCGATATGCAAGGTGGTTGCGCCGTTGTAAGTCACCAAGTCGAACACGTGCTCGAAGTCTTCATCAGACATCAGTTGCGCGGCGTGAATGCCGTGGTCGAGAATCATCATCATGTTACCGTTACCGGCCGGATACCACGGGTCGCAAATGGAGTCTTGGCCGAAAGACACGTTGATACCGTCGTGGAAAAATTCTTTCACGCGGGTAATGCCGCGACGTTTCGGATAAGAATCCTGACGGCCTTGCAGATACAGGTTTTCAGTCGGCTGGCTGGTAAAGTTGATACCGGATTGTTTGAACAACTGCATCATGCGGAATGCGTAGGCATCATCGGCAGAGCCGAAAGAGCAGGTATGCGAAGCGGTGGTCTGCTTGCCGATACCGGCGCGATAGGCATTGGCGTTCAGGTCTTGGACGAAGCGGGAGTTCGGGTCGTCGGTTTCGTCACAGTGTACGTCAATCAGCTTGTTGTATTTCAACGCCAAATCCACCACATCTTGCATGGATTGTTTACCCTCTTGCGCAGAATGCTCGAAGTGGGGAATACCGCCCACGACATCGGCGCCGAGTTTCAAGGCCTCTTCCACCAACTGCAGGCCGGTTTTGCCGCCGGATTGGTAGGCATACATCCCTTCCTGTGGGAGGGCCACGACCTGAATGGTCACTTTGTCTTTCAATTCGTCGCGCACTTCCAGCATGGCTTTGATGTTTTTCAGCTCGGGGGCGGTACAGTCGGTTTGTGCACGGATGTATTGCGTACCATGCGACATCACTTCCTGCACACCTTTGTACATTCTTTCTTTGGCCTGCTCTTTGGTTTGGCCGATTTTGATTTTGCTCCAGCGGGCAATCCCTTCAAACAGCGTACCGGTATCGTTTTCCGAGCTATCGTCTTTGCCGGTAAAGTAATAGTCCAAGTGCAGGTGGGAATCGACGTAAGGCGGCAGGACAAATTTTCCGCCCAAATCAATCACTTCGTCCGCCTCGCCCAAATTATTGCCGAAGGCAACGAATTTACCGTCTTCCACCAAAATTTCTCTGGCGTCATTGTGTTTGTAAATGCTTGCATTGATGAATTTCTTTTTCATTTCACTACCTCCTTGTATCGTTTTTGGATTAATTTATGTATATATTTATATATACATTAAAATTTAATAATTTCTAGTAATTTTATAATGATTATTCAGTTATTTAAATTGATTATTTAAAAATTATCATTTTTGAATTATTCTAAGTCGGTATTGTCGAGAGCAAGCTTGGGTTTACCCGTGGCGGGCGGTGTGTTCGCGATAAACGGCTATGCTTGAATGTCAAAGCCGCAGGGCGGGGACGGATTCCCGCTCTGCGGCTGAGGGTTCAGGTATTTTGACCTGATGGGTATGTTTTAATCGCGGCCACTGCCAAAATGGGTACCTAGCGGTTGGTTTGGTACCACTCGATAAAGGCCTGCGGTTTGACAAATCCCAATAAGGCTTCGCTGCGGCTGCCGTCGGCGCGGATAATGAAGATTCCCGGCGGGCCGAATAAGCCGTATTGTTTCAGCAGGGCTTGCTGTTCGGGTGTGTTGGCGGTGACGTCGATTTGGAAGAAACGCTGCATGTCCACAGCTTGCCGCACCTCCGGTTGATTGAGCGTATAAGCCGCCATTTCTTTGCAGGAAATGCACCAGTCAGCATAAAAATCCAGCAATACTGGTTGGGACGGATCGGCTTTGAGTGCTTTATCCATCGCGGTTTGCAGTTGCGCGACATCGGTAAACATCTGACCGTGTCCGCTGCTTGGCGATTCAGACGGCGGGATTAAGGTTAAAAAATGGTGGAGGGCGGTGGTTTCACGGTTCAGGCTCTGCCAGCCGAACCATGTTCCGCCGAGCAGCAAGACGATACCGAGCAGGCCGGAAACCGTTTTCAGACGGCCTTTCTGCGTGCGCATGTTGGCAAACAGCATGACCGCCGGTATCAGCAGCAGCAATGTATAAAGGGTCACGACTGCCCAATAAGGCAGATACGGCGTTGCCAGATACACCGCCACCGCCAGCAGGATAAAGCCAAATGCGGCCTTAATCGCGCCCATCCAAGCGCCCGCTTTGGGCAGGACATGCCCGCCGAAAGTACCGACCAGCAGCAGCGGTACGCCTGTACCCAAGGCCAAAACATACAGCGCCAAACCGCCCAATACCGCGTCGCCGGTCTGCCCGATATAGCCTAAGGCAAACGCCAGCGGCGGCGCAATGCAGGGGCCGACAATCAGCGCCGACAGCATGCCCATGCCGAACACGGAAGCGATTTTGCCGCCGGACAAGCGGTTGCTTTGGTTTTGGAAATACGCCTGTACCGAAGCGGGCAGTTGGAGATTAAACAGGCCGAACATGGCCAGCGCCAATACCACCATCAGCGCGGCTGCCGCCAATACCACCCACGGCTGTTGCAGCCACACCGTCAGCAGCGCACCGGTCAGGCCGGCGGTAATGCCGACCAGCGTGTAAGTCAGCGCCAAACCCTGCACATAAACCAACGTCAACACAAAAGCGCGGCTTTTATTGGCCGCTTTATCCCCGACCACAATCCCCGACACAATCGGCAGCAGCGGGTACATGCAGGCGGTAAAGCTCAAGCCGATACCTGCGAGAAAAAACGCCAACAGATTGGCGTTCAGGGTATCCCAAGATAATTTGAAACGGCTGCTGCTTTGCGGTTCGGCAGGCTGCGCGGGTGTGAGGCCGTCTGAACGCTTGGGCGTATCGGGGCGGGTAAAGCGCTCTTTGGCGCTAAGTGGCGCGTCGGTTTGCGGCTGATACAGGCCGCTGCCGTTGATGCTGAATTCGGTGTCCACCGGCGGATAGCATACGCCCACTTCGGCGCAGCCCTGATAGCTCAATACCAATTTATATTGCGGCGCAGCTTGGGTTTGACGGTAAGGCCAGTTGACCTGCGCGGCGCGGTGGTACACGGTTTGTTTGCCGAAAAATTCGTCTTCTTTTGCTTCGCCCGGGCTGTATTGCGGCTGTCCCAATAGATTATCGGGCGTGGTGGCAGCGGTAATTTTTGCCTGATACAGATAATAGCCGTCGGCAATCTGGAACTGCACGTTAATGCCTTGATCGGTTACATTCACTTGCGGTGCAAATGCCTGCTCGGGGGGTAAGAGTTTTGAAGCATCTATCGTTGAAGCAAATACTGTATTGCTTAAAGAGAAGAGTGCGATAAAGAAATAAAGGATTTTTTTCATGGTAGTGTGTTTGAGCGCCAGTGTTCATTATTGTCATCAAAATTTGGCTGTCAATTTTATGATGAACACAGGCGCTTAAAAAACGGCAGACAGCGGTTGGTGTTAAATGGGTATTTCAAAGTCATGTTTTGGGCATTATAAGCGATTACGCGGCAAACGGGGAAACAAAAAGGCCGTCTGAAAAACACCGCAATCCGTGTTTTTCAGACGGCCTCATTATATTTCCGTATTTTTAAGGGTAGGCGATAAAGGCATAAGCCGAATGGTTGTGAATCGACTCGAAGTTTTCGCTTTCGACCACAAAACTTTCCACGCGGCCGTCGGCAATCAGGGCCGTTGCCACATCGCGCACCATGTCTTCGACAAATTTCGGGTTTTCATACGCTTTTTCGGTCACGTATTTTTCATCGGGGCGTTTGAGTAGGCCGTAGAGCTGACAGCTGGCTTGAGCTTCTACGCAGTCGATGACTTCCTCGATGCCCACTTCGGCATTGGCGGTCAGGGTAACGGTCACGTGGGAGCGTTGGTTGTGGGCGCCGTATTGCGAAATTTCTTTGGAGCACGGGCACAGGCTGGTTACCGGTATCATCACTTTCAAAGTGTGCTGATACGCGCCGTTTTTGATTTCGCCGCTGATGGTAACGTTGTAGTCCAGCAGCGATTGGATACCGGAAACCGGCGCGGTTTTTTTGCGGAAAAACGGGAAAGACGCGCTGATTTTGCCGGAATGAGAGTTGAGCAGGGTAATCATTTCCTGCGTTAAGGTTTGCAGGCGCGTAAAGCTGAGCGGCTCGGTTTGTTGCTCCATCAGCGCGACAAAGCGCGACATGTGTGTGCCTTTTTGGTCGGCGGGTAGGAAGACGGTCATGGTCAGATGGGCAACGGTGGCCTGGCTGCCTTCAGCGGTGTTGAGGGTAATCGGGAAACGCAGGTCTTTGATACCGACCTGGTTAATCGGCAAATTGCGTAAATCGCGGCTGGATTGCACGTCTGCAATGGCGTTCATGCGGTGTCTTTCCTTAAATAAAAGATAAAGCGGTTCAACAGATGTGTCGGTGTGTCCGGCAGGCGGGGCAGATTTGAGGCCGTCTGAAAACGAGCTCGCGAGTTTCTGCGCAGCTCAAACGGCGGCAATCTGTCTGTGTTCTAAATGCGAGATTATATCACTTGTGTTCGTTAAACTGAAACCGAAATCACGGCTTCCGATTGATTGTTTCTATTTTTGGGATAGTGCTAAAATGGAAATGTTTTAATGATTAGAGGCAGAACGTCATGAAATTCGAAACCAAAGCGATTCATTCGAGCTACGATTGCGACGAGCATAACCGTGCGCTCATGCCACCGATTTACCAAAACAGCATGTTTGCTATGCACGAAATCGGTGAGCAGATTCCCTACCGCTATTCGCGCCTAAGTAACCCAACCCGTCAGGTTTTGGAAGACACGGTGGCCGATTTGGAACACGGCGCGGCCGGTTTTGCCTTTTCCAGCGGCATGGCCGGTATTGACGCGGTGTTCCGTACCTTTTTGCAGCCGGGCGACACCATTATTGCGGTGGCGGATATTTACGGCGGCGCGTATGACCTGTTGAACGATGTTTATGCCAAATGGGGCGTGAACGTGGTGTTTGCCGATTTGGGCGAGCCGGAAAAATTGGATGAATTGCTGGCGCAACACAAAGTCAAAATGCTGTGGCTGGAAACACCTTCTAACCCGCTGTTACGCTTGGTGGATGTGCCGGTTTTGGCCGCCAAAGCGAAGGCAGCGGGTGCGCTGGTCGGTATTGACAACACCTTTGCCACGCCGTATCTGCAAAATCCGCTCGACATGGGCTGCGATATCGTGTTCCATTCCGCCACCAAATACCTGTGCGGCCATTCCGATGTCTTGATGGGCGTGGTGGTGGTAAAAACCAAAGAGTTGGCCAAACCGTTGCACACCATGATGGTGGACACCGGCGCGATTGCTGCGCCGATGGATTGCTGGCTGGTGTTGCGCGGCATCAAAACGCTGGCCTTGCGCATGAAGGCGCATTGCGAAAACGCCTTAGAAATCGCCAAACGCATGGAAGCGCATCCGGCGGTGGAAAAAGTGTTTTACCCCGGCCTGCCGTCGCACGAACATTACGCGCTGGCGCAAAAACAAATGCCCAAAGGCGTGGGCGGCGTGGTCACGGTTTATCTGAAAAACGACAGCCGCGAGGCCGCCAACAGCGTGATTAAAAACATGAAAATGGTAAAAATGGCCTCCAGCTTGGGCGGGGTGGAAAGCCTGGTTAACCACTGCTATTCGCAATCGCACAGCGGCGTGCCGCATGATGTAAAAATGCAAATGGGCATTAAAGCCGGTCTGCTGCGTTTCTCCATCGGCATTGAAGACGCGGACGATATTTGGGCGGACATCTTCGCCGCGCTGGATACCACGCTGTAAGCCGATGAGCCGATGAGCCGATGATAAGATGTGCGGCTAAGCGGTTTTCCGCACAAGGCCGTCTGAAACTGTAAATTGCGGTTTACTTTTTCAGACGGCCTTTTATGTGCTTTTTCCGCAAAGAAACGGCAAAAATGGCTATAATAGCCGCCGCGAAAAAAGATACCGATACAAATACCAAAAAATACAAACACAACCAAAAATCTGTTTTCCCTTTGACCTTAACCTTTTATTAGAGGCACACACATGCATTATGATATCGTTGTTGTCGGCGGCGGCGCCGGCGGCTTGGAACTGGCGTCCAAACTCGGGCGCGCGATGGGGCGCAAAGTCGGTCCGGAAAAAGTTTTGCTGATTGACCGCTCGGTGTTCCACATTTGGAAACCGACGCTGCACGAAGTGGCGGCCGGTACGCTCAACCCGCAGCAAGAAGGCTTGTCTTACAGCATTTTGGCGCGTTCCAACCACTTCAGCTTTATGGTGGGCGAGCTGATTAAATTCGACCCGCAGGCGAAGAAACTGACCCTGAAAGAAGTGCACAACCAACACGGCGGCGAGCTGATTATTCCCGAGCGTCATGTGACCTTCGACCGCTGCATCTTGGCCATCGGCAGCGGATCCAATTTCTTCAATACCCCCGGCAGCGAACATGCCTACGTGTTGGAAAACGCGCAAGATGCGCAAGAATTCCATGCCCACCTGCTCAACCTGTTTGCGCGTGCCGCTTATTCGGAAGACAAACGCCTGAGCGTGGTGATTGTCGGCGCAGGCGCTACCGGCGTGGAGCTGTCGGCCGAAATGATGGAAGCCTATCACGAAATTCAGGACAACAGCGGCTCTGGCCAGCGTTTCCGCATTGAAATTACCTTGGTAGAAGCCGCGCCACGCGTGTTGTCGGGGCTGCCGGAAAAAGTATCTGCGCAGGCGATTCAGGCGCTGCGCCAGAAACACATCAAAGTGATGACCGGTACTCGCGTATTGGGTTTGCATTCGGATCGAGTGGAAACCGATCAAGGCGATTTGGCGGCGGATGTGATTGTGTGGGCGGCGGGTATCAAGGCAGCCGACCGCAACCAAGAATACGGCTTGCCGGTTAACCGTATCAACCAGTTTGAGGTCAACCGCCAACTGCAAACCCCGGCTGACGGCGTGTATGCGATGGGTGATTGCGCCGCTTGCGAATGGGAGGACGGCAAATTCGTCCCCGCCCGCGCCCAAGCCGCGCACCAGCAGGCGGATTTCTTGTGTGATTTGCTGATGGCGTATGAAAAAGGCCGTGATTTTAATAAAGAATTTGTGTATAAAGATTCCGGATCGCTGGTGTCTTTGGGTACTAACCACGGTGTCGGCAACCTGATGGGCAGTTTGTCGGGCGGCAGCTTCTTTATCGAAGGTTTGATTGCAAAATACATGTATATGTCGCTGCACTTAATGCACCACAAAGCAATTATCGGTATCCGCAAAACTATTTTGCTGGCCTTGTCTCGCTTTGCGCAAAAACGCGTTTCAGGCCGTCTGAAATTGCATTAATCAAGCATTGCATTAATCGGGGATGTTTTTCAGACGGCATCGAGGCCGTCTGAACATGCCTGATATGTTTGAAAACAAAAAAAGCAACGCTGTTTCAACAGCGTTGCTTTTTTTGTTGGCGAAACCGTTATGCTTTAAACCACTTCGGCTTTGGTAATCACAATCGGCTCACTCGGCACATCATCGTGGAAGCCGTGGCGTTTGGTGGCCACTTTTTCAATCGCATCCACCACGTCGAAACCGTCCACCACTTTACCAAACACAGCATAACCCCAATCTTGCACCACATTGCGGCCGTACATCTCTTTGGCTTTGTGGTTCAGGAATACGTTGTTGTTGGTGTTGATGAAAAATTGCGCGCTGGCAGAATGCGGATCGGAAGTACGCGCCATAGCGATGGTGTATTTGTCGTTAGACAGACCGTTGCCCGCTTCGTTTTGAATCGGTGCGCGGGTGTCTTTTTCTTCCATATCGGCCGTCATGCCGCCGCCTTGAATCATAAAGCCGGAAATCACGCGGTGGAAAATCACGCCGTCGTAAAAGCCGTCTTTCACATATTGCTCGAAGTTGGCGGCAGTAACGGGCGCTTTGTCAAAATCCAATTCGATTTTGATGTCGCCTTTGGTGGTGTGTAGAATAATCATGAGGCAATCCTTTCGTTGGAAAATCTTTGGGAAGATGGGGCGGCCAATCGGAAAATTCAAGGCCGTCTGAAAACATAATTTTCAGACGGCCTTGTTTTGTAGGAAAATCCGGCGGCTTTACATCACCACGAAATAAGCCCACAGAGAAACCAATACGATACACAGGATATTCAGCAGCATACCGACATTCATCATTTCTTTCTGCTTAATCAAACCAGTACCGAACACAATCGCATTTGGCGGTGTGGCCACCGGCAGCATAAACGCGCAGGATGCGCCGATACCGATGACAAACACCAATACTTCTTCAGGCAAACCCATTTGCGTGGCAATGCTGGCGAAAATTGGTACGAGCAGGGCGGCGGAGGCAGTGTTGCTGGTAAATTCGGTCAGGAAGATGATAAAGGCGGCAACCACGAAAATCACCAGTAGCGGATGGGCGTGGATAAGGGTGGTGGCGACTTGCTGGCCGAGTGCCAACGATGCGCCGGAAGATTGCAGCAGCGCACTCAGGCTGATACCGCCGCCGAACAGCATCAATACACCCCAGTCGGTGCTGCGGGCGACTTCTTTCCAACGTGCCACGCCGAACACGACCACGGCAATGGCGGCAAGCAGCGCAATCACGGTATCGGGATTGTCGATGCTGAATGCGGCTTTGATTTTGGAACTGAAAATCCAAGCAACGGCTGCGGCCAAGAAAATCAGCAGTGCAATTACGCGGTGCAATGTCCACGGAATCGACTCGTCTTTAATTTCCACGCGCTCGTTGAGGTTCGGTTTCAAAATCACATACATGGAAAACAGCATTAAGGGCAGAATCAATATCATCATCGGCAGGCCGAGTTTCATCCAGCCGACGAAGTCCAAATTCAGGGCTTTGGCGGCAATCATGTTCGGCGGCGAACCGACGACCGTGCCCAAACCGCCGATATTGGCGCAGTAGGCAATGCCGAGTAATACAAATACATAGGTTTTGCGCTCTTTTTCTTTGTCCATGTGATCCATCATGCCCATGGCCAGCGGCAACATCATGGCGGCGGTGGCGGTGTTGCTGATCCACATCGATAGGAAAGCGGTTACGCCGAACAACATCAATACCGCCGCTTTCATATTGCCGCGTGACAGGCGCAGCAGGGTAACGGCGATTTTTCGGTCAAGCCGCTGCATGTGCAAGGCAGCCGCCAGCGCGAAGCCGCCGAAGAAAATGTAAATCGTTGGGTCTGCAAAACCAGCCATCGCTTTTTTGATGTTGGTGTCGGGGAAGCCGAGAATGACGGCGGCAACCGGAATCATCAGTGCGGTAACGGTAATATGCACCGCTTCGGTAAACCATAAAATCGCCACGAAAATCAGCAGGGCAATGCCTTTGTTTGCATTTGCATCATAGGGTAGGATGTGAAAAATGCCGTAGCAGACAACGGCGGCGATGATGGTGGTCAGCAAACCTTTGAAATCGGTAACGGGTGCGCGACCGCTCAGCGTTTCAGCCGTTTCAGGATGTTTGGTTTTGTCTTGGGCATGCAAATCCATTTGGCACTCCTTCCCTTGGGTGGTTTGACGGTAAAGTTTGTTGTTTGGCTATCCGTGCCGGTTTGCCGCCGAGAATAAAATGGCGCAGATGGAAACCGGCACAGGATGGGTAGAGTATAGGTGTAATCAAATGTAGTGTAAAGATAGTGTAAGCGTCGCACCAATAGAAACAGGCTTACGGTATGAAAAATTTGAATATCTTATGAATCAGGTTATGCTGAAAACAGCAAGGCCGTCTGAATATCAAGATTCAGACGGCCTTGCTGTATGCAGATGATTATTTACGCAGCAGTTTGGCTGCTTCAATAGCATAGTAGGTCAGAATACCATCAGCACCGGCGCGTTTGAAGGCCAGCAGGCTTTCCAAAATCACTTTGTCGCCGTCTAGCCAGCCGTTTTGAATCGCGGCCTGCAACATGGCGTATTCGCCCGATACCTGATAGGCGTAGGTCGGTACGCCAAACTCGTCTTTCACGCGGCGCACTACATCCAAATACGGCAGACCGGGTTTAACCATCACCATATCCGCGCCTTCTTGAATATCCAGCGCAACTTCTTGCAAGGCTTCGTTGCTGTTAGCCGGATCCATTTGGTAGGTTTTCTTATCCGCCTTACCCAGTGCCGACGAGCTGCCGACTGCATCGCGGAACGGGCCGTAGAAGGCGGAGGCGTATTTGGCGGAATAGGCCATAATGCGCGTGTGGATATGGCCTGCGTCTTCCAATGCCTCGCGGATGGCGAGAATGCGACCGTCCATCATGTCTGAAGGTGCGACCACTTGCGCACCGGCCTCGGCATGGCACAGCGCCTGTTTGACCAATACATCAATGGTTTCGTCGTTTAACACGTAGCCGTTGCTGTCGGTCAGACCGTCTTGGCCGTGAATCGTGTAAGGGTCAAGCGCGACATCGGTCATAATGCCCAATTCGGGGAATTTTTCGCGCAAGGCGCGCACCACGGTCGGCACCAAACCTTCGGGATTGTAAGCTTCCTCGGCCAGCTCGGTTTTGTTTTGCGTAACCACCGGAAACAGCGCCAGTATGGGAATGCCCAAATTCAGGGCTTCTTCGGCGGTAAACAGCAGTTTGTCCAAACTTTGGCGTTTCACGCCTGGCATGGAGGCGACGGCTTCTTCCTGATTTTTGCCTTCTAAGACAAACACGGGATAGATAAAGTCATCCGCCGTTAACGTATGCTCGCGCATTAAGCGGCGGGAGAAATCGTCTTTGCGCATACGGCGCATACGGGTATTGGAAACAAAACGGGGCGGGAAATTCATGGTACGGCCTTTCTGTACAAAAGCTGCTGCCGCCGGCATTTCAGACGGCTTAGGGTCTGTGAACATTTCATCGCGCGACATCTTTTGGACGGAAAGACACGCCTGCCGCGTTAAAAATGCTCGCAAGGTGCACATACAACCTTGCTGCGCTGGCTGGTTTTACTAGCGTAGCGTGTAAAACCGCCCTCTTTGAGTACTTGCCTTGCATTGGTGTTTTTTACTCAAAAATCTGTTTCGCGGATGAAATGTTCACAGACCCTGGCAGCAACAGCTCGGATAATAATGGGCTAAATGGTAAAACGCATGGGCAGCGGAGTAAACAGCAAGGCCGAATTAAACAGAAGGCCGTCTGAATCAGTCTTCCACTTTGCCGATGGCTTGAACCGATTTTTTAATCTCGCGCAAAGTGCCGGATTTATACTGCTGCTCTTCATTGGCATTCATGCCGTCTTTGTTGAGCGGCTCAAGGTTTTTCAAAGCGCGTTTGTAGTCGGCTTTGCTTAATTTGTTCTGACTGATACGCCAAACGCTGCGGCCGTCTTCCTTGACTTGGGTAGCGATCCACAAGCCGACTTTGTGGTAGTAAAACAGAACGCTTTGGGTCAGCGATTTCATGTCTGCATCCGGCTTGCCGCTGCCGATACTGCGCCCGATGTGGTTGTTGCGCAGATCAACGGCTTGGTCGGCAGCCAAACGGCTGTAATAGCTGTTTTTACCGTGGCGGGCTTCCATATCACTCAGGTAGGCATTGCCGGCTTTTTGTGCAATTTCGCTGTCGAATTGGGACGCAATCGCCGCTTGCCACAAAGTATTGCGCACGGCATTGACTTGGGTGGCGTGGCCGTCGCCGTTGGCGGTATCGTCCAAACCGGTGCGGGCAGCCAAGCGCTTGGCATTGCTGCTGATGTTGGTGGATTTTTTATCTTCTGCGCCGATGGCTTGCGCTGCGACAGGGTGGTTCAGCACGAATTGCGCCATTTTACTGCGGCGGCTTTGGTTTTCCTGATAGCTTTGGCAGGCAGTCAGCAGCAGGCTGGACAGCAAGAGGCAATAAATCGATTTCATAAGGGTCATCTGAAGTTGATATGCTATTAGCGTTTTTTAACATAAAAATACGGCTGATGGCAAAATTTTTTTCAGACGGCCTGATTTCGGATTAAAGGTCTTTATTGCGCGGCGGCAATCTCTCGGCGCATTTTGTCCAAAAAACGGCCTTGGCGCACCAACTGCGCGGCGGATTCATGGTTATTTTGCGCAAAGGCACCGCGTAAAGACTCGTACAATGTTTCCTGCTCGCTCTGGATTTCCTTATCCAATGCGGCAATGGCGGCTTGGTTTTGATCCATTTGCGCGTCCATCAGCGTCTCGCGCCATTCCATTTGCTGCATTAAAAATTCGGGCGCAAAGGCGGTATGTTCCGGCGCGTCAGCAGCTATGCCTTGCTCTTTGAGCAGATAAGCGGCGCGGTCAATCGGGCTTTTTAAGGTGCGGTAGGCGTCGTTTACCGTTGCCGACATCATGACCGCCTGCTTTTGTTCAAAGGCAGAGGCAGCGGCAAATTTGTCGGGGTGGAAACGCGCAACTAAGGCGCGGTAGGTCTGCTCGAGCGCGTTGGTGTCGATGTCAAACGCGGCGGGCAATTGGAACAGGGTAAAGTATTGGTTCATTATGTTTTACCAACGATTAAGGCCGTCTGAAAAATACGAATTTCCGCAGCGCAGAAATTCCGTTTTCAGACGGCCTGTATGTTTAAACGTGGAAACTTTCGCCGCAGCCGCAGGAGTCTTTCACATTCGGGTTTTCAAATTTGAAACCTTCCTGCAAGCCTTCTTTGGTGTAGTCCACTTGCGTGCCGTTTAGATAAACCAAGCTTTTCGGGTCAACGAATACTTTGGCGCCGAAACCCTCGAAAACAGTATCCTCGGGGTTGGATTCATCGACAAATTCTAAATTATAAGCCATGCCCGAGCAGCCGCTGGTTTTCACGCCTAAGCGAACGCCCAAGCCTTTGCCGCGTTTGGCCAAGTAGCCGTTGATGTGTTTGGCGGCGTTTTCAGTCAGGGTAATCATGGTGTTATCCTTTTCAACAAAAATCTAAAATACAGGCAGTCAGCGCAACGGACTGCCTTTACTGCCGCGCCGGTTATAGGCCGTCTGAAAATGATGGTCGCGGTCGGCTGCTTCTTGGTAGGCCACGCATAACTGCACACCGGGCAGGGCAGCGCGGCGGGCTTCCGGAATGGGCACACCGCATTCTATGCACTCGTGCGCACTCTCGCCTTGCGGCAGATTTTGGCGGACAAAGGCCAACGCATCGTCTAAAGACGCGTCAATCTGCGCCTGCTCCGCGCCATCAGGCACCCAACCGCTTGCCACGGCTTACTCGCTGCGTTTTTTGCGGTAGTCGGCCACCGCCGCTTTTACCGCGTCTTCAGCCAGAATCGAGCAGTGTACTTTGACAGGAGGCAGCTCCAATTCTTCGGCGATGTCGCTGTTTTTAATCGCCAGCGCGTCGTCCAGGCTTTTGCCTTTGACCCATTCGGTAATCAGGCTGGAAGAGGCGATGGCCGAACCGCAGCCGTAGGTTTTGAATTTCGCGTCTTCGATAATGCCTGCGTCGTTGACTTTGATTTGCAGACGCATGACGTCGCCGCAAGCGGGCGCACCGACCATGCCGGTGCCGACAGAATCGTCGCCTTTGTCGAATGTGCCGACGTTGCGGGGGTTTTCGTAATGGTCGATTACTTTATCACTGTATGCCATGATGTGGGTTCCTTGTATTCGGGATATGTGTTTCGTTTTGGCCATCTGAAAATTTTCAGACGGCATGATTCTAGTTAAAAATTAATGTGCTGCCCATTCAATCGAATTCAAGTCCACGCCGTCTTTGAACATTTCCCACAGCGGAGAGAGTTCGCGCAGTTTGCCGATTTTGGATTTAATCAGTTCGGCGGCGTAAGCAACTTCTTCTTCGGTGGTCATGCGGCCGAAGGTAATGCGCAGGGAGGAGTGCGCCAGCTCGTCGTTGCGGCCGAGGGCGCGCAAGACGTAAGACGGCTCCAACGAGGCGGAAGTACAGGCCGATCCGCTGGATACGGCCAGCTCTTTCACCGCCATAATCAGGCTTTCGCCTTCGACAAAGTTGAAGCTGACATTCAAGTTATTCGGGGCGCGGTGTTCCAAGTCGCCGTTGATATATACTTCTTCGATGCCCTCAATACCTTTGAGGAAGATGTCGCGCAGTTTCAGGTAATGCGCGGTGTCTTGTGCCAATTCTTCTTTGGCGATGCGGAAGGCTTCGCCCATGCCGACGATTTGGTGGGTCGCCAGCGTGCCGCTGCGGAAGCCGCGCTCATGGCCGCCGCCGTGCATTTGCGCTTCGAGGCGCACGCGCGGTTTGCGACGGATATACAGTGCGCCGATACCTTTGGGGCCATAGACTTTGTGGCCGGACATGGAGAGCAAATCAACTTTGGCGGCTTCTACGTCAACCGGCACTTTGCCGCAGGCTTGGGCTGCGTCAACGTGGAAAATGATTTTACGTTCGCGGCAGATTTCGCCGATGGCGGGAATATTTTGCACCACGCTGATTTCGTTGTTGACCCACATCACGGAAATCAGGATGGTGTCGTCGCGGATGGCGGCTTTCAATACGTCCAAATCAATCAGGCCGTTTTCCTGTACGTCGAGGTAGGTGACTTCGTAACCTTGGCGTTCCAATTCGCGCATGGTGTCGAGTACGGCTTTATGCTCGGTTTTGACGGTAATCAGGTGTTTGCCTTTGTTTTTGTAGAAGTGCGCCGCGCCTTTGATGGCGAGGTTGTTGGACTCGGTCGCGCCGCTGGTGAAGACGATTTCTTTCGGGTCGGCATTAATCAGCGCGGCGATGTTGGCGCGGGCTTCTTCTACGGCTTCTTCTGCCGCCCAGCCGAAGCTGTGGCTGTTGGAGGCGGGGTTGCCGAATACGTCGCACAGGTAGGGAATCATTTTTTCCGCCACGCGTTTGTCAACGGGAGTGGTGGCGGCGTAGTCGAGATAAATCGGGGTTTTAACGGTCATGGTTTGCGCTCTCTTTTTCTATGTTTATTTATGGTTACTTGATGAATGTGTGTAGGGTAACAACATGGCTGCCGTCGGCAGCGCTGTTTTGCTGGTCTAAAATATTTTGCAGGGTTACGCTGCTCAGGTAATCGTTGATGGTCTTATTTAAATTTTCCCACAAATCATGCGTCAGGCAGGGCGCACCGTGGTGGCAGTCGGCCTTGCTGCCGCATTGGGTAGCATCGAGTTTGTCTTCGGCGGCGGTAATAATCTGCGCGATGTTGATTTGCGCGGGTGGCGCGGCAAGGATGTAGCCGCCACCCGGCCCTCGGAAGCTTTCCACCAGCTCGGCACGGCGCAGCTTGCAGAATAATTGTTCCAAATAGGATAGGGAGATGTTTTGGCGTTCGCTGATGGCGCTGAGTTTGATGGCGCCGTTTTGCGCGTTCATCGCCAAGTCAATCATGGCGGTCACGGCGAAGCGTCCTTTGGTGGTCAGTCTCATGGTGTGCGCCCGTATCTGTTGTTTTTATCGTGGCTGCCATTTTCTAATATCTTAGTAATTTTATCAAGTATAAAATCGGCGGCGGCGATTGTTTCTGTTTATGGAGGGGATGGTCTTTTTTCCGGCGAGACGTTTTCAGACGGCCTTGTCTGTACAATATTTTGATATGATTAGGTAATCCTTCATATCATGCTGCCTGCGGCTGATTTCAAGAGGTAAAAGCGTTTGATTTATACATGCGACTGATATAGATTATCGGGCAGACGCATTTTCAGGCAAGGCCGTCTGAAAAGCATACATATTTGACATCCGGAGGTAAGCACAAAATGAAACGCGATTTGAGCAAAATGACCTGTATTGAGGATTTGCGCGTGGTGGCAAAACGCAAAATGCCGCGTATGTTTTACGACTATATTGATTCGGGCTCGTGGACGGAGACTACTTACCGCGATAACAGCGGCGACTTTAAAGACCTGCGTTTCCGTCAAAAAGTATTGGTAGATATGGAAGGGCGCAGTTTGGCCACCAAGATGATCGGTCAGGATGTGAAAATGCCGCTGGCTATTGCGCCAACGGGTTTGACCGGTATGGCGCATGCCGACGGCGAAATTCTGGCGGCACGCGCGGCGGAAAAATTCGGTATTCCGTTTACCTTATCGACCATGTCGATTTGCTCGATTGAGGATGTGGCGGAAAATACCAGCGAGCCGTTTTGGTTCCAATTATATGTCATGCGCGACCGCGAATTTATGGAAAACCTGATTAAGCGGGCGCAGGCGGCGAAATGTTCTGCATTGGTGTTGACCGCCGACTTGCAGATTATGGGTCAGCGCCATAAAGACATTAAAAACGGCCTCTCTACGCCGCCGAAACCGACGCTTTTAAACCTGATTAATCTGGCAACCAAGCCGGAATGGTGCATGAAAATGCTCAACACCGAGCGCCGCACCTTCCGCAATATCGTCGGCCATGCCAAAAATGTGCACGACGTATCGTCGTTATCGTCTTGGACAACGGAGCAGTTCGATCCGCGCTTAAGCTGGGACGATGTAGCGCGAATCAAAGATTTATGGGGTGGCAAGCTGATTATCAAAGGCATTATGGAGCCGGAAGACGCGGAAATGGCAGCCAAGAGCGGTGCGGACGCGCTGGTGGTGTCCAACCACGGCGGCCGCCAGCTTGACGACACCATTTCCACCATCAAAGCGCTGCCGGACATCGTCAGCGCTGCGGGCAGCGATATCGAAGTGTGGTTGGACAGCGGTATCCGCAGCGGTCAGGATATTTTGAAAGCATGGGCGTTGGGTGCGAAAGGCACGATGATTGGGCGCGCTTTCCTGTATGGTTTGGGCGCATACGGCGAAGAAGGCGTAACCCGCGCTTTGGAAATCCTGTATAAAGAGATGGACGTAACCATGGCGTTTACCGGCCACCGCAATATCCAGGACGTGACAGCGGATATTCTGCAACCGCGCCGCTAGTCCGAATGGGCAGATTGCGATAAGGTAAATTAGGCCGTCTGAAAACCGTTTGCATGGGGTATATCCGGTTTTCAGACGGCCTGATTCCGTTTCAGGTAAAAACAGGCTGCACAAATGTAATTTTGTGTGGTAAAGTCTGATTTTAATAACTCGGCGGATTGAGCCGCCAGACAGGGCTGTTTAAATTTGAAATCAGTAAGGGCAGGGAAGGCCGCAAGGCCGTCTGATTTTAAACTTAAACAGCTTTTTCATGTTTATTGAAATAATAAAGGTTAAGCGTATGCAATCTTGGCAGTTACCCGAACACGTTGCCGATGTGTTGCCGACCACCGCCCGCCAGCTTGAAAGCGCGCGCGAGCAGCTGTTGGCTTTGTTCCGCGTACACGGTTATGAATTGGTACAGCCGCCGCTGATGGAGTACAGCAATTCGCTGCTGACCCACATCGACGCAGGCTTGTCGTTGAAAACCATCCGAGTGGCCGACCAAATCAGCGGCCGCCAGCTGGGTATCCGCGCCGACATTACGCCGCAGGTAGCGCGTATCGACGCACACTTATTGTCCGCCAATAACGGCATTAACAGATTGTGCTACGCCGGTTCGGTGCTGCATGCCCGTCCCGACGGTTTTTTGAGTACGCGCGAGCCTTTGCAGGTCGGTGCCGAGTTGTACGGCTTTGCCGATATTGCCGCCGATATCGAAGTCATCGACCTGATGTTGAAAAGCATGGGTTTGGCCGATATCGGCGATATGCTGCTGTCTCTGGGACACATCGGCGTATTCCGCGCATTGGCGGAAGCGGCGCGTTTGGATAAAGAACAAGCGGCGCAACTGCTGGCGATGATGCAGGTAAAAGACGCCGAAGCGGTACATGACCAAGTCAAAGCCTGGCAGTTGGACGGCATGTGGGCCAAAGCCTTCTCGCTCTTGCCGAATTTATACGGTGGCCGTGAAGTGTTGGCTGAGGCGCGGGTCAAATTGCCGGATTTGTTTGCCGTGGGCAAGGCTTTGGATGATTTGCAGGCGGTGTGCGACGCTTTCCCGGCGCAAGAAGTGCATATTGATTTGTCCGAATTGCGCGTGGATAACTACCATACCGGCCTGCTGTATGCGGTGTACGGTTCGCATTGCCATGACGCGATTGCGCGGGGCGGCCGCTATGACGGTTTAGGCGCGTATTTCGGCCGCAGCCGTCCAGCGACTGGTTTCAGCTTCGATTTGCGCGCCTTTATCGGCCGTCTGCCAAATATTGCGCGAGAGCCGGTGGTTTTGGTAGCTCAGGGCGATATGGCGGAAGCACACGGCGCGGTAGAAGCGTTGCGTGCGCAAGGGCAATGCGTAGTCGTGGATTACGGCTTGGCATACAACGGTTCGCAAGATGTCGTCGGCCGTCTGAAAAAAGCAGACGGCGAGTGGAAGGTAGTGAAAATCTAAACGGTTTTTTGATTCTGATTGATTCGATATAAAGGTTAGACTTATGGCTAAAAACGTGGTTGTCATCGGCGCGCAATGGGGTGACGAAGGTAAAGGTAAGATTGTGGACTGGCTGGCGGAAGAAACCGCCGGCGTGGTGCGTTTCCAGGGCGGTCATAATGCCGGACACACATTAGTAGTCGGCGGTAAAAAGACTATTTTGCGCCTGATTCCGAGCGGTATCCTGCATGAAAAACTGGACTGCTTTATCGGCTCCGGCGTGGTGGTATCGCCTGAGGCGCTGTTGGGCGAAATCGACGAATTAAACGCCGCCGGTGTGAAAAATGTCGAAGGCCGTCTGAAAATCGCGCCGACCTGTCCGCTGATTCTGCCGTATCACATCGCGCTTGACCAAGCCCGCGAAGCTTCGCGCGGCAAAGGTAAAATTGGTACCACCGGCCGCGGTATCGGCCCGGCTTATGAAGACAAAGTGGCGCGCCGCGCTATCCGTGTCGGCGATTTGCTGAATCCGGAAAAAATTCCGGAAAAACTGGAAACCATTTTGGCGTATTACAACGTGCAGCTGCAACATCTGCATGGCGCCGAGCCGGTCAAAGCCGAAGACGTGATGGCGGTGATTGAGAAAGTTGCGCCGCGTATTACGCCGATGATTACCGATGTATCCCGTGTGTTGAACGAGAAAAATCAAAACGACGAACAGCTGCTGTTTGAAGGTGCGCAAGGTACTTTGCTGGATATTGATTACGGCACTTACCCGTTTGTCACTTCTTCCAACTGCTTGGCAGGTGCTGCTTCTGCCGGTGCCGGTGTCGGCCCGCAAATGCTCAATTACGTATTGGGTATTGTCAAAGCTTATACCACCCGTGTGGGTTCCGGTCCGTTCCCGACTGAATTGTCCTGTGAAATCGGCGCAGGCTTGGCGGAACGCGGTCATGAATTTGGCTCGGTAACCGGCCGCGCCCGCCGTTGCGGTTGGTTTGACGCAGCAGCGATGAAACGCTCGATTCAGGTCAACGGCATTTCTGGTATGTGCATTACTAAACTGGATGTGATGGACGGTATCGAAGAAATCAAAATCTGCGTCGGTTACGAATTGCCCGACGGCAGCAAAACCGACATTTTGCCGTGTGGTACGGACTTGGTGGCGCAATGCAAGCCGGTATTTGAAAGCATGCCCGGTTGGAGCGAATCTACCTTCGGCGTGAAAGAATACGACGCTTTGCCGGATAACGCCAAAGCCTATCTGAAACGCATTGAGGAAATCTGCGGCGCACCGGTGGCGATTGTGTCCACAGGTCCGGATCGTGAAGAAACCATCGTGCTGCACCATCCGTTTGCCTGATAAGCCGTTTTAGTCCGGATAAAATTCAACCCCGTAAACCGATAGCGTTTTACGGGGTTGAATTTTATATTTTACTCCTTATTTTCAAGGTATCTTTCTCTTCGATGATGTAGTTTTGAGTAGCTTTTGCTTGTTTTGATTTAAGTCAAATTAGCTTGATTAAGTAATTTTATTTCAATGATGGAGCTGTCAATCAAACCGTAAAAGTGCTATTCTTATGCTGTTGAATCGTTGATTTAATCTGTGATTTGTCTAATAAAATTAGGAGTTTGATATGTCTGCTGATGTTCAAGAACGCCCTGCTGCCTGGGAAGGCTTTGTCGGTGGTAATTGGGAAACCAATGTTGACGTTCGTGACTTTATTCAGAAAAACTACACACCTTATGAGGGCGATGCAAGTTTCCTGGCTCCCGCTACCGAAGCCACCACAAAACTGTGGGCGGACGTAATGGAAGGTATTAAAGTCGAAAACCGTACTCACGAGCCTTACAAAATTGATGCCCAAACTATTTCTACCATTACTAGCCATGCTCCTGGTTATATTGATAAAAGTTTGGAAAAAATCGTCGGTTTGCAAACTGATGAGCCGCTGAAACGTGCCATTATGCCGTTTGGCGGTCTGAAAATGGTAAAAGATTCCTGCAAAATCTATGGTGTGGAATTGAATCCCGAAGTGGAAGAAATTTTCACCAAATACCGCAAAACACATAACCAAGGTGTATTTGATGTTTACACCCCGAGCATTCGTGCCTGCCGTAAATCGGGTGTGATTACCGGTTTGCCGGATGCCTACGGTCGTGGCCGTATCATCGGCGACTACCGCCGCGTGGCTTTGTACGGTATTGATTTCCTGATGAAAGACAAATTGGCGCAATTCAATTCATTGCAAGCTGATTTGGAAAACGGCGTTAACTTGGAAGAAACCATCCGCCGCCGCGAAGAAATCAACGACCAATACAAAGCATTGGGCGAAATGAAAGAAATGGCTGTCAGCTACGGTTTTGATATTTCCGGCCCGGCTAAAAATGCGCAAGAAGCCATCCAATGGACTTACTTCGGTTACTTGGCTGCCGTTAAATCACAAAACGGCGCTGCTATGTCATTCGGCCGCGTATCCTCATTCTTGGACATCTTCATCGAACGTGACCTGAAAAACGGTACTTTGACCGAAGTTGAAGCGCAAGAGCTGATTGACCATTTGGTGATGAAACTGCGTATGGTACGTTTCCTGCGTACCCCGGAATACGACCAACTGTTCTCCGGCGACCCGATTTGGGCAACCGAATCTATCGGCGGTATGGGCTTGGACGGCCGTACATTGGTAACCAAATCCAACTTCCGCGTGTTGCACACTCTGTACAACATGGGTCCGTCACCTGAGCCGAATATTACTATTCTGTGGTCAGAGCAACTGCCACAAGGCTTTAAAGAGTTCTGCGCCAAAGTTTCTATTGATACTTCATCTGTTCAATACGAAAACGATGACCTGATGCGTCCGGACTTCAATAGCGATGATTATGCTATTGCTTGCTGCGTGAGCCCGATGGTTATTGGCAAACAAATGCAATTCTTCGGTGCCCGTGCCAACTTGGCTAAAACCCTGCTGTACGCAATCAACGGCGGTGTAGATGAGAAATCCAAAGCCCAAGTAGGCCCGAAACACGAACCGATTATGGACGAAGTGTTGGATTATGATACCGTGTTTGCCCGCATGGACAAATTCATGGATTGGTTGGCTACCCAGTATGTAACTGCATTGAACTGTATCCACTACATGCATGACAAATACTCTTACGAAGCCGCTTTGATGGCGCTGCATGATCGCGACATTAAACGCACTATGGCTTGCGGTATTGCCGGTTTGTCTGTGGCTGCCGACTCGCTGTCTGCCATTAAATACGCTAAAGTAAAACCGGTTCGTGACGAAGACGGTATTGCCATCGACTTTGAAATCGAAGGCGAATATCCGCAATTCGGTAACAACGATGACCGCGTGGACGACATCGCTTGTGACTTGGTTGAACGCTTCATGCGTAAAGTGGCAACCCACAAAACCTACCGCAATGCGATTCCGACACAATCTGTGCTGACCATCACTTCCAACGTGGTTTACGGCAAAAAAACCGGTAACACACCTGACGGTCGCCGCGCAGGTGCACCGTTCGGCCCGGGTGCCAACCCGATGCACGGTCGTGACGTAAATGGCGCGGTTGCTTCTCTGACTTCAGTTGCCAAACTGCCGTTTGAGTTTGCAAAAGACGGTATTTCTTATACCTTCTCTATTGTACCGGGCGCTTTGGGTAAAGATGAGTCTTCACGCGAACGTAACTTGGCCGGTTTGATGGACGGTTACTTCCACCATGAAGCCGGTGAGGTAGAAGGCGGCCAACACTTGAACGTTAACGTGTTGAACCGTGAAACCTTGTTGGATGCGATGGAACATCCGGAAAAATATCCGCAACTGACCATCCGCGTTTCAGGTTATGCTGTCCGCTTCAACTCATTGACCCGTGAGCAGCAGCAAGACGTGATTACCCGTACCTTTACTAACCATATGTAATTGGGTAATCCGAGGGTCTGTTGACATTTCATCGCGTGCCATCTTTTCGGAGAAAAAACGCACCTGCTGCGTTGGAAATGCTCGCAAGGTGTTCAACCTTGCTGCGCTTTCCGCCTTGCATCTGCGCTTTTTCTCTCGAAAATCTGCTTCACGGATGAAGTGTCAAAAGACCCTAAAAAACAATGCCGGTTAAATCCGGCATTGTTTTTATCTGTCTGAATCCCCATGTTAGGGTTACGCTTTTTCAGACGGCCTTTTATTTTTCTTTATAACAATTATGCAAACTTACACCATCAATCCAGAAACAGAAATCAAGCCCAAAGCAAGCGGGCAACGCAATTACAATGGCAAAGGCATTGTGCATTCGATCGAATCATGCGGCACGGTGGACGGCCCGGGTTTGCGTTATGTCTTGTTTTTGCAAGGCTGCCTGATGCGCTGCCTGTATTGTCACAACCGCGATACTTGGGATTTACGCACCGACAGCGCGCAGGAAATGACGGTTGACGATGTGATGAAACAAGTCAAATCCTACCGGCACTATCTGCGAGCAACCGGCGGCGGTGTCACTGCAACCGGCGGCGAGCCTTTGTTACAATATGAATTTGTGCGCGACTGGTTTACCGCTTGCCACGAGCATGACATCCATACCTGCTTGGATACCAATGGCTATGCCTTGCATTACGATGATATTTTGGATGATCTGCTCGATCATACCAATTTGGTTATGCTCGATTTAAAACAGATTGACCCCGAAATCCATAAAGTCTTGGTGGGTATTCCGAATACCAAAACTTTGAAATTTGCCAAATATCTGGCTGAGCGCAAACAGCCTGCCCGTGTGCGCTATGTGATTGTGCCGGGTTATACGGATGATGAGTGTTCCGCGCATTTGCTGGGCGAATTTATCGGCGACATGGATAATGTCGAAACGGTCGAGCTGCTGCCGTATCACGAGTTGGGTGCGCACAAATGGGAGCTGTGCGGCGATGAGTACAAGCTCAAAGGCGTGCAGCCGCCACCCAAAGAAACCGTTTTGAAAATTAAAGAAATCTTAGAAGGTTACGGTAAAAATATTATCTACTAACAGATAATTTTAGCCGTTAACAAAAAGCCAAGGCCGTCTGAAAGCATGATATCTCAGACGGCCTCAATTTATTTATTCGTCCCATTCCGGTTGGGGGACTTTATGCTGTACGGCATAGACGGCCGCTTGCACACGGCTGGCCAGGCAAAGCTTGCGCAGGATGTTTTGCACATGCACTTTTACGGTAGATTCGGCTAATGCCAAATGGCGGGCGATGATTTTATTGCTGTGTCCGGCGGCCAAGCAACCTAGAATTTCCAATTCACGGGGGGTAAGCGTAGCGAGCGCCCGTTCACTAGTTGAAGAGGAAGGGGAAATCAGCGATTGCACCAAGCGGGAGGTCATTTCCGGAGAAAATACATTATTGCCACAGATGACTTTGCGGATGCTGTTGATCAGAAAATCGCTATGGATATTTTTCAGCAGATAGCCGCAAGCACCAAGGCGCATGCAAGCGGTTAAATCGTTGCTGTCTTCCGATTCAGTCAGAATAACCACTTTCTGCAAAGGGTTGTCGTTTAGGATATGCGACAGCGTCTCCCGACCATTCATGACGGGCATATTTAAATCTAATAAGACGATATCAGGTTGTAAGCGGCTGACTGTTTGTATGCCGTCGGCGCCGTTTTCCGCTTCGCCGATGATTTCAAAATCCGGTTTGGTGGAAAGTAAGGCTTTGATGCCGTCGCGCAATAAGGTATGGTCGTCGATTAAGACGATTCGGATGGTCATGGCAGTCTCTTTGGTATTGGTCAGGTTTCGGCCGGCTGAGTGATGAAGCTGTATCAGAGGCGTATGGTTTTTAGTATAAGATTATGTAAAAATATCACTGTTTGCGTTAAATCACAACTTCATAAAATAATCTTGGTTATCATGCAAATTAATTATTAAGCTGGCTCAAATCTGATGTAAAATCCTGTTATCTTATAATTCATATTATATGAAACTTTTAGCAAGGTGCATAGCGAAGCATCAGTATTAGTCAGCGCGGTATTGCTACATACACACATTTATACGATATTCGGCAGATGATGATTACTCTTTTATATTTTGGTGTTTTAAAACAAAAACTTCGTGCCGATCGCGAGCAAATCGCATGGAGCGGCGGCAGCGGGCGCGATTTGCTTGCATTGTTGCAGGCGCGTGGCGACGATTGGGCGCAGGCATTGGCGGAAGATAAAATTTTCCGGTTGGTGGTGGATAAAAAAATCTGCGGCTGGGAGACGGAAATTCCGGATGGTGCCGAGGTCGGTTTGCTGCCGCCGGTAACAGGAGGCTGATATGCAGACCACTATCCGAATCCAAACCCAAGATTTTAATCTGCAACAAGAATATGACGCTTTATTGTCGCAAGGCGAAAATATCGGCGCGGTGGTCGGTTTTGTCGGGCTGGTGCGCGACCGGGATACGGATACGCCGTTGCGCAGTTTGTTTTTGGAACATTATCCCGAGGTTACCGAAAACGAAATTGCCCGTATCATTCAGACGGCCGCCGAGCGCTGGCCGGTAACGGCGTGTACCGTGATACACCGTGTCGGCCATTTGCATGCGGCCGAGCAAATCGTATTGGTGCTGACGGCTTCGCAACACCGTAAAGCCGCGTTTGCCGCTGCCGAGTTTGTGATGGATTATTTGAAAACCGAAGCGCCGTTTTGGAAAAAAGAGATTTTTTCAGACGGCCTTGAGCGCTGGGTTGAGGCCAAACAAAGCGACCAGGCCGCAGCGCAACAATGGGAAAAATCACCATGAAAATCTATGCATTGGTTTTGGCCGGCGGGCAGGGGCGCAGGATGGGCGGTGCAGACAAAGGATTGGCGCTGTGGCAGGGCAAAGCCTTAATTGACCATGTGATTGCGCGGATTCAGCCGCAAGTTGGGCATATTGCCATCAGCGCCAACCGGAATTTGGAAGAATATGCCCGCCGCAGTGCGCATGTATTTTCCGATGCCCGCCAATGGCAGCAGCTGGGGCCGCTGGCGGCTTTATGCACCGCCGCCAATGATTTGCAGCTGGCGGCGGCCGATTGGCTGCTGATTGTGGCTTGCGACATGCCGAGACTGCCGCAAGACTTGGTGGCGCGGTTTCTTGCAGTCGCCAAGCGCACACCTTTATGCAATGCTTTTTATGTGGAAACGCCGGTGCGCCAGCATTACGGCGTGATGTTTATCCGACCGCAGATTTTGCAGAGCGCCGTGCCTTATCTGTATGCGGGCATGCGCACCATACGCGGCTGGCTGCAACAGCAGCGCGCGCGTGCGGTAAATTTTGATTCAGATGCTGATTTTGCTAATTACAACACATCAGAAGATTTGGAAATACAACAAGAGGAAAGAATATGATTGATTTTGACGTTGCCTTAAAAACCTTGCTTGACGGCCACGAATGCCGTCTGAAAAGCGAAATCCTGCCCTTGACGCAAGCGGCGAACCGCATTTTGGCGCAAACTTTGACGGCGCGTTATCCCAGCCCGCTGTTTGACAACAGCGCGATGGACGGCTACGCCGTTTGCGATCCGGAAGGCGGTTTGCGCGAATTTACCATTGTCAGCCGTACACAAGCGGGCGATACGGCAGCTTCACCGCTAAATGTCGGCGAAGCCGTACGCATTTTTACCGGTGCACCGCTGCCGGAAAACACTACCGCTGTGGTCATGCAGGAGCAGACGGAAGTTGACGGCGAGCGTTTACAGGTTAACGCCGAAATCGAGGCCGGACAAAACATGCGCTTGAAGGCAGAAGAAATCGAAGCCGGGCAGATATTGCTGGCGCAAGGCCACAAATTGGATATGGCGGCTTTGGGCTTGGCCGCTTCGCAAGACTATGCCGAAGTGAGCGTTTATGCTCCATTGAAAGTATTGGTGCTTTCTACCGGTAATGAATTGGCCGAACCCGGTCAGGCCTTGGCTGACGGCCAGATTTACGATGCCAACCGCTATCAGTTGCTGGCTTGGTTGCAGGCGCAGGGTATGTCGGTCAGCGATGGCGGGATTGTTCCCGATGACTTGGCGCAGACCGAAGCAGCGTTGCAGCAGGCGGCGGAGCAGTTTGATGTGATTGTCACCAGCGGCGGTGCCTCGGTGGGCGAGGCAGACTATCTGAAACAAGCGGTGGAAAAAGCCGGTACGCTGACCATGCACACCTTAGCCATCAAGCCAGGCAAACCGTTTGCTTGGGGGCAGGTGGCCAATGCCGCAATTTTTGTGTTGCCGGGTAATCCCGTTGCCGCATTTGCCACCTCTAATATGCTGCTGCGGCCGGTATTGGGCAAAATGGCAGGGCGGGCGGAACACGATTGGCATTTGCCGAAAATCCGTGTCAAAGCCGCATTCCGTACCAAAAAAGCCATCAAACGCCGCGAATTTTTGCGCGTGGCATTAGGCTTTAACGAGTGCGGAGAAAGCGTGGCCGAGCTGCTGCCCAATCAGGGCAGCAATATGCTGGCGACCTGTACGCGGGCAGACGCTTTGTGTGAAGTACCGGCTTGGGAAACCGTCAGCGAAGGCGATGGCGTCAATGTCTATCTGTTACCTCATTAAGCGGTAAGCAAAAAAGTATTTGAGGCCGTCTGAAACGCAAGGGCGATGGTTTGCGTTTCAGACGGCCTTTTCTTATTTTTACGCGAAGCATACCGCCGGTGTCCTGATTTTTGGTACACTTTCTCGGTTTTCACACTTACGGATAAGGACATTATCATGGCACTAATGGATACATTATTAAACGCAGCAGCCCAAGCTTTAAACAACAATAACGCCAGCACCGCCGATGGCAGCAGCCAGCAGGGTCAGGGTTCTGTTGTCGATATGGCAATGGATTTGGTGCAGCAGCAGGGCGGTTTGGGCAATTTGCTCAATCAGTTGCAACAGGGCGGTCTGGGCGATGCTTTGGGCAGCTGGGTTTCTACCGAACAAAACAATGCTCCGGTATCCGGCAATGATTTGCAAAATGCCTTGGGCAGCAATGCCATCGGCTCGATTGCTGAAAAATTCGGTATCGACGGTCAGCAGGCAAGCGATTTGCTGGCGCAGGTTTTACCGAATCTGGTGGACAATGCTACTCCGAACGGTACGGCTACCGATGCGGACGGTTTCGGTTTGGACGATTTGGCTTCTTTGCTGATTAAAAACTTTTTGAAATAACGAAACTTCTTTGCTTGTTGCTCTTATGCGCAGCAGGCGTGTAGGAAAAAAATATAAAAATGCCGTCTGAAAAATATTTTTCAGACGGCATTTTTATATTACGGCTTACGGGTTCATAATCCTCGCTACCAGCGCTTTGTCTTTGCCCTGCATATTGGGAATTTTTACCTGAATACCGTTGCCCGGCGCAACCTCTACCGCTTCGCCTTTACGCGTCATGGCCGCAAGTGTGATGGTTTCATTACCGCTCGGATGGATGATTTCCAGCATATCGCCAACGGCAAAACGGTTTTTCACTTCCACCGTTGCCCAGCCGTCGGCGTCGATTTCGGTAACATGACCGACGTATTGGCTTTGTTTGGCAGTGGAATGGCCGCTCAGGTAGTTTTGATAATCCTGCGTTTTGTGGCGCTCCAAGAAACCGGAGGTATAGCCACGGTTGGCCAGGCCCTCCAACTCGGAGAGCAGGCTGTAATCAAACGGACGTCCGGCCACGGCATCGTCAATCGCTTTGCGGTAAGATTGCGCAACGCGGGCAACGTAATACAGCGATTTGGTGCGGCCTTCCACTTTCAGGCTGTCCACGCCGATTTCGGCGAGTTTGGACACCACTTCGATTCCGCGCAGGTCTTTGGAATTCATGATGTAGGTGCCGTGCTCGTCTTCCATAATCGGCATAAACTCGCCCGGGCGGTTGCTCTCTTCAATCAGGAAAACTTTATTGGCGGCAGGATGGCGCTGCTGGCCGTTAATACCCTCAAAGTTTTGATTGGCTTCTTCCTGCGCTTTTTCAAAGTTGAAACCTTGCAATAATTGTGCGTCGCCTGCGTCGCTTTCTTCTGCGTCATGGACTTTATAATCCCAGCGGCAGGAGTTGGTGCAGGTACCTTGGTTCGGATCGCGGTGGTTGAAATAGCCTGAGAGCAGGCAACGGCCTGAGTAGGCGATACACAATGCGCCGTGGATAAACACTTCCAATTCGATATCCGGGCATTGCTGGCGGATTTCGGCGATTTCGTCCATGCTCAATTCACGCGACAGGATAATGCGCTCGACGCCGATTTTTTCCCAGAATTTTACGCCCCAATAGTTGGTGGTGTTGGCCTGAACCGACAAATGGACAGGCATATCCGGCCATTTTTCACGCACGGTCATAATCAAACCCGGGTCGGCCATAATCAGCGCGTCGGGTTTCATCGCAATCAGCGGTTCCATGTCGGATACAAAGGTTTTCAACTTGGAATTGTGCGGCAGGGTATTGACGGTCAGGTAGAACAATTTATTGCGCTCGTGCGCTTCTTTGATACCTTGCTCGAGTACGTCGAGCTTGGCAAATTCATTGTTGCGCGCGCGCAGGGAGTAGCGCGGGCTGCCGGCATACACGGCGTCTGCGCCGTAATCGTAGGCGGCGCGCATGCGTTCGAGGCCGCCGGCAGGGAGGAGGAGTTCGGGTGCTTTCATGGTGTGTTCTGCTTGGATAAGGTTTAATGTTTCAGACGGCCTTTGATAAGAGGTCAAAGGCCGTCTGAAAAATGTTCAGGAAATAGGGCGGATTATCCGCTTTTTTATGATATGGGTCAATTTGGCGGGTAATATCGGTCGGTCGGTTTGCTAGCGGTTTTGCTGTTTTCGGCCGTCTGAAAATATGAAAATTTTACAATTTCTTAAAGAAAACCCGTCAGGCGGCGGGTTTTTATTGTAGAATACGCGGTTTGATTTTTGTTGAAATGCGCCGCTTGCGTTTCGACGCGATGAATGCATTAAGAGTGACTGATGGACTTTCGTTTTGACATTATCTATGAATACCGTTGGATGTTTTTCTACGGTGCGCTGACGACTTTGGGTTTGACCGTAATCGCGACTTTGGGCGGTTCGATTTTGGGTCTGCTGCTGGCGCTCGCCCGCCTGATTCATTTGGAGAAAGCCAGCGCATTGCTGCGCGGCGTGGCGTGGGTGTTGCGTAAGTTTTCTCTGTTTTATGTGACGCTGTTTCGCGGTACGCCTTTGTTTGTGCAGATTTTTATTTGGGCGTATGTGTGGTTTCCGTTTTTTGTCCACCCGAGCAACGGGGTGTTGGTCAGCGGGGAAGATGCCATTGAAATCCGCCGCTCCTACGGCCCGCTGATTGCCGGCTCGTTGGCGCTGATTGCCAACTCGGGCGCGTATATCTGCGAAATTTTCCGCGCCGGTATCCAATCCATTGATAAAGGCCAGATGGAGGCGGCGCGTTCTTTGGGGATGACTTATCCGCAAACCATGCGTTATGTGATTCTGCCGCAGGCGCTGCGCCGTATGCTGCCGCCATTAGCCAGCGAATTTATCACGCTGCTCAAAGACAGCTCCTTGTTGTCGGCCATCGCGGTGGCAGAGCTGGCTTATGTGCAGAACACCATTTCCGGCCGTTATTCGATTTACCAAGAGCCGCTTTATACTGTGGCGCTGATTTATCTGCTGATGACGACCTGCTTGGGCTGGTTCTTCCTGCGTTTGGAAAAGCGTTATAACGTGTCGCCGCATTAAGATTTAAATGATTAAAAAATGCCGTCTGAAAATTATCGAGGTTTTCAGACGGCATTTTTTATGGTGCAGTAGCAATAACTGCTTTTGTTAAAACTAGCGTGTTGTCAGATATTTCAGCAGCGGCTTGGGCAGCCCATAATCGGCCAAATTACTTGCATTAACCCAAAGGCCGTCTGAAACATCGGCCGTTTGCTGCGCGGTAAACGGCGTAATTAGCAAAAGGCGGTGGGTCAGGCGGTGGGTTAAGGCGGTTTGTTCTTCGAGGCCGTCTGAATGGATGCCGAACTGCGCGGCATAAGCGTATAAATCGGTCAAGTTTTCAAAACAAGGCACGCAATACAGCCCGCCCCAGATGCCTTTGGCCGGACGTTTTTCCAGTAACACAGCGCCGTCGGTATTGCGGATAACCAGCCAATACAGAGCCAGCGTTTGCACCTCGACGGCGGCTTTTTTGCGCGGCAGCTCGTCGATACGGTTTTGCCGTTTGGCTTCGCAAATATCTTCCATCGGGCATTCGTGGCACAGCGGCTTGCTGCGTTTGCATACCGTTGCACCCAAATCCATCAAACCTTGGATATAGGCAGGCATATCATGGTTTTCAGACGGCAGTAGGTTTTCGGCCAAATGCCACAGGCTGTTTTCAAATTTTTTGTCCTGCGGATTACCGTCTTGCGCGAATACGCGGCAGAGCACACGTTTGACATTGCCGTCTAAAATGGTTTCGCGCCGCTTGAAAGCAAAAGCGGCAATGGCGGCGGCGGTGCTGCGGCCGACGCCGCACAGGGTTTCTAATTGGCTGCGTTCGCAGGGAAACTGCCCGCCAAATTCGTTGACGACTTGTTGCGCGGCTTTGTGCAAATTGCGTGCGCGGCTGTAATAGCCCAAGCCTGCCCATAGCGCCAGCACGTCGTCTTGTTGCGCGGCCGCCAAGTCTTGCACGGTAGGGAAGCGTTGCAAAAAGCGCGGGTAATAATCCAAGACGGTTACCACTTGCGTTTGCTGCAACATGATTTCAGACAGCCAAACGGCGTAAGGATTGGTAACTTGCCAGGGCAAATGATGGCGGCCGTGACGGCGCTGCCAACGGATTAAACGCTCGGAAAAAGAGAGATGGGCGGACATATCAACTGCTGAATAATGTAACGGCGCATTTTAGCGTAAATTGCCGTTGCGTTTCTGATTTATATGTATGGGCATGATATTAATGAAAATTTCCTTTTCAATATGTTATAGCATAACATATTGAAATTAAAAGGGATGTTGACATTTATTATCAATAGGAATATAAATATTCCCAGCAGTTTTTTATCCGTCACATCCCCTTTTTTCAGGAGGTAATGCAGTATGAAAGCTATGGTTTATCACGGTGCAGGCGATATTAAATTTGAAGAAAAACCCCGTCCGCAAATTATCGAGCCGACCGATGCAGTGGTGAAAATCGTTAAAACCACCATCTGCGGTACTGACTTGGGTATTTGGAAAGGCAAAAACCCGGAAGTAGCCGATGGCCGTATTTTGGGTCATGAGGGCGTGGGTATCGTTGAAGAAGTCGGTTCAGCCGTTAAAAACATCAAAGTTGGCGACAAAGTCATTATTTCTTGCGTCAGCAAATGCTGTACCTGCGACAACTGTAAACAACAGTTGTACTCTCACTGCCGCAATGGTGGCTGGATTTTGGGCTATATGATTGACGGTACTCAAGCCGAATATGTGCGTACCCCTTATGCTGACAACAGCCTGATTCCGATGCCGAACAACATCAATGACGAAGTAGCGTTGCTGCTGTCTGACGCCTTGCCGACCGCTCATGAAATCGGCGTGCAATATGGCGATGTCAAACCGGGCGATACCGTATTCATCGCCGGTGCCGGCCCTGTCGGTATGTCTGCTTTGCTGACCGCGCTGCTGTACAGCCCGTCTGTCGCCATTGTGTGCGACATGGATGAAAACCGCTTGAAACTGGCTAAAGAGTTGGGCGCTACCCATGTGATTAATCCGATTGAAGGCAATGTGACCGAGCAAGTCCAAGCGATTGTCGGCGAAGACGGCGTAGATTGCGCCATCGAAGCAGTCGGCCTGCCGGCCACTTGGGATATGTGCCAAGAAGTAGTCAAACCGGGTGGTCACATCGCGGTAGTTGGCGTACATGGTCAACCCGTCGACTTCAAATTGGAAAAATTGTGGATTAAAAACTTGAAAATCAGCACCGGTTTGGTGAATGCCAATACTACCGAAATGCTGATGAAAGCCATCGCCACCAGCAGCATTGACTTTAACCGTATGATTACCCACCGTTTTAAATTTGACGAGCTGGAAAAAGCTTACGATGTGTTCAAACATGCGGCTGAAAACCAAGCTATGAAAGTGGTCTTGTCTGCCGAGTAAGTGATTTAATCGGATAATCAGCAGGCCGTCTGAAAGTAAAATGCTTTCAGATGGCCTTTGTTTTCTATCTATTTTATAAACGCTGCAAACTTTCAAAGCGCCGCTCTACGCCGCTTATCGGATCGATAAATTCAATGCTTTTTGCCAACAGTTGCAGCGGTTTGCTGTAATCTTCTTCGCCTGCCACCAGCGGTGTGGGGTATAGCGCGTCGTTGACCAGCGGCATACCCAAATTCATCATGTGTACGCGTAGCTGGTGTTTTTTACCGGTGTGCGGCGTTAGGCGGTAGAGGCCGAATTTGCCGCGTGTTTCCAGTAGTTCGATTGTGGTAAACGCATTCGCCTCGCCTGCCACTTCCTGCGTCAGATAAAATTTTTCGCCACGTACCATACGCGATTGCACGGTATGGGGGTAAACCAAATCCGTGCGCAGCGGCGCAACGGCTTCATAAGTTTTGCGCACGGTTTTGTCTTGGAACATGATTTGATAATCGCGGCGCGTGGCTGCGTTGTGCGACAGCAGCATGACCCCGGCCGTATCTTTGTCGAGGCGGTGGATGGGCGTGATGTCGGCGGTGTTTAAATGTTGCAAATCAGGATGCAGACGCAGGCGTGTGAGCAGAGTTTCGCGCAGAAAACGGCCGCTGGGAATCACCGGCAGAAAATGCGGTTTGTCCACCACAATCAAATGTTCGTCAACGTGTAAAATCTGCTCGTCAAACGGAATGCGCGGTTCGTCTTCGCGGCTGATTTCGCGGTAGTAATACATTGCTTCGCCCGCGACAAATGGCGTATGTTCATTCAATGGAGAGCCATCGGCGCCAACCACGAAACCACTGTTCAGTCGCGCACGCCAGCCTGCTTCGCCGACAAACGGGAATTTGTGGCAGAGAAAGTGCAAGAGCGGCAGGCTGTAAAATTGCTTTTCGTGCGGCAATACTAAATAGCTGGGTTTGATGCCGTCGATAACGGGCAGGGGATTGGTGCGTTTTTTCATACGCGTATTGTAGCGTTTTCAGACGGCCTTGCGCAGTAAGGCCGTCTGAAAATTACAAGCTGCTAAAAATCGGCTATAATTGCCTACTATTTGATTCCAATATTTCGATTTGACATGGCACAAAAAATCCAATCGGTAAAAGGCATGAACGACCTTTTGCCCGTCGAACAAAAAGATTTCAAACTCACCGCCGCTTTTTGGCAGGCTTTTGAAGATACGGTAACCCGTTGGGCGGCCTCCTACGGCTATCAGCAAATCCGTACGCCGATTGTCGAGCAAACCGGCCTGTTCGTCCGCTCTATCGGCGAAGAAACCGATGTGGTCGGCAAGGAAATGTACACTTTTTCCGATTCCAATGATTCCTTGAGTCTGAGCCTGCGCCCCGAAGGTACGGCTTCCTGTCTGCGTGCAGTGGTCGAGCACAATCTCTTGTATAACAGCCCGCAAAAATTGTGGTATATGGGGCCGATGTTCCGCCGTGAGCGCCCGCAAAAAGGCCGCTACCGCCAGTTTCACCAAGTCGGTATCGAGGCTTTGGGTTTTGAAGAGCCGGACATTGATGCCGAAATCATCGCTATGTCTGCCGATTTGTGGGACAAACTGGGCATCCGTGCTTACTTGATTTTGGAAATCAACAGCTTGGGCAATCGCGAAGAGCGTGCCGCCCATCGCGCTGCGTTGGTGGCTTATCTGACCGAATACGAAGACAGGCTGGATGAAGACAGCAAGCGCCGCTTGCACACCAACCCGCTGCGCGTGTTGGATAGTAAAAATCCCGACCTGCAAGACATTTGCAATGCCGCGCCGCGCCTGATTGATTACTTGGGCGAAGAGAGCCGTGCGCATTACAGCCGCTTTAAAACCATGCTGGACGGATTGGGTATTGCCTATGTGGAAAATCCGCGTTTGGTGCGCGGTTTGGATTATTACAATCAAACCGTATTCGAATGGACGACCGACAAGCTGGGTGCGCAGGCGACAGTGTGCGGCGGCGGCCGTTACGACGGTTTGATTGAAGAATTGGGCGGCAAACCGGCTGCTTCTATCGGCTTTGCGATGGGTATTGAGCGCCTGCTGCTGCTGGTGCACGATTACGGCACGTTGACAGCCGACTCTGCGCCTGATGTGTATGTTATGCACCAAGGCGAAGGCGCGGATTTGCGGGCGATGAAATATGCGCAAACTTTGCGCGGCGAGGGTTTTAACGTATTGCAACATTCCGGCTACCAAAGCCTGAAAGCGCAAATGAAAAAAGCCGACCAAAGCGGCGCGCGTTTTGCCCTGATTGTGGCGCAAGACGAGCTGGCAAACGGTACAGCCACGCTGAAAGACCTGAGCGGCAAACACGAGCAGCAGACCGTTGCCGCAGCCGATTTGATTAATACTTTGAATACATGGAAGAGTGCATAAATGGCCGCCCATTTGGAAGAACAACAAGAGTTAGACAATTTCAAGCATTTTTGGAAAGGTTGGGGGCGCTGGCTGTTTGCCGTTTTGGTGATTGCCGCGCTGGGTTATCTGGGTTACACCATGTACCAGCGCCATCAGGTGACGCAAAGTCAGGAAGCCGCAGGCGTATTGGAGCAGTTGGTAACGAAAGCGCAGCAGAAAGCCGATCAAAAAGTCATCAATGCCGACTTGCAAAAATTGCAGGAAAACTATCCGCAGACCATCGCCGCCGCGCAAGCCACGCTGATGGTGGCGGCAACCGAGTTTGACGCAGGCCGTTACGATGTGGCGGCAGGCCATCT
Source organism: Neisseria perflava (assembly GCF_024170405.1). Lineage (GTDB taxonomy): Bacteria > Pseudomonadota > Gammaproteobacteria > Burkholderiales > Neisseriaceae > Neisseria > Neisseria perflava_B. The sequence goes on along the minus strand of NZ_JALJYC010000018.1, from coordinate 9,898 downwards.
GAACTGGGTGTTGAAAAACCAAAAAGCCCCGCTGGTTCAGGCTTTGGCGGCGCAGCGTATGGCCGTCGTGAAATTGCAGCAGAAAAAATACGATGAGGCGCTGAATGCGCTGAATACGCCGGTAGAAGTTGATTTCGAGCCGCTGCTGCTGGAAACCAAAGGCGATGTGTATGTGGCGCAAAACAAAGCCAAAGAAGCCGTAGAAAGCTACGAGCAGGCTTTGGGCAAAACCGCCAAAGACGCAGCGGCACGCGATTTGCTGCAAATGAAAATCGACGCGCTGAAGTAAAGCCGTCTGAAAAGCGGGTAGAGGTAAATACGGTGGGCAACAAGTTGCCTATCCTACACATTTTGAATGTTGAATGGCTGTGTTTGGCAACTATTTTTCATTTGATACGCAAAGCCTCCCTACATCGTGTTATCTATTATTTATTCCGGCTTGTCGGGGAAGTTTCCCCGCCAAGCCCTTATCCGTTTTCAGACGGCATGAATATTCCCTTTAAGGCCGTCTGAAAACGGCACACCGAAAGCATAAAAATGAAACCAACCATCGCACTGGTCGGCCGCCCCAATGTCGGCAAGTCCACCCTGTTTAACCGCCTGACGCGCACTAAAGACGCGCTGGTACACGACCTGCCCGGCCTGACCCGTGACCGCCATTACGGTCACGGCAAAATCGGCAGCAAACCTTATCTGGTGATTGATACCGGCGGCTTCGAGCCGGTGGTGGACAGCGGCATTCTGCACGAAATGGCCAAGCAGACCCTGCAAGCCGTGGATGAAGCCGACGCAGTGGTGTTTTTGGTGGATGCGCGTACCGGCCTGACTCCGCAGGATAAAATCATCGCCGACCGCCTGCGCCAAAGCCCGCGCCCCGTTTATCTGGCGGTGAATAAAGGCGAGGGCGGCAACCGTGCGGTCTTATCGGCTGAATTTTACGAGCTGGCGCTGGGCGAGCCGCATGTGATTTCCGGTGCGCACGGCGACGGCGTGTATTATCTGATTGAAGAAATTCTGGAAAATTTCCCCGAGCCGGAAGAGGAAGCGCAAGAGCCGAAACACCCCGTATTCGCCGTTATCGGTCGTCCGAATGTGGGCAAATCCACGCTGGTCAACGCCATTCTCGGCGAAGAGCGCGTGATTGCTTTTGATATGGCCGGTACCACCCGCGACAGTATCCATATTGATTTCGAGCGCGAGGGCAAACCGTTTACCATCATCGACACCGCCGGTGTGCGCCGTCGTGGTAAAGTGGATGAAGCGGTGGAAAAATTCTCCGTGATTAAGGCTATGCAGGCGGTAGAGGCGGCGAATGTAGCCGTATTGGTATTGGACGCGCAGCAGGACATCGCCGACCAAGACGCGACCATCGCCGGTTTTGCGCTGGAAGCGGGGCGTGCGCTGGTGGTGGCGGTGAATAAATGGGACGGCATCAACGAGGAGCGGCGCGAGCAGATCAAGCGCGACATTGCACGCAAGCTGTATTTCCTGGATTTTGCCAAGTTCCACTATATTTCCGCACTGAAAGAGCGCGGTATCGACGGGCTGTTTGACAGCATCCAGTCGGCCTACAATGCCGCCATGATTAAAATGCCCACGCCGAAAATCACCCGCGTGTTGCAAAGCGCCATCGAGCGCCAGCAGCCACCCCGCGACGGTATGCGCCGCCCGAAAATGCGTTACGCCCACCAAGGCGGCATGAATCCGCCTGTGATTGTGATACACGGCAATTCGCTCTCGTCCATTTCCGACAGCTATACCCGTTATCTGACCCAGACCTTCCGCAAAGCCTTTAATCTGCAAGGCACGCCGCTGCGCATTCAGTATAATGTGTCGGAAAATCCGTATGAAGATGCAGATGACAAGCCGAAGAAAAAAACACTGCGCCGTGCGGCTTTGAGCAACCGTATCGAAAAACGCGAAAACCGCAAGGAAGAAAAAGTGCGCAACAGCGGCGGCAAGGTGAAAAAACGCCAAGTCAGCGTGAAAAAGCAACACAGCAAATAATGGTTCAGGCCGTCTGAAAAATTAGAAATGGCGCAGATAACCTGCCACAACTGCTTTTCAGACGGCCTGATTGGCTTATATTGTCGTGTAAAAGTCTGCTTTTGCCACACCTCTCTAAAAAGTTTGCACATTCTTACCGAAAACTATTGTGATTAAACCGCATTCAAGGCTACAATTCTCAAACCGAGCCTGAGTTCAAAAGACTTCCGGCTTACCTTAAAATCATAATAACGGAGTTCAGAATATGACAGCTAAAGGACAAATGTTACAAGATCCTTTTTTGAATGCGTTGCGTAAAGAGCACGTACCGGTTTCGATTTATCTGGTTAACGGCATTAAATTGCAAGGCCAAGTCGAATCGTTTGACCAATACGTTGTCTTGCTGCGCAATACATCAGTTACCCAAATGGTTTACAAACACGCGATTTCTACTATCGTTCCGGCTCGCGCCGTAAGCCTGCAACACGAAAACAAACCGCAAGCCGCGCAAGCTGCTGCTCCGGTTCAAGTTGAGACCGCGCCGTCGGCAGAATAAGTCCGGCAGTCATGTTTCTTTCGATACCTTACTGATTTTTATCCGTAAGGTATTTTTATTTTTCAGACGGCCTGAAAGCGTGTAAGCGTGGCAAAAGGCCGTCTGAAAACTCTTGTTTCATTGATAATCACTATGTATCTTGCCAACATTATTCCGTTTGCCCACCAATTATTAAGCAACCGCTTGTCTGCCGGCTGCCGCGCTCTTGACGGTACGGGGGGTAACGGCCACGATACGCTGTTGCTGGCGCAGGCCGTCGGCAAAAGCGGCAAAGTATGGGCATTTGATGTACAAGCGCAAGCGCTGGAGAATACCCGTGCGCGTTTACTTGAAGCAGGTGCGGCAGAGCAGGTGGTGCTGATTCAGGGCGGACATGAAACGCTGGCGGATGATGTTGATGAGCCATTAGACGCAGCCGTGTTTAATTTCGGCTGGCTGCCGGGCGGCGATAAAAGTTGCAGCACGCAATCCGAGACCAGCCTGCGGGCATTGGTGGCGGCATTGTCGCTGTTGAAGCCGCAGGGCTTGCTGATTGCCGTGTTGTATCCGGGTCATGCGGCGGGGCAGACGGAAGCAGAGGCTGTCGAGCAATGGGCGGCGGCCTTGCCGCAGCAGCAGTATGCCGTCTTAAAATACGGCTTTACCAACCGCGCCAACCGGCCGCCGTATCTGCTGGCGGTGGAAAAGTTGCGCCAAAAATGAATGTTTCGGGTAAAATAGCGCCCATCATTTCAACAACAAAACCACCGCCATGCAATACCTGATTGTCAAACACAGCCATATGTTTTTTGTGGCAATTACCATTTTATTGTTCAATATCCGCGCCTTCATGCTCTGGCGCAAACCGGAAAACCCTTTGGCCGGTATCTGGAAAGTGCTGCCGCATTTAAACGATACCATGCTGCTGTTTACCGGCCTTTGGCTGATGAAAATTACCGGCTTCACCCCGTTTAACGCGCCGTGGCTGGCGGCGAAAATCTTTTTGCTGCTGGTGTATATCGGCTTGGGCGTGGTGGTCATGCGTTCGCGTCCGCGCTCGGGCAAATTTTATGCCGGTTATGCGTTAGCCATGTTGTGCGTGGCGACCATCGTATATATGGCACGTTTCAAACCGTATTTCTATTGAGGCCGTCTGAAAAATGAGTGCATTCAAACCCGCCGTTATCGCCTTGGGCAGCAATTTGCAAAATCCCGCCGGGCAGGTTCGCGCCGCCTTGCGCGCCATTGCCGCCCATCCGCAAATCCGCGTATTGCAGATTTCTTCGCTGTATCGCACCGCACCCGTCGGCTACGACGACCAGCCGGATTTCGTCAATGCCGTGTGCAGCGTGGAGACTTCGCTGGATGGCGTATCCTTATTGGCTGTTCTAAACCAAATCGAAGCCGATTTCGGCCGCGAACGCAGCTTCCGCAACGCCCCGCGCACGTTGGATTTGGACATCATCGACTACAATCATGAAAACAGCAGCGACCCGCATCTGACCCTACCCCATCCGCGCGCGCATGAGCGCGGCTTTGTGATGGTTCCGCTGGCGGAAATTCTGCCTGATTTTGTGTTGGGCAAACATGGCCGGGCGGTAGATTTGGCGGCAGCCTTGGGGGATGGCAGTATTCAGAAGTTATAATAATAAACGCATTTATTTCAAATAGATAATTGATAAAAAATACTTGCTTTTGCTTGTTGTCAGGTTAATAATTACCTACATTTTGTTAATTTTGGCAGGTCTTATGAGGGGCAGTTGGCAGTGCTGTCAACTGCCCCTTGAGTCTTTGTTTTGACAAAAGGGTATGTATATGCAGTTATCTAAAATTGCTTTAACGCTGATTGTCGGTTTTTCCGGCGCTTCGGCAATGGCGGCAAACAGTGATGTTGCCTAACAATGCGAAGCCTTGAAAAATACCAAGCTCTACAATACGGTGATTACCAATGCGCAATTTGTGCAGAGCGGTAGCCCTGGTGCAGGTAAAAACGCAGCCTTGACCGGCACGTCGGCCATGATTGCCAAAATGCAATACAAACCGCATTGTTTGGTGCAGGGCGAAATCGAGCCGCGTACCGGCATTGATAAAAAGCACTACGGCACCAAATTTGAATTGCGCCTGCCGCAGCAGTGGAATAAAAAATTCCTGTTTCAGGGCGGCGGCGGTTTGGACGGCGTGGTAAACGCGGCTGTCGGCGGTATTCCCTATCACCAATCAACCGCAACGCCGGCCTTGTGGCGCGGTTATGCCGTGGTTTCGACCGACTCCGGCCATGAAGGGTCAAATGCCGATTTCGGTGCCGACCAGCAGGCGCGGGTGGACTATGCTTATGCCGCATTCGGCAAAGTGACCGTTGTCGCCAAGCAGCTGATTGAAGCGCTGTATCAAGCAAAACCCGAACACAGCGTGTTTATGGGTTGCTCCAACGGTGGGCGCGAGGCTTTGATTGCCACCCAGCGCTATCCTACCGAATTTGACGGCGTGATTGCCGGTAATCCGGGTTTCCGTTTGGCTTATGCCGCCGTCGGCGAAGCTTGGGACAACCAGCATTTTATGCAAGCGGCACCGACCAACAACAAGGGCGAGAAAATCTTTGCCAATGCGCTGACCCAATCGGACTTGGATGCGGTGGTAAATGGCGTAGTGAAACAATGTGACGCCAAAGACGGCTTGGCCGACGGCATTGTCAACGCGTGGGAAAGCTGCGATTTCAAACCGGAAATGGTGGAAAACGAAATCGGCAAAGATAAAGTGGCGCTGCTCAATGCGGTGTTTAAAGGCGCGAAAAACAGTCGTGGCGAAAATGTGTATGCCTCATGGCCGTATGATGCAGGTTTGGCCAGCGACGCATGGCGCTCGTGGAAATTGGGTACATCGCAAACCGCAACGCCTAATGCCAACAATATCGTATTGGGTGCGTCCGCGCTGCCGCTGTATTACATGACCCCGCGTGATGTGAATTTCGATACCATGAAATTCAATTTTGATACGGATGTTGCTAAAATTGCGCAAATGTCAGCCATTACCGATGCGGTGGCGACCGATTTGGGTACGTTTGCCAGTCGCGGCGGCAAGCTGATTATTGTGGATGGTGTTTCCGACCCCGTGTTCTCGGCGCACGATATCCGCGATTACTATAAAGAAATCCTGGCAAACGCCAAAGCGCAAGGCCATGACGCAACGCAATACAGCCGCCTGTTTATGGTGCCGGGCATGAACCACTGCGGCGACGGCGTAGCCATGAATAATTTTGACCCGCTGACTGCTTTGGAAGAGTGGACGGATAAGGGCAAAGCGCCGGATTATATGCTGGCCACCGGCCCGTCGTTCCCAAACAAATCCCAACCGATTTGCGCCTATCCGAAAGTGGCGACTTATGTTGGCGGCAATAAAAACAAAGCTACCAGCTTTAAATGTAAATAAAGTAGCATAGTCGTAGGGCAAGGCCGTCTGAAACAAATCCATTTTGCCAACCGGCAGTTGGGTGTGTTTGAGACGGCCTTTCTGTAAAGTACATGCATAAAAATTCCGATAAATGCAGGCGGCTCTGTTAAAATAGGCCGTCTGAAAAAAGGGGTATTTTATGAACTACCGCTATATTGTCGTCGAAGGTTCCATCGGTAGCGGCAAATCCGAATTGAGCCGCCGTTTGGCCGGGCAGTTGGGTGCATTGCATTTGACGGAAAATCCGGAGAAAAATCCGTTTTTGGCGCCGTTTTATGCCAACGCCAGCAATCACGGTTTGGCAGCAGAGCTGTTTTTCCTCATGCGCCGCGCCGAATGTGTGGAGACGATTCATGCCGAAGAGGAAAAGGGCAGTGTGATTGTGGCCGATTTCCTGCTGGAAAAAGACCAGATTTTCGTACCGGTGGTGTTGAACGATAACGAGCAGACGCTGTTTTGGGAAATCAAGCGCAAGGCCATGCCGCGCTATCCTGTGCCAGATTTGGTGGTGTATCTGCAAACCACGGCCGAGGGCAACCGCAAACGCCTGCAAAAACGCGGCGACGGCGCGGTCAATCTGTTTCCGGCGGGTTATTTGGGACAGGTGCACGGCGAATACAGCCGTTTTTTCCATTTATACCAAAACGCGCCCTTGCTGATTGTCAACGCCGACGAATTGGATTTGAGCGGCAACGACGACCATTTCGCGCTGCTCCTGTCGGCCATGAATGATTTGCAGGGTAGTCGCAATTATTTGAATTTAAGCGATAAATAAACAATCGGCACACATGTGGCGGCGCAAGACAAGGCCGTCTGAAAAAGGATAGAAAATGAGCCAAACATACGAATTTACCCTGCCTTCCAGCAGCGGCGAAGATTTCCGTTCTGCCGAACATCTGCCGCTGGTGGTATATTTTTACCCGAAAGACAGCACGCCCGGCTGCACCACCGAGGGTCTGGATTTCAACGCCCGCCTGCCGCAATTTGAAGCGCTGGGCTATACCGTGGTCGGCATTTCCCGCGACGGCGTGAAGGCGCACCAAAATTTTTGCAGCAAGCAGGGTTTCCGCTTCGAGCTCTTGAGCGACAAAGACGAAACCGTGTGCAAACTGTTTGACGTCATCAAGCTGAAAAAACTTTACGGCAAAGAATCGTTGGGCATCGAGCGCAGCACGTTTGTGCTGGATAAAAACGGCGAAATCGCGCACGAATGGCGCAAAGTCAAAGTGGTCGGACATGCGCAGGAAGTGCTGGATACTTTAAGCCGCTAGGCTGAGCTTATCCTGAACAGCCGTTCGGATGGATACCTTAATCGACCGCTTTTTGGAACACCTGTGGCTGGTGGGGCGTTTCAAAGACAATACCATGCACAGCTACCGCCGCGATTTGGAAAAAATCAGCCTGCGCCTGCAAGAAGCGGGTGAAGATTGGCTGAATGTGGACAGCGTGGCGTTGGCCGCCGCCGTTTACGCGCCGGGCGAGCAGACCAGCTCGCAGGCGCGGGCGTTATCGGCGTGCAAAAATCTGTATCACTGGCTGGATGATACCGGCCAGCGCAGCGACAACCCGACCCACGATTTGAAAGCGCCCAAACTGGCGCAAAACCTGCCGCCGCTGATTACCGAGGCGCAAATCGACTGCCTGCTGCAAGCACCGGATACCGCGACGCCGCACGGTTTGCGCGATAAAGCGCTGCTGGAAGTGATTTACGCCACCGGCTTGCGCGTGAGCGAAGTGGTGAAGCTGCAAATACAGGAAATCGACCTCAACCGGGGGCGGATTAACACCATAGGCAAGGGTGGCAAGCAGCGCGAACTGCCGATGGGCGCGGAAGCGGTGTATTGGATTGAACGCTATCTGGCCGACGGCCGCCCTCAGCTGCTGAAAGAGCATTTGTGCGACGCCTTGTTTGTCAGCCAAAAGCGCGGCGGCATTTCGCGCCAGCTGGCATGGATGATTGTGAAGCAATATGCCGAGGCCGCCGGTATCCGCAATCTCAGCCCACACGGTTTGCGCCATGCTTTTGCCACCCATTTGGTCAACCACGGCGCCGATTTGCGCGTGGTGCAGGGGCTGCTGGGTCATGCCAGTATCAGTACCACGCAAATCTATACTCATGTTGCCAACCAATGGCTGCTGCAAACCGTCGGCGAACACCATTCGCGCAACTGATTTTATGGATTTTCAGACGGCCTGAAAGAATAAGAACCTGTATTCATAAGATTGATAGCGGCTTTTTATTGCCTAATCACACGCCTACTGCGTTGGACTTTTACGCCAATAGTCCACTATTGGCGCAAAAATCCGCCTTGTATTCGTATGATTAGGCAATAAAAAGCCGCTATCAATCTTATGAATACAGGTTCTAAAAAAGGCCGTCTGAAAACCGGTTATTTATAATAAGGACAAACACATATCATGAAAACCAGCGCACGCAACCAATTTGCCGGTATCGTCAAAACCATCAAACAAAGCGGCATTTACAGCGAAGTGGTGCTGACCCTGCCCAGCCGCCATGAAATCGTCGCTACGATTACCCGCGAAAGCTGCGAAAATTTGGGCTTGGTAGAAGGCGGGGCGGCCATCGCGCTGATTAAGTCCACCAGCATCATTATCGCCACGGATTTGGAACACATCAAGCTCTCCGCACGCAACCAGTTGAGCGGTTTGATTGCCGATGTCGAACGCGGCGCAGTCAATTCCGTGGTGACGCTGGATTTGGGCGACGGCATGCAAATGACAGCGGGCGTGACCCTACAAAGCACCGAGCAGTTGGATTTGCACCCGGGGCAGCGTGCCACAGCCATATTTAAGGCGGGCAGCGTGATTCTGGGCGTATTGGCTTAAAACGCCGCGCGGATGTAATACGAAGGACAGCCATGAAGAAAATTGCCATTATCGGCGAATGCATGATTGAGCTGAACGGCTAGCCGTTCAGCCTGATGCAGCAGAATTACGGCGGTGACGCGTTGAATACCGCCACATATCTGGCGCGTACTGCGCAGCCGGAGCGGATTGAAGTGCGCTATGTTTCCGCGATGGGAACAGACAAACTCAGCAGCCGCATGATTGAACGCTGGCGTGAAGACGGCATTAATACCGATTGGGTTTTACTGGCGGAAAACCGTCAGCCGGGTTTGTATCTGGTGCAGTTGGATGCCGAAGGAGAGCGTACATTCCTGTATTGGCGCGACCAGTCGGCGGCACGATACCTGCTGCGCCATCCGGATTATCCGCAGGTTTTGGCTGGTTTACAGGATATGGATATGGTGTACTTAAGCGGTATTTCGCTGGCCATCCTGCCGGAAGAAGACCGCTTCCTGCTATTGCAACAGCTGGCCGATTTAGCCGCAAAAGGCGTGGAAATTGCTTTTGACAGCAACTACCGCGCTTCGCTGTGGGAATCTTTGGCGCATACCCGCGATATTTATACCCGCTTAATGCCGCTGGTCAGCCTTGCCTTGGTCACTTTTGAAGACGATCAGGCCGTGTGGCAGGATGCCGATGAAAACGCCACCATCACGCGCTTGCGGCAAAACGGCGTGAAAAATATTGTGGTCAAATCCGGCAAGCGCGGCGCGGTTTTCAGTAATGACAAAGGCGTTTACTGCCATGTGCCGACGACACCCGTGGCGCATGTGGTCGATACCTCCGCTGCCGGTGATTCGTTTAACGCCGGATTTTTAAACGGTTATCTGCAAGGGAAAGATTGGGAAACCTGCTGTCGGCAAGGAAACCAGCTGGCCGGTGTGGTCATCCGTCATCGGGCGCCATTATCGACCGAGAGGCAACCGCTGCTTTTCGGGATGCGTTCCGCCGAATCATCCGTTAAATCAAGGCCGTCTGAAATCACTCCCGTTTCAGACGGCCTTATATATTTAAAGCTCCTAAAAGGGGCATTTCAAACGGTATCTTGAGCCGAGTAGCTCG
>NZ_JALJYC010000017.1 GCF_024170405.1 Neisseria perflava | reverse complement strand
ACGGATATGGAGATCCAAGGGTGCATTCTGAGGCAGGCAGCCTGTTTGGTTGCTATGATATATTGATTTCAATATACAAGGGTGTGTGGCGCAAGGTGCGCACGCGGTCTTCCCCAAGCGATGCCGTCTGAAAAAGCAACGATTGGAAAAATGAAATGCGGGAAAACGCGTGACACCCTACACCAAAGTTTTGGAATTTTAGATAACACGGTGGGTTAAAACCCATCCCGCCAAATTGATTCAATCAATCTCGAAAGGAAACGCCATGTCCTACGTTGTTACCCCGCCCGAAGTTACCGCCGTTCCCGTTGCCGGCAGCGATGATCTGTTCCCCGTGCGCCGCGTGTACTGCGTCGGCCGCAACTACGCCGCCCACGCCCGCGAAATGGGTTTCGACCCCGACCGCGAACCGCCGTTTTTCTTCTGCAAACCGACCGACTCCGTCGTGCCGGTGGCCGACGGCGACACCTACGCCTTCCCGTATCCGTCGCAAACCGACAACCTGCATTACGAAGCCGAGCTGGTGGCCTTTATCGGCAAAGCAGGCAAAGACATCAGCGTGGAAAACGCACTTGACCATATCTACGGCTATGCCGTCGGCCTCGACATGACCCGCCGCGATTTGCAGATGAAAATGCGCGAAATGGGTCGTCCGTGGGAAATCGGCAAAGCGTTTGACTACTCCGCCCCCGTCGGCCCGGTACACCCCGCCTCCAAAGTCGGCCACATCGACAGCGGCGCAATCTGGCTGACCGTCAACGGCGCCGACCGCCAACGCAGCGACATTAAAAACCTGATTTGGTCGGTGGCCGAAACCGTGGCCTACCTCTCTACCCTGTTTGCCCTCGAACCCGGCGATGTGATTTTCACCGGCACACCGGAAGGCGTGGGCGCGGTAGTGCGCGGCGACAAAATGGTGGTCGGCGTGGACGGTTTGGGCGAATTGAAAGTGGATGTCGCTTGAGGATCATGCCATGAAACTGTACAGCTTTTTCAACAGTTCCGCTTCCTACCGCGTGCGTATCGCGCTGAACCTGAAAGGTTTGGACGCGGATATCGAAGGCATCAATATCCGCAACGGCAGCCAGTCGGCCGCGCCTTATACTGATGTTAATCCCGTCGGTTTGGTGCCCGCTTTGGACGACGACGGTTTCCAACTGGGTCAGTCGCTGGCGATTATCGACTACCTCGACCGCAAACAGCCCGAGCCGCTGCTGATTCCCGACGAGCCCAAGCTGCGGGCGCGGGTATTGGAGTTCAGCTACCTGATTGCCTGCGAAATCCACCCGCTCAACAACCTGCGCACCCTGCGCTATTTACAAGCCGATTCGGGCTTGAGCGACGCGCAGAAAAACCAATGGTATGCGCATTGGATTGCCGACGGTCTGGCCAAAGCGGAAGAATTGGTCAAACGGCATGGCGGCGGCGATTGGTGTTTCGGCAACCGCCCGACCTTGGCCGACTGCTGCCTGATTCCGCAACTGGCCAACGCCCAGCGCATGAAGTGCGACTTGAGCCCGTATCCGCTCTTGAACGCGATTGCGGATAAAGCGCGGCAACACCCCGCCTTTATCAAAGCGGCGCCGGAAAACCAGCCGGATGTGATTAAGTAACTTTGTAGGGAGGGTTTTAACCCACCCTACACAAAAAACATGATGCCGTCTGAAAACTTCAAACGGCCACCCCAACAAAAACAAGACAGGAGAACCACCATGAACTCAAACAGCAAACCCAAAATCATCGTGATTGGCGGCGGCATCGGCGGCTTGGCCGCCGCATTAGCCGTGGCACGCGAAGGTGCCGAGGTGCTGGTATTGGAACGCGCTGAAAAAATCGGCGAAATCGGCGCAGGCATCCAGCTCGGTGCCAACGCTTTTGCCGCATTGGACGCTTTGGGCGTCGGCGAGGCCGCGCGTTCGCGTGCCGTGTTTACCGACCATCTGCGCCTGATGGACGGCACCAATGCCAAGAGTGTGGTGGAAGTTGATGTCGGCGAAAACTACCGCAAGCGTTTCGGCAACCCGTATGCCGTGATTCACCGCGCCGACATCCACCTGTCGATTTTGGAAGCCGTCCTGCAAAACCCCGACATCAGTTTCCAAGTCAACACCCAAATCGTGGCGGTCGAACAAGATGAAAACAGCGCCACCGCCATCGACAGCAACGGCAACCGCTACACCGCCGACGCCATCATCGGCTGCGACGGCGTGAAATCCGTGGTACGCCAGCAGCTCATCGGCGACGAAGCCAAAGTAACCGGCCATGTGGTGTACCGCGCTGTGGTCGATGCGGACAACATGCCGGAAGATTTGAAACAAAACGCACCCGTGGTATGTGCCGGCCCAAAATGCCACTTGGTGCACTACCCGCTGCGCGGCGGCAAACAATATAACTTGGTCGTCACCTTCCACAGCCGCAACAAAGAAGAATGGGGCGTGACCGACGGCAGCAAAGAAGAAGTGTTGTCTTACTTCCAAGGCGTACACCCGATGCCGTTCCAAATGCTCGACCGCCCGACTTCATGGCGCCGCTGGGCGACTGCCGACCGCGACCCGGTGGAACGCTGGAGCTTCGGCCGCATTACCATCTTGGGCGACGCCGCCCATCCGATGACGCTGTATCTGGCGCAAGGCGCATGTCAGGCGTTGGAAGACGCTGTGGTCCTGGGTTTGGTGTTGCGCAAATACGGCTTTGATTACGATAAAGCCTTCGCCCACTACGACCGCGTGCGCATTCCGCGTACCGCCCGCGTGTTGCACTCCGCCCGCGAAATGGGTCGTGTTTACCATGCCGACGGTGTGGATCGCTTGGTGCGCAACTCGCTGTAGAAAGGCCGCAGCCAAGAGCAGCTGTATGACGGCATGGCTTGGCTGCACGGCTGGACGGCAGAAACCAGCTTGGATGAAGACGAATAAGCCGGTACTGCCGATATAGATATAAGGGTGTGTGGGGCAACCATACACGCGCTTTCCCCAACCTTTTGGATGGTTTGAACAATTCAAAAATTCAGGCTCTGGAATCCGCGTGCAAGCGTTGCGCACACACCCTTTTTGTATCTGTACCTTTTCAGACGGCCTTTTCCCAAGCGCACACCCCAAACACCGCCAGGCCGTCTGAAAACCACAATAAAACAAAAGCAAAACAAAGGAGAAAAGCCATGCGTAATCCCATTCCCCGTTTTACCCGCCTCTTGGCCGCCGCCGCGCTCTGCACCGCCGCGATCGGCGCTCAAGCGCAGGAAGTGTTGAAACTCGGCCATGTCACACCGCCTACCCATGTTTGGCACAAAGTCGCGCTGAAAATCGGTGAAAACCTGAAAAGCAAAAGCGGCGGCGAAATGACCGTTGCCGTCAGCCCCTTGAGCAAACTCGGTTCGGAAGGGCTGATGATGGACATGCTGCGCTCGGGCGCGCTGCCGATGGCGATTTTAACCGTCGGCCCGGTGTCCAACCGCGAACCGGCCTTTATGGGCTGGTCTCTGCCCTATCTCTTCCGCGACGTGCACCATGCCACCGCCGCCGCTTCCACCCACGTCACGCAAGACATGCTCAAAAGTTTGGACAAACACGGCATGGTCGGCATGGGCTACGGCTTTGCCGGTATGCGCCATGTCTTGTCCTCGCGCACAATTTCTTCGCCCGCCGATTTGAAAAACCAAAAAGTGCGCGTGTTCCCCAATCCCGTTTACAAAGACTACTGGCAGGCGCTCGGCACCGCGCCCACGCCGCTGCCGCTCTCCGAAGTCGCCCCCGGCCTGACCACCAATCTCTTAGACGCGGTCGATATCGACTTGGACGCGCTGGTCGGCATGAAATTCCACCAGCAGGCACCGAATTTGGCGCTGACCAACCACATGGCGTTTCCGTCGGTGATTGTGGTGTCCAAACGCTATTGGGACGGCTTGAACGACAAGCAGCGCAAAATGCTGGCCGACTCGATTAAAGAGGCGGAAATCTGGGGCTACACCCAAGCCGTGACCGCCGAAGAAAGCAACCTGCAAACCGTGGTCAAAGACGGCGCGAAACTGCAAAAAGTGGATTTGAAACCGTTTACCGCCATCGGCGAAAAAGTCAGCCAAAGCTATACCGTGCGTTATCCGAAGATTCAGCAGTTTTACCAACAGGCGAAAACTGCGAAGTAACAGATGTAGGGTGGGTTTTAACCCACCACCTGGCAAACGCAGGGAAATGGCGGGTTAAAACCCACCCTACACGATAACAATCCCACACAACAATAAAGGAGAAAAACCATGTCCCTTTCCGTACTCAACCGTCTCGACAAAGGCGTTGCCGCCGGCGAGCAGTGGCTGCTGGTGCTGCTGTGCGCCGCGCTGACGCTGGTGATGATTGCCCAAGTGGTGCTGCGCTATTTCTTCAACGCGCCCTTGTTTTGGGCGGAGGAAATCTGCGCCCAGTTTCTGGCCTTTATCACCGCCTTCGGCCTGTCGTATCTGACCTACACCAAACACCATATCTGCATTGATTTCGTGCTCAATTCCTTGGGCAAAAAAGGCCACACCGCCGTGGCGCTGGTCTTGGACATTCTTTTGCTGGCCGTGATGGCGGCGGTCTGCGCGTATGCGTGGCAGTGGGTATTGCGCCCCGAAGTGCAAACCGAAATCAGCGGTACCACCGGCCTGCCGCGCTGGTACAGCTTTATCGCGCTGCCGCTGGCCTTGAGTTTCTTGTGTTTCCACCAAATCGTGCTGATTGCCAACCGCTGCGCCGGCACATTGTCCGAACCCCTCCATCATGATATGTCGGGAGTGTGAGCCATGTTGACTTTAATCGTATTTTTGGCGTTGTTGTTGATTGGTTTTCCGATTTACGCCGCGATTTTGTGCGCCGCGCTGCTGTTTATCTTTACGGGCGGGCAGGAAATTCTGTTTTCCAGCGTGCCGCTGCAACTCTACAATTCATTGGAAACCGGCAGCTTGCTGGCGATTCCGCTGTTTGTATTGGTCGGCGAAATCATGAACAAGGGCGGCCTGACCCAGCGCCTGATTGCCGTGACCGAATTGTTTGTCGGCCGTTTCAAAGGCGGTCTGGCCTACACCAATCTCGCCACCAACGCGCTGGCGGCATCGATTCTCGGCTCGGCCGTGGCGCAAATCGGCGTGATGAGCCGCGTGATGATTCCGCCGATGGAAAAACAAGGCTACGACAAGGCCTTTGCCAGTGCGGTCACCGTATCGGGCGGCCTGCTCGGGCCGATTTTCCCGCCCTCCATGCTGATGATTATTTACAGCGTGGTGGCAGTGCAGCCGATTATCCCGCTGTTTATCGCGGGGGTAATTCTGGCCACGCTGATTTTCTTCGGCCTGTGCGCGGTGGTATTGGGTTTTTCCCTGTTTACCAAGCAGATTCCGGAAACCTCTTCCCACATCGCGCCGGATCAGCCGATTTCCAAAGTCCTGCTCGACGGCATTCTGCCGGGCTCGATTCCGGTGGTGATTATCGTCGGCATTGCCGCCGGCGTGATGACCCCGACCGAAGCGGGCGCGGTAGCTTCCTTGATTGCGTTTATCCTCTGCCTGATTTACCGCGAAATCAAAATCAGCGATTTGTTTGAGATTTTCCTGTCGGTATGTACCCTCACCGCCACCATCTGCGGCCTGATTGCCACGGCTTCGCTGTTGAGCTGGGCGCTGACCTTCCAAGGCGTGCCCAATCAGATTGTGGCCATGATTACCTCGATGACCACTTCGCCGTTTTGGTTTATGGTGTTGGTGATTGCAGTGTTGATTTTCTTGGGCATGTTTTTGGAGAACATCAGCGCGCTGATTGTCTTGGTGCCGATTCTGATGCCGGTGGTGAAACAGCTCGGCGTTGATCCGGTACAGTTCGGCGTGGTGTGCGCGGTGGCAACGGCCATCGGCGTGCTGACCCCGCCGGTCGGCCTGGGGCTGTTTGTGGTGATGGCGCAGACCAAAGTGAAAATGAGCCCGCTGGTGAAACAGCTCACGCCGTTTCTGATTATGGTCATGGTGATTCTGATTCTGCTCGCCGCCGTGCCCGCGCTTTCCACTTGGTTGCCGAAAATGGTGTTGTAATGCCGTTCCCATTCCTTCCGGGACAATAAGCCCGACAACGGAAAAGGCCGTCTGAATTCAGACGGCCTTTTATGCTTTTTTTATGTTTGTGTTGCGTAATAATCGTAAAATCTTTTCGCGTATGGCTGCTTATTCGGCAGCTTCGGTCATTTGTTGGGCAACGGCAGTTGCGCTGACGGTCAGACCGGACATGCCGATTAAGGAAGCGGCAGCCAATTTCATCAATTGTTTCATAGTAGTAATCTTTCCTGTTGTTCTTGTTTTATGCTTTTTTCTTCAGCTAAACCTGCGGCACGGCCTTATTCAGCGTTGTCCATCATGTATTGCGCCATCATCGCGTTGTGTTGCAGCATAGAGGCAGAAGCGCTCAGGCCGGACATGCCGATCAAAGAAGCAGCAGCATGTTTCATCAATTTTTTCATGATTCTTTCCTTTTGGTGTTTTCCAAATGTGGTTTTGTATTTGAATTATGGGTTACAACGGCTTATTCGGCAGCGTTGGCAATGTTTTGTGCAATCAAAGCAGTAGAGGCGTTCACGCCTGACATACCGATCAGGGAGGCTGCAGCCAGCGTCATCAATTTTTTCATTGTCTTTCCTTTCCATCTTAGGTGTTATTTTCTAACACCTTTCACTGTCGGCACAGCGCTTACCTTGCCGACGGAACGAATCATACTGCTTTATTTGTTAAGATATACAATATTTCAGCAAAGAAAATGCCTAAAAAATCTTGTTAAATAATATAAATTGATAAGAAATATTTTGTTTTGAAAATGACACCGATGTCTGTTTTCATGACACCGATGTCTTGATTACAAGACAATTACACACCGTAAAATTTTAGAGTAAAACCACCAAATTTACCTGTTGCATTTCAGAGACAAATTGATACCAAATTACAAAATATATGATTAATTTCAATAGGATATTTGAATTTTAAACATTGATATAAATCAAATCACCTTTAGCGGAAAATTATTTCTACGATTGCTTTTGGCAATAATTTGGCGGTTTTGGCCGTCAAAAAGGCCGTCTGAAAACGAATATCTGTTTCAATTTCACAGAAATCTGGTTTTCAGACGGCCTTGCCGTGAGAAAAAAGTTCTAAAATTACATCAAACCCAAGCTGCGCAGAATCACAATCCCCACCGCCGCGCTCAAACCCGAGCCGATGGTGGTAATCCCGGCGACATTAGCCGCCATCACATCATTGCCGCCCATCGCTTTGACCATAGGATACGCGGCAGCGGCCAGCGGCGTGGCGGTCATCAAAAACAAAATGCCCAATGCCATGCCCTGCAAGCCGAAGGCCAAGCCGACCAACACGGTCAACACCGGCGCGACAATCAAACGCCCGATACTCGCCAACATCGACAAATCGCCCAATTTGGACAACACTTTGAAATCAAAGGCCGCGCCCGCGCAAATCAGCGCCAGAGGTACCGACAAATCGGCCACATAGTCCACGCCCTTCATCACCGACTGCGGCGGCATAAAGCCGACCAAGCGGCATACCAGCGCCGCCAAAATACCCAGAATCAGCGGATTAACCATGATTTTTTTCAGCGTGCCACGCAGCTTGTCCCACAACGAGCCTTCCTGCCCGCGACTCAAGCTCACCACGCCCAAAATATTAAACAACAACGTAATCGCGCCGGTATAAACCGCACCGGCGGCAATCCCCTGCTGACCGTAGGCATTCAATACATAAGCCAAACCCATCGAACCCAAGTTGCCGCGAAACACGCCCTGCACAAACACGCCCTTATCGCGGATGTCCGGCACGAATTTCCACGCATACACTTCGCCCAACGCATAACACAGCAACACCGACACCGCGCCCGCCAGCAGCATATCCGCCTGCTCGCCCACATGAATATCACTCTGCATTAAATTTGAATACAGCAGGCAGGGAATGCCGAAATAAAACACGATTTTCGAGGCCTGCGCGATAAAATTCGTGTCCGCCATGCCCAGCCGCCGCAGCAATATGCCCATGCCCAGCAGCAACACGCTGGGCAGGGTCACATTCAGCGCAAACCATACCGTATGCAGAAAATCCGCCATTTTGCCCTCCTGTTTAAAACGCCCATCATACTCCTCCTCAAGGCCGTCTGAAAATGCGGCAAACATGATATAGTTGCCTGTTTCCTTTTTCAGACGGCCTTTTGCCATGTCCGCCACCACGCTTTTGATTTTAACCGCCCTCGCCGCCCTGTTTTTCGGCGCACTCATCACTTGGCTGCTCGCCCGCAACGCCGCCCAGTCGCAGCAGTTTCTGCTCAATCACGAGCTGGCCGAGCGCACACAGCAATACCAGTATGCCGCCGAAGCGCAAGCACGTGCCGAGGGCGAGCTGGCCGACTGCCGCCGCCAAATCCAAGATTTGCTGGACGAAGCGCAGGAATCCCATATCCGCTTTGCCGCCGCCTGTCAGCAAATCGAACACTTACAGGAGCGCGAAGCAGAAGCAGGCCGTCTGAAACAGGATTATCAGGAATTGCAGCAAGAAGCGCAGGATTTGCAGGTGCGCAACGAGCGCTTGCACACCCAAATCGAGCAGGAACGCCAAGCCACCGAAGAGAAACTGGCGCTATTGACAGAAGCGCGGCAAAGCCTGAGCGACCAGTTCCAAAACCTCGCCAACACCATTTTGGAAGAAAAAAGCCGCCGCTTTACCGAGCAAAACAAAGAGCACTTGGGGCAGCTTTTGAATCCCCTCAACGAGCGTATCCACGGCTTTTCCGAATTGGTGCAACACACCTACGAAAAAGAATCGCGCGAACGCCTGACGCTGGAAACCGAACTCAAGCGCCTGCAATCCCTAAACAACCAGCTGCACCAAGACGCCAAAGCCCTCACCGACGCGCTTACCGGCACGCAAAACAAGGCGCAGGGCAACTGGGGCGAAATGATTTTAGAAAGCGTCTTAGAACACTCCGGCCTGCAAAAAGGGCGCGAGTATATCGTGCAGGCCGCCGCCACGCGCACGGAAGAAGACGGCAGCACGCGCCGTTTGCAGCCCGACGTATTGGTCAACCTGCCCGACGGCAAGCAGATTGTCATTGACTCGAAAGTATCGCTGACCGCGTATGTGCGCTACACCCAAGCCACCGACGAAACGGAAGCGCAAGCCGCGCTGGACGCACACACCGCCAGCATCCGCGCCCACCTCAAAGGCTTGGCGCAAAAAGACTACACCGATTTGGCCGGCGTCAACACGCTGGATTTCGTATTTATGTTTATCCCGGTCGAACCGGCCTACCTCACCGCGCTGCAACACGACGCCAATCTGTTTCAAGAGTGCTTCGACAAACGCATTATGCTCACCGGCCCGAGCACGCTCTTGGCGACATTGCGCACTGTGGCGCATATTTGGCGCAACAAGCAGCAAAACCAAAACGCGCTGGCGATTGCGGAAGAAGGCGGACGACTGTACGACAAATTTGTCGGCTTCGTCACCACGCTGGAAGGCGTGGGCAAAAATCTGGAGCAGGCGCAAAGCCAGTATCAGACGGCCTACAAACAGCTCACCGAAGGGCGTGGCAATCTGGTCGGACGGGCGGAGAAACTGCGTTTGCTGGGCGTAAAAGCGGGCAAGCAATTGGATAAGAAACTGACCGAAACGGCGCAGGAGACGTTGGGGTTGGAGGGAGAGGCGTAAGTGGCATTTGCTGCCCACCGCTTGACTTGCAAAACAGCAGATTTCCCGCAAAACCGACGTAGGGTGTGCCGCCCTAAAAATACGCGAAGGCCGTCTGAAAATATTTTCAGACGGCCTTTGCCATTTACATCAAAATCTTACGTTTACGCCATATCAATATTGCGTTCCTGATAACGCGTTTTCGGCACCAACACGATTTTCTCATCCACCTTGCCGATGGCGTTTACGTCTTTGCCCGGGTAATCCAACTGGTGCAGGAAATAGCGGATACAGTTGAGACGTGCGCGTTTTTTGTCGTCGGATCGGATAATCGTCCACGGCGCGTCGCCGGTGTGGGTGTGGAAGAACATTGCGTCTTTCGCTTCGGTGTAATCGTCCCAGCGGTCAAGCGACTGGATATCGACAGGCGAGAGTTTCCAGTGTTTCAGCGGGTCGTCGCGGCGCGAGATAAAGCGGCGCAGCTGCTCTTCGCGGGACACGGAAAACCAAAATTTAAACAGATGGATACCGCTGGCCACCAGCATACGCTCGAATTCTGGCGTTTGGCGCATGAAGAGCAAGTATTCGTTAGGTTCGCAAAAGCCCATCACGCGCTCGACACCGGCGCGGTTGTACCAAGAACGGTCGAAAAACACCATTTCGCCCGCCGTCGGCAGGTTTTGCACATAGCGTTGGAAATACCATTGTCCGCGCTCGGTGGCGGTGGGTTTTTCCAAAGCAACCACGCGCGCGCCGCGCGGGTTTAAATGCTCCATAAAGCGCTTAATCGTACCGCCCTTGCCCGCCGCGTCGCGGCCTTCAAACAGGCTGACGATTTTTTGGCCGGAATCTTTCACCCAGCTCTGCACTTTCAGCAATTCGATTTGCAGCTTTTTCTTCTCCGCCTCATAAGTGGAACGGCGCATACGCTGCTTGTAGGGATAACTTTCCGGCAGAGGGGCGCTGTTGGAATTTTCCGGCGTGCCCAGCCCTTTATGCTCCAACACGGCTCTTTCAAATACCTGCAATTTATCCTCTTGGCCGCTGACATCAATGGTTTCAAACGGTTGTAATTGATGGTCTGTCATGGGTAACTCCTGTTCTATTTATCGCGATTTGTCATGGTATGATGATTCTTTAGCATTATTTTACCTGTTTGCGCCACCGCCGTCCTACACTAAATTACACATTTTTATCCGGCTGCGCCGCCCGCTTTTTTACCCTGAAAAATCATGTATAATCAAAATATTTGCAGCACTGCCATGTCTTTCTTCGCCCTGCTCGACGACGCCCTCAGCGGCCAAGCAAAACTGTATCAAAATCACCGACAAACGCATTTTCTCAACGCCGACCGACTCGATACGCTCGATTCCCTGCTGCAACAAGGCTGGGCGCAGGGGCTGCATGCGGTGTTGTGCGCAGACTACGCTTTCGGTGCGCCGCTGTTAAACGTCGCCACCGCCCAAAGCGGACAACTGGCGCTGCACTGGTTTGCCGACTGCCAAAGCGTTGACGCGGCAAGCTGGCTGGCGCAATCTTCAGACGGCCTGCCCGCCGGTATTTCCACACCGCAAAGCAATGTCGCCCAAGCCGACTATCTCGATGCCATCGGCAAAATCCACGCCGCCATCCGTCGCGGCGACACCTACCAAATCAACTACACCACCCGCTTACACCTCAACGCCTACGGCAATCCGATTGATTTGTACCGCCGCCTGCGCCAGCCTGTGCCCTATGCCGCGCTGCTACACCTGCCCGACAACGAAGGTGGCGATACGTGGACATTGTGTTTCTCGCCCGAACTCTTCCTCAACATTCATTCAGACGGCCTCATCACCACCGAACCGATGAAAGGCACGGCGCCGATTCTCAATGACGGCCAAGACGAGCAACGCGCGTGCGAATTGCAGGCCGACCCGAAAAACCGCGCCGAAAACGTGATGATTGTGGATTTATTGCGCAACGATTTGGGCAAAATCGCGCAAACGGGCAAAGTGCGCGTGCCCGAGCCGTTTAAGGTGTCGCGCTTCGGCAGCGTGTGGCAGATGACCAGCGCGATTGAGGCGCAAACGAAGCCTAATGTGACCGCCGCCGATGTGTTCCGCGCCGCCTTCCCCTGCGGCTCGATTACCGGCGCGCCCAAGCGCATGAGCATGCAGATTATTGAAGATTTGGAAATCGCGCCGCGCGGCCTCTATACCGGCAGTATCGGCTTTCTCAATCCGTGCGACAGCGGTTTGGGCTTTGAAGGCGTGTTGAACGTGGTTATCCGTACCCTTCAGCTTGCGCCGCTTTCAGACGGCCTCTATCGCGGCGAATACGGCGTCGGCTCGGGCATTGTGATTGACAGCGATGCGCAGGCGGAATATGAAGAATGCGGCTGGAAAGCGCGTTTTCTCAGCAGCCTGCGCCCCGATTTCGGCGTGTTTGAAACCATGCGTATTGAAAGCAAGCGCTGCGCCTTGTGGGACTTGCACTCAGGCCGTCTGAAAAACGCCGCCCTTGCCTTCAATCTGGTTCTGCCCGATGATTTTGCCGCGCAGATTCAAGATTATATCCGTGCCATGCCGCCGGCCTTATGCCGTCTGAAAGTCCTGTTAAATTCAGACGGCCTGCATTTTAGCCATGCCGAAATTAATGAATTGCAAGGCGTTCAGCGCGTGACGGTTTCGCCGCACACGCTGCCTGCGCATGACTACCTGCGCCGTTTCAAAACCGACCGCCGCGAAATCTTGGATAAAGTGTGGCGCGAAGCCGAAGCGCAAGGCGCGTTTGACGGTTTGCTATTCAATTCAGACGGCCTGCTGCTGGAAGGCGGGCGCAGCAATGTGTTTGTGAACATCGACGGACAATGGCACACGCCCGCCTTGGATTTGGATATTCTCAACGGCGTCATGCGGCAGGCGGTCTTGGCCGACCCGCAACGCTATTTGGGCGCGGGCAGCGTGCGCGAGAGCCGGATAACGCGGGAAATGCTTGCCCAAGCGCAGGAAATCCGTTTAAGCAACGCCCTGCGCGGCGTGTTTCGTTTGGATTTGCTTGGTTAGCAGCCAAGCCGAAATAATATGGTGTAGGTTGGGTTATCAGCCCGACAACCTGCATGACCGTTGGGATTTCATCCCAACCTACGCAGCGTTTGATTCCAACCCGCCCAGCACAAAGGCCGTCTGAAAAACTTGATTTTTCAGACGGCCTTTGACGGATTACCCCATCACAAACGCCACAGCGGATTCTGCTCAAACAGCGGCACCGCCCAATCCACAAACGCCTGCACCCGCGCCGAACGGTGCCGCGCATAAGGATAGACCAAACTGACCGGCATGCTGTCGGGCGCCCATTCGGGCAATACCTCCGCCAGCCGCCCGTCGGCAAAATAATGCGCCACCGACGCTTTGGGCACGTTGACAATGCCCAACCCCGCCACCGACGCTTTGGGCACGTTGACAATGCCCAACCCCGCCAGCGCCGCGTTGGTATAGACATCGGCATTATTGAAGGTCATTACCGGCTCGGTTTCGACGGTAAAATGTTCGCTGTCGCGGTGCAGCGTGTAGGTATAAAGTTTGTCCGAACCGGGAAAGCGGAAACCGATATTGCGGTGGTTTGCCAAATCCTGCGGGTGGTTCAGCGCGGGCGCGTTCGCCAGATAGTCGGGCGAGGCGCACAGGCAAAAACGCATTTGCCCGATTCGGCGGCACACCAAATCAGGATCAGTCACCGGCCCGCCGCGCAAGGCGCAGTCTATGCCCTCGGCAATCAAATCCACCGCCCGCTCGCTGCAACGGATTTCCAGCTGCAAATCGGGATGGCGGTGCAAAAATTCCGGCAGCGCGGGCATAAGCAGATACGAACCCAGCGGCGCAGTGGTTTCGATTTTCAGACGGCCTGAAATCTGCCCGCGCGTGGCGATGTATTGGTTGGCCTCATCAAACTGCTCCAAGAGCGGCTTTACGGTCTCATAATAAGCCAAACCGTCGGCCGTCGGCGACACGCGCCGCGTGGAACGGTGCAGCAAAGTCACGCCCAAACCCTCTTCCAGCGCCTGAATTTGTCCGGAAACCGTGGTTTTCGCCATCCCCAACTGCTCCGCTGCCTTGCCGAAACCGCCGGTTTCCACAATGCGGCAAAAAGCGCGCACCGCCTCCAAATGAATCGTGTTCATCGTTTTATCCTTCATTGTCTGCGTCTGCGCCCGATATTATCCGAAAATCCGTACAAATAAAACGATTTCAGCTACTTTATCCTAAAGGCGGCTAAAAGTAGAATAGCGCTTATTCCGTTACACCGAATTCTTTTTTAAAGGAAAAATCATGAATAAAACCATTTTTGTGGCCGGCGCCAGCGGCGTTATCGGCAAACCTTTGTGCCAACTGCTGCTGGATGCAGGCTGGACGGTTTACGGCACGACCCGTACCGAAGCCAAGGCTGAAATGCTCGCCCAAATGGGTGTCAAACCTGTTATTGTGGATATTTTTGACAAAGAAGCGGTCATCAAAGCCGTGGCCGAAGCCAAACCGAGCGTGTTGAGCCACCAATTAACCGACCTGCCCGACGGCCTGCCTGCCGACCAAATGGAAGCAGCGCTGGTGCGCAATGCGCGTATCCGCGAAGAAGGCACGGCCAATCTGGTGGCCGCTGCCGAAGCCGCCGGTGTGGAAAGATTCATCGCCCAAAGCATTGCTTTTGTGTATGAGCCGGGCAACACGCCGTTTACCGAAGAATCACCGCTGCTAAACTTTGAAGACCCGGCCTACGGCGAAACTTCCCGCGCCGTGTACAGCTTGGAGCAACAAACCCTTAACGGCAAATTCGTCAGCGTGGTCTTGCGCAACGGCCTGCTCTACGGCAAAGGTACCGGCTTTGACGCGCCGTTTGCCGGTACGCCTTCCGTGAATGTGGACGCCGCCGTGCAAGCCGCTTTCTTGGCAGTTAACCAAACCGAATCCGGCGTATTCAACATCGCCGACGACGCACCTGAAATCAACAGCGACAAAGCCAAAGCCAAACTGGGCTGGTCGGCCGATTTCCGTTTCTAATTTTCTGCATACCCAATCAGGCGGGTAACACGCGCGGTTGCCCGCCTTTTTTCTAAGGATACAACATGACTAAAATCGCCATCGTTTACCACAGCGGTAACGGCCACACGCAGCGTCAGGCCGAGGCTGTCAAAGCAGGTGCCGAATCGGTTGCCGGTGCGGAAGTTTCTTTTTTGGAAGTCGGCGAAGCGGCGCAACAGTTGGAATTTCTCGATACCGTTGACGCGATTATTTTCGGCTGCCCGACCTATATGGGCAATGTTTCCGCCGGAATGAAGGCTTTTCAGGAAGCCGCCGTATCGCGCTGGTTCAACCGTGCATGGCAGAACAAAATCGCCGGTGCATTTACCAACGCCTGCAATCTGGACGGCGACAAAATGACCACGCTCATCGGCCTGTTTGTCAACGCCATGCAGCAGGGCATGATTTTTATCGGCCTCAATCAAGCACCGGGCTACAACGAAGAAAACGCGCTGACCCGCGCCGACGGCTCGAGTACCAATGCGATTAACCGTTTGGACGCCAGTATCGGCGCAATGTCGTCTTCCGGCTTGCGTTCGGTAGAGGAAATGTCCGCAGGTGATTTGGAATCCGCCCGTCTCTATGGCGTGCGCGTAGCGGAGATTACCGCGCAGTTTGTGCGCGGCCGCGTGTAAGCATAAAAAACGTGAGTTCGGGATAAGCAGATAGAATATCTTTTTAAATTTCAAAAATGTATTTTGATTAGGCAGACAGAATCCGTAAGGATTCGTCATTCCCGCGCAGGCGGGAATCCAGACGTTTGGAGTTCTGATACCTTGAAAACATTACAGAAATATTGGGCTTCTGGATTCCCGCCTGCGCGGGAATGACGAAAATCTAGAGATTTTCTGTCTGCTGAACTACATACTATTCTGAAAACAATAAATATATTTGAATTGCTTATCCCGAACTCACGTTAAAAAGCAAAAAGGCCGTCTGAAAACAGTTTCTGCTTTCAGACGGCCTTGATTTTCTTACCAGACTGATATAGTCAAATTCGTCAAAACCAAACTGAGTAGGTTGGGATGAAGTCCTAACGGGTATTCGGGCAAATTGGGTTTACAACCCAACCTACGTGGTACTTATTAGTTTGGTTTTTGAGTAATTTCACTATAAAGTTGAAATAGCCGCCTTATACACAAATGCCGTCTGAAACCCAATATTTCAGACGGCATTTTTCACCTCAAATCCGTTTAGCCTTCAAACTTTTTAAACACCAGCGTACCGTTGGTACCGCCGAAGCCGAAGGAGTTGGAAATCGCCACATTGATTTTCGCGTCGCGCGCTTCGTTGGCGCAGTAGTCCAAATCGCAACCGGCTTCAATGTCTTGGTTGAAGATATTGATGGTCGGCGGGGATTTTTGTTCGTGAATCGCCAATACGCTGTACAGCGCTTCCACGCCGCCGGCGGCGCCGAGCAGGTGGCCAGTCATGGATTTGGTGGAGTTGACGATGACTTTGTAGGCATGTTCGCCCAAAGCGCGTTTCAGGGCTTTGGTTTCGTTGGCGTCGCCCAACGGGGTAGAAGTACCATGCGCGTTGACATAATCTACGTCTTCGGCGTTCAAACCGGCGTCTTTCAAAGCGCGGGTCACGGCCAGCGCCGGGCCTTCTTCATTCGGCGCGGTGATGTGGTAGGCGTCGGAGCTCATGCCGAAGCCGACGATTTCGGCATAGATTTTCGCGCCGCGTTTTTTGGCGTGTTCCAATTCTTCCAACACCAAAATGCCCGCGCCTTCGCTGATGACGAAACCGTCGCGGTCTTTGTCCCACGGGCGGGAAGCGGTGGCCGGGTCGTCGTTGCGGGTGGACAAGGCTTTCATGGCGGCAAAACCGCCCACGCTCAAGAGGTTCAATGCGCCTTCGGAACCGCCGGCAATCATCACGTCGGCGTCGCCGTATTTAATCAGGCGGGCGGAATCGCCGATAGAATGCGCACCGGTGGTACAGGCGGATACCATGCCGTAGCTCGGGCCGCGGTAGCCTTTGAGGATGGTCACATGGCCGGACACCAGGTTAATCAGCGAACCGGGAATAAAAAACGGGTTGATTTTGCGCGCACCGCCTTCAAACACGGCTTTAGCGGTGGCTTCAATACTGGGCATGCCGCCGATACCGGAGCCGATGTTGACGCCGATGCGGTCTTTATCCAAATCAGGGGTGTCGTCCAAACCGGAATCGGCAATCGCCTGCAATGCGGCGGCAATGCCGTAGTGGATAAACACGTCCATGCGGCGGGCTTCTTTGGCGCTGATGTAGTCGCCGATATTGAAATCGCGCACTTCGCCGGCGACATGGCTGTTGATTTCGGAGGCATCGAAGCGGGTAATCGAGCCGATGCCGCTTTTACCGGCGAGCAGGTTGCTCCATGCGGTGGCGACGTCGTTGCCGACCGGTGATACTTGGCCGAGGCCTGTGATGACTACTCTTCTCTGACTCATGATAATCTCGCTGTGGGGTTGTGCCTTATGCAAACCGGCAGGGCTGCGTTTGGTTTGGCCGTCTGACAAAACGGCCGGGAAATCCGGTTGGCAGTCAAATCGGCAGGAACATCCGCAACCGAAATACTGCCGACAGGCGGAATTAGAATTTTACTCTAATTTCAAGCCTGTAATATGGGAAAAGCCTCTGATGGCGCATACGCAGCAGAGGCCGTAAGGGTATCGTTTGACAATTAACCGTTGTGGGCGGTGATGTAGTCGATAGCCAGTTGTACGGTGGTGATTTTTTCGGCTTCTTCGTCAGGGATTTCGCAACCGAAAGCTTCTTCCAAAGCCATTACCAATTCAACGGTATCCAAAGAATCAGCGCCCAAATCGTCTTGGAAAGAAGATTCGTTTTTCACTTCGGCTTCGTTTACGCCCAGTTGTTCAGCAACAATTTTTTTAACTTGTTGTTCGATGTTTGACATATCAGTCGTTCCTTCTGTGCCTTGCGGCGGGTTAAGAAAAAGTAAGTCGGTGTCTATTTTACCGAATTTGGTTAGAGCTTTCCATCTAAAAAGCGCTTTGGACACTTAAAATGGGAATCTTTGCACTAAGCTGCATATTATCATAGGCTGATTTTATCCTACAAGCAGCTTTTTGTTTTTGTGGTTTATCAAACAGTTGGCGGTTATCTGGCATGAAATACCATACTGCCGCAGGCCGTCTGAAAATGATTTTCGGCTTTCAGACGGCCTAAGGCAACGGTTTTAACACAACATTTCTTTTAAAAACATCAATACACACGCCAATTCGTCGGCTGCGTCGCGCTGCGTGCCGTTGCCGGTGTGTCCGCCGCCGTCGGGGGCATAAAGCCAGCTTTGACTGCTGATTTGGCGCAGCTTGGCGTAAAACTTGAGCGCGTGGGCGGGGTGAACGCGGTCATCGCTCAAACTGGTGGTGATGAGCGCGGGCGGATAGCTTTGGTCGTCGGCAAGATTGTGATACGGCGAATGCGCTGCCCAATACTCGGCGCAGATGTCGTATTTCAAGGGGTTGCCGTATTCGTCCGTCCAGCTTGCGCCTGCCGATAACAGGGGATAGCGCAGCATATCGGTCAGCGGCATTTCGCACACCATCGCGCCTATGGCTTGCGGTTCGCGCACAAAAGCGGAAGCCACCACCAAGCCGCCGTTGCTGCCGCCCTGCAAGGCGGTTTTGGCGGGGGAAGTCAGGCTGCGTTTGTGCAAATCGTGCACTACCGCCAGCAAATCTTCTGCGCTTTTGTGTTTGCTCAAGCCCTGCGCCGCCTGATGCCATTGCGGGCCGAACTCGCCGCCGCCGCGCACGTTGGCCAACACAAAAGCATTCCCCTGCTCCAGCCAGTATTTGCCGATACTACCCAGATAATGCGGCAGCTCGGGCACGCCGAAACCGCCATAGACATACACCAGCGTCGGCGTGTTTTTATCCGCCGTTTTGCCGACATGATAGTAAGGAATCTGCACGCCGTCGGCAGAGGCCGTCTGAAATTGGCGAACCTCAATGCCGTTCGGATCGAACTGCTGCGGCTGGCGGCGCATGACGGTCAGCTCCATCACGTTCAAATCCAACGCATATAAGGTCAGCGGCGTGGTGAAATCGCTGGCGGCAATATAGACCACATCGCCCCCCCACGGCTGGTCGGCCAGTTCCAGCACACCGGCAGGTAGGCGCGGCAGTTCGGCTTCCTGCCAACGCCCACCCTCAAAACGCCACGCTTTCAGACGGCCTTTTACTTTATCCAGCACACTCGCCACCACAAAACGCTTGGTGGTTTCCACGCTCTCCAGCGCCTGCGTCTCATCCGGCGCAAACAACATCTGCGCCGCGCCCAACTCGCCCTTGTTCAGCTTTACCGCCAGCAGGCAGCCGGACGGATAGCTTTGGTTGGCGCGGTGCCAATCTTTGCGCAGCATCAGCAGGATATGCCCCGCCAGATAGCCGACCACGTCGCAGTCTTGCGGCAGGTTCAGCGGCTTGGCTTCGCCGTCTTTCGTGACTTGCAGATAAGTTTTGGTGTAAAAACCGTCGGACGATTCAATCAAATCAATGGGCGAACCCTGCGGGTCGAGGTAGCGCCAAGCGTTTACCATCATGCCGTCTGAATCAATCTGATACACGGGCGTACTCTCTTCAAAGCCCTGCCCGCGTTCCACCAGCCACACTTCGCGCGGATAACCCGCCGCCGTGAGCTGGCGCTCGTCCCACGCGGGGCAGACCCACACGCTGTTTTCATCGCGCCACGAAATATGGTTTTTGCCCGCCGGAAAATGAAAACCGCCTTCCACCAGCGCACCCGCCGCCAAATCCACTTCCAATGTATAAGCCGTATCGCCCCCCGCACGGCTCAAGGTCAGCAGCGCACGGTCGGGCTGCTCCACCAAGTGCGACACGCCGCCGAGATAGACATCATCGCCCAAA
The DNA here is from genome assembly GCF_024170405.1 of Neisseria perflava. Classification (GTDB taxonomy): domain Bacteria; phylum Pseudomonadota; class Gammaproteobacteria; order Burkholderiales; family Neisseriaceae; genus Neisseria; species Neisseria perflava_B. The sequence goes on along the minus strand of NZ_JALJYC010000017.1, from coordinate 42,835 downwards.
ATTTCGTCAAAATCCGCCACCGAAAACAGAATCTCCCATTCGGGATACCCGCTGCGGTAGGTCGCGGCGGTACACACGCGGTACACGCCTTTCGGATACTCCGCATCTTGGTGGAAATGGTACATGCGCGCGCGGTGTTCCTGACAAAACGGAATCTGCCGCGTGTCCTGCATTTGCGCCAAAATGCCGTCTGAAAGGGCGCGTGCTTCAGGATGATTCAGAAAACGCGCCACCGTTTCGGCATGGGCTTGGGCGGCAAAGGCTTGTGTGGCGGGGGAATCGAGGTTTTCGAGGAATAAGTAGGGGTCTTGGTGCATGGGATAAAATCAGCGAGAGGCCGTCTGAAACGACGAAAATTAAAGAAAATGCGATTATAGCAAAAGCGCCGACAGGCCGTCTGAAAAGGATTTTTAATCCGGCAGATGGTTATTACTCAAATGAATATATTATTTTTATTAATTGTTGGATAGTGTAAAAAGCATTGATAAATCTTATAAATAGTACAATACTCAAGATTCATTAACCTCTAAATGGAGTATCAAAATGAGTAATTCAGTGAAAGTAGCGATTATAACCGGCGCAGGTCAAGGCATCGGCCTTGCGATTGCCAAACGCTTGCATGCCGATGGTTTTAAAATTGGTTTGTTGGATTACAATTTGGATACGGCGAAAGCAGCTGCCGCCGCCATTTCTGCGTAGGATACGCTTGCGGTTAAAGTGAATGTGGCTGACCGTGAAGCGGTGCATGCCGCATTTGACGAAGTGGTGGCAAAATTCGGCGATTTGAATGTTGTCGTCAACAACGCAGGCGTGGCGCCGACCACACCGATTGACACCATTACCCAAGAGCAGTTCGAGCAGGTATATGGCGTCAACGTAGCCGGCGTATTATGGGGCATTCAAGCGGCGGCCAAACAATTCAAAGCGCTGGGGCATGGCGGTAAAATCATCAATGCCACCAGCCAGGCAGGTGTGGTCGGCAACCCTGAACTGGCTTTGTATTGCGGTTCAAAATTTGCCGTGCGCGGTATTACCCAAACAGCCGCCCGCGACTTGGCCAAAGACGGCATTACCGTCAATGCGTATGCACCGGGCATTGTCAAAACCCCGATGATGTTCGATATTGCGCACCGCGTCGGTCAAAATGCAGGCAAAGACGATGAATGGGGTATGCAGCAATTTTCCCAATACATCACCTTGGGTCGTTTGTCGGAAGCAGAAGATGTCGCCAACGTGGTCGGCTTCTTAGCGGGTAAAGATTCCGACTATATTACCGGCCAAACCATTATCGTTGACGGCGGTATGCAGTTCCATTAATAGGAAAGCGCATGTAAATAAAACAAGCTCCTGTTTCGTAGGAATTTCCATACGAAACAGGAGCTTGTTTTATCGAACGGTAAATACCTAGCCGCAAGACTTGGCGCGGATAATTTTCTGATAGGTCGCACGCACGCCGCCGACGTCTTTAATCACGCATTTTCCCTGAATGCAGCTAATGTCGAAATCGAAGGCCGTCTGAAAACGAAGTTTCTGCGAAGCTAAAACAAGCTTTGCACGTTTTTGCGGAGCTAAAAACGGTATCGGTCAAAAGGAAGAAAGATAACACCCCGCCAAAATATTCAGGCGCATTACGCCACGTATGCAAACCACCCTTTCTTCGCGCTACAATAAAAACCCTAAACCACGTATCCGCCTTTGCCCCCTTAACAAGACCCGCAACCATGAGCGATTTCAACCTGTTCCCGCCCGATGAAAACCTGCTGCCCTACGACGGTGTCGTCAACGATTACGGCGTGATTTTCAGCCCGAGCGAAGCCGACCGCTATTTGCAGATTCTGTTGCACGACATTCCGTGGCAGCACGATGAAGCCGTGATGTTCGGCCGCCGCATCGTTACCGCCCGCAAAGTCGCGTGGTACGGCAACCGAAATTTTACCTATACCTACTCCGGCATCAGCCGCACCGCCCTGCCGTGGAACGACACCTTGCTGGCGCTCAAACAAGCCGTTGAGCAGCATATCGCCGCCGTCAGCCCGACCGTCTTCAACTCCTGCCTGCTCAACCTCTACCACCACAGCGGCGAAGGCATGGCGTGGCACAGCGACGACGAAACCTCACTGACCCCAAACGCTGCGATTGCCTCGCTCAGCTTCGGCGCCACGCGTAAATTTGCCTTCAAACACCGCAGCAGCGGCGAAAAACGCGACCTGATGTTGCAGCACGGCCAACTCATCATCATGCGCGGGGAAACGCAGCGCCACTGGCTGCATGCGGTGACGAAAAGCAGCAAAGTCTCCGAACCGAGGGTTAACCTGACTTTCCGCGTGATGAGGGTATAAGAACAGGCCGTCTGAAAACGCATATTTGTGCGTTTCTGCAGCTAAAACAAGCTTTGCGCGTTTTTGCGGAGCTAAAACCTGCCCGATTTTCAGACGGCCTTGAAGTTGGCTCTGAAAGACCGCATAATCCAGCCTCTGTTATAAAAACAAAGAGAAACAGATGAAATACGGATTATCTTTCATCAGCGATGAAAATTTGTTCGAGCACGTTGAAAACACCGTCAAAAAATACCGCTTCAAAATCAGTTTGAAAGATTTAAATAAAAATTTGGTTGACCCGATTAAGCTGACCTTTGATTCAGGTATTTACGAAAACGGTTACACGAATCAGAATTTGGAAAATATTCTGCAAAACGAAGTTTTACGGCAAATCGACAAATCCAACACCAACCACATCGGCTATTTCCATCAGAATATTTTCCAATATATCAACAGTCAAAATTGGAGTGTACCTAAAACGGGATTCGATATAGTAAATCCGCAGCAGAAAATTTATGTGGAGATGAAAAATAAGCACAATACGATGAACAGCTCTTCATCAGCCAAAACCTATATACGGATGCAGAACAAATTGTTGAATGACCCCGAGGCAACCTGCTATCTGGCGGAAATCATCGCAGCCAAATCCCAAAACATAGAATGGGTCTGTACGGTTGACAAGCAGCAGATGAAACACAAACAAATCCGTAGAATTTCAATTGATAAATTTTACGAATTGGTTACAGGTGATAAATTCGCCTTCCAAAAACTCTGTCGGATTCTGCCTCACGTCATCAGCAATGTCGTTTCCAAACAGAAAAAACGGGTTATCCAAAATACGGTAATTGAAGATTTGAAAGCCCAAGAAACAAATCATATTTTACAAAGCCTGTATTTACTGGCTTTCAAGACATATCAAGGATTTGAGAATTTTAATTTAAATGAGTGAAATGCAATTAAACCTTTTTGGCCTCTCGGACAACAAGCCGAAAAACGAACCGCAAACCCAAAATAAAAAATTCCGCAGTATCGAGCTGTTTGCCGGAGCGGGCGGCTTAGCCTTGGGCTTGGAGCAAGCAGGCTTTGAAGCCGTGCTGCTGAACGAATGGGACAAAAATGCCTGCGACACCCTGCGTACCAACCGCCCGAATTGGAATGTGGTAGAAGGCGATGTGTGCGGTATTGATTTTTCCCCTTATCGCGGCAAAGTGGATTTTTTATCAGGCGGTTTTCCCTGCCAAGCCTTTTCCTATGCTGGCAAAGGCGAGGGTTTCAACGATATTCGCGGCACAATGTTTTTCCAATTTGCCCGTGCCATTGCAGAGGTGCAGCCAAAAGTGATTTTGGGCGAAAACGTGCGCGGTTTGGTAAATCACGACCAAGGGCGAACCTTGGCGACCATTAAACAGACCTTAAAAGATTTGGGTTACCGCCTGATTGAACCTCGCGTACTGAATGCCGTGCAATACCGTGTACCGCAAAAACGCGAACGGATTTTTATTATCAGTATCCGTGAGGATTTGGCGGACACAGCGCATTTTGAATGGCCCGAACCTTACATCCGCCCGATGACCATGGCCGATGCCCTAAAAGCCGGCGAACTGTACGACACCGATGTACCAGAATCCGAGGGACAGCAATATCCCGAACGCAAAAAAGCCGTCATGGATTTAGTACCGCCCGGTGGTTGTTGGCGTGATTTGCCTGATGATATAGCACGGGAATATATGAAAGGCAGCTATTTTTTAGGCGGAGGACGTACAGGCATGGCCCGTCGTTTGGGGTGGGACGAGCCGAGCCTGACCCTGACCTGCGCTCCCGCACAAAACCAAACCGAACGCTGCCACCCCGACGAAACCCGACCGCTTACGGTGCGGGAGTACGCCCGTATCCAGACCTTTCCCGACGAATGGCAATTTCAGGGCGCAATGGGCAGCCAATACAAGCAAATCGGCAATGCCGTACCCGTCAATCTTGCTAAAGCTGTCGGTGAAAAACTGATAGATGTTTTAAAGCAGATTAATTAAAGAAAGGCCGTCTGAAAATCAAGGAGATTTTCAGACGGCCTTTGGCTTATAATATACCCTTCCAAACAGACAATTCTCCCGAATACGATAACCATGATTGATTTAGAAGCCAAACGCCGCGACACCCAAGCCATGCTCGACACCGCCGAGCTGCTGTTCGACCATGCCGCCTGCGAAGCCGCGCTGCAACGCGTGGCCGATGAAATTACCCGCGATTTGGGCGATAAATATCCGTTGCTGCTGCCGGTGATGGGCGGGGCGGTGGTGTTTACCGGCAAGCTGTTGCCGCTGCTGCGTTTTCCTTTGGATTTTGATTATGTGCACGTTTCGCGCTACGGCGACAAGCTGGCGGGCGGCGCGTTCAACTGGAAGCGCATGCCCGACCCCGAGCAGATTCAGGGGCGGCATGTGGTGGTGGTGGACGATATTCTCGACGAAGGCCACACCATGCATGTGATTCAGGAAAAGCTGCTGGCGATGGGCGCGGCCAGCTGCCGTGCGGCGGTATTTGCCAACAAGCTGATTGATAAGGAAAAACCCACCCGCGCTGATTATGTCGGCTTGGATGTACCCAACCGCTATGTGTTTGGCTACGGCATGGACGCCGCCGGCTGCTGGCGCAATTTGGGCGAGATTTATGCCTTGAAGCAGAATTAAGGCCGTCTGAAAACGAAGTTTCTGCGCAGCTAAAACGAGCTCTGCGAGTTTCTGCGAAGCTAAAACGAAGTTTCTGCGAAGCTAAAATGCAGTTTTTACAGCGCTAAAACCGCTTGTTTTTGCGGCAAACAACAATATATTACCCACACACCACCCCATCTTTTTTAGGAAACCACCATGATCGGTTTGCTGATTATTACCCACGAATCCGTCGGCGAAGCCTACCGCGGCCTGACCAACCATTTTTTCCCGAGCGGCATTCCCGACAATGTGCGCATTCTCGGCGTACAGCCCGATGAAAACCAAGACGACATCATCAACCGCGCCATTGCGGATATTCAGGAATTTCCCGACAACCACGGCGTGTTGATTATGACCGATATTTTCGGTGCAACCCCGTGTAACGCCGCGCGCCGTTTGGTGCGCGCCGACAAGTCCGCCATCCTCACCGGCTTAAACGCGCCGATGATGATTAAGGCGGTGGCCTATGCCGACAAATCGGACAATCTGCACCAGTTTACCGAGTTGGTGCGCGAGGCGGCGATTAAGGGCATTTTCGCCATTACCGAAGAGCCGGAAGGCCTGATTTGCCGTGCGCAGGGCAAAGAAAAAGCGCTTGAGGCCGTCTGAAAACCTTGCGTTTGCGTAACATCCCAACCAAGCTCAGAACGCCTAAAAAAGGAATCCCATGCTGAAGCAAGAAATCGAAATCATTAACAAATTAGGTCTGCACGCCCGCGCCTCCAGCAAGTTCACCCAAACCGCGTCGCAGTTCCAAAGCGAAGTGTGGGTCACCAAAAACGGCAACCGTGTCAACGGCAAAAGCATTATGGGCTTGATGATGTTGGCGGCCGCCAAAGGCACGGTCATCGAATTGGAAACCGAGGGCGCCGACGAAGCGGCGGCAATGGCCGCGCTCACTGGTTTGATTAACGACTACTTCGGCGAAGGCGAATAAGATGAGTATCGTATTGCACGGCGTGGCGGCCGGCAAAGGCATTGCCATCGGCCACGCCCATCTGGTAACGCGCGGCACGTCGGAAGTGCCGCAATACGACATTCCGCCTGAAAACATCCCTGCCGAAGCCGCCCGTTTCGACGCGGCGGTCAAGGCCACGCGCAAAGAGCTGGAGCAGCTGCGCAACGCCATTCCGGAAAACGCCCCCACCGAATTGGGCGCGTTTATCTCCCTGCATTTAATGCTGCTGACCGATGTGACCCTGTCGCGAGAACCCATCGACATTTTGAAAGAACAGGGCATTAACGCAGAATGGGCGTTGAAGCAGCAAAGCGACAAGCTGTCGGCGCAGTTTGACAGCATTGAAGATGCCTACCTGCGCGAGCGCAAGCAGGACATGCTGCAAGTGGTGCAGCGTATCCACAACCATCTGGTCGGCCAAAGCAACGAGCTGACCTTGGTCAACAATCCGTTTGAAGACACCATTCTGATTGCGCACGACCTCTCCCCTGCCGACACCGTATTATTTAAAGAGCAGCACATTACCGCCTTTGTGACCGACATCGGCGGCCCCACCAGCCACACCGCCATCCTCGGCCGCAGTCTTGACACCCCCTCGGTTATCGGCCTGCACAACGCCCGCAAACTGATTACCGAAAACGAAGTCGTGATTGTGGACGGGATTAACGGCGTGTTGATTATCGCGCCCGACGACGTTGTTTTAAACGAATACCGCCGCTTGGCACGCGAATACCGCAGCCACAAGCGCGAACTCAACAAGCTGAAAAAAACCGCCGCCACCACCGCCGACGGCGTCAGCATCGAGCTGGCCGCCAACATCGAATCGGTGGAAGACATCAAGGCCATGCACAATTTCGGCGCAGACGGCGTCGGCCTCTTCCGCAGCGAGTTCCTCTACCTCAACCGCGACACCATGCCGCCTGAAGACGAGCAATACGAGGTGTACAGCGCAATTGTAAAAAAAATGAAGGGCAAGCGCATTACCATCCGCACCGTTGATTTGGGCGTGGACAAAAATCCGCGCTGGTTCGGCCAAAACGCTACTCCCAACGGCAGCCTCAACCCTGCGCTGGGGCTGACCGGTATCCGCTTATGTCTGGCTGAGCCGGTGATGTTCCGTACGCAGATGCGCGCTATCTTACGCGCCGCCGCCCACGGCCCCGTGCGCATGATGTGGCCGATGATTACCTCGCTGCCCGAAGTGCGCCAATGCCTGATTCATCTGGATACCGCGCGTAAACAACTGTCCGAGCGCGGCGAGACCTTCGGCGATGTCGGCGTCGGCTGCATGATTGAAATTCCCGCCGCCGCCATGACCGTCGGCAGCATTTTGAAACTGGTCGATTTCATTTCCATCGGCACCAACGACTTAATCCAATATGTGTTGTCGGTTGACCGTGGCGACGATGCCGTCAGCCACCTCTACCAACCCAGCCATCCGGCCGTGTTGAAAATGGTGCAACACGTTATCCGCACCGCCAACCGCATGGAAAAGAGCGTCTCCATCTGCGGCGAAATGGCCGGCGATACCGCCTTCACCCGCCTGCTCTTGGGCATGGGTTTGCGCCGTTTTTCCATGAACACCAACAACCTGCTGGCTGTGAAAAACATCGTGTTGCACAGCGACACGACCAAGCTGGAAAATGACATTGCCAAGATTATGCGCAATGAAGATCCGGAAAAATCAGACAAGCTGTTGAAAGCGTTAAACAGTATGGATTGAATGGTGTCGGTTTAAATAGCAAATGCCGTCTGAAAAATTATTTTCAGACGGCATTTATAAAAATAACCGTAGGGTGCAATAGGCGGTACGCCGTATTGCACCGGTTAGCGGATGTTTGCAAAACAGCACAACACCAAACACCCGCTAGCCGGTACGTTACGCCGCTTAAGGCGGCTAACGTAGCCTACCGCTACTGATTCAGGCGTTTAGCCTATCCCGGAACTCACATTATAAAACGTGAGCCGTAGGGTGAGAGTAAACCCACCAAAACCGTTTCCCACAAAATGGTGGGTTGACACCGACCTGCAAAAATCCAACCATTTTTCAGACGCCCTTTTGCCCCAAGCCCCAAGCCAGCAATGTATCGCTATCACTGTCGGACAATTCCGTACCCATCCCGTCGGTAAAGGCACGCCATTCGGGAAGGTATTTGGTTTTCAACAGCGACACCACCGCAATCCCCTGCCCGACCGCCTGCGCATATTCATCCAGCAGCCCCCCGCCTTCGCTTTCGGCATAACCGAATTTATTGAACACCAGAATATCCGGCGGCGTAGCCAACGCATCCCGAATCACTGCCGACGAAGCAGCTAATTCCTGCGGGTTCAGCAAACAGGCCAATCGGCCGTCTGAATCCGCTACACGGTCGCCCGTATCGGCATACATGATTTCATATTCACGCTCATCCGTCAGCGAACACACGCGCTCGCGAATCCGCTTGCCTTGCGCATCCAGCGGATTCAACAAACCGGCCACACGCAAGCCTTGCCGCCGCCATTCGGCCACAGCCTGCCACAACAGGTTTAAAGCCTGATTGCCCTCATCGGCATGAATCAAAGTAGCAATAGGAGTCATCTTATTCCTCATCATCGAAACAGCATACAGCTTAAAACAAACCATCCGGCGCGGCAATATCCGTTTAGCCTGTCCGTATTTTTCTTGAGCTTAAAATTAAAGGCCGTCTGAACAGCAAACTGTTCAGACGGCCTCAAGCAACTAATCTTTAAAAATTAGCCTTCAATTTTTACTTCTACGCGACGGCCTTCCAAATCGTTACCCACAGCACCGGTAGTGCTTTCCGGTTTGCGCAGTTCGATATTGGCAGCGTCCACGCCTTGAGCTTCGAAGAATGCTTTAACAGCTTCTGCGCGGTCTTTAGACAATTTTTCATTGGCGGCAGCGTCACCGGTACTGTCAGCAAAACCGCTCACGACCAGTTTTTTACCATCTTTACCGGCAGAGATGATGTCGGCCACAATCGCTTCTGCACCTTGGGCGATGTCATTTTTACCGGTTGCAAAGAAGAATTTGGCTACGCCGTTTTCAACGACAACACGCGCAGCTTCAGAGCCGGCGTCTGCAATCGGAGCAGCTTCGGAAGCGGCCGGAGCAGAAGCAGCAGGCGCAACTTCAGAGGCAACGGCAGGCACAGAAGCTTCAGAAGCGGCAGGCGCTTCTACGGGCGCAGAGGCTTCAGAGGCGGCAGATGCAGCAGCTTCAGCCGGAGCCGGAGCAGCTTCTTCGCCTTTACCGCAGTTTTTCAGTGCCAACAAAGCAGCCAAGGCAACCACAATCAAAGCAATCCATTTACCGATACCACCTTTTTTGGCAGCAGCGGCAGTTGCTGCGGTTGCACCGGCGGCAGCTGCTGCTGTACCGGCAGCGGTACCACCAAAGCTGCTAATCAGGTTGGTCAGGCCACCAAACAGGCCGCTCAGACTACCGATACCCAAGGCAGACAGCATATTGCTGTTTAATACTTTAGACAACCAGCCTTGTTGTTGACCCAACAGACCCAACAGCTGACCTGCGCCCAAGTTGTCGCTTTGCGCTTTACCGCGCAATACAGACAGAACCAAAGGCAGCGCCAGTGACAACAATGAACCGGCAGATGCTTTAGAAACGCCGCTTTCTTGTGCGATTTGATCGGCAACATTGGCTGCATTGCCACCCAACAGGTTAGGCAACAGGTTTTTACCCAGTTCGATAACAGTAGCCAAACCGTTACCACCGGCAGTAGCTTGTGAAACGGCTTTGGTCAGTTGAGAACCGGCAGAACCGGTCAACAAATCAATCAAACCTGAAGCGTTGGTTGCGCCACCGCTGACATGTTTGACCAAACCGGCAACAATCGCAGGCAGCGCCAAACCGGCAGCTTTTGCGCTGTTATCCTCAGACTCACCGTTGTTGGTCAGGAATTGACCCAATACGTTACCCAATTGGCCTTGCAGCAAGTTACCCAAATCGAAAGACATCATTCGTTCCTTAGTAATGTGAAAATGAAATACTCCGCTCCTTTGCGGATTGGTTATCATCTTACAATAGAAAACTTAAAAACAATGACTAAATCTATCAATTTAATATGTTTTTACAGGCCTTATTAAAAACATACTAAACAGATGCTTATAAAAACGGATTATGTCGCTTTTCATGACCAATTGTTGTCATTTGCCCATGTCCGGCAATCACACGGGTTTTCTCCGGCAAAACCAGCAGTTTTTCATGGATATTTCGGATCAAATCAGCATGGTTTCCTCTAGGAAAATCCGTGCGTCCGATGGTCTCGTAAAACAACACATCACCCGCCACCAACAACCCAGTTTGTTCGCAATAAAATACGACCTGTCCGGGGGTATGTCCGGGGATGTGTAAAACTTTAAAACGGTAACTGCCGACAGACAATTCCTCGCCCTCATCAAGCCAACGGGTCGGCTCAAACGCCGGAGATACAGGAAAACCGTATTGCGCCGTAACAACAGGCAATGCTTCCAATAAAAAAACATCATCTTTATGCGGCCCGATAACCGGAACATTTTTATGTTGTAAAAATGCCACCACACCACCCGCATGATCAAGATGCCCGTGTGTCAGCCAGATTTCCTTAACATCCACGCCCCTCTCAGCTACTTGTTCCAATACAAACGGCACATCACCGCCGACATCAGTCAATACAGCCTCTCGGGTTTCGTCATCCCACAACAGCGTACAATTTTGCCGAAACGGTGTAACAGCCAAAATCTCAAATTGCAAAGCCATGATTTTATTCCTTATCTAATATGATAAAGCCGCATTTTTCAGACGGCCTTTTCAATATTTATGCTACTATGTTTTTTGAAATAATTATTTCCAAGATTATTTATTATATTACAGAGGAAAACATGAAAAACATCATACCGATTTTTGCTACTATTTTCATCTGCCACACAACCGCAGCCGCAGAAGATTTACTGCTGGCTCAAGAATACAAAAACCAAGATATCAGCGGCTGGGCCATGAGCGAAAAGCTAGACGGCGTGCGCGCTTATTGGGATGGCAAGCAATTACTCAGCCGACAAGGATACGCATTCACACCGCCACCCGACTATACCGCACATTTCCCGCCCTACCCATTAGATGGCGAACTATACAGCGGACGCGGCCAATTTGAACAAATTTCCGCTACCGTCCGCGCCAATTCAAGCGATTGGCATGACATCAAACTGCATGTCTTTGATGTTCCCAAAGCTTCCGGCAACCTCTACCAACGACTTACCATCGCCCAAAACTGGCTGAAATTATATCCAAGCGCCCCCATTGTCGTCATTCCGCAAATCCCAGTCAAAAACCAAGAGCATGCGCAAGCTTTTCTTAAAGAAATCGAAGCATTGGGAGGAGAAGGCGTCATGTTGAGAAACCCGAATCAGGCCTATACATCAGGACGTAGCAACCAATTATTAAAGCTTAAAAGCGTACACGATGCAGAATGTACCGTGACACGCCACTACGAAGGGAAAGGAAAAAACGCCGGGCGCTTAGGCGCTATCGGCTGTAAAAATCAATTAGGAGAATTCCGTATCGGCAGCGGTTTCAAAGATGCAGAACGGAATAACCCTCCGCCGATCGGCTCTGTTATTACCTATCGCTATCGTGGATGTACCCAAAAAGGCACACCACGCTTTGCCACCTTTTTACGGATACGTACGGACAAATAAGTAGTTTTTTGGTTTGCTTATAGGCTTTGTCGGCAGGCTTTGCGTTCTTATTTGGCAGTCGTTTAGTGGCATTTTGGGGTATGTTTTCAGGGGTATTTGGTCGATACCCCCGATAATACCCCCTAAAAATGGTTGCTCCAATGATACGGCATGATACCGCGTCAGACTGTCAAGACAGAAAAGAGAAATAGGGAATCGGGCGTAAATCCTTACAGCGTGGGTGTTTGGTTTACGGCATGGGACGGTGTCAGACGTAAAAAAGCCCGCAATTTTCAGCGGGCTTTTTTGAGTTTGGTGCCGACAGCGAGACTCGAACTCGCACAGCCTTACGGCCACTACCCCCTCAAGATAGCGTGTCTACCAATTCCACCATGTCGGCTAGATTTGATTACTGTTGCGTTTGTGAGGCCGGGGCAACAGGTGCAGTATTTGTATTAGCCGCAGGCGCGCTTTGTATCTGCGCGGGGCTGCTTTGTTGGACATCGCTGAAATCCAAACCGTGTTTACTGGTATTGGAATGGATGTACACCATCGCCATACAGGTTGCAAAGAATACGGTTGCTGCGATGGCGGTAGAACGGCTGAGGAAGTTGGCATTACCGGCCGAACCGAACACGCCTTGCGCACTACCGCTGCCTGAACCGAATGTGGCGCCTGCGTCCGCACCCTTGCCGTGTTGCAGCAACACCAGCACGATGACTGCCAGAGCAGACATGATGTTCAAAATCCAAATAACGGTTTTAAAGGCTTCCATAATTCTCTACGAGGCTTGCGCGGCATCGATAATGGCGATAAACGAGTCATAAGATAATGACGCGCCGCCGACTAAAGCGCCGTCCACATAAGGTACGGCAAAAATGTCTGCCGCATTTTCTGCTTTCACACTTCCGCCGTAAAGAACGCGGATTCTAACATCCTCGCCGCACAAACGCAAGATTTCTGAATAAATGAATGCGTGCATGGCGGCAATTTGCTCGACAGTAGCCACTTTACCGGTGCCGATGGCCCAAACCGGCTCGTAAGCAACTGCGATATCTTTGGTATTCAGACCTTTTAAAATAGACAGCTGGTGGGCGATGACCTCTTGCTCTTTACCAGCTTCACGCTCTTCCAGACTTTCGCCGACACACAGCAGCGGAATCAGACCGACGTTTAATACGTTTTCCATTTTACGGCGCTGAATTTCGTTTTTCTCGCTGAAATACAGGCTGCGCTCGGAATGACCAATTAAGACGATGTCGGTACCGATGTCGGCCAGCATTTCGGCGGACACTTCACCAGTATAGGCGCCATTATTAGGGAAACGGCTGACGTCTTGGGCGCAGGTCAGAATGCGGTTATTCAACACAATCTGCATGGCATTGTGCAGTTGCAGAAGGTAAACAGTCGGAGCGGCCAAGCCGATGAGTACGCGATCGGCGGTCGGCATTACACGGAAACGGTGCATCAGGGCGTTGTTGTTTTGCAGGCGTCCGTTCATTTTCCAGTTGCCGATAACCCATTTCTGCTGCCACATACCGTCTTCGTGATACATAATTGCTCCATTGAATTTAGTGAAATTGTCAATATAATTTGTAGTGAAGTGTAATTCATATAAACATGATTAGCAATATCCCACATCGCGCCCCTACTGATTTTAAAGCAGAAAATGCCGTCTGAACATTTTTTTAGACGGCCTCAAGAAATGAATGACTGCCTTGGGCAAACCGCTTTATAATCATTTTTTTCTTCCTGTTATCATGCTTTTTCTATGCACACCCTCCACTTTACCGCCGATAGCGACAAAGCGGCGCGTTACCGCGAAATTTTGCCGCAAATTGCCGCTGTGATTGCGGACGAACCGAATTTAACTGCCAACTTAGCCAATACCGCCGCAATTTTAAAGGAAGCGTTCGATTGGCTTTGGGTTGGTTTTTATTTGGTAGAATCCGGCAGCAATACGCTGGTGCTGGCGCCGTTTCAAGGGCCGTTGGCCTGTACGCGCATTCCTTACGGGCGCGGTGTGTGCGGACAGGTTTGGGCAAAAGGGGAAACGATGGTCGTCGCCGATGTTAATGCCCACCCCGACCATATTGCCTGCTCGTCGCTGTCGCAATCGGAAATCGTGGTACCGCTGTTTGACGCGCAAGGCCGCTGCTTCGGCGTATTAGATGCAGACGACGACAAGCTGGCGCAATTTGACGATACCGATGCGCATTATTTGGGCGAATTGGTGCAACTGTTGGGCAAATGTACAGACAAGGCCATCTGAAAGATGGCGGCTGAGAGCATAAGGCATTATAATCATGACCCTATTTCTATAAAAAATAATGAACGGAGCACACTATGGACTTTGCAAAAGCGCGTTTCAATATGGTTGAGCAGCAAATCCGCCCGTGGGACGTGTTGGATTTTGACGTTCTCGATGCCTTGATGGAAATCCCGCGCGAACGGTTTGTCGGCGACAAGCTGCAAGGCGTGGCCTATTCCGACACCGAACTGCCGCTGCCCAACGGCGCGAAAATGCTCGAGCCCAAAGTGGTGGCGCGTTTGGCGCAGGGTTTGAAATTAACCAAACAAGACAAAGTGTTGGAAATCGGCACCGGCTCCGGCTATGCCACCGCATTACTGGCGCAGCTGGCGGGCGAAGTCGTCACCTGCGATGTGGATGCCGTACAGCAAAACCGCGCCAAAGCCGTGTTGGACGGCTTGGACTACCGCAATGTGTTCTACGCGCAAAACGACGGTCTGAACAGCCTCAGCGAAGGCGAACCGTTTGACGCCATCTATGTCGGCGGCGCAGTCGGCGACATTCCCGAAATTCTGAAAAAGCAGTTGAAAGACGGCGGCCGTATGGTGATTATTGTCGGCGGCAAGCCGGTGCAACACGCCCGTTTGCTTACCCGCAAGAGCGACAGCTTTGAAGAAACAGTTTTGTTTGATACCCAAGTTGCCCGTTTGGACGACAAAGGCGGTTCGCCCTTTGGCGACTTTGCATTTTAAAGCGCACCGTTTTATCTTAAGTTAACCCGCAGGCCGTCTGAAAACCAACTTTCAGACGGCCTGCTTATACCTGTTCACACACAGAAAGACACACACATGGATATTCCGCAACTTCCCGTTACCCGACTCAAACAATGGCTGGACGACGGCAAACCCGTCCGCCTGCTCGACGTGCGCACCGACGAGGAAACCCAAATCTGCGCCCTTCCCGACGCCCTGCACATCCCGATGAACCTGATTCCGCTGCGCCACAACGAGCTGCCCGATGACGATATTCCGCTGGTTATTTACTGCCACCACGGTATCCGCAGCCTGCACACCGCCATGTATCTGGCCGATGTCGGCTTCGATAACCTCTACAACCTGCAAGGTGGCATAGATGCATGGTCGACTCAGGTAGATGAGAATGTACCGCGTTATTAAAAACACCAATCGGCATAAGGTTTTTCCATTTGCCCTTTTTTCAGACGGCCTGTAAGATTAACAGCATATTTTGAAAGAAAAATCAGATTAAAATAATCCTAAATAATTAGACAAAAAACACTACACACCATGCTTACCGACCCGTTTGGCCGCACCATCGACTACCTGCGCATTTCCGTAACCGACCGTTGCGACCTGCGCTGCACCTACTGCCTGCCGCAAGGCTTCAAAGGCTTTGCCGTCCCCAAAGACTGGCTGACCATTGAAGAACTGGGCCGCGTAGCCGCGTCATTTGCCCGGCTGGGTACCAAGCGTTTCCGGCTGACCGGCGGCGAGCCGCTGCTGCGCAAAGGCCTGACCGACTTGGCCGCCCACATCTCCGCCCAAGCCGGCGTGGAAGACATTTCCCTCACCACCAACGGCACGCAACTGGGCAAACACGCCGCCGCGCTGCGCCAAGCCGGGGTTCGCCGTCTGAACATCAGCCTCGACAGCCTGCGCCGCGACTGCGTGACCCGCATTACCGGCAGCGACTGCCTGCCGCAAGTACTCGAAGGCATCAAAACCGCGCAAGATGTCGGTTTCGAGCGCATTAAAATCAATATGGTGCCGCTCAAAGGCATTAACGACACCGACGTCGATGAAATGGTCGTTTTTTGCATGGAACACGGCTTTATCCTCAACCTCATCGAAGCCATGCCGATGGGCGCGACCGGACAGGCGCACGCCAAAGTCAACCTGCAACCCGTATTGGAAAACCTGCGCCAAAAATTCGGCCTGACCCCGTTTCGCGGCAACATCGGCGGCGGCCCCGCCCGCTACTGGCACAGCGACCACAGCGGCTTTACCCTCGGCCTGATTACCCCCATGAGCCAGCACTTCTGCGCCACCTGCAACCGCGTGCGCCTCTCCGCCACCGGCAACGTACATCTGTGCTTGGGGCAGGAAGACAAAATGCCGCTGCGCGAATTGCTGCGCGATGGGTGCAGCGATGACGAACTGGACAACCGTATCCGCCAAGCCATTGCTATGAAACCGGAAAAACACGAATTTGTGGAAAATCCGAAAAAAATCATCCGCGTGATGGCGTTAACGGGGGGGTAAATATGTGCACTATACGCCTTAACTTAAAATGTATAGATGCCGTCTGAAAAGCACCTAGTTGAGTGTAAACCCAGTAAAACTCTTCACACTCCCGCTACTACACAACAAGATACACTCAGCTACCTGATTAGACTTTATTTAATCGCAAAATAGAAAGTTGGGTTTTCAACCCAATCTACACAATATTCATAAATTATTTAAAGCACTTACAAAAATGCCGTCTGAAAACCCTATTTTCAGACGGCATTTGCTTTATTCACCCGCTATCCGAATCAATCAAACAAATCTTTCAATTTGTCCAAAAACGATTCCTTACGCGGCGTTTGGCTGCGGTCGAGGCCGGTGGAGATTTTTTCAAACTCTTCCAGCAGCTCTTTCTGGCGGTCGGTCAGATTGACCGGCGTTTCCACCACCACATGGCAGTACAAATCGCCTGTTGCAGTAGAACGCAGCGACTTGATACCCTTGCCTTTAATGCGCATACGGCGGCCGGTTTGCGTTTCTTTCGGGATGGCCAGTTTGACCTTACCGTCCAAGGTCGGCACTTCCACTTCGCCGCCCAGCGCCGCCACGGTAAAGCTGATAGGCAATTCGCAATGTAAATCCAAGCCGTTGCGCTCGAAGATTTTATGCTCTTTCACGCGCACGTTGACGTACAAATCGCCCGCCGGTGCGCCGTGCGTACCCGGTTCGCCCTCGCCGCTCAAGCGGATACGCTGGCCGTCGTCGATACCCGCCGGAATATTGACCTCAACCGTTTTGCTGGTTTTGGTACGGCCTTCGCCGCGACATTTCACGCACGGGTCTTTGATTTCCTTGCCACTGCCGTGACAGGCAGGACAAGTCTGCTGCATTTGGAAAATCGCCTGACGGATATGCACCGTACCCGAGCCGTGGCAGGTCGAGCAGGTTGTGGCCGACGTACCCGGTTTCGCGCCGCTGCCGTGGCAGACATCGCATTCCTCGTAAGTCGGGATATTAATGCGTTTTTTAATGCCCTTGGCCGCTTCTTCCAGCGTGATTTCTACGCCGACTTGCAAGTCCGCACCCTGATAATTGGGCTGTCTGCCACCGCCCGCGCCGCCGCCGAACATTTGGCTGAAAATATCGCCGAAATCAAAGCCCTGCGCACCGCCGAAGCCGCCGCCAAATCCGCCGAAACCGCCCGCACCGCCGCCCATACCCTGCTCGAAGGCGGCATGGCCGAATTGGTCGTAAGTGGCACGCTTTTCCTTATCCGACAGCGTGTCGTAGGCTTTTTGCACTTCTTTAAATTTTTCTTCCGCTTCCTTATCGCCCGGATTGCGGTCTGGATGGTATTTCATCGCCAGCTTGCGGTAGGCAACTTTAATCTCATTATCGCCGGCGCTTTTGGCCACGCCCAGCACTTCGTAATAATCTTTGCTCATGGTTGGTGTATTCTTAAATCAAAAGTATGGAAATTGCTGTTCATAATATGGGCATTGGAATAAAACTCAAGACATGATGGCGGATTATTGCAACAGGCCGTCTGAAAACCGTTTTTCAGACGACCTGTTGCCAACTCAAGCAAGCGCCTTGCAAATCCGCTATAATCTGCGTTTGACTTTATTTTCCAACATCTTTTCAGCAAAGCGAAAGATTATGCAAGAACACTACCAGCCGTCCGCCATCGAGCCGGCGACGCAGCAAAAATGGGACGCGGCGCGCCTGTTTAATGTGACCGAAGATACTTCTAAGCCGAAATATTACTGCCTGTCGATGTTTCCCTATCCCAGCGGCAAGCTGCATATGGGGCATGTGCGCAACTACACCATCGGCGATGTGTTGAGCCGTTATAAATTGCTCAATGGTTACAATGTATTGCAGCCTATGGGCTGGGACGCTTTCGGCATGCCGGCGGAAAATGCGGCAATGAAGCACAACGTCGCCCCCGCCGCGTGGACCTACGACAACATCGAATACATGAAATCGCAGCTCAAGAGCTTGGGCTTTGCGATTGATTGGGAACGCGAAATCGCCACCTGCAAGCCGGATTACTACCGCTGGGAGCAGTGGCTGTTTACCAAACTGTTTGAAAAAGGCATTGTCTACCGCAAAAACGGTACGGTGAACTGGGATCCGGTGGATCAGACCGTATTAGCGAACGAGCAGGTGATTGACGGTCGCGGCTGGCGTTCCGGCGCGTTGATTGAAAAACGCGAAATCCCAATGTATTACTTCAAAATCACCGACTACGCCGAAGAGCTGCTGGCCGATTTGGACAAATTGGAACACTGGCCGGAGCAGGTAAAAACCATGCAGCGCAACTGGATCGGAAAATCGCGCGGCATGACCGTGCGCTTTGCCGTGGATGAAGCGAGCAAAGCGGGTTTGGACGGCGATTACGCGCAATTTTTGCAGGTTTATACCACCCGCCCCGATACGCTGATGGGCGCGACTTATGTGGCCGTGGCCGCCGAACACCCGCTGGCAACCGCTGCCGACAAACCCGAATTGCAGGACTTTATCGCCGAATGCAAAGCGGGCAGCGTGGCCGAGGCGGACATGGCGACGATGGAGAAAAAAGGCGTGCCGACCGGTCGCTACGTCATCAATCCGCTCAACGGCGACAAGCTGGAAGTGTGGATTGCCAACTATGTATTGTGGGGCTACGGCGACGGCGCAGTGATGGCGGTTCCGGCGCACGACGAGCGCGATTTTGAATTTGCCACCAAATACAAATTGCCGATCAAACAAGTCATTTCCGTTGACAATCAAACGATTGACACTACGCAATGGCAGGAATGGTACGGCGACAAAGAAAACGGCATTCTGGTTAACAGCGGCGAATTTGACGGCCTGAATTTTCAGACGGCCTTTGACGCCATCGCCGCCAAGCTGCAAAGCCAAGGCGCGGGCGAACCGAAAACGCAATACCGCCTGCGCAACTGGGGCATTTCGCGCCAACGCTATTGGGGCTGCCCGATTCCGATTATCCATTGTGAACAATGCGGCGACGTGACCGTACCCGCCGAGCAACTGCCGGTAGTGTTGCCGGAAAACGTCGTACCCGACGGCATGGGTTCGCCTTTGGCCAAAATGCCCGAATTTTACGAAACCACCTGCCCTTGCTGCGGCGGCGCGGCCAAGCGCGAAACCGATACCATGGATACCTTTATGGAATCAAGTTGGTATCCTTTCCGCTATATGTCGCCCAAGTTTTCAGACGGCATGGTTGACCCCGCAGCGGCGCAATACTGGGGCGCGGTAGATCAATACATCGGCGGTATCGAACACGCCATTCTCCACCTTTTGTACGCGCGTTTCTTTACCAAACTCATGCGCGACGAAGGCTTGGTCAACGTGGACGAGCCGTTTGAACGCCTGCTCACGCAAGGCATGGTGGTGTGCGAAACCTATTACCGCGAAAACGACAAAGGCGGCAAAGACTGGATTAACCCCGCCGATGTCGAGCTGACCTTTGACGAAAAAGGCCGCCCCGTGTCCGCCGTATTGAAAGCCGACGGCCTGCCCGTGGTCATCAGCGGCACGGAAAAAATGTCGAAATCGAAAAACAACGGCGTCGATCCGCAAGAGCTGATTGAAGCCTACGGCGCGGATACCGCCCGCCTGTTTATGATGTTCGCCAGCCCGCCCGACCAATCTTTGGAATGGAGCGACAGCGGCGTCGAAGGCGCGCACCGCTTCCTGCGCCGCCTGTGGCGCACCGTGTTTGAATACCGCAAACAGGGCGACGCGGTGGCGGCATTCAGCGGCAGCCAAGACGGTTTGTCCAAAGAATTGAAAGAGCTGCGCCACAAGCTGCACAGCACCATCGCCAAAGTCAGCGACGACTACGGCCGCCGCCAGCAGTTCAACACCGCCATCGCCGCCGTGATGGAATTGCTCAACCAGTTTGACAAAACCGATACCTCAAGCGAACAAGGCCGCGCCGTGGCGCAGGAAGTGTTGGAAGCTGCCGTGCGCCTGTTGTGGCCGATTGTGCCGCACATCAGCGAAGCCTTGTGGGGCGAATTGAACAGTGCGCAAGAATTGTGGCAGGCCGGCTGGCCGCAAACCGACGAAGCCGCGCTGGTGAAATCGGAAATCGAGATTATGGTGCAGGTCAACGGCAAGCTGCGCGGCAAAATTACCGTCGCCGCCGACGCCGATAAAGCCGCCCTCGAAGCCGCCGCCCTCGCCACCGACGGCGCCGTGAAATTTATGGAAGGCAAACCGGCGAAGAAAATTATTGTTGTGCCGGGTCGTTTGGTCAATATTGTGGTGTAAGGTTAATGCCTTGATATGGCAATGAAATACCGTCTGAAAACCTGATTGTTTTCAGACGGCATTTTCGTATGTTTCAGCCTGTCGGGATAATATGCCAACCCAAGCGATATTATTTGCCTCACTTGATTCTCACCCGCTCCGCCCCGAAATGAATCATCCCGTTTCACAAGGAAAAAAAAACCATGTCTGATTTTAAAACCGTGGTCGAACACCGCCGTTCCGTACGTGCTTTTGAGCCGGTGGAAATGAGCCGTGCCGAAATCGAAGCCGTCTTGGAGACTGCCAAACAATCCCCGTCCGCCGTGAATGCGCAGCCGTGGCTGGTGCATATTGTGCAGGGCGAAACCATGCGCAAGATTTCCGCAGCGATGGCCTATAAGCTGCACAAAGGCGAGTTGAATCCGGATTTCAGCTACGACCAATCGCTGTTTACCGGCGTGTATGAAGACCGCTACCGCGACGCCTACCGCCGCCTGTACGAAGCCTTCGGCGTGGCACGCGAAGACAAGGAAGGCCGCCAACGGTTTATGGAGCAGAACCTGTATTTCTACGGCGCAAAGCAGGCTGCGTTTGTCTTCGTCCCCGATACCGGCGACAACGTGAATGTGGCGATGGACGCGGGTATGTTTATCCAAACCTTTATGCTGGCATTGGACGACGCGGGCTACGGCAGCGTGCCGCAACTGTTCTGCGCTTTCTTCCCCGACGATGTGCGCGAGATTTTGGGTGTACCGGCCAACCATAAGCTGCTGCTGGGCATTTCCTTTGGCAAGCCCGATCTGTCCGCCAACGTCAACAGCGTGCGCACGCCGCGTGCGGATTTGAGTGAAATCGTGACGTTCCATTCATAAATCAATCGGTAGAGCATACAAAAGACCGTCTGAAAATCCGATATTTTCAGACGGCCTTGTTTATTTTCTACCGATTATTTATGGCTGACATCCTCGCCGAAGAATTGGATACTCAATTTTTTCAGTGTACCGTCATCCTGCAAGGCTTTCATGGCTTCGTTGATTTTCGCCAGCGCCGCTTCGTTGCCTTTGTTTATCACCAAACCGGCGCCCAATTTTTCTTCCGCTGGGCTGCGCCATACGTATTTCAGGCCGGAATTGGGGTTTTGTTTCAGATAGTCCAGCAGCGACAATTCGTCGTTCAGCGTCAGCTCGGCGCGTTTTTGCTGCACAATCATCAAGCCTTGCGCCATAGTATCGGTGTGCACCACATCCGCACCCAGTTTGCGCGCCACTTCGTCGTAGTTAGAAGACAACATCACGGCGGTTTTCACGCCTTTGATGTCTTCCAATTTGGCCACCGGCGCATGGTCGTTGCGCGCCACCAGCATTTTGCCGCTCCAGCTATACGGCTCGGCTTTGTCAAACGTGGCTTGGCGTTCGGGCGAAGTCAGCGCAACCTGATTGGCCACCAAGTCGAAACGGCCGGATTTCAAGCCGTTCATCATGGCGTCCCACGGGGTTTCTTTAAATTCTACCTGCAAGCCCAGTTTGTCGGCCACGGCGCGGGTCACTTCCACATCGTAGCCGGTCAGTTTGCCCGATTGGTCGTGGTAGCTGAACGGGGAATAAGTGCCCATCGTACCGACAGTCAGGGTTTGCTTGTTGTTGATTTTGTCAATCAACGGGGCATGCGCATCGGCAGCCGGCGCGTTGCCTTGCGCAGGCGCGGAGCCTCCGTCTTTGCCGCAGGCCGCCAACAGCAGCACAACGGCTGCGCCCATCATCAGTTTTTTCAGCATTTCGGTACTCCGCAGAATATTTGAAGGGCTTTCATTATAAAAGGAAAAACGGTGCACACAAAGAATTTCTGGTGCTATGCGGCGCATGAGTGGAAATAAGGCCGTCTGAAAACCGACCCAACCGCATTTGTCGCGGGCGTGTTGTTTTCAGACGGCCTTATCCTTGAGGGGAAACTTCCCCCTGTTTGCGGAACGCGGGGTGCACCCTGCCCGCCCGCCTGCTTAATTAATCGTATAACCGCGCAGATACTGCGTACGCTCGCGGGTCATGCGCGTGTCGCATTGCAGTTGCAGATACTCGGCCTGCGCCGGGCTGTTGGCGGCTGCGGCAGCTTGGGCGCAGTCTTGCATTTTTTTCTGCAACCAGTTGCGCTGCTCGGCCACAATGCCCTGCTGCACGGTACGCTCCATGCCGTTCCATACGCGGTTGATTTCCGACTCGGCACGCTGGTTTTGCTCACGGGCGTTGTCCAAATCGCTTTGCGCCAACGACGGGGCTTCTTCGTGCGCACTGCCCGAATCCGGCCGCCATACTTCGGCTTGTTTTTCCAAACCGGCCGCAGCCGGTACGCCCTCGGCACGGCTGGCGGCATTGTTGTCTAAAATATCTTCCGGATCGGCTTCCGGCGGCTCGGCGTAGCTGTCGCTGCGCGCCATTTTGATGGCGTCTTCTTTGGTCACGGCCTTGCCGTCAATCACCAAAATGCTTTTCACGCCGTAAGGCAAAAGCGCGGTGGAGAGCGTTTGCGCGGTGGTGGCGACGGTGTTGTCGTCAAAGCTCACGCTGTCCGCGCTCGGGGTATAGCGCACGGTGGTGCTGAAACGGTTGCCGCTGAAGCTCAAATTGCTGCCCATGATTTTCTGCTGCAACAATTCGCCCAAGCTGACATTGCCGTAAATCAGCGGGCTGTTGCCGTCGGCGGCGGCCATGATTTCGGCGGGGATTTGGATATTCAAACCGGCGCTGCACGATACTTTGTTGCCCTCGCGCACTTCCTGCGGATTGTCCAAACTTACGTCAAGTTGCGAACCGGCGGCGATGATCTTGTCGGCTTCGACAAATTGGCGGCTGTCGTTACGCGCAAAAGCGCGCGCTTCCTGCTTGATGACTTCCTGCAGATTGTTGCGCACCGTCTGCACGACGGCCGGGTTGTCACACGCCAGTGTGGACGGCGCCTGCGCGGGTTTGTCTTCGCCGCAGGCGCTCAACAGGGCGGCAGTCAACAACAAAAGCGGCAGTTTCTGATACATGGTTTTTCTCCTTGAGTATCCGCCAAACGCCGATACTTGGTTGACAGTTTCAGACGGCACATCATAACAAAAGCACCTGCAACAGGTAAGGTGCGGCAGGTGCTTTTACAAGGACTTTTATACGGGATTACCCCTTACTTGAGGAAGTTTACAAAACCCGACAGAATCAACGCGTTGATGATGTCCACGAAAAACGCGCCCACCATCGGCACAATCAGGAAGGCTTTGTGCGACGAGCCGAAGGTATTGGTAATCGACTGCATATTGGCCACGGCTGTCGGGGTTGCGCCCAAACCGAAGCCGCAGTGACCGGCTGCCAATACCGCCGCGTCATAGTCGCGCCCCATAAAGACATAGGTAGCAAAGGTTGCGTACAACATCATTACCACGGTCTGTACCGCCAAAATCACGGTCACCGAGCCGGCCAAGCCGGTCAGCTCCCACAATTTCAGGTTCAGCAGCGCCATCGCCAAAAACAGCGACAGGGAAGCGTTACCGAAAACATCGATGGCTCGGTCAAACATGTTCATTTTAAACAGTGAAACCAAAATATTGCGCAGAATCACACCGCCAAACAGACACCATACGAATTTCGGCAGATTCATCCAGCTCGGGAAAAATTCCGCGTCCACAATGTCCATCATATGACCGAACGCCATCGCCGCCGCAAACATCGCCAGCGTTTCCACGGCCGAATCCGCCGTAATCAAACGGCGGCGTTCGGCTTTTTCAAACACGTCGGTTACATCGGAATGCTCGTCGCTGTCGCTCTCGTCAACCGCTTTATTAATCGGTTTGCGCCCCAAACGGTTAATCAGACGGCGCGCCACCGGGCCGCCGATTAAGCCGCCGAACACCAAGCCGTAGGTGGCGGAAGCCATGCCCAAACCGGTAGCGCCGACCAACTCATATTTCTGCTCGAAAATCGGCCCCCATGCGCCGGCCGTACCGTGGCCGCCGGTCAGGGTAATCGAGCCGGTAATCAGGCCAATCAGCGGATCCAGCCCCAAGATAGAAGCCAAACCAACGCCGACCGCGTTCTGTAAAATAATGAATACGCCCACTACGATGGTAAAAATTACCAAAGGCATACCGCCCGCTTTCAAGCGCGAGAAATCCGCGCTCAAGCCGATGGAAGTAAAGAAAATCAGCATAAACGCGTCTTGCAGCGGCTTTTCAAATTTGAAGCTCACACCGTATGCATGGTGCAGCGCAAACAAAACCATCGCCGCAATCAAACCGCCGGCCACCGGCTCGGGGATGTTGAAATCACGCAGAAAACGGATTTTGCTGACCAGCCATTTGCCCAGCAGCAACACCAGCGTGGCGGAAATCAGCGTGTAATACTCGTTAAATTCCCATTCCATAATAAAATTACTCTCTTACAAATGTTTTTCTTAAAACAACCGCAGGGATATTAGGGGATGAGTTAAGGTTTGTCAAAAAAATTTCTGCAATCACCACCTAAAAGACCGATGGAATCTTATTAATATATTTGATTATTTTGGATATTGTTCATTTTTTAAATATTAAAATGTCAACAATTTATCTTACTAACCAATATATAAAAAGGCCGTCTGAAACCTTTTTCAGACGGCCTGTGCCTTATTTCAGCCTACCGTTTCAATTTGGCAAACGCGTCTGCCATCGCGCTGTTGTGCGGCTGTTTGTCACGCGGATGGTTGCGTGTGCCGCGCTCGTTGCGGTTGTTGTTACGTGCGCTCGCCGAACCTGCCGCACCGTTTTCAGACGGCCTGCCGCTGCGTTTGGCCGTTTCGGGCGTATCGTCCAAGCGCATGGTGAGGGCGATGCGCTTACGGGCGGCATCCACTTCCAACACTTTCACTTTCACCACATCGCCCGCCTTCACTACTTCACGCGGGTCTTGTACGAATTTGTCGGACAAGGCGGAAATATGCACCAAGCCGTCTTGGTGCACGCCGATATCCACAAACGCGCCGAAATTGGCGACGTTGCTCACCACGCCTTCCAAAATCATGCCTACCTGCAAATCTTTGATTTCGTTTACACCTTCGGCAAAAATGGCCGTCTGAAATTCGCCGCGCGGGTCGCGGCCGGGTTTTTCCAGTTCGGCCAAAATGTCCAATACGGTCGGCAAGCCGAATTGCTCGGTGGTGTAATCACTTGGTTTGATTTGTTTGATTTGCTCGCGGTTGCCGATGAGACCGGCGGCGGAAATGTCTTTGTCCGCCAGCATTTTGGCGACCACGGGATAGGCTTCGGGGTGGACGGCGGAAGTGTCCAGCGGCTCTTTGCCGCCGTTGATGCGCAGAAAACCTGCCGCCTGCTCAAAGGTTTTTTCGCCCAGACGCGGTACTTTAAGCAGTTTTTTGCGGCTGTCGAACGCGCCGTGTTCGTCGCGGTAGGCGACGATGTTGTGCGCCAATGTGTTGTTGAGGCCGGAAATACGCGCCAGCAGCGGCACGGAGGCGGTGTTCACGTCCACGCCGACGGCGTTCACGCAGTCTTCCACCACCGCGTCCAGCGATTTGGCGAGTTGGGATTGGTTGACATCGTGTTGGTATTGGCCGACGCCGATGGATTTCGGGTCGATTTTGACCAACTCGGCCAGCGGGTCTTGCAGGCGGCGGGCGATGGATACCGCGCCGCGCAGGGAGACGTCCAAATCGGGGAACTCTTTGGCGGCGAGTTCGGAAGCGGAATAAATCGACGCGCCTGCTTCGCTGACGACGATTTTGTGCAGCCCCATCTCGGGCATGGCTTTCACCAATTCGGCGGCGATTTTGTCGGTTTCGCGGCTGGCGGTGCCATTGCCGATGGCGATGAGTTTCACATGGTGTTGTTTTATCAGACGGCCTAAGGTGGCGAGCATTTGGTTTTCTTGGTGCAGATACACGATGACGGTATCCAGCAGCTTGCCGGTGTCATCGACCACGGCGCATTTCACGCCGTTGCGGTAGCCGGGGTCGAGGCCGAGCGTGGTCAGGCGGCCGGCAGGGGCGGCCAGCAGCAGGTCTTTTAAATTACGCGCAAATACGGTAATCGCGTCGGTATCGGCGTTTTCTTTCAGGCGGTTAAACGCTTCCAACTCCAACGACAGGAAAATCTTGGCGCGCCAAGTCAGTCGCACGGTATCGCGCAGCCATTTGTTTTCGCTGTCTATGCCAAACTGTTTGGCGATGATTTGCTCGTATTCGCTCTGTTCGGTAATCGGCGTGTCATCAGGCTGGTATTTCAAGGCCGTCTGAAGAATGCCCTCGTTGCGCCCGCGCAAAACCGCCAAAGCGCGGTGGCTGGGCATGGTGCGCACGGGTTCGCGGTGGTCGAAATAGTCTTTGAATTTTTCGCCCTTCTCTTCTTCGCCCGCAATCACTTGCGCGTGAATCTCGGCTTCGCGCCATAATTTTTCGCGCAGCATGCCAATCAATTCGGCATCTTCGGCAAACTGCTCCATCAAAATGGCGCGTGCGCCGTCAAGCGCGGCTTTGCTGTCGGGCACGTTTTCATTGATAAACGGCGCGGCGGCGGCCTCCACGTCTTGCGGCTGCTCGGCCAGCAATACATCGGCCAGCGGCTGCAAACCGTGTTCGCGGGCGATTTGCGCTTTGGTGCGGCGTTTCGGTTTGTAGGGCAGATACAGATCTTCCAGCGCGGTTTTGTTGTCACAGGCTTCGATTTGTTCTCTGAGGCCGTCTGAAAGTTTGCCTTGTTCTTCAATGGATTTGAGCACGGTTTGTTTGCGCGCTTCCAATTCGCGCAGGTAGGTCAGGCGCTCTTCCAAAGTGCGCAACTGGGTATCGTCCAGCCCGCCGGTGGCTTCTTTGCGGTAACGGGCGATAAACGGGACGGTGGCGCCGTCGTCGAGCATTTCGACGGCGGCGGTGATTTGGGCTTGGGTGGCGCCGAGTTCGACGGCGATGATGTGAATAATGTCCATAAATAATCTGCGGCTGAAAAGCAAAGGGGAGAGGATAACAGATTATGCGGGAGATTTGTCATCACGCAAAGTTTTAGGGATTAGGCTCTAAACAGGCTTTTCAAGGCGGCGGATTCGGGCTAAAGTGAGAAAAATTTTGTCTTTGGAGAACCCGATGTTATACACCGCCCCTGTTAACGAGCTGCGCTTCGGCCTGCAAGTGCACGCCAAATTAGACCAGATTCTGCAACTACCGACGGCCGACGGCTTGGACAAGGACACCGTTGACGCCGTTTTGGAAGAAGCGGCGCGTTTTGCCCAAGAAGAATGGGCGCCGACCAACCGCACCGGCGATTTGAACGGCGCGAAAGTTTCAGACGGCAAGGTGTATGTACATCCCGATTTGGTGCAGGCGTATCAGGCGTTTTGCGAATCAGGCTGGGCGAGCCTGCGTATGCCGTCTGAATTCGGCGGACAGGGTTTGCCGGCGGCGGTATCGGCAGCCTGCGAAGAAATGTGGTGCGCTGCGAATCTGTCGCTGTCGCTCATGCCCATGCTGACCCTCGGCGCGGTGGATGCCATCAGCAAACACGGCAGCGAGGAGCAAAAGCAGACCTATCTGCCGAAAATGTGCGAAGGCGTGTGGAGCGGCACCATGAATTTGAGCGAACCGAACGCCGGTTCGGACTTGGGCAACCTCACCACCAAAGCCGAGCCGCAAGCAGACGGCACTTACCGCATCAACGGTCAAAAAATCTTCATTACTTGGGGCGATCAAGAAATCACTGAAAACGTCATCCATCTGGTGTTGGCGCGTTTACCCGACGCGGCGGCGGGCGTGCAGGGCATTTCCATGTTTATCGTGCCCAAATTCTTGGTGAATGCCGACGGCAGCTTGAGCGAACGCAACGGCGTGAGCGTGACCGGCGTAGAACACAAGCTCGGTATCCATACCAGCCCGACCTGCACCATGCAGTTTGACAACGCTGAAGGCTACCTGATTGGGCGCGCCAGTAAAGGCTTGGCGTATATGTTTACCATGATGAAAGCCGCGCGCATGAACGTCGGCATCGAAGGCCATGCCGTTGCCGAACGCGCCTACCAAAATGCGCTAGCCTACGCCAAAGAGCGCAAACAAGGGCGCGATGTCGAGAGCGACAGCACAGACGCCGCGCCGATTATCCGCCACGCCGATGTGCGCCGTATGCTGCTGGTGCAAAAAGCCACCCTTGCCGCGCAACGCGCCCTGTATCTGCGTGCTGCCGGTTTAAACGATTTGGCCAACGGCTGCGCAGACAATGTCTTACGCAAACAGGCCGAGCGCGAGTTGGACTTCTTTATCCCGATTATCAAAGCCTGGCTGACCGACAACAGCGTCATCCTGACCAATCTCGCCATACAAATTTACGGCGGCGCAGGCTATGTTGAGGAAAGCGGCATTGCGCAATACATGCGCGACGCGCGGATTACGCCGATTTACGAAGGAACCAACGGCATTCAGGCCGCCGACATTGCCGGACGTAAAACCAGCGGCAAAGACGGCGCATTACCTTTGGGCTTATTGGCCGAAGGCAAAGATTTGGCCGAAAAACTGGCGCTTTCAGACGGCCTCTTGGCCGAGCAGCTCAATCAAGCCATTGCCGCCGCTGAAGACAGCATTGCCTGTTTGGTTGCTGTTTCCGACCAAGCAGCCTTAACCGCCGCCGCTTCCGCCGCCTGGCTGCAACAAATCGGCACCACCCTCGGCGCCGTCGAACTGGCACGCGCCTACCTCACCGCCGCCGACGCTTTAAACGGCACGGCAGAAAACGTGTTCGGCGACGATTTCTACACCGCGCAACAACACAACGCCCGCGTGTATTTCGCCCACATCCTGCCGCAGGTTTACACCGCCACTTTGCAAATCAAGCAGGCGCAGCCGTTGCTGGATATGCCTTTAGAGCTGTTTTAATGTTACAGAAAAGAAAAACGCCCAGTTGATAAACTGGGCGTTTTCTTAGCTGATAATTTCATTCAATTTAAAAATAATAGTGCGGTTACGTTCATAATAACCAAGTGCTTCGATTCCTGTTGGACTCTTGTCTGTCAGATGGAAATATGTACTGGTCGTTCGGCCATCTTGGTTTTTAAACACCAATGCATGCTGCTCGACATTCCACATATATTCATTAACCGATCCCTTGCCACCGATGGTTTCGATAATACCATCTTCCCGCAGTAAAATTTCCCGCGCATTACGACCATCGTACCAGCTGAAAATGAAATGACTGCCCGACAAGCGTTCATGCAAATCCACATCTTCTTCCAACGGTACCACTATTTCATTACGATTATAAAAACCGTAGGCTTCATCAATGGAGTCAAAATTGTACATCACGCCATCTTCTAAAACGGCAGCATTATCGCAATACCGTCTGATGGCTGATGGGCTGTGCGACACCAAAATAATCGAACGATCCTGTCGCTTTTCAAACAATTCATAGCGGCATTTTTCTGAAAAGCGTGAATCACCGACCGCAATAACTTCGTCAATCAAATAACAGTCAAACTCCACCGCCAATGATAATGCAAAAGCTAAACGCGCTTTCATCCCTGAAGAATAACGCTTAACCGGCTCATAAAGATATTCACCCAGTTCAGAAAACTCTTCCGTGAATGCTTTGGCATAGCCAATATCGACATTGTAAATCCGGCAGATAAAGCGCAGGTTATCCATGCCGGTTAAGCCGCCCTGAAACGCACCGGAAAAAGCCAATGGCCACGAAATACTCATGGTACGGCGAATTTCACCTGACGACGGTGATTCAACACCACTCATTAAGCGAATAAGCGTAGATTTACCCGCACCATTACGCCCCAAAATGCCGATTTTCTCACCCTTTTGTAGCGTAAAATTAATGTCATCCAAGACCGTTCGCCAGCCCTGACGGGTTTGATAACGCTTAGACACATGTTCAACAGAAATCATTGCGGCTCAACTCCTTTGCTGAACCGGCTGACCATCGCCAAACCAATCCAAATGATGGCCAAATCACACACCACCAAATACCACGGATTTTCCATGGTAATAACCGAACTACCGAAATATCCAGCCCGAAACATCTCTGTTCCATGCACCATTGGAATAGTCAAAAAATAACCTTGCACCTGCTGGGGTAAACTGGCCACGAAGAAAAAAGCGCCTGAAAGCGGTAGCATTACAAAACTCATGGTTCCCCACAGTTTGCCAAACACCTCAAACTGATAAGCCAGCGAACAAATAACCAGCCCTAGACCAAATGCAAATAAAGCCATCAACACCCATGCTAACACCATATAAAACACATCGGCAGGCCAATCAATCCAACCAACCGCAATCAAGGCCAGCATAATGGCAATCTGCGCCATTGTTGCGCCTGCAACTTCCAATAAGACACGGGCAATAATGGTATCCAGCACTCTAACATTACGGTGATACAGCAAGCTAATATTGGCACGAATTGCACCAATAGCCCGATTAGAAGCATTACGCCACATCATAGCCATCGGATAACCGGTCAATACAAACGCCACAATATTTAATGTTGAAAGACGATCTGCACGAAAAAACTTCCACATCAGCACAATAAAAAGCGTCATTAATAGAGGTTCGACAAACAACCATAAAAAACCAATATTATTACGGCCATAGCGCGTGATGATTTCGCGCATAAGCAGAGCGCCAATGACTCTGTTTTGAATCACCAACGACTCTCGGAATGATGTTTGATCCAAAGCTTTCATCAGTTTTTATGCTCGCGGATGCTGGCTATCAACAGGCTTAAAACCCCATACACCATCAAACCGACGATGAATGTCGCCACAATGTTGTACAAACGATCTGGCTTTTGTGCCAAATCCGGCTTACTGGCGTCGGACACGACCTCCAAATACAGTTGTTGGCGGTCGGCTTCTGCTTTAGCGCTTTCTAAAGAAGCAATGGCAGTAGTCAGTTGTTTCTCTGCTAACTCATTTTCCAAGTAAACACGTTGATATTCTGTTGCTTGAGAAGTTAATGAGCCCTGTCCGCCCCCTGCAATAGCTTGCATTTGCGCCATAATTTCACGTTTTAAACTTTTCTCGCGTGCAACCAGTCCGGGAATTTGCGGGTTTTCAGGTGTAACAGCTTTAACCTGATCCAACTGGGTTTGAATCACAATTAATTCGTCTTGTAATTTAGACACCAGCCCCATTTGTACTTCCGATTGCGCTTTCA
This sequence comes from Neisseria perflava, assembly GCF_024170405.1. Taxonomy (GTDB): domain Bacteria; phylum Pseudomonadota; class Gammaproteobacteria; order Burkholderiales; family Neisseriaceae; genus Neisseria; species Neisseria perflava_B. The sequence goes on along the minus strand of NZ_JALJYC010000017.1, from coordinate 11,264 downwards.
AATCGAAAATGCCGTTTTTCAAGCGAAATTTTGTCAGTTGCTCTGCTGCATTTTTAACATTTTCTTCAGCCGTGGTGACGGCATCCTCCGCATAACGGATGGTATCCCCCCGAGCACGCTCATTTAACTGGTTAATCAGTACTTCAGCTTGAGCCAACAACGCCTTATTGATTTTCTGCGACTCTTTGGCATCAAACGAAGTCACATTCAAATGAGACACGCCAGATACGGAATCAAAATCAACGTTTACCCGATTTCGGAAATAGAGGTAAAACGCTTCATTTCCCCCCCTCAGCCCTAACGGATTGAAACGGCTAAACACGTCACCCTTGGTTTCATAATATGTTCGTACTGGCAGTTTTTTCTCCAACTGAGCCAATGCTGCCCTTGACTGCATATATTCTCGAACCGTATAAGTATCATCCTGAGCACGGGAATAGCCAACGCCCTGCAAAACTGCACCTAATCCTCCTAAAGAAGTTTGAGACTTAGGAGAGCGAACCACAAAACTCGACTGAGAGATAAAACGATCCGAAGCTATCAAGCCAAAATACACCAACGCGCATAGTGTCGGGATAATAACCGTAATCCAAAACAACGGACGAATCCTACGCCAAAAAGACTTTTTCTTAATTGGATTTTGTGGTTTCTTCTCATTTACCGATACCGGCATCACAACAGGAATTTGCTCAGACATTTTACTATTCCCAAATATTTTATTTATATCATTCAGTAAGATTGTTGATGCTGTTCACACCGCTAACCACTGGAGAGAACACGAACGACAAGAATTTTCTTACTTCAGACAATGGCGCATTTGATACATATACCACGTCTTTATTCTTCATCGGGAAACGCTGAGTCCAGAATATTGCATTGGCATCTTTCAGATTAATACGATAGACCACAGGGATCTCTGCCTCGCTCTCATACCCTTTCGCTGCCCATTTATTCTGCTCTTCAGACGGCAATTCCAGCAAAGGCGTGTAACGGAACACAAAAACTCCTCGTGCATCTGAACGGCCATCTTGCAGACCACTCATGCGACCGATAGCTTCTGCAAGAGAAAGACCTTTAACCGAAAAGCCAACCTGTTGCGTTTTGCCCACCGCACCCATTGCAGTAAAACTGCTGGGATTAGTAATCATAGTGACAATATCGCCTTTTTGTAACAAAATGTTCTGACGCGGATTCGCCACCAAATCTTCCAGCGCAACGGTTTTCACCTCATTACCACGCGTTAATTGAACATTTGTATCTTGTACGTTGGCTGTTGAACCTCCTACAGCCGCAACGGCATCCAGTACCCGTTCTCCAGCTGCTGTCAGTGGTAAACGTACACTATTGCCCGCCCTGACCACAGAGACATTCACAGCATTATTCTGAACCAAACGCACCATTACCTGAGGTTGGTTAGCCATTTTCTGCAAGCGTCCCCGGATAATTTCTTGAATTTGAGCCGGTGTTTTGCCTGCAACAGGGATACTACCAACAAAAGGCACTGAAATAGTGCCTGATGACGTTACCATTTGTTCAGGCAACTTCGTGAGCTGTGCACTACCAGAGCCTACTGATGTAAGCGAACCGCCAAATAATACCGCCGGAGGTGCTTCCCAGATCGTAATATCTAACACATCCCCGATATTAACGGCTCCTACCGAAGCATATCCTTGACCCCATTGTGCAAAGGATTGATTCATCCTCCGTTGATATAGTGCACGCACAACCGATTCATCTACATCAATTACCGCAACATCCGGCACACGGCTATCCGCCTGCTGTTGCGATAAAGCCGCAACTTTTCTACCACTTGGCCCGGATGTTGGAATATTGCCACAGGCAACAATATTCAAAAGCACCAACAAACCTGCAGTTGTCTTCAAAATCATATTCATAAACGCATTCCCGTCTTACTCTGAAGCCGACCAATCAATTACTTAGCGAAGTATATCATACACGATATTCCCTATCTGCCTCGAATTACCTTTTTCAGACGGCTTAAGATTAATTTTATAAATTGCCGCCCTTAGTAATACCATCTATAATACAATAAGTAACTATATTATAGCCTTGAATACCAATCCAGTTTAGAGGAAAATATCCTTCCAGTTACAGATTAATCTAGATTCTCAGCTGAATTCCATTTAGGCCAAATAAATTCAAAATGATTAACATCATCACATTACATAAATGATTTCACTTGAAAGCACTTATCTACATGTTTGATGAAAGATTATATTGCCACCTCGCATTATGACAAATCGGAAAGCTGAAATGCTTTACCTACCTAATTCTCCAGATTGGTGATTATGAGCAAACTCACAAAACTTTTGACAAATCCAAAATTGTTCTTTCAAGATGCTATAAGCAATAAGAACAAAAATAACACACCAATCCAACTTCCTCCCAAAGAAGTTGAGAAAACAAAAACAGCATCTGTAAAAAACAGCCCTCCTTCCAAACCTAAACCGGTTGCAGAAAAACCTGCACCCTCTAAATCTAGTGTTCCCAAGCCTTCTACTGAAAAATCTAAACCTACAGAGAAGGCAACAAAACCTGCAACCCCTAAACCGGTAGCGGAAAAACCGCCACAAGCGACAGCAACAAAGCCCACTCAAGCAAAAGCTGCTGCAACCAAACCCTCCGTAGCAAAGCCCGTCGAAAAATCCGTAAAAACTCCTGAGAAAACTGCCATGCCACCCGTTGAAAAACCTGTTACCCGCAAGACTGATGCCCTTAATCCATTTAAAAAAATTGCGCATGTCATCCATACCGGCGAAGGTATGACGCATGGGCCATCCCATCTGAGCCAATGGATTCCATATTTCATCCAATCTAATGAAAATTTTGCTGTTTTAGTGCGCAATATGGATTTGTACAAATGGGTGCGTGAAAACTACCCTCAAGTAGATGTTATCTACGCCAAAAATCCAATTGATGTTGAGGGTATATTAAGTAATTTAGCTTTCGTAAAAGCTATTTATTATTTGTCTAATACTGGCAATATGATTCATACACTGCGCTTTAATGTCTATAAACATATTTTCTTGGGTCATGGTGACAGTGACAAATCTGCCAGCGCACACAAATTTTTCCGCGTATATGACGAAGTATGGGTGGCTGGTCAAGCCCACATCGACCGTTTCAAAAATGCTGGATTCAATACAGCACATATGACATTTGTCAAAATTGGTCGTCCAATGTTGGCTGATATTATCAAACAAACGCAAACCCCTTGGGACAAGCGTTCCGAACCTCGAATTTTATACTTGCCAACTTGGGAAGGCGTCTATGAGGAAGGCAACTACTCCTCTGTACGCATGGCTTCAACCATGCTGAGCGAAATTTATAAACGCTTTGGCATGCACTTATCCATGAAATTCCATCCTGTTACTGGTTCCCGTGACAAAATGTTGGGAGATGCACCGAAAAAAATTGGTGAAGAACTACAACGTCAAGGTACTTCTTTTTATATTGCAGACAAGTTGACCCCTGTCAGCCATCTGATTATGAACGCAAATATCTACATCTGCGATATTTCAGCGGTTGTATCTGAATGCATTGCCGCCAATGGTCCTTTGTTTGCCTATATCCCAAAAGACAAAGAAATTAAAATTTCTCAAAGCGACATGACCTATTCTGACTATGCATACACTTTCTCTAATATAGAAGAATTATTGGCACAGCTTGAGCGTGTTTTAGGTGGTGATGACTACAAAAAAGAGCAGCGTATCAAAGCTATGGATTATCTGCTTAGCACAGAGCAGACCCTGCATGATGAATTTGCCCATCAATTAAAAGTTGTAGCAGATTCAGATCCGCTAAAAGCTAATATCCGAGAAATCATCGTTCAATAAATCACATAATTTAATTTTAAAGTGGGGAAATAACCATGAGTAAAAGCGTAGCCGTTATTTTGTCTGGCGGTAGTGGTTCACGATTTGGCGGTTTAGTGCCAAAGCAATTTACTAAATTGGCCGGTAAAGCGGTAATGGAATACACTATCCAACAATTTGAAGATGCACCATCTATTGATGAAATCATCATCGTATCTCAACCGCTTTATATTGAAAAAACTTGGGACTTAGTTAAACAAAATAATTGGAAAAAGGTTTCCAAAGTTGTTGTTGGAGGCAAAGAACGATTTGATTCTACTGCCTCAGCCATTACGGCTATGCATGGCTATGATCCTGAAACCAAAGTTCTGTTTCATGACTCCGTGCGTCCTCTGGTTACCAACCGTATTATCGAAGACTGTGTGGATAAATTAAGTTTGTTTGAAGCTGTGGATGTGGTTATTCCGTCTGCCGATACACTGGTAGAAGTCTATGATGACGGTTGTATCGCCAATATTCCTAATCGCGCCAATATGCGCCGTGGTCAAACACCTCAAGCATTCCTGCTCAAAACGATTTCTGCTGCCTACGCAGAAGCCAAACGCCAAAATCGTTCTGTATTTACCTGTGACTGTGGCGTTGTCCGCGCGATGCTGCCCCATCTACGTGTCGCTACGGTATTGGGTTCAGAAAGCAATATGAAAGTTACTCAGCCGATTGATTTGTTTATTGCTGAGAAATTACTCCAATCTAGTGAACGTACTGAAATCAATGACCGATTAGATTTGGATCTGCTCAAAGGTAAAGTGATTGCTATCTTTGGCGGCAGTAGTGGTATCGGTCAAGCTATCCATGATATGGCCTTGCTCAGAGGTGCTAAGGTATTCTCTGCCAGCCGCTCTGCTAACCAAACTGATGTTGCAGATAAAAATAGCGTTGCCCATTTTCTAAAATCAGTTTATGACCAAGCAGGAAAAATTGATTACGTTGTCAATACTGCCGGCTTACTGATTAAAAAACCCATTGATACATTATCAGATCAAGAAATTTTAGACTTGATTAATATTAACTACATGGGTACCATTAATGTAGCAATTGAAGCAAAACCGTACCTTTCTGATACTAAAGGTATGTTGTTGAACTTTACCTCAAGCTCCTATACCCGTGGCCGTGCCTATTATGCATTATATTCTTCCAGCAAAAGCGCGATTGTCAATCTGACACAAGCTCTGGCAGATGAATGGAATGCTTTTGGTATTCGTATCAACTGTATCAATCCAGAACGCACCAAAACGCCAATGAGGGAAGAAAACTTCGGTAAAGAAGATCCGAATTTATTGCTGAGTGCTGAAGAAGTCGCGAAAACCAGTCTTGCGACTTTACTCAACAACAAAACCGGTATTATTGTCGATGTAAGGAAAGACGGACGTTAATTCCGTATCATGACACAAGCAAAGGTTACGCCCAAACTTTAAAGAAGAGGGTGTAACTTTTTGGGTATGGAAATAATGAACTATATTTATTTAGACACTAAAATCACTGGCGCAGCTAGGCAGCTTATCAGTTATTTTCAAAATCATATTTTTGATTATGAAAAGACTATTGTCTATTATAAAATTTATAAGAAGCATACAGGGGATTTTTCTCAATTATTTAAAACGGCTGGCATTCAAGCTATTGGATTCAACCACCCTTCTCAAATCCGCATGACTAATGGCGGTGTAGTATTTTATTTGTTTAATGCGCAATCCAATTGCCGTATCGTAGCCAACCGTAACTTAACCCACATTTTTGTAACACATGGTGAAAGCAATAAAATCTCCTCAGTAAAACCTATTATCCGTATCTACGATTATGTTGTTACTGCTGGGGAGGCAGGAAAACAGCGGTATTTAGAAAATCATATTTTTACACCCTATGACATCGACCACGGTAAAATCATTGCCATGGGTGATACATTTATTGGGAAAACTGGCCTATCTATACCTTCCCCAGACACCCAAGAGGTCATTTTTTATGCACCGACATGGGAAGGTGGTGTGCCATCAGAAGACTACTCCAGCCTAAGTTATACGAATTTGGTGGCGCAAACAATTACTCAACTAGCGGAAAAACTGAGGAATAATACTATTATCATAAAACCTCATCCGAATACTGGCCACCGGCTAAAATCCTATCGGCATTATTTGCTTAACTTGTTGAGCCAGTTAAAACAGAATAAGCTTCGTCCTATTTTATATACAAATGGCTTGTCTTTGACTTTTATTGAAAAGATTAGGCTAAGGAAACAAGGAATTAAATTTGTATCCAGCATAAATAATTTTACAGCCCTTTATGGTTTGTGCGATATTTCTGCTATGGAGACTCAGTTTCTCAACGAAAACATCCCCTATATTTTGTTTTACCCAGTAGGGTATCCTCTAGGCGCCATCTACCATCAGAATAACGAAATATATGGAAAAAATACCATACGGTTAGATGAAGGCAACCCGGTAATTACCATTCAGACGGCCTCATCGTTCTACAATTTGAAAAACCACATTATTAGCCAAGAGTTAGTCGATTGTCCGATAAATCAAAGAATCAACTACCTTATCCGGCAGACACAACACCCTTAACCTTCCATTCCCATATAGGAATATGACGACAATGAAAAAAATCCTCGTTACCGGCGGCGCCGGCTTTATCGGTTCGGCAGTTGTCCGCCACATCATCAACGACACGCAAGATGCCGTCGTCAACCTCGACAAGCTAACTTACGCGGGCAACTTGGAATCTTTAGAATCCGTGGCCGACAGCGACCGCTATGCTTTTGAAAAAGTAGATATTTGCGACCGCGCTGAATTAGACCGTGTATTTGCGCAACACCAGCCTGATTTGGTGATGCACTTGGCCGCAGAAAGCCATGTGGATCGCTCTATCGATGGCCCGGCGGCATTTATCGAAACCAATATCGTCGGCACCTATACCCTACTGGAAGCCGCCCGCGCCTATTGGAGCGGTTTGGGTGCGGATAAAAAAGCCGCCTTCCGTTTCCACCATATTTCTACCGACGAAGTGTATGGCGACCTGCACGGTACCGATGACTTGTTTACCGAAACCACACCCTATGCGCCCTCTAGCCCGTATTCCGCCTCCAAAGCCAGCAGTGACCATTTGGTACGCGCTTGGTTGCGTACCTACGGTTTCCCGACCATTGTCACCAACTGCTCCAACAACTACGGCCCGTTCCACTTCCCGGAAAAACTGATTCCGCTGATGATTCTGAACGCGCTCGACGGCAAACCGCTGCCGGTTTACGGCGACGGTATGCAAATCCGTGACTGGCTGTATGTGGAAGACCACGCCCGCGCTCTGTATCAAGTCGTTACCGAAGGTGTGGTGGGCGAAACGTACAATATCGGCGGCCACAATGAAAAAGCCAATATCGAAGTAGTGAAAACCATTTGCGCGCTGCTGGAAGAGCTGCGTCCGCAAAAACCGGCCGGCGTTGCCAAATATGAAGACTTGATTACCTATGTGAAAGACCGTCCGGGTCACGATGTGCGCTATGCCATCGACGCTGCCAAAATCGGCCGCGAGCTGGGTTGGAAACCGCAAGAGACCTTTGAAAGCGGTATCCGCAAAACAGTTGAATGGTATTTGAACAACAAAACCTGGTGGTCGCGCGTACTTGACGGCTCTTACAACCGCGAGCGTTTAGGCGCTTAATAGCCGGATATGGCGTGGGGTTAACCCGATGTTTCCGACAACAACCATATGAATAATGGGTTAAAACCCATCCTACTTTTTCAGACGGCCTCCATCCCTAAAAGGCCGTCTGAAAAACCACATTACTTAGGAGCAAGATTATGAAAGGCATTATTCTGGCCGGCGGCAGCGGCACCCGTCTCTACCCGATTACGCGCGGCGTATCCAAACAGCTTTTGCCGGTGTACAACAAACCGATGATTTACTATCCGCTGTCTGTTTTGATGTTGGCCGGTATCCGCGATGTATTGGTGATTACCACGCCCGAAGACAACGAAGGCTTCAAACGTCTGCTGGGCAACGGCGCCGATTTCGGTATCAATATCTCCTATGCCATTCAGCCCAGCCCCGACGGTTTGGCGCAAGCCTTCCTGATTGGCGAAGAATTTATCGGTGACGACAGCGTGTGTTTGGTGCTTGGCGACAATATTTTCTACGGCCAAAGTTTCAGCAAAACCCTGAAAGAAGCTGCTTCCCTGCCGCACGGCGCAACTGTGTTCGGCTATCAGGTCAAAGACCCCGAGCGTTTCGGCGTGGTGGAATTTGACGAAAACTTCAAAGCCTTGTCCATCGAAGAAAAACCGCAGCAGCCCAAATCCGATTGGGCGGTTACCGGCTTGTATTTCTACGACAACCGCGTGGTTGAGTTTGCCAAACAAGTTAAACCATCGGCACGCGGCGAATTGGAAATCACCTCCATCAACCAAATGTATCTCGATGACGGCAGCCTGAATGTGCAATTACTCGGCCGTGGTTTTGCCTGGCTGGATACCGGCACGCATGAAAGCCTGCTGGAAGCCGCCTCATTCGTCGAAACCTTAGAACACGTGCAAAACCTGAAAGTAGCCTGCCTCGAAGAAATCGCTTGGCGCAACGGCTGGTTGAGCAGCGAGCAAGTGGCCGAATTAGCCAAACCCATGTCTAAAAACGAATACGGCCAATACCTACTCAAACTGGTGAAAGGACAATAATGGCAAAATATCTGATTACCGGCAGCAACGGCCAAGTCGGTTACTGCCTGACGCAACAACTAACCGGCAAAGCCGAGATTTTGGCGGTTGACCGCGACCAGCTTGACATTACCGACCGCGCCGCCGTGTTTGCCGCCGTGGAAGCCTTCCGCCCCGACGTCATCATCAACGCCGCCGCGCATACCGCCGTGGATAAAGCCGAGAGCGAAGCCGAATTGTCCGCCGCCATCAATGTCAATGGTGCGCAATATTTGGCCGAAGCCGCCGCGCAGCAAGGCGCGCTGATGATGCATATTTCCACCGATTATGTGTTTGACGGCCAAGCCGCCGCCGATTACGCCTACAAAGAAAGCGACCCCGTCGATCCGCAAGGTGTATATGGACAAACCAAGCTCGACGGCGAGATTGCCGTTGCTGCTGCCAACCCGCGCCATATCATTATGCGCACCGCATGGGTATTCGGCGAACACGGCAACAACTTCGTTAAAACCATGATTCGCTTGGGCAAACAGCGCGACAGCCTCGGCATCGTCGGCGACCAATTCGGCGGCCCGACCTACGCCGGCGACATCGCTGCCGCGCTGATTCATATGGCCGAGCAGATTTTGGCCGGCAAAGAAAACGCCTATGGCGTGTACCATTTCAGCGGACAGCCTTATGTAAGCTGGTTTGAGTTCGCCCAAGCCATCTTCGCGCGCGCAGAAGCCGCCGGCGTATTGGATAAGCAGCCGCAGTTGAACGCCATCACCACCGCCGATTACCCCACTCCGGCCAAACGCCCCGCCAATTCCCGTTTGGATTTAAGCAAAATTCAGACGGCCTTCGGTATTGCCCCGAGCGATTGGCAAAAAGCGCTGGAAAATATTCAGGCGTATGCCGTCTGAAAAAAGGTAGGGTGGGTTTTAACCCACCATCGCCGTATGTTTAAAATGGTGGGTTAAAACCCACCCTACTCCCGACAAAAAGGCCGTCTGAAAACTTTTCAGACGGCCACACAGGAAACATCATGAACATCATCGACACCAAAATCCCCGACGTCAAACTCCTAGAGCCGCAAGTATTCGGCGACGAGCGCGGTTTCTTTATGGAGACTTTCCGCGACGAATGGTTTAAACAAAACGTGTGCGAGCGCACTTTTGTTCAAGAAAACCATTCCAAATCCACCAAAGGCGTATTGCGCGGCCTGCACTACCAAACCGAAAACACCCAAGGCAAACTCGTGCGCGTGGTTTCCGGCGAAGTATTCGATGTCGCCGTTGATATGCGCAAAAGCTCGCCCACATTCGGCCAATGGGTCGGCGAAGTTTTGTCTGCCGACAATAAACGCCAATTATGGGTACCCGAAGGCTTTGCCCACGGCTTTTATGTGATGAGCGACACCGCCGAATTTGTGTACAAATGCACCGACTACTACAACCCCAAAGCCGAACATTCCCTGATTTGGAACGACGCCACAGTCGGTATCGAATGGCCTTTGGACGGCAAACCTTCTCTGTCAGCCAAAGATTTAGCGGGCAAGGTATTGGCCGAAGCCGTTACATTTGAATAACCATCCGAGGCCGTCTGAAACTACATTACTTTCAGACGGCCTTTTTACTTTAGATTTAATAAAAAATATTTTTAGGGAAAACAAAATGAAAAATCTTAATAAATGCTTATTTCCTTTTAATAAAAGCACTCAAGAAAACAATACAGTCTGCTATCCTTCATGGTCAGTGGTCGTAACCGTAAAATCAACGCCCACTTATATCAATTATTTTATCCAACATCATCTTGCTTTAGGTGCAAAAGAAATCTTTGTATTTTTAGATTCTCCTAACGATTTTCCATTATCGGAAATCAATCAAGACAGACGTGTGCATTTAATCGGTTGTGATGACGATTTTTGGAAAAATTGCCCACATTTCGATTGTTTGCGCTATCAGGCAGGTACTCGCCCCGAATTGGTGGAATACCGACAATATCACAACATGCTCCATGCTCAGTTACTCACTTCTGCCGACTGGCTCTTAATGTTGGATATTGATGAATTGCTGTATAGCCGTGGCAATGTCAACGAAATTTTAGCTACCTACCCGGATAATGTTTTCTCTGTTTTAGCTCGCCCAAGAGAAGCAGTTTATTTGAATGAAGCGCCTCAATCAGGCTTAGATGTCTATAAAACACCCTATTTTAAATTACACAAATACCATTCCAAAGCATACCAAACTATCTACAACCGCCCAGAAATGATTAATAAAGGCGGATTTTATGGATATGTATCAGGAAAATCCTTTACCCGCGTCAATAAAATTGTCATGCAAAATTCTTGCCATCTGAATGCCTCTTTGGATAGGGAGTTGGTTGAAGGGGCTGTTGAGTACAACTTTAATGTTCTCCACTTTGAATCACAAACACCAAGGGATTTCATTCAAAAAACCATTAATAGGGCAAATAAAACCTTTAACGTCGGCTTGCTGGACAAACTGCACGTTGCTCGAACCCAATATTTGGCTCAAATTTATAACGAAGCAAAAGCTAATTTTTCTGAAGAAAAAGGTAGAGAAGTTCTTAATGAAGCCTATCACTATATGCATGTTCTTTCCGATGAGAAAATGCAATTACTCGATGACGAAAATTTAAGGGGCTGTACTAGATAACTAGATTTATTCAAAATCATTTAGAATAAATCCCATGAAAAAAAGTCGACTGAGCCCTTATAAGCAAA
>NZ_JALJYC010000016.1 GCF_024170405.1 Neisseria perflava | reverse complement strand
GTGGCTGCCCGCTCTTATACTACGAAACGGATATGGAGATCCAAGGGTGCATTCTGAGGCAGGCAGCCTGTTTGGTTGCTATGATATATTGATTTTAATATACAAGGGTGCATGCCCCTGCATGCACGCGTTTTCCCATGCAAAGGCCGTCTGAAACAAGATTCGTTCAACCCAAACGGTAAAATCTCAATCCTATTTTTCAGACGGCCTTCCCTACCTTTCTCCTACCGCAATCACATTACCAACCACCGCAAACTGCGTGCGTGCCTCGGCACACCCTACGGCTGCGGATAAGTGTACACGTAGGTTGGGTCTTGACCCAACGCATACTGAAATGCCAAAAAATGTTGGGTCAAGACCCAACCTACACGTATTTCCCAATACTATGCCGTCTGAAAGTCCTGTTTTCAGACGGCATTTCTGTCTCTCCCCTATCCCGATTCCCGCTGCTTCGCTTCCAACAATCCCCGCACTCTTTTCGCGCACTCATGCCGCTCGCCCGTCGGCACGACGGCGGGCAGGAAATGCAGTTCTACCGTGCTGCTTTTTTGGCTGCAAATCGTTTTAATGGACTGCCACAGGCTGATGTCGCCGTAGTAGGCGGCGGGGTTGGGGCTGCTGCCGTCGGCATTGGGATAGCGGCACAACACGGGGAAAAACGGCACATCCGCGTCAAAGGCGGCTTGAAAAAAGCTGCTTTTAAACGGCAGGATATGGCAGCCTTCGCTGCTGGTGCCTTCGGGAAACAGGGTAACGGTGTCGCCGTTTTTTAAGGCTTCGGTAACGGTGCGCAATTTGCTGCCGTTGCCGCTTTTGTCTTTATAGCGGGCGACGTACACGGTTTGCGCTTGGGTGGCGAGGTAACCGATAAGCAGCCATTTGGCAGCATCGTCTTTGGCGACAAAACGATTTGGAAAGGCGGCGTTGACGGCCATAATATCGAGCCATGAAATATGGTTGCAAATCAGCATTTGCCCCTGCGTGCGCGTGGGCAGCGTGCCGTAGGTTTTCAGCGTCATGCCGCAGGCGGCGAGTACGCGGCGCGACCAGATTTGGATGGCGCGCAGTTTGCGCGGAGCGCTGTAAAAGGGAAACAGGAAAAACATTTCGGCCATGCCGTATAACACGCAGCAGGCGATACGGAGCAGGCGGAAAATCAGGCGGAGTGCGGTCATAGGCGGTGGGGGTTGGGAAAGGCCGTCTGAAAAAATTATCGGATGCGTTTTTCAGACGGCCTCAATCAGGAATCATCAAACCGTCGGCGCAAAGCGTTGCAGATAGCGGTTATTCAATTGGGAAATGTCCATCATAATCAGCACATCGGCGCAGTTGAAGGCTTCGTCCACGCAGGGTTCGCCGCAAAACCACGCGCCGGCTTTGAGGTAGCCTTTAATCAGCGGCGGGCATTCGGGGTTGGCCGACGGGGTGAGTTTTTCCCATTTGAGCGGGTTGAGCGGGCGCACGCGCCATTGCTCGGGGGCGAGGTATTTCGGCTTGAGCGCGTGATACAGACCCGCCGCGTCATGGCCGCCGTCGAGCGTGCTGACGCTGCCGCAGCCTATCATAAAGCGCAGGTTTTTCTCTTTCATAAATTTCATCAAGCCCGTCCACAGCAGCATAATCAGGCCGCCGTGTCGGTAGTCGGGATGAATGCAGGCGCGGCCGAGTTCGACCGTGTCTTGCATAATACCGGCCAGCGGCGACAAATCGAATTCGCCGGCGCTGTACCACGCACCGACTGCTTTCGCGCCCTCTTCGGTCAACAGGCGGTAGCAGCCGACCACTTCGCCGGTGGCTTCGTCAAAGGCCAGCAGATGGTCGCAATGCGCGTCGTAACGATCCACATCGCACCCATCGTCGCTTTTAATATCCGCGCCGAGCTCTTCGGCAAACACGCGGTAGCGCAGGCGCTGCGCGGCTTCGATTTCCTGCTGCGTTTCGGCCAGACGCACGCTCAGGCCGATTTTCGGGTCTTCGGCGTTGAAACGTGAAGAATTGGTCATAAAACTTCCTTGATTCATCGGGTCTTCTGATGGGCGGCTTCGTGCGACACGGCACACAACCCACGGTTTCGGCGCGGATTTTAACACGAACAGGCTTTATCTGCGCCCATCGCGTTGTCAGCAAAAAGCAAATTTTGGCAACAGTATGCAAATCAAAAAAAGCTGACAACATCCTTGTCTGCTTTTTCATCGCTGCGCTTAACTGCGACGCCAAGTCGTGCCGCCTGCACCGTCTTCCAAGATAATCTTGGCGGCGTTCAGCACATCGCGGATACGGTCGGATTCCGCCCAGTTTTTATCGGCACGCGCCTGCTTGCGCGCTTCAATCAGCGCGTCGATTTCTTCATTGCTGAGGCCGTCTGAAACCGTGTTGCCGCCTTGCAGAAACTCCGTGGCGTCGCGTTGCAGCAAGCCCAATACGCCGCCCAATGCTTTGAGGCAGCCCGCCAGTTCCGCGCTGCCGCTGCGGTTGGTTTCGCCCGCCAGTTCAAACAAGACCGCCACGGCTTCCACGGTATTGAAATCGTCGTCCATCGCGGCGAAGAAACGGCGGGTGTAGCCGTTGGCTTCCGCGCTCAAAGCGAATTCGGACGGCGCGGTGTTTTTCAGCGTGGTGTAGAGGCGGGTCAAGGCGCCTTTGGCGTCGTCCAGATGCGCGTCGGAGTAGTTCAGCGGGCTGCGGTAGTGGGCGCGCAGGATGAAAAAGCGCACCACTTCGGCATCGTATTGTTTCAGCACTTCGCGGATGGTGAAGAAATTGCCCAGCGATTTGGACATTTTTTCGCCGTCTACGCGGATAAAGCCGTTGTGCAGCCAGTATTTGACGTGGCTGGCGATGGTTTTGCCGCCGTGGTCGTGGCCGCAGGTATGGCCGAGCGCGCCCACGCTTTGGGCGATTTCGTTTTCATGGTGCGGAAACTGCAAATCCGCGCCGCCGCCGTGGATGTCGAAGGTGTCGCCGAACAGGTTTCCGCCCATGGCCGAACATTCGATGTGCCAACCCGGGCGGCCTGCCCCCCACGGGCTCTCCCACGCCGGTTCGCCCGCTTTGGCGGCTTTCCACAACACAAAATCCAGCGGGTCGCGTTTGAAACCGTCTACCTCCACGCGCTCGCCCGCCCGCAGATCGTCCAGCGATTTGCCGGAAAGCTGGCCGTAGGCGGCAAACTCGCGCACGGCGTAATATACGTCGCCGTTGTCCGCCGCATATGCCTTGCCTTTGGCAATCAGCGCTTCAATCATGGCAATCATCTGCGGGATATGCGCGGTGGCCTTGGGCTCGACATCGGGGCGCAACACGCCCAGTGCGTCGGCGTCTTCGTTCATCGCTTCGATAAAACGCGCGGTCAATTCGCCTATGGTTTCGCCGTTTTCGGCGGCGCGGGCGATGATTTTGTCGTCGATGTCGGTAATGTTGCGCACATAAGTGAGCGGATAACCGCTCTGACGCAGCCAGCGGGCAATCATGTCAAACACCACCATCACGCGGGCATGCCCGAGGTGGCAGTAGTCGTACACCGTCATGCCGCACACATACATGCGCACGTTTTCGGGATTTAGCGGGGAAAAAGGTTCTTTTTGGCGGGTTAGGGTGTTGTAGAGGTTTAGCATGGTAAATTTGGAAATATTAATAAAAGGAGACAATAGGGGAGGCCGTCTGAAACATTCAGACGGCCTGTAATGATTCTCCGTGTAATTGCCGTGTTGATTTCAGCGCCACAATCCAGAAAATATCATCTTGTATTTCATACACAATCCGATATTTGCCGTGGATGGGAAACAGCTCGCACGTATTCGGAATCAGGCCGGTTTTGCCCATGCGCGGGTTGGCGGCGGCAAGCTCGATTAGCCGTTCAAATTCGTTGAGGTATTTCTCAGCGCTGGCCACACCAGAAAAATCAGCAACTTGGGATAATATGGTCATCAGTCCTTCTTCGGCTTCGTTTGACCATCGGATATTCATTGTGCCGCTTTCCCGCGCAGCATATTGCGGGCGCGACTTACTGCGTCATCATGTGATACGGAGCGCCCTGCGGCAATATCTGCCCGTCCGCGTGCAACTGCGGCGGAAAGCTCGTCGTATTCGCGCTTTTGTTCGATATAGCTGTCAAACATTTTCAGCAGCAGGCTGCTTTGGCTCTCGCCGGTTTCCTGCTCCAATTTGGCTAAAGCCGCCGCACGGCTGGGACTGAGTTCGATTTGGGCAAGCATCGTACACTCCTTAGGATAAACAGGCCGTCTGAAACACGATAACAAATTTTTCAGACGGCCTCAATCTCAATCACTCTGCCAAAAACACACTGGTATCCGTTTTCGGCTGCTGCGCGGCGATTTCCTGCTGTTCGGCGGCTTTGGCTGCTTCTTCCTCCAACGCGGCCAAGCGTTTTTTCTCGCTCAGGTATTGGTTGATTTGGCGCACCAAATCCTGCGTGCCCTGATGCGCCAAGGCGCTGATTTTAAACAGGCGCGGGGTGGTCATGTCGAATTCGAAGCGGTCGTCGGGCGCGGGATAGTCCCAGCCGATTTGTTTGAGAAACTCGGCAGTACGCGCTTCGGCTTCTTCTTCGTCGAGCATATCGAGTTTGTTGAGCACCAGCCAGCGCGGTTTGTCGTAAAGCTCGGCATCGAATTTGCGCAGCTCTTCCACAATCGCCAGCGCTTCTTCGGCGGGGTTGACGCTCTCGTCAAACGGTGCCAAATCGACCACGTGCAGCAAGAGGCCTGTACGTTGCAGGTGTTTCAGGAAACGGTGTCCCAAGCCCGCGCCTTCGGCAGCGCCTTCAATCAGGCCGGGAATATCGGCCATCACGAAGCTGTGGTTTTCGTCGAGGCGCACCACGCCCAAGTTGGGGTGCATGGTGGTAAACGGGTAATCGGCGATTTTCGGGCGGGCGGCGGAAACGGCGGTAATCAGCGTGGATTTACCGGCGTTCGGCATACCCAAGAGGCCGACGTCGGCCAAGACTTTCAATTCCAGTTGCAGCGAACGCGCTTCGCCTTCTTCGCCCGGCGTAGCCTGCTTGGGCGCACGGTTGACCGAGGATTTGAAGTGGATATTGCCCAAACCGCCTTTGCCGCCGCGCGCCAACACCACGCGTTGGCCGTGGTGGGTGAGGTCGGCAACGATTTCGTCGGTGTCCAAGTCGCGGATGAGCGTGCCGACGGGCATTCGCAGTTCGATGTCGTCTGCGCCAGCGCCGTAGCGGTCGGCACCGTGGCCTTTTTCGCCGTTTTTGGCTTGGTAGCGTTTCACAAAACGGTATTCCACCAGCGTATTCAGGTTTTCATCGGCCACCGCCCATACGCTGCCGCCTTTGCCGCCGTCGCCGCCATCGGGCCCGCCGCGCGGCACGAATTTTTCACGGCGGAAACTCGCCGCGCCGTTGCCGCCTTTGCCGGCCACCACTTCGATTTTTGCTTCGTCAATAAATTTCATGTGTCTTCTCAAGGGTTTTCAGACGGCCTTTGGTCAAATGTGAGCCGTCTGAAAGATATTCGGATATGTCGCGCATTATAAAGGATAAGCGGCTGTTTGTCGGCATATTCTCGGCGCGGCCGCGTGCAAAAGCCGCTTTGTGTAAACGGGTGCAAAACCGCTCTTTCCCTGATAGCCTGCGGGGGCTTTCCTGCTTGCGCAGTGTTATAATACGCATTACTATCTTCAAATTGTCAAAGATATTTTTCACCACACCCACAACCGTAAGGAGAACACAATGGCTTATACATTACCCGAATTGGGCTATGCCTACGACGCTTTGGAACCGCATTTCGATGAAATGACCATGAACATCCACCACAGCAAACACCATCAGGCTTACGTTAACAACGCCAACGCCGCCTTAGAAAGCCTGCCTGCGTTTGCCGATTTGTCTGCCGAAGAGCTGGTTGCCCGTCTGAGCGAACTGCCCGCCGACAAACAAACCGTTTTGCGCAACAACGCCGGCGGCCATGCCAACCACAGCTTCTTCTGGAAAATCCTGAAAAAAGGCACGACTCTGCAAGGCAAACTGAAAGCCGCCATCGAGCGCGATTTCGGTTCGGTAGAAGCCTTCCAAGCCGAGTTTGAAAAAGCCGCCGCTTCCCGCTTCGGCTCAGGCTGGGCATGGCTGGTTGCCGACGAAGGCCGTCTGAAAGTGGTTTCCACCCCCAACCAAGACACCCCGCTGATGGGCGAAGCCGTGGCCGGTTGCAAAGGCTACCCGATTATCGGCTTGGACGTTTGGGAACATGCCTACTACCTGAAATTCCAAAACCGCCGCCCGGACTACATCAAAGAGTTCTGGAACGTGGTCAACTGGGACGAAGCCGAAAAACGCTTTGAAAGCGTGGGCGCTTAATCCGGTTTGCCGGTCATAAAAAAGCGGACTTAATGTCCGCTTTTTTATGCTTCCAAGGCCGTCTGAAAATCATCTGTTTTCAGACGGCCTTAGCATATCGAAATTGGCTTATTTCGCCAATTCCCTATCAATCTCCCGATACAACTCGGTAAAATCCGGTTCGCCGACAAAAGTCTTCAGCACTTCGCCTTTTTTGTTAATCAGAAACGAGGTCGGGTACACCTGCGTACCGAAGGCTTGCGCGGCGGCTTTGTCGCCGTCGTACATCACGGTAAACGGCAGGCCGTATTGCTTGACGTATTCATGTACGCTCGCCAGCGGGTCGATGGGTTCGGCGATACCCAAAACCTGAAAATCCTTGCCCTGATAGTCTTTCGCCATTTTGATGACTTTGGGCATTTCGCTCACGCAGCCGGGGCAGGAAGGAAACCAAAAATTGATAAAGGTCACTTTGCCCTGCAAATCGGCATTGGCAACAGGCTTGCCGTTTAAATCGGCGAGGGAAAAGGCAGGTGCGGGTTTGTTAGCGGGCATAAGGACAAACGCCAGCAGTGCGCCGACAATCACGACGGCGGCAAGGGTCAGCAGTTTTTTCATAGAGAAGAGAAAGCTTGCAGGGTGGTTAACAGGGTTTCTGGCATACGCACGGCGCGGCCGCTGCTGCCGTCCACCGGCATAATGGTAATGTCGGCTTCTGCCGCGCTTTTACCGCTTGCGGCCAGCAAAATGGTTTGCCGCACCAAAAAATGACGTACCGTCAGCTCTTTGATTTCGCTGATGATTTGCAATTCAACACCGTCCACGGCAGGGCGGCGGTAGCGGATGTCGATACGCGCCACCACCAGCTGCAAACCGCCGGGCAGCGGCAGCAAGCCGTGTTGCTCGAAAAACAGCCAGCGCGCTTCTTCGAGAAATTCGAGGTAGCGCGCATGGTTGACATGGCCGTAGCCGTCGAGATGGTAATTGCGCACACGGATCTTCATCGGCGGTTGAATCCGGTTAATTCAGGGTCAGCGGGCGGAATTCTTCCCGCGCCAATGGCTCGCTTTCCAAATCGGTAATCACGGTGGAAAGCTGGATATCGAACCATTCGTTGAAAATATCCGCGTGCAAATCCGGCCATTCCCGCTCGTCTTCGCACCAGTCGGCCAGCTCTGCGGCAAAAATATCTTCAAAACGGCTTTCGATTTCGTCCCACACTTCATCGGCGGTTTCGCACGGGCGCACCAGATAGGAATTGGCGTCCGCCTGTAAATCTTCCAAGCTCAATCCGGCCAGATGGTTGCCCGGCAGGGATTGCAGCCAGTTCCAAAACGGCTCCAGCGGAATCAGCAGGAAAACGCTGCGGTTGACTTCGTACATGGCGGTGTCCTTTTTAAGTGTTTAAACGTGGTGCGATGATGATATAGCAAAGGCCGTCGGATGGAAAGGCCGTACCACAGGCAGGCTTCGCATGCTGAAAACGGCGCTATCCGGCATTTTCAGACGGCCTTTATCATCAAACGCAAGCTCGGGATAAGCATTTTAAATATTTTTATTATTTTCAGAATGATACAACATCACAGCAGCCGGAAAATCGCCAAATTTTCGTCATTAGCTGCGTAATTCCGCCTGAAATTTTAAAAGATATTTTATCTGCTTATCCCGAACTCACGCTATTGAGATTGCGATATGGTTTTTAATACAAGCGGATCATGCCGTTTTGAACCGGCTGTATCTCTGCCCAATCGCGTTGTGCGCGTTCGGCTTCGTCCAGCTGCGCGGCTTCGCTTGAAGTGTCACTGACTGCGTGTTCTGCTGCATCACCAGCAGCAGGCGCAGGGCTGCTGCTGCCACTGTCCACCAAATCGTCGATATCAATGTCGTCATCGGGCTTGGCGGGTAGTTTGCCGCCGGTCTGCTTGCTGCGCACACCCATGTACAAATCGCGGGTGTAGCTGTATTTGTCGATGGCGGCGCCTTCCAAACTGTCAGTCAGGTCAAGCAGACCCTCGCGGGTGCTGATTCCGCGCACACCCACCGCCGTCCAACGTCCGGCTGTGGTTTTAAACACGGCATTCTGCACGGGATAAACCGCCGCTGCCGCCGTACCCACGGTATCTCGTACGGTCGAAGGGCCCAGCAGCGGCACCACAAAATAATTGCTGTTTTTCCAGCCCCACGAAGCGAAGGTATCGCCGAGGGTATTTTTATTGTTCGGCACGCCGCCCGCTCCGGCGATGTCAATCAACCCGCCCAAACCGAAGGTGGTATTGATGCCGACACGCACCAAATCTTCGCTGGCGCGTTTAATGTCGAGGCGCAGCAGGTTGCTGCCGAAGCTCTGCACGTCACGCAGGTTGTTGAAAAAATTGCTGACGCCGGTACGCACCGGCTGCGGCGTAATTTTGCGGTAGCCGCGTGCCACCGGCGTCATGATGTATTTATCGGCTTTGTCGTTAAACTTGGACACGGCTCGGTTGTACGGCTCGTAGGGGTCGGCAGGATTGCGTTCGGCCAGCGCAGGCTGGGCGGCAAACAAGGCAATCAGCAGTAAGGGGGCGGCGGTTTTTTTCATGAGGAAAACACCCAGTCTTTGATGTCGTACAATTCGGCCAAAGCCTTGACCGATTCGGGAATGTGGCGCAGCTCGATTTGCTGCGGTTTCAGGCGCAGCGCGGTCAGGAGCAGCGACACGCAGGCGGAATCGGCGCGGCTGACGGCGCTGAAATCCACGGCGGTAATGTCGTTCAGACGGCATTGCTGCTCGAATTTTGCATACACGGAGCCGGTCACGGTTTTAACCGTGACTTCGCCGCTGATATAAAGCACGCCGTTGCGGGGTTCGGAATTCATAGTCGCTTCTTTATTTTTTGCCGCTGTTTTTGGCTTTCAAATCGGCAATCAAGCCATCAATGCCTTTGGCTTTCACGGTTTCACCAAACTGGTTGCGGTACACGGTAACCAGGCTCGCGCCTTCCACGGCGACGTTATACACGCGGTAGCGGCTGCCGCTTTGATAGGTAGTGAAATCCATGTTGACCGGTTTTTCGCCCGAGGTGCTGACTTCGACGCGAACCACAATTTCTTTGCCGCCTTTATTCACCACGGGATTGTTTTTCACATCCACTTTGGCGTTTTTGAATTTCATCATGGTGCCGGAGTAGGTGCGGATAAGCAGGGTTTGGAACTCTTTAGTCAATGCCTGCTTCTGCGCGGCATTGGCGTTGCGCCACGGGCTGCCCACGGCCAGCGCGGTCATGCGTTCAAAATCAAAATACGGCAGGGCGTAAGCTTCTGCTTTGCGGCGGGCGCTATCTTCACTGCCCTGTTTCAGAATAGACAAGACTTGGGTGGCGTTTTGACGGATTTGGTTCACTGCGTCGGCGGGCGCAGCCACTGCCAGACTGATGCTCAACAAGCCGATACTCAGGGCGCTGAAGAAGGCGGATTTTTTCATATTCGGTTTTCCTTATTTATGTGGTAGGTAAGTGGTGTGTTTGAGATTATCGGAATTTATTCGGCGGTTTCAGCCTTGCTGCCGCCATCGCCTGAGGCGTTTTTCTCGGCAAAGCTGGTCATAAATTTACCGATTAAGTTTTCCAATACCATCGCCGAGCTGGTGATGGAAATCGTGTCGCCATTGGCCAGATTATCCGTATCACCGCCTTGCTGCAGGCCGATGTATTGTTCGCCCAGCAAGCCGGAAGTCAGGATTTGCGCGGAAACATCGCTGCTGAACTGGTATTGTTTATCCAAATTCAGGCTGACTTTGGCCTGATAGCTTTTCGGATCGAGCGTAATCGAACCGACTCGGCCGACCAACACCCCCGCCGATTTTACCGGCGCACCGGCTTTCAGACCGCCGATGTCGCTGAAATCAGCATAAACGGTGTAGGTATTGCCGTTACTGCCGACAGCCGAACCACCCGCCACACGGAAGGCGAGAAAACCAATCGCCACCGCGCCCAGCAACACAAACAAACCTACCCAAAATTCTAAAACATTTTTTTTCATCGGATTTTCCAGAGAGTGAGCCGCCGCGTTTGGAATAAATAAAAAGAAACGCGGCAGCGTAAAGTATCGGGGATTGCCCCAAGTATTTCTTATGAGCGGATTTTTCAGACGGCCTAACCGGTAAACATCCAAGCCGTCAGCACAAAGTCAATCGCCAAAATCGTCAGCGCGGAGGACACCACCGTGCGCGTGCTAGCGCGTAAAATGCCTTCCGAAGTCGGCACGCAGTGGAAACCCTGATGTACCGCAATCAGCGTTACCGCCACGCCGAAAGCGGCGGATTTAATCAAACCGTTGGCCACATCGTAGCTCCAAGTAATATTGCTCTGCATCTGCGTCCAGTAGGTGCCGTTGTCCAGCCCCAGCCACTGCACGCCGACCAGATAGCCGCCGAACACACCCGCCACGTTGAAAATCGAAGCCAGCAGCGGCATGGAAAACACGCCCGCCCAAAAGCGCGGCGCGACCACGCGGGCGACGGGATCAACCGCCATCACGTTCATCGCCTCGAGCTGCTCGGTGGTTTTCATCAGGCCGATTTCGCTGGTCATCGCGCCGCCCGCGCTGGAAGCGAACAAAATCGCCGCCAGCACCGGGCCGAGTTCCCGCAACAGAGAAGCCGCCACCATAAAGCCGAGTGCGGATTCCGCTTTAAACTTAACCAGTTGCGTATAGCCCTGCAAACCCAGCACCATGCCGACAAACAGGCCGGATACGGCGATAATCAACACCGACATCACGCCGGAAAAATACACCTGACGGATACTCAGGCGCGGGCGGGTAAACGCGGTCGCGGATTTTGCCAAAATTTGCAGCAAAAACAGCGTCACGCTGCCGAGCGAGCGGATAAAAGCGAGCGTTTTCGCGCCCGTAGCTTGGATAAAATTCATATCGTATTTTTCAGACGGCCTCATATGCCGCATAGGGCGGGTTGCAAACCCGCCAAGTTTCTATTCAAGTTCATTATATTGATGATGACGGGTTAATACCCGCCCTACAACTTTTTCAGACGGCCTGTATGCCGTCTGAAAACCGTTTGCCTAGCCCAACAAATCCTGTTGCAGCGTGGTTTGCGCCGGATAGCGGAAAGCCACCGGCCCGTCGGCTTCGCCGCCGACAAACTGTTTCACCCACGGCGAATCCAGTTCGCGCATTTCTGCCGGACTGCCGGAAAACAGAATTTCGCCGTGCGCCAAAAAAATCACCTGATCGACGATTTGCAGCGATTTTTCAATATCGTGCGTGATCATCAGGCTGGTGGAACGCAGGGCTTTGTTGACGCGCTTAATCAAAGTGGCAATCACGCCCAGCGAAATCGGGTCGAGACCGGTAAACGGCTCGTCGTACAACATCAATTCAGGGTCAAGCGCGATGGTACGCGCCAGCGCCACGCGCCGCGCCATGCCGCCGGACAATTCGGCCGGCATCAAATGCTCCACGCCGCGCAACCCGACGGCATTGAGTTTCAACAGCACCAAATCGCGAATCACCGCTTCGGGCAAGGCCGTCAGCTCGCGCATGGGAAAGGCGATGTTGTCGTACACCGACAAATCGGTAAACAGCGCCCCCTGCTGGAACAATACCCCCATGCGGCGGCGGTGTTCGTAAAGCTCAGCATTAGAAAACGCCGCCAAATCGCGCCCTTCCACCAATACCTGCCCGCTTTGCGGCTTGATTTGGCCGGTAATCAGGCGCATGAGCGTGGTTTTGCCGCTGCCCGAACCGCCCATGATGGCCGCAAAATCCCCTTGCTTCACGCAAAAATTGATGTTTTTCAGAATGACGCGCTCGCCGTAAGCAAACTGCACGTCTTTCATTTCGATAAAAGGGGTCGGGTTCATGGGAAACAAATTACGTTCAATGATGTATTTTAATTTCAGCATTTTAACGGCTTGCCTGATTTTGGGCAATTTTCAGACGGCATAGGCGGGCAATATTGTGTTAAAACGCGTGAATCGCAAATGCTGCCTATCTATCCCAAGGTGTACCAAACGGACAACAACCTACATCATCCGCCCCGCCAAGGCCGTCTGAAATCTGCAAACAGAATCCAGCCGCATAGCCATGCGGCGTGTCATTTTGCAACATCCCTCAGCCGCCCATCCGCCCACATCCAAGCAAAACCGTAACGCAAACACTATTGTAAAACTACCCTCCACACCCAATATCCGCTTGACGAAACGGGAAAAAATCGCAATAATTCCCCGCTTGTCTTGAAGTATAGGCAAAACCCCTATACCCGCTTAATCGAAAGGAAATCACATGAAACAAGGTATCCACCCTAACTACCACGACATTACCGTTACCTGCTCTTGCGGCAACAAATTCGTGACCAAATCTGCGATGGAAAAAGACAGCTTCAGCATCGAGGTTTGCTCTCAATGCCACCCGTTCTACACCGGTACCCAAAAAATCGTAGATACCACCGGCCGTGTGGACAAATTTACCCAAAAATTCGGCAACCTGTTCAAACGCTAATCCCGTTTGGCAGCAGCCAAGAAAAGACCGCTTCGGCGGTCTTTTTTGCGTTTTCAGACGGCCTTTTCCGGCCAGCCGATTCCTGCCGTGTTGAGAATTTGTTACACTAACGGCTGACTTTCATTTTTCAAGCGCCGTCCATGCTGACCTATACCCCGCCCGAATCCCGCCCGATTGCCAAAACCCACGAACAGCCGTGGCTGCTTCTGCTGATGGCGTTTGCCTGGCTGTGGCCGGGCGTGTTTTCCCATGACTTGTGGAACCCGGCCGAGCCCGCGCTGTTTGCCGCCGTGGATGCCCTGAGAAACGGCGCTTCGCCGTGGGTGGCCAATGTATTGGGACAGCCTGATTTTCATATCTCACCGGTCTATCTGTGGGTAGCGGCGGCCTTGCAAAACCTGCTGTCGCCGTGGATTACCGACGCTTATTCCGCCACCCGCTGCGCCAGCGTCTTGTTTACCGTTATCGGTTTGACCAACTGCGGCTTTGCCGGTTTCAACTTTTTAGGCCGGCACCACGGCCGCAGCGTGGTCTTAATCCTTATCGGTTGTATCGGCCTGCTGCCGATGACGCATTTTTTAAACACGCTGTCGGTAGATTTCGCCGCACTCGGCCTGCTGCTGAACGGTTTTTCCCTGATACACCGCCGCGTGATTTTTGCTTCCCTGCTGCTGGGCTTGGGCTGGGCGCTGCTGTCGCTGTCGTCCGGCTTCGCTCTGCCGCTGGTTTTGATGGCGCTGGCGCTGCTCTTGCCGCTGCACCCGCAATGGCGTTTCAAACGCTATTACATCGGTCTCTTGGCGGCCTTTATCTTGGCCGTGCCGCTGATGTCGGTGTATCCGCTGGCCTTGTATCATCTGCAACCGGCAGATTTTTCCCTGTGGCTGAACCGCTACGCGCTGGGCGCATTCGGCGGCCTCTATCATTTTCAGACGGCCTTCCATCTGCCCTATTACCTGAAAAACCTGCTCTGGTTCGCCCTCCCCGCCTGGCCGCTGGCTGTTTGGACGCTTACCCGGACGCCGCTTCATTCGCAACGCTGGAGCGTGTTGGCGGTGGCATGGATTGTCGTGGTACTGGCGCTGCTGGCCGTTACCCCACGCACCTTCCAAGACTATCTGGTGTGGCTGCTGCCGCCGATGGCCTTGCTCGGTGCGGCGCAGCTTGACGGTTTGCGCCGTGGTGCGGCTGCATTTATCAACTGGTTCGGCATCATGACTTTCGGCCTGTGCGCCGCGTTTTTGTGGGTCGGTTTTTACGCCATGAACTACGGCTGGCCGGCTAAATTGGCCGAACGCGCCCACTATTTCAGCCCGTATTACGTTCCCGAAACCGACATCATGCCGATGATTGTCGCCATTTTGTTCACCCCGCTGTGGCTGTGGGCGATTACGCGCAAAAACATCAAAGGCCGCCAAGCCGTGACCAACTGGGCGGCGGGGGTAACGCTGGTTTGGGCGCTCATGATGACGCTGTTTTTACCGTGGCTGGACGCCGCCAAAAGCTACGCCCCCGTGGTGCGCCAAATGGAAGCCGCGCTGCCGCCCGAATTGGCGCAACAGCTGACCGACGGCACGGCCTGTATCAGTATCGCTTCCGCCGACCGCCGCGCAATGTTGGCATGGACGGAATACAGCCGTCTGAAACTGCATACCGACGACACCGCCTGCCGCTACCGCCTGACCGAACAATCCAAAACCAGCGCCGCGCCGCCGGGCTGGATTACCCTCTGGCAAGGCGCGCGCCCGCGTAATAAAGTGGAAGGCTTTGCGCTGTTGCAACAAGCAGACTGATACGGCAAAGGCCGTCTGAAAATATCTTTTTTCAGACGGCCTTCTCTCTATCTCAGACTGCGGTTTTACCGCTGTGCCAAAACAGCGTACAATCCCACCCCAATTTTCAAATAATTGTTTTCAGACAGCCTTTCATGCAGCAAAGGCCGTCTGAAAACCGCTCAAAAAAAAGCTGAAACACACATGATCTACCCCAAAACCTATGATGTTATCGTTGTCGGCGGCGGCCACGCCGGTACGGAAGCGGCGCTGGCGGCGGCGCGTATGGGCGCGCAGACGCTGCTGCTCACCCACAATATCGAAACCCTAGGCCAAATGTCGTGCAACCCCTCCATCGGCGGCATCGGCAAAGGCCATCTCGTACGCGAAGTGGATGCGCTCGGCGGCGCAATGGCGCTGGCGACCGATATGTCGGGCATCCAGTTCCGCCGCTTAAACGCCAGCAAAGGCGCGGCGGTAAGGGCGACGCGGGCGCAGGCCGATCGTTTGCTGTATAAGGCCGCCATCCGCGAAATGCTGGAAAATCAGGAAAATTTGGAACTCTTCCAGCAGGCGGTGGAAGACGTGACCCTTGAGGGCGAGCGCATCAGCGGCGTGATGACCGCGATGGGCGTGGAGTTTAAAGCGCGTTCGGTGGTGCTCACCGCCGGTACGTTTCTGGCGGGTAAAATCCACATCGGTTTGGAAAACTACGAAGGCGGACGCGCGGGCGACCCAGCCGCCAAAGGCTTGTCAGGCCGTCTGAAAGAATTGAACCTGCCCGTATCGCGCCTGAAAACCGGCACGCCGCCGCGTATCGACGGGCGCAGCATTGATTTTTCCGTATTGGAAGAGCAGCCCGGCGACACGCCCGTGCCCGTGATGTCGGTGCGCGGCCATGCGGATATGCACCCGCGCCAAGTATCCTGCTGGATTACCCACACCAATCTGCACACCCACGACATCATCCGCAGCGGTTTCGACCGCAGCCCGATGTTTACCGGCAAAATCGAAGGCGTCGGCCCGCGTTACTGCCCGTCGATTGAAGACAAAATCAACCGCTTCGCCGACAAAGACAGCCACCAGATTTTCCTCGAGCCCGAAGGCCTGACCACCCACGAATACTACCCCAACGGCATCTCCACCAGCCTGCCGTTCGACATCCAAATCGCCCTCGTGCGCTCGATGAAAGGCTTGGAAAACGCCCACATTCTGCGCCCCGGCTACGCCATCGAATACGACTATTTCGATCCGCGCAACCTCAAAGCCAGTTTGGAAACCAAAACCATTCAGGGCTTGTTTTTCGCGGGGCAGATTAACGGCACCACCGGCTACGAAGAAGCCGCCGCGCAAGGCTTACTGGCAGGCGCGAACGCCGTGCAGTACGTGCGCGGACAAGACCCGCTGCTGCTGCGCCGCGAGCAGGCTTATTTGGGCGTACTCGTTGACGATTTGATTACCAAAGGCGTGAACGAGCCCTACCGCATGTTCACCAGCCGCGCCGAATACCGTTTGCAACTCAGAGAAGACAACGCCGACATGCGCCTGACCGAAGACGGCTACAAAATCGGCCTGGTTTCAGACGGCCAATGGCGCGCATTCAACGAAAAACGCGAAAACATCGAGCGCGAAATCCAACGTCTGAAAAGCACTTGGTACACACCGACCAAACTCGCCGAAAGCGAACAAATGCGCGTATTCGGCCAAAGACTCAGCCGCGAAGCCAACCTGCACGACTTACTGCGCCGCCCCAACATTGACTACGCCGCGCTGATGACCCTGCCCGAGGCGCAGCCTGAAACAGCCTTGAATGCCGATGTGACCGAGCAAGTGGAAATCCAAGTCAAATACCAAGGCTACATCGACCGCCAGCAGGACGAAATCAACAACCGCCGCGACATCGAAACGCTAAACCTGCCCGCCGATATTGATTACAGCAAAGTCAAAGGCCTGTCGGCCGAAGTGCAGCAGAAACTCAACCAACACCGCCCCGAAACCGTCGGCCAAGCCAGCCGCATTTCCGGCGTCACCCCCGCCGCCATCGCCCTGCTGATGGTGCACTTGAAACGCGGGTTTAAAGACGCCAGATAAAGTTTTTCAGACGGCCTTGAGAAAGAGGCCGTCTGAAAATGCGTGGATACCCACGATACCGATACGGATATGTTAGACAACCATGATGTTAAATTTTGATTCGACGTCAGTAAGCCGTTACCACAACGCTCGGCAAACCATTCGCGAATTAACCGAAAACTGGTTGGGTGCAAACGGCTACTGTCCGAATTGCGGCTGTGCGCCCATAACCAAATTTGAAAACAACCGGCCGGTTGCCGATTTTTTCTGTCATGCATGCGGCGAACAATTTGAATTAAAAAGCAAAGCAGGTTTGTCCAACGGCAAAAAAGTACCCGATGGCGCTTACCACACTATGATTACCCGCATACAGGCCGATGACAGCCCCAATTTCTTCTTTTTAGCCTATAAAAAAGCCGATTATTCAGTTCAGCAGCTGATTCTCGTGCCTAAGCACTTTATCACCACGGGCATGATTATTCCGCGCAAGCAGGCATTACAAGGCCGTCCCAATTATCTGATGTGCGATATGGACATCAGCAGCCTGCCGCAAAGTGGACGGATTTATCTGATTCATCAGGCGCAAATCGTTGACCCTGAAACCGTTTGCCGCCAATGGCAGGCCAACCTCTTTTTACGCCAGCAAAACGTAGAAAAGAAGGGATGGCTGCTGGCGATTATGCGCTGTATCGACACTTTACCCGATTCATTTCATCTGGCTCAGCTCTATGAATTTGAAGCACAGTTAAAACGGAAATTCCCGGAAAACAACCATATCAAAGACAAAATCCGGCAGCAGTTGCAAATTTTACGCGACCAAAACATCATTGAGTTTACCGCCTGCGGACAATACCGGAAAATCACAGGCTGACTGCGGCATACACATTTTTAAACGAAAGGAAACTTCCATGACCGAACAAGACTTCGATTTAGACAACCTCGATACCCTGTTAGACGATTTTGACGGCGTGACCGTCGAAGGCGGCGTGGACGCCGAACAGCAAGATGACAACTGCGTCGGCGGCGCGTGTAAGATTTAATCTGTCCAAGCGCTGATATAGATTCAGATATTCAGACGGCCTGTTATCCCAGTGATAACAGGCCGTCTGAATGTTTCGGCATGGCAAGCCGGCGTTAGGTTTTTTTCTGCCCCAGTGCCGTCCACACGCTCAATGCGCCGATAACGGCCAATACCGCCAGCAACCAAAAAGCATGGCTGCTGCCGGTCATGGTGGCGGCGGCCAAATCGTCGGGGCGGGCGTTTTGCGCGGCGGCAACGATACCGGCGCATACGGAAGTGCCGACGGCGCCGCTCAACTGCTGCAAGGTATTGACGACGGCGTTACCGTCGGCGGATTGTTCTTTGGGCAGCTGCGACAGGCCGTAGGTCATGCTGTTGCCGACGCCGAAACCCTGCCCTAACGTAAACACCACATAAAAGCCCATAAACAGCGCGGTGGTCAGCTGGTGGGAATAGCTGCCGAATAAGAATGTTGAAATAATCAGCAATACTGCGCCGGTCAGAATCGGTTTTTTTGCGCCCAAGCGGTCGAACATCTGTCCGCTGACGGGCGCAATCGCCGCGCCGACCAAACAGCCGGGTAAAAGCAGCATACCGGCAATGGTGGTGCTGCTGTGCGACACCAGCTGCGCGTAGCTCGGAATCAGGTAGCCCAGCGACAACACGTTAAACTGGGTAATCAGGATAAACACCAGCGCGCAGACAAAGGCTTTGTTGCGGAACACCTGCAAATTGACCAGCGGCGTAGCCGAACGCAGCGATTTGACGGCAAAAGCGGCCAGGGCAACGGCGGCAACGGCAAACAGCCCCAATACATTCACGCTCAACCAGCCGTAAGACGAGCTTTGCTCGGTGGCGAAAATGAAGGCGGTAAAGCCGACAGCCACCAAAAGATAGGCGGGCGAGTCAAACGGCTCGTTTTCTTTCTCGCCAATCGGCGTAATGGCAGTCGCGCCCAAGCCCAAGGCAATCAGCAGCAGCGGCAGCAACACGATAAAAATCATACGCCAACCGTAGGCTTCGACCACAAAGCCGCCCAGCACCGGGCCGACCGCCGGCGCCATGGCGCAAATCAGCGAGGCAATGCCCATCATCAGGCCGATTTTACTGCGCGGCGCCTGTGCCAAAATAATGTTGAACATCAGCGGCAGAGCAATCCCCGTACCCGCGCCCTGCAACAGGCGGCCGAGCAGCAACATGCCGAAACCGGGCGCAAACACGCACACCAGCGTGCCGCCGATAAACAGCGCGGCGGCGGTGAGAAACAAAGGCTTGGCCGCAACGCGCTTTTTCAAAAACGACGACAGCGGAATCACCAGCGACAAGATCAAAAGATAACCCGTGGTCAGCCATTGCACGGTAGAAGTGCCCACGCCCAATTCTTTCATCAGCGTGGGGAAAGTCACGTTCATCGCGGTTTCGCTGACCACGCCGGAAAACGACATCAGTGCGGCGGCCGCCACCGCGCACAGCAGGCGGGTGCTGATTGTTTCTTCGTTCATCACATCATTCCTGTAAAGCATTGAGCCCTTATTCTAACCCAAAGGCCGTCTGAACCGTTTGCGCAACATCGGGTTACAGCGTTTTTCAGACGGCCTCCGACAAAACCATACAAAACCATTATGCCGACGCGTATATAATTTGTATCCGCCGCGCAACACCGCGCCTCCGATTCGTCCAAACGCCACGCCCATACCGTTCAGCAGCCACCAATCGGCAAAACGCCTTGACAGACAGGCTATTTCTGCCAAATTCATGCCCTTTCCCGCCATGACCGATGACTTTTTTTAAGAAAGCGCCGATAAAATTTGCATAACGCTGCAAAAAGCTAACCCGGAAAGCAGGTACATTATTGCCCGTAGCAACACCACCTGCTTATCTTATAAGGACGATAAAAATGTTTACCACTTCAATCAAATCCGCCATCGGTTTAGGTCTGGCCGGTATTACTGCTGCCACCAGCCTGAGCGGTTGCATGATTTCAGACAACCCCGCCGTTAACACCATCGCCACCGTTGCCGCCGTCGGCACCGTGGCCAGCCTGATTTACAGCGTCAGCGACGGCTACTACTACAACTATTCAGACGGCCACTACAACCGCATGCCGCGCGGCTACCGTCCGGACAGCGGCGTCGATATTATGCGCGTCAACGACATCGGCAGCTACCGCCAACAATATCCGCACGGCCCGGGTCGCATGAACCAAGGCGGTATGCAGCAAGGCCAACGCCCGCAACAGCCGGGTCAACAAGGCCAGCAGCGCCCGCAAATGCAACAAGGCCAAATGAACGGCCAACGCCCGCAAATGCAGCCGGGTCAACAACGTCCGCAGCAAATGCAGCAACAGCAACGCCCCAACAACCAACAGCGTCCGCAACAACAGCAACGCCGCATGCCGGACAACAACGGCAACAACCCGTTTGAGCGCAACAATTAATTGCGTTAATCAAAGCCTATGCCGTCTGAAACCCGTTTTCAGACGGCATTTTGTTATCCGCAGTTTTCAGACGGCCTGATTTTCCGTTACCATAACGCCATTCAATCCTTTGGTAAGCCCCATGAACCACGCGCAACAACTGCAAAACGGCATTGCCGCCATGAATTTGGCCGTCAGCCCCGAACAACAGGCCAAACTCTTAGCCTATGTCGAACTCCTGAAAAAATGGAACAAAACCTACAACCTCACCGCCCTGCGCGATGAAATCCTGATGATCAGCCACCACCTGCTCGACAGCCTTACCCTGCTGCCCTATATCGGCAGCGCGCAAACCATGCTGGATGTCGGCTCCGGCGGCGGACAGCCCGGCATACCCGCCGCCATCTGCCGCCCCGACGTAGAAATTACCCTTTTGGATGCCAACACCAAAAAAACCTCGTTTCTGCAACAGGCCGTTATCGAATTGGAATTGAAAAACGTGCGCGTCGTCAGCGGCCGCGTGGAAGCGGTCAAAGATTTTCAAGCCGACCTGATTACCAGCCGCGCCTTTGCCGAACTCGCTGATTTTGTAAACTGGACGGCGCATTTGCTGCAAGACAACGGCCGCTGGGCAGCGATGAAAGGCGTGTATCCGCACGACGAAATCGCCCGCCTGCCCGATTTTGTGCAGGTGGATAAGGTGGAAGAGCTGCATGCGCCGCAGTTGGAAGGCGAGCGGCATATGGTGCTGATGAGTAAGAAATAATGCCGACGGTTGAATGCCTGCCATTGTTGGGTTTGCAATCCAACCTACGTCTGCTGCAAAATAACCGCCGCCTGGTTTTCAGACGGCCTCCCGCCCTCTTCCTACCCATCTCAAACAAATAACGGTACAATCCAAGCCATACTGACTATTTTCCTACCGGCAAAACCATGAGCGCACATATCCTCGCCGTCGCCAACCAGAAAGGCGGCGTCGGCAAAACCACCACCACCGTCAACCTCGCCGCCTCCCTCGCCGCGCGCGGCCAGCGGGTTTTGGTCATCGACCTCGACCCGCAGGGCAACGCCACCACCGGCAGCGGTATCGACAAGGCCAGTTTGGAAGACGGCGTGTATCAGGTGGTATTGGGCGACGTGGACATCCAATCCGCCGTTATCCGCAGCGACAGCGGCGGTTATGACGTGCTCGGCGCCAACCGTGCGCTGGCGGGCGCAGAAATTGAATTGGTGCAGGAAATCGCCCGCGAAATCCGTTTGAAAAACGCCTTGCTGGTAGTGGCCGACGATTACGATTTCGTACTCATCGACTGCCCGCCCTCGCTGACCCTGCTCACGCTCAACGGCCTCGTAGCCGCCAACGGCGTGATTGTGCCGATGTTGTGCGAATATTACGCGCTGGAAGGCATTTCCGATTTGATTGCCACTGTGCGCAAAATCCGTCAGGCCATCAATCCGCAGCTCGATATTACCGGCATTGTGCGCACCATGTACGACAGCCGCAGCCGCTTGGTGGTGGAAGTGAGCGACCAGCTCTACCAACACTTCGGCAAGCTGATGTTTGAAACCGTGATTCCGCGCAACGTGCGCCTCGCCGAAGCCCCCAGCCACGGCCTGCCCGCGCTGGCCTACGACCCGTCGGCCAAGGGCACGCAGGCTTATCTGGATTTGGCCGACGAATTGCTGGCGAGGTTGGGTAAAGCCTGATTCTTCCCCCCATTTTTACGGCAAAACACACAGGCCGTCTGAAAAAACCGCGTATCCTTACACGGCTTTTCAGACGGTCTTTTGCCGTTGCGCTATAATTCCCTATATATTTTATCAACAATAACGAAAGCACCGTCATGAGCGAATTAAGCAAACAACCCGTCCCCGACCGCGCCGAATACAACGCGTTTTTCCCGTCCGAATATTCATTGAGCGTGTACACCGCGCCGAAAACCGATTTTGACGGCGTGAAATTCAGCCAGCCCTACACCGGCGGCAAATACAAAATCCTGATGATTGCCACCGACGAGCGCTATCTGCAAATGCAAAACGGCAAGCTCTTTTCCACCGGCAACCACCCCGTAGAAACCCTGCTGCCCATGCTGCATATCCACGAAGCCGGTTTTGCCATCGACGTCGCCACCCTTTCGGGCAATCCGGCCAAGCTGGAAATATGGGCAATGCCGTCTGAAGACGAAGCCGTGCAAAATATTTTCCAAACCTACCTGCCGCAGCTGCAAAAACCGCTGAAGCTGGCCGATGTCTTGCCGCAGGTTTTGGCGGAAGATTCGCCGTATTTGGGCGTGTTTATCCCCGGCGGACACGGCGCGTTCAACGCCATTCCCGAAAGCCGCGAAGTGGCGCAAATCCTGCGCTGGGCGGTAAGCAACGACCGCTTTATCATCACCCTCTGCCACGGCCCGGCGGCGCTGGCGGCCTGTGCGCAAGACGGCGAGTTTCCGTTTAAAGGGTACGAATTATGCGTGTTCCCCGATTCCTTAGACGAAGGCGCCAACATCGCCATCGGCTACATGCCCGGCCGCCTGCCGTGGCTGGCTGCCGAGCGTTTGCAGGAATTGGGCATGACTGTGCTCAACCAAGACATCACCGGTAAAGTGCACCGCGACCGCCAACTCTTGACCGGCGACAGCCCGCTGGCCGCCAACGCATTGGGCATTTTGGCGGCGGATACGCTGCTGGCTGCGGCTAAAGCGTAAGTGCCCGAGGGTTCAGGCCGTCTGAAACCCGGATTTTCAGACGGCCTTGCCGTTTGCCCCGAAAAAACTAACGCACGCCGACGGTTTAATCCCCTAGGGTGGGCACCTGTTGCCCACGCAGTTACAATGTTCAATCAATAATCAACCATATCGCGATATGACATCGCGTGGGCAACAAGTGCCCACCCTGAGCGATACATATTTTTCAGACGGCCTCGCCGTTTTTTCAATTCAACAAGGAGTTCCCTATGGCTGCTTATGCCGTTTTTATCCGTGACAAAATGCTCGACCAAGCCGAATACGACCGCTACATCCGCGAAGCCTCGCCTTCCGTGGCGCAATATCACGGCGAAATCATCGTCTTCAACGGCTTGGCCGAAACCATCGAAGGCGGACACACCGACGGCTCGGTCATCATCAAATTCCCCGACATGGCCGCCGCCCGCGCTTGGTACAACAGCCCTGAATATTCCGCCTACAAATCCATCCGCATCAACGCCACCGAAGGCCGCGCCGTGTTGCTGGACGGATTTGAAATGCCCAAGGCTTAATAAAACGCAACCCGCGTAAAGAAGCAAAAAAGGCCGTCTGAAAGCAGAAATCTGTTTTCAGACGGCCTTTTTTCTCACTGCCGATCAGCGCAAGGCTTTGACCGGGGTAAAGCCCAATACGCCAGCAGAGGATTCGCCCTGCACATCGCCGACATACAAACCCACTTCGGCGCGGAAGCGTTCAACGGCGGCGCAGTCGGCCATAAAGCGTTCAAACGCTTTCAGATTGGCATTCGGGTATTGCCAGATGTGTTTGTAACCGGCAGGCGGCGCGACATCGGTACGCACCGACCACATATACCACACGTTTTCCTGCGTGTCTTTATCCAGCAGCCAGCTCAGATACAGCTTGGCGGCGGCAGGGTGTTTGGCGTCTTTTAAAATCGCCGCACGCTGCGCCCAAGCGACAAAGCCGTCTTTTTCAGGCAACACAAAGCGCGATTTGGCCGAAGCGTCAGGTTTTAGCATACCGTCGGTGCTGAAAGTGGCGGCATATTTGCCTGACTCCACTTCATCGGCCGGGGCTTGTGTGCCGCGCACAAAATGCGGCTGCTGTTGCATAAATTTGCCCAACCACTGCCAGCCATGGCGGTCGATGGTCTGCTTGTACCAGAACAATACCGCGTCATCGTCGTTCGGATAGGTGGAAATAATTTTGCCCTTCAAAGCCGGATTAAGATAATCATCGGCCTCACGCGGCGCTTTTATGCCGCCCAAGGAGCTTTGGTTGGATACATTGCTGAATGCGTCCACAAACACGCCTGTCCACGCGCCGTCTTTGTCTTTGAAATCTCGATAGACCTTATCCCAACCCAGCGGTTTGTAGTTCAGCAGTGCGCCTTCGGCTTTCCAGCGCGGGAAGTCTTGCAAGGTTTGCAGTTGTACCACGTCTGCCGTCACATTTTTATTCGCCAACTGCCAATCAATACGCGCATCATGCACCTTGCTGTAGTCCACCACTGCATCCAGCGTGATACCGGGAAAACGCTTCTCAAACGCAGCCTTAATGCCGTTTTGCTGCTCCGGCGTATCGCCGCCGGCATACACCACCAGCTTACCGCCTTCCTGCAATGCGGCCTGATAAAGCTGCTCCATGCTCTGTTTTTCCAAACCGACCGCCTGCACCTGCGCCGTTGCGGTTAACGCAGCCAGTCCGACCGCCATCAGTACATTTTTCGCTTTCATTGTTTATCCTCTTGGAAGCAGACAGTCGGGATAACTGCCTTGATGAAGCGTATTTTACTGATTACACAAAAAAGAACAATTCTTATTTTTAAAACAAACCATCAACAAAGAAGAAACAATCAAATCAATTTTCAACGCAAAAAGGCCGTCTGAAAAACATAAACACTCTGCTTTTCAGACGGCCTTTTGCATGTCTCCGCTTATTCAAACAAGCGCCCCTGCGCCAACAAATTTTTCACCGGCGCAAAGTCTTTGCGGTGTTCCGGCAACACGCCGTATTGCTGCAAGGCGGCGAGGTGTTGCGGCGTGCCGTAGCCTTTGTGTTTGTCGAAACCGTATTGCGGATAACGCGCCGCCAGCGCATACATTTCGGCGTCGCGGGCGGTTTTCGCCAATACGGACGCGGCGGAAATGGCCATGATTTTGCTGTCGCCTTTGACCACTGCTTCGGCCTCCACGCCCAAATCCGGCGGCACGCGGTTGCCGTCTATCCACACTTTGTGCGGCGTAACCGCCAAGCCTTTGACCGCCCGCGCCATCGCCCGCATGGTGGCGTGCAGGATATTGTATTCTTGGATTTCGGCGGGGTCGGCACTGGCCACGCTCCACGCCACGGCCTGCGCTTTAATCATCGCCGCCAGCGTATCACGCTTTTTTTCGCTGAGTTTTTTCGAGTCGGTCAGGCCGGGCAAATCGTAATCGGCGGGCAGAATCACGGCGGCGGCAAACACGCTGCCAACCAGCGGCCCGCGTCCGGCTTCATCGACACCGGCAGAAAGGAATACAGTCATGGTAAAGCAATCGGTAGGTTGGGTTGCAAACCCAACGCAATGTTTAATCTAAGGAAAACGTTGGGGCTTCCTACCCAACCGGCTTGTTTTGGCCGTCTGAAAAACATCCCGCATGAGGGAAAACGCGTGCGTGCGTTCCGCACATACTCTACACACTGAAATATGCAGGTTAGGATGAAAGCCCGACAACTATCCGCTACGGCACATGCCGTCTGAATCCCAGCGCTGTCGGGTTACGCCGCAAAAAGCGCGGCTAACCCAACCTACGCATTGCCCACGTTTTAGCTTCGCAGAAACTCACAAGCTCGTTTTCAGACGGCCTCTGCCTCGGCCAACACTGCCTGCGCCGCCAGTCCCGACGTGTCTTTTTTCAACATCAAATGCAGGGCGCGGAAATCCTGTTTCAGCGCGGCAACTTTATCGGGGTGGTCGTACCAGTCGGCAACGGTGGCGGCGAGCAGCTCGGGCGTGGCTTCTTCTTGCAGTAGCTCGGGCACGGCGGATTTGTCCAGCAGGATATTGGGCAGGCCGACGTGTTGTACCTTCACTTTGCGTTTCAGATACCAATAGGTCAGCGCGGAAACCTTATAGCTGATGACCATCGGCCGTTTGCACAGCGCCACTTCCAGCGTGGCCGTGCCGCTCGTGACCAACACCACATCGGCGGCGGTGCAGACGGTATCGGCCTGTTTGCGCACCACGGTCAGCGGCAGCGTGGCAAATTCGGGTTGCGCCAAAATCTCGCG
The DNA here is from genome assembly GCF_024170405.1 of Neisseria perflava. Taxonomy (GTDB): domain Bacteria; phylum Pseudomonadota; class Gammaproteobacteria; order Burkholderiales; family Neisseriaceae; genus Neisseria; species Neisseria perflava_B. The sequence continues at coordinate 40,419 of NZ_JALJYC010000016.1, read as the reverse complement.
GATACGCGCGGCGGTGGCTTCGGTGGCGGCAGGCAATAAAAATTGCGCCTGCGGGTAGCGTTTCAGCAGCAGCAAGGCCGTCTGAAAAAACACCGGCGCCATGCTCTCGACTTCGCGGATTTGGCTGCCGGGCAAAATGGCAAATACGGCGGAAGGCGGGTTTATCCCGAGCTTGGCGCGGGCGGCGGCTTGGTCGTCTTCCAGCGGCATGGTCTGCGCCATCGGGTGTCCGACAAACTCGGCCTTGCCGCCTGCGTCGATGTAAAGCTGCGGCTCCATCGGAAACAGGCACAATACGCGGTTGACTTGGTGCACAATGGTATTCACGCGCTCCAAGCGCCACGCCCATACCGACGGGCTGACGTAATGGATGGTGGGCATCCCGGCTTTTTTCAGTTTCTCCGCCACACCGAGGTTGAAATCGGGCGCGTCTATGCCGACAAACACATCGGGGCGTATTCGGATTAAATCGCGGATAATGCCTTTGCGGATTTTCAAAATTTCGGGCAGGCGGCGCACGACTTCGACAAAACCGCGCACGGCCAGTTTTTCCTGGTCGTACAGGCTCTCGAAACCTTCGGCTTTCATGCGCTCGCCGCCGATACCGATAAATCTCGCGTCGGGGCGGTGCGCTTTGATGGCGCGGATTAAATGTGCGCCAAGCAAATCGCCGGAGGCTTCGCCGACGCTGATGGCGATGGTAAGGGGTTTGTTATGCATAAACGAGTATCGACGTAGGGTGGGTTTTAACCCACCGTTTATCAATGATGAACATGGTGGGCTAAAACCCACCCTACATAGTTCAATGCCGTCTGAAACAAGGTTTTTTCAGACGGCATTATTACAACAATCATCAGCGGATAATGCCGCGTGTCGAGCGTTGGAAAAATTCGCCGAACAAGCCGACGGCGCTGTTTTCGTTTGCCAAATCAGCGATTTGCTGCTTGGCTTCTTCCAACGACAGGCCTTTGCGGTAGAGCAGCTTGTAGGCTTCCAATACGGCGCGTTGGGCGGCTTTGTCGAAACCGCGCCGCTTCATGCCCTCGAGGTTGATACCGACCGGGCCGGCGTGGTTGCCCTGCGCCATCACATACGGCGGCACGTCTTGCGCCACGGCGGAGCAGCCGCCGAGCATAGCGTGTGCGCCGACGACGACGAATTGGTGGATGGCCGACATGCCGCCGACAATCACGAAATCGTCCAATTCGACGTGTCCGGCCAGGGTCGCATTGTTGGCCAGAATGCAGCGGTTTTTGATTTGGCAGTCGTGGGCAACGTGGGCGTTAATCATCAGCAGGTTTTCATTGCCGACGCGAGTGACGCCGCCGCCCTGTACCGTGCCCCTATGGATGGTGACGTGTTCGCGGATTAAATTGCCGTTGCCGATAATGGTTTGCGTTGGCTCGCCTTTGTATTTCAGGTCTTGGTTGACCTCGCCGATACTGGCGAATTGGAAAATGCGGTTGGCTTGCCCGATTTCGGTGTGGCCGTTAATCACGACGTGCGGGCCGACTTCGGTGTCTGCGCCGATTTTGACATCGGGGCCGATAATGCTGTACGAGCCGACTTTGACGCCGGAATCCAGTTCGGCTTTGGGGTCGATGATGGCGGTCGGGTGGATATGGGTCATAAAACCTCCTTCTGCGGGGCAGGCCGTCTGAAAATAAAGGTGTGGTGTGGGTGTGTTCGCCGCATGACGGGCAAAATATCTGCCGCTATGGAGGCCGCCTGCTTTTCAGACGGCCTTGAGGTGGCTTGTTTATTCGGGCGCGACAATGCGTTTGGCGCACATAATCACGGCTTCGGCGGCAATTTGGCCTTCGACTTTGGCCACGGCGTGGAATTTGCCGATACCGCGTTTGAAGGTCAGCAGCTCGACTTCGTAGGTCAGCTGGTCGCCCGGAATCACTTGGCGTTTGAAGCGGGCATCGTCAATACCGGCGAAGAAGAAAAATTCGTTTTCTTCGCGGCCGCCGTTGCTCAAAATCGCCAGCGTGCCGCAAGCCTGCGCCATGCCTTCGATAATCAATACGCCCGGCATGGTCGGCAGACCGGGAAAGTGGCCTTGGAACTGCGGCTCGTTCATGCTGACGTTTTTAATCGCGGTCAGGGTTTTCATGGATTCAAACGCAACAATGCGGTCAATCAGCATAAACGGATAGCGGTGGGGAATGAGGTTGTGAATGTCTTTCGCTTCAATCGGTAATTTGAATTCCATGAGGTTTTTCCTTATCTTTCAATCTATTCTAATTTGGCATTAAACATTCAGACGGCCTTGATTCCTATATAGGTATAGGCCGTCTGAAAATGGTGGGGTGGACAGTAAAACCGGTTGGCCGGTTTATTCGCCGTCGCTGCCGCTTTTTACATCCAGCAGTTTTTCCAACTGCTTGATGCGTTTGTTCATTTCGCTCAAATGGCGCACGTGTACGGCATTGCGCGCCCATTCTTTGTGCGTCTGCATCGGATACAGGCTGGCGATGTGCTGGCCGCTTTCTTTAATGCTGTGGGTCACGCAGGTACCGCCGCCGATATTGGTTTTATCGGCGATTTCGATGTGGCCGACCGTGCCGACACCACCGCCCAAAATACAGTAGTTGCCGACGTTCACGCTGCCGGAAATGCCGGTCTGCGCGGCAATCACGGTGTGCGCACCGATTTGGCAGTTGTGGCCGATTTGTACCTGGTTGTCGATTTTGCTGCCGACACCGACCACGGTATCGCTCATCGCGCCGCGATCGACGTTGCTGTTGGAACCGATTTCCACATCGTCATGCAGGGTCACGCCGCCGGTTTGCGGAATTTTAAACCATGACGCACCGGCAAAGGCCAAGCCGAAACCGTCGGCGCCAATCACCGCGCCGCTGTGGATTTCCACGCGGTTGCCCAGCGTACAGCCGTAATAAACCGTTACATTGGGGTGCAGCACCACCTCGTCGCCCAATTTGCAGTCGTGTTCCACCACCGAATTGGCGAGAATGCGGCAGCCCTCGCCCAGCACGGTATTCGCGCCGATGTAGGCATTGGCGCCGATTTCGCAGCTGGCGGGGACAACCGCCGTCGCCTCAACCACTGCCGTCGGGTGTACGCCGCCTTGCGCTTTGACCACAGGGCTGAACAGGCGCGCGACTTTGGCGAAATACAGATACGGGTCTTTGGTCACAATCAGATTGCGGCCGGCAAATTCGTCGGCCACTTTGTCGGACACAATAATAGCGCCCGCGCCGCTGTCGTGTACTTCGGCCTTGTATTTGGGATTGGCTAAAAAACTGATGTGCTGCGCACCGGCTTTGGCCAGCGGCTGCACGGCGGTCACGGCGGTGTCTTCGCCGCGCCATTCGCCGCCGAGTTGGGCGGTAATTTGGGAAAGGGTATAAGAGGTCATGTGTACTTTCAGGCCGTCTGAAAACGAGCCTTGCGAGGTTCTGCGAAGTTCGCGTGGGGTGGGCAATGGTGGGTGAAACCCACCCTACATCGGTCATGCCTTTATTTAATGGCGTTCAAGGCTTTAATCACGCTGTCGGTAATGTCGTATTTGCTGTTGACGTAAATCACGTCCTGCAAAATCACATCGTAACCTTCGCGCTTGGCCAGCTCGATAATCACGCGGTTGGCGTTTTGCTGCAAGGCGGCAAATTCTTCGTTGCGGCGCAGGTTGTAATCTTCGGCCAACGATGCCTGATTGCGGCGGAAACGCTGCACCAGCTCGGCATATTGTTTGGCGGCGGCTTCACGCTCCGCGCCCTGCAATTTGCGGTCGGCCAGCTTTTTCTCCAAATCCGCGCCCTGCTGCTGCAATTTCTGCAATGCTTTTTGGCGGCTGCCGAATTCTTTTTCCAATGTGGCCTGAATGCCTTGCGCCTGTTTGGATTCGAGATACACGCGCTCGGTGTTGATAAAGCCGAGTTTCTGTACGGCTTCGGCAGCGGCGGCCTGCGCGGTCAGGCCGAAGCCGACCAGCAGCAGGGCGAGGCTGCGGACGATGGTTGTCATGTGTTTCATATGCATTCCTTTATGCGTACCCTTTAGGACAATGCCGTCTGAAAACACGCCGGATATTGGCAGCGTATGCTTCAGACGGCCTCAGCCGCAGGCAGATTAGAATGTCGTACCCAACTGGAATTGGAAGCGCTGGATTTCATCGCCTTCTTTTTTGTTAATCGGGTAGGCATAACTGAATTTCATCGGGCCCAACGGCGACAGCCAAGACACCGCCAAACCTGCCGAGTAACGCAGCTCTTCTTTAAAGGTCGATTTGTGGGTCGAACCTAAACCATAGACGTTTTGGGTCGCACCGGTGGAGTAATAGGTATCGTTGTCCGAATCAGTGTAGGTTTTGTCATCCCACACGCTGCCGGCGTCGGCAAACAGGCTCAAACGCACGGTACGCGCGTCTTTCACGCCCGGCATCGGGAACATCAATTCAGCCGATACGTTGGCTTTTTTGTTACCGCCGTAGCTGATTTTATCGCCGTATTCGTCATACACTTTCGGGCCGAGCGTGCCGCTCTCGTAACCGCGCACCGAACCTAAGCCGCCGCCGTAGAAGTTTTCAAAGAACGGCATGCTTTTGGTGCTGCCGTAGCTGTTGCCATAGCCCACTGCGCCGCCGACCATAAACGTAAAGTCTTTGGAAAGCGGGAAGAACCAGGTTTGGTTGTGGCTCACAGTGTAGTATTTCAAATCACTGCCCGGCAAGGCGATTTCGGCATTCACGCCGGTTTGGTAGCCGCGTGTCGGCCACAAGGCGTTATCGGTTTTGTTGCGCCCCCAGCCCAGCGTGCCTTTGTACAACATGCCCGACCATTTGCCGATTTCATCGCCGGTGTGTTCGGACATAAATTCGCGGTAGCGTTTCGGCGCACCGGTGTAGGTATTCACCGTCATATGTTCGACCGCCAAACCGAAATTCACACGGTCGTATTCGGTAATCGGCACACCCATGCGCAAGCCTGCGCCGACGGTTTGGGTTTTATACTGTTTCGAGCTGGAAGTTGCCTTACGCGGGTCGTATTTTTTACCGTAAATGTCGTAACCCAAGCTTACGCCGTCGGGGGTGAAATACGGGTCAGTAAACGACAGAGAGCCGTTGAGGGTGGTTTTACTGCGGGAAACACGTGCGGAAGCGGATTTGCCCGTACCAAACAGGTTGTCCTGCGCCACACCCATCGACACCACGATACCGGTATCCTGCACCCAACCGGCGCTCAAATCCAGCGAGCCGGTGGCACGCTCTTTCAGGGTCATGTTCAAATCGACTTGGTCTGGCGTACCGGCCACGGGTTTGGGGTCGAATTGGACATCATCGAAATAGCCCAGCAATTCGACACGCTCTTTGGAGCGTTGCAGTTTGGACGCGTCATACGGCGCGGCTTCCATTTGGCGCAGCTCGCGGCGCACGACTTCGTCGCGGGTTTTGTTGTTGCCGGAGATATGGATTTCGTTGACATAAACTTTGCGGCCTGCATCCACATCTAAAACAAAATCAACGGTTTTGGTTTCCAAATTCGGCACCGGGCGCACATTGATTTCGCTAAAAGCATAACCGGCCGTACCCATGCGTTTTTGCATGTTTTCCAGCGCGCTGACCATCAGCTCGCGGTCAAACCATTTGCCTTCTTTCATTTTCAGCAGTTTGTAGAGGTCTTCTTTCGGCACTTCACGGGTATCGCCTTCGATGGTGATTTTACCCCAGCGGAAGCGTTCACCCTCATCTACCGTAATTTTGATGGTTTGCTTGGTATCGTCGTCGTTGCTTTGGACATCGGTATTGGCGATACGGAAGCCGAAATAACCACGGTTTTGGTAGAACTCATTGATTTTTTGCAGGTCTTGCGAGAATTTCTGCTCGTTAAACTGATTGCTCTTCGTCAGCCAAGTCCACATACCGCCTTCGCTCAACGACATTTGTTTGCGCAAAGTGCGGTCGGAATAATGCTCATTGCCTTCAAATTCGATTTCTGTGATTTTGGTGGATTTGCCTTCGTCGATGGCAATGTCGATAGACACACGGTTACGTGCCAATTTGGTTACGGTCGGCGTGATTTTGACCGCTTTTTTGCCACGGCTGATATATTCGGCTTTCAAACCGGCCACCGCCTGATTCAAAACGGCCGGATTGAAATACTGCGACTGCGCCAAACCGAAAGATTCCAGGTTTTTCTTGATGGCGTCGTTTTGCAGCATTTTCGCGCCGGTAATGTTGAGCGTGGAAATAGTCGGACGCTCGATGACGGTCAGCAACACTTGGTTGCCCGTGGTTTCTACGCGCACGTCGTCAAAAAAACCGGTGGCATACAGATTACGGATAATCTCTTCGCTGCGGGCGTCGTTGAAATTGTCGCCCACCTTAACCGGCAGATAGCTGAACACGGTGGAAGGCTCGGTGCGTTGCAGGCCTTCCACGCGGATGTCCTGAATGATGAAGTCGGCCAAGGCCAAAGGCGACAGACCCAACATCATCAGGGCCGAAGCAATCTGTTTCAATTTCATAAATTATCCAAACAAACGGTTAATATCATTAAAAAAAGCCACCAGCATCAGCATCAGCATTACGGCCAAACCGAAACGCAGCCCGATTGCCTGCACGCGCTCGCTCAAAGGCTTGCCGCGTATCCACTCAGCGGCATAATACACCAAGTGACCGCCGTCTAAAACAGGTATGGGCAACAGATTGAGTATGCCCAAACTGATACTGATTAATGCCAAAAATTCCAAATAACTCTGCACGCCCAAAGCCGCCGATTTACCGGCGACATCGGCAATGGTTAAGGGGCCGGACACATGATTGAGCGAGGCATTGCCGCTGACCAACTTGCCGAGGAATTTCAGCGTGGTAGCGGAATAGCCAACGGTTCTGTCCCAACCCATTTTAAAGGCTTGGCCGATGGAAGGTTTATATTCGTAACGGACTTGCTTGTCCCACGCTTCATCGCGTCCGGCGGCAAGGCCGACTTTACCGGCCAAGGTGCCGTCTTCCTGCTCCACGCTGTCGGGGCGCAGGGACGTGGTCAGGATTTTGCCGCCGCGTTCGTATTCGACATTAATTTTTTTACCCGGGCTGTTGCGGAACAGGCTGACCCATTCGTCCCAATGGTTCAGCGGTTTGCCGTCGGCACGCAGCAGCTTGTCGCCTGCCTGCAAACCGGCTTGTGCGGCAGGACTGCCTTTTTGTACCAAACCGATACGGTTGGTGATTTTAAAAGGCCACAGGCCGATACTGCCGTTGTTTTGCGCAATTTTACCTGCTTCGGGCGTGCCCGCCGCGTCAATCACGCGCACGGCCTGCTGCCCCGAGGCCGTCTGAACGCCAACAGCCACCTTACCCGATTCGATATTCAATACCATTTCGGTTTGCGCGTCTGACCAATCGGAGATGTTAACGCCGTTTACAGTTTGAATGCGGTCGCCGGATTGGAAACCGGCTTTGGCGGCGATACTGGCCGGTTCGACCGTGCCGACATACGGGCGGATTTCGGTCACGCCGAAAGAGAAACTCAGGCCGTAGAGCAATACGGCCAAAATCAGGTTGGTCAGCGGGCCGGCGGCAACGATGGCAATGCGCTTGGCCGGGTGCTGCTTGTCAAAGGCGTAGGGCAAATCGGCTTCGGCCACATTGCCCTCGCGGGTATCCACCATTTTGACGTAGCCGCCCAAAGGAATCGGCGCTAAGCACCATTCGGTATCGCCCTTTTTGCGGCTGAAAAACGGCTTACCGAAACCGACGGAAAAGCGCACGACTTTCACGCCGCACCAACGCGCCACGGTATAGTGGCCGAATTCGTGCAGGCTGACGAGAATCAGAATGGCGACGATAAAGGCTAACAGGGTAATCAAAATAATCCTAAGTATGAAATGCGGTATCGGAGGCCGTCTGAACAGCGCCGTCTGTTTTCAGACGGCCTTGTCCATCGCTTTATTCGGGGTTGGGCTGCTTTTTCTTGCGGTTGAAAATCACGGTCGCGGTGGATTTGCCGCCACCGGGCAGGCTGACGGCGATTTGCATTTGCTCTTTCACTTCCATGCGCCACAAACCGCTGTCGATGTTGTCTTTATAGCTTTGCGGCAACTCGAAATGCTGACCGGCCTCAAAAGAATATTGACAGATTTCCCGGCCTTGCCCGTCATACAGGTACACGCCGTAAGGCTTGTCGGTATCGGGGATAAATTCGGCCAACTGCCACGAACCCAAAGGCTGCATTTTGCCGTTGATTTCATTGTAGCGCGGCAATTCAGACGGCCATTGCGTATCGGGTAAACCCAATACGCTGTCGTGGTGCAGCGCATACTTTTTAATCCGAGGCCATACATACCGCTCGAGAAAATACTGGTCGGCATGGGTCGGATGTAAATTACCGGCAGCGACAAACTGCTTAATCCAAGCGCGGATACCCGACAGCAGACCGTGGCGCACGCCCCACATACCGGCCATAATCAGATTGGTTTCGGTGTACCAGTCGCGCATGATGTGAAACGGCTTGTCCGAGGCCAGCCAAGCATTGACCAGCGTTTGCTCGCGCTCGTTCATCACCGAGTCGGCGTCGCGCAGCACCACGGCGTCAAAGTCCTCTTCCAAAGCCAGAAAACGCCAAAATGTCCCCGGATACTGCTGGGCTTCCGTACCCGTGACATCCACGCATTCCACACCCAAAGCCTGCAAACGGCTCAACAGCTGCTTGGGCACGCTTTTATCGTGATACACGCGCATTTCCCAGCCGGGATACAATTCCGGCAGGCGCTGCGCATTCAAAATCAAGGATTCGCAGTAGGCCGGATTCGCGCCGTACAGCGAAAAAGCGGCCAAACGGCGGGTAAATTGCCCTTGACAGGCGGCTTCATCGCGCAGGCGGACGGATTCCGCACCCCAATAGCAGGCTTCGTCATAGCGTTGCAAACGGCTCAAAATACTGGCCAAGTTACCGGCAATCCGCGCTTGGCGGTCATCTTGCAAGCCCGCCCGCAGCGCGCGTTCGAAATATTCGGCCGCCAGCGCTTCCTGCTTGGCTTCGGCCAATAAAACGCCGATATTGGACAACAAACGGGCGCGTTGCGCTAGCGGCACAGACTCTGCCAATCGGTCGGCCAAAGCAGGAATATCCTGCCACTGTTGCGCATTAATCGCGGCTTTTAAAGTTTCTAACGGGTTGCTCATGTTGTTTACCGTCCCGCCGCAGCGGGTATTGTGATAACGGCTTGCAGGCCGTCTGAAAAGCAGCGGCCTTATTCTGCCGCAGAATCCGTCTGCTCGATGACTTCCACGCGCCAGCGGCCACGCTCAATCTCGCGGGCATAGGCGCTCGGCAGTGAATACGGTTTGCCCTCGGCGAAGTCATAACGGCAGATGAGCGTATGTTCTTCATCATACAGGCATACGGTATAAGGCCGGTCGGTGTCAGGCCGGTATTCTTGCAACAGCCACGAACCGAGCGGCTGGATTCTGCCGCTTTCGGGGTTAACATAATGCCTCGGCAGTCCAGACGGCCATTGCGCACCGGGCAGGTCGTACACGCTGCTGTGGTGCAGACAGTCGTGCTTGATACGCGGCCACACGTAAAGCTGTAAAAATTCCTGATCGGCAAATTTCGGATCCAAATTGCCGTTGCGCAAAAAACGCTCTATCCACAGGCGGATACCCGCCAACAGCCCGTAGCGCGCGCCCCACAAACCGGCCAATATCAGATGGTTATGGCCGTACCAATCGCGTATGACATGAAAAGCCTTGCCCGAATCCAACCATTCGTTAACCAGATACTGCTCGCGCTCGTCAATCACGGAATCCGCGTCGCGGAAAATCACCGCGTCGCAATCCTCTTCCAAGGCCAAAAACCGCCAAAACGTGCCCGGATACGATAATGCGCCGACTTCGGCGGCATGGACACACTCCACCGACAATGCTTGCAAACGCGCCAACACATGCTGCGGCACGCTGTCATCGTGATAAACGCGCATGACCCAACCCGGGTAAAGCTGCGCCATTTTCTGCGCGTTTATCACCAGCGGCTCGCAATAGGCCGGATCGCTGCCATACAGGGAAAACACCACAAGACGCTTGGTCAGGCGGTTTTCGGTAAATTCCCGGTCGCGCAGCATAATAGCCTCTTCGCCGTATTTTTTGGCTTCGCCATAGCGTTTCAGACGGCCTAGGATCATGGCTAAATTGCTGCACACTTGGCGGCGCAGCGTTCCCTGCAAACTCGGCAACGCCCGCTCGTAACAGCGCACCGCTGCCTCCGGCTTTACCTGCTGCAACAGCCCCGCCATGCGAATCAGCAAACCGCGCTGCTGCGCGGCGCTGCCTGCGGCCAAAACCGCTTCAACCGTCGCGTCCAGCGCTTCCCAGCGTTTTGCCTGAATCACGTCGCGCAAGGGCTGCAACTGATATTCTTTAATGCCTCTGGAACGTGTCACGCCGATGGCCATTTCCGCCTCCTTGCCGCCTCTCTGCCGTTAAGCCAATGCTGCGATATACGCCTGCGCCTGCGCCCGCGTTGCGCCGTCTTGCGCCAGCAGGCTGTCGATGTCGCGCAGGCCGTCTGAAAAATTCTGCGCCAAGCAATGTGCCACCACTTTGGCGATGTCGGTAAACTTGATTTGGCCGTCTAAAAAAGCAGCCACGGCGATTTCGTTGGCGGCGTTTAATACGCACGGCGCGCTACCGCCCGCGCTCATGGCTTCGTAGGCCAGTTTCAGGCAGGGGAAACGGTTAAAATCAGGTTTTTCAAAGGTTAGCGCGGAGAGCGTGCCGAAATCCAAAGCGCCGACGCCGGAATGAATGCGCTCGGGCAGCCCCAAGCAATAGGCAATCGGCGTGCGCATATCGGGGTTGCCCAACTGCGCCAAAACCGAGCCGTCGCGGTAGCGCACCATACTATGAATGACCGATTGCGGATGAATCACCACTTCCAATTTTTCCGGCGGGCAGTTAAACAGCCAATGCGCTTCAATCAGCTCCAAGCCTTTGTTCATCATACTGGCCGAATCGACGGAAATTTTCTGCCCCATGCTCCAATTCGGGTGTTTCACCGCTTGGGCGGGGGTAATGCTGTCGAAAGTTGCCAAATCGGTGTGCAGGAAGGGCCCGCCGGACGCGGTCAGGATAATGGAGTCAATGCCGTGTTCGTTCAGACGGCCTGTGTAATCGCGCGGCAGGACTTGGAAAATGGCATTGTGCTCGCTGTCGATGGGCAAAACGGTCGCGCCGCCTGCTTTGGCCGTTTGCATAAACAGGGCGCCGGAGACCACCAGCGTTTCTTTGTTCGCCAGATAAATGGTTTTACCTGCTTTGGCCGCCGCCAGCGCCGAGGGCAGTCCGGCCGCGCCGACAATGGCGCACATCACGCCGGTCACTTCGCCTGCCGAAGCCACATCCATCAAGGCTTGTGCGCCGTATAACACTTCAGTGGCGCAGCCCGCCGCTTTCAGACGGCCTGCCAAATCTGCGGCATGCACGGCGTCGGCAACCACTGCGAATTTCGGTTGGAACGCTACGCATTGCGCCGCTAATTTTTCAATCTGGCGGTGTCCGGCCAGGGCGAAAAGGTCGAACTTATCGGAATGGCGGCCGACCACATCCAGCGTGCTCACGCCTATGCTGCCGGTGCTGCCTAAAATAGTTAAAACTTGTCGGGTCATGGTCTTTGTCTGGCAGGCCGACTGAAAACGCTTGGGTTTCAGACGGCCTTTGCTTCAGTTGGGTTAAAACCCAACATTTTGATTTCTTAATCGTTTTATAAAAATATACAGCTTGTGCAGGGCAAAAAATACTGCCTTGCCATCTCATGCTCTGCGCATTATCCCCACACCGAAACCACCGCCGCATACACGCTCAATACGGCAATCAGCGAATCGGTGCGGTCGAATACCCCGCCGTGGCCGGGCAGCAGATTGCTGCTGTCTTTAATCCCAGCGGCGCGTTTGAGCCAGCTTTCCAGCAAATCGCCGCACACGCTGACAACGGTCAGAATCAGGCCGACAATCATGGTGTTCAGCCAGCCGTTATCAAATGCCAGCCAGCCCATGCTGCGCACAATGCTCAAATAAACCAACACGCACACCGCGCCGCCAATCGCGCCTTCCCAGCTTTTGCCGGGGCTGATGGCGGGCGCAAGCTTGTGTTTGCCGAAAGCGCGGCCGGTGAAATAAGCGAAAATGTCCGCCACCCACACCAAGCCCATCACCGCCAGCAAGTAAACGGCGGAATAAGTGGTCGGGCGCAGCGTCACCAGCGCATACCAAAACGGCACCATCAGCAGCCAACCGGCGGCATAAGCCTGCCAGCCGCCTTTGAGCGCCCATTTTTTGTTCAACCACAACGGCATCACAATCAGCCAAAACGCCAATACCGCCAGCCAAATCCATTTGGGCAGCGCCCAACCGCCGGTATAGGCCGCCAGCATAAACAGCGCCGTTGCCGCCAAATAATGATTGATACGCGGCTTATCCATGCCGCTCATGCGGGCGTATTCCCACAGCGCCAAAAGCACAATCAGGCCGCTGAACGCCGCCCACAGCCACGACGGGGCGTAAAACAGCATACCCAACATCAGCGGCAGCAGCCACAGCGCCGTTAGAATCCGTTGTTTCAGCATGGTTTACCCCCTTTGCTGCTCGCTCGGCAGCTGCTCGGAAGTGCGGCCGAAACGACGCTCGCGCAGGCGGAACGAAGCCAGCGCATGGTTAAACGCATTGCGGTCGAAGTCCGGCCACAGCGTGTCGGTGAAATACAGCTCGGCATAGGCCATCTGCCACAGCAGGAAATTGCTGATACGGGTTTCGCCGCCGGTGCGGATAAACAAATCCGGCTCGGGTGCGCCGCCCAACATCAGATGGCGGTTTAAATCTTCTTCGCCGATTTCGCTGACGCCCTCGGCAATCAGCTTGTTGGCCGCCTGCAAAATATCCCAGCGGCCGCCGTAATCGGCGGCAATGCTCAGGGTCAGGCCGGTATTGGCGGCGGTCAGCGCCTCTGCTTCATCAATGCCGCGCAAAATTTCGGCATTAAAACGCTCGCGGCTGCCGATGACCTTCAAACGCATGTTGTTGTCGTGCAAACGCTTGACCTGCTTTTGCAGCGCCTGCAGAAACAGCCCCATCAGAAACGAGACTTCTTCTTGCGGACGGCGCCAGTTTTCCGTGGAAAAGGCAAACACGGTCAGGTATTCCACACCGGCGTCGGCGCAATAGCCCACCATGTTTTCCAAAGCGTCCAAGCCGCGCTTGTGCCCCATTACACGGGGCAGGAAACGCTTTTTCGCCCAGCGGCCGTTGCCGTCCATAATCACGGCGATATGGCGCGGCACATGGGTATGCGTCAAAATTGTCTGCGTACTGCTTTTCATTGCTGCCTCGGTGGGGACGGGCATACGCCCGTGGTTCGGAATACCGATACATATTCTGCGTACCGGCGGCGGGCAGGAACGCCCGCCCTACTTCAACCGCACTTCTGTTTTTCAAACGGCCTTAAATCGCCATCAAATCTTCTTCTTTGGCCGCCAGGGTTTTATCCACTTCGGCGATAAACTTGTCGGTCAGCTTTTGCACCGCTTCTTCGCCGCGACGCGCTTCGTCTTCAGACACTTCTTTGTCTTTGAGCAGGCGTTTGATGTGGTCGTTGGCATCGCGGCGCACGTTGCGGATGGACACGCGGCCTTCTTCGGCTTCGCTGCGCACCACTTTAATCAGGTCTTTGCGGCGCTCTTCGGTCAGCATAGGCATCGGCACACGAATCAAATCGCCGACGGAAGCCGGGTTCAAACCCAAATTGGAATCGCGGATGGCTTTCTCGATTTTCGCCGCCATATTGCTTTCAAACGGTTTTACGCCGATGGTACGCGCGTCCAGCAAGGTCACGCTGGCCACTTGGCTTACCGGCACGTCGCTGCCCCAGTATTCCACGTTGACCTGGTCGAGCAGACCGGTATGCGCACGGCCTGTGCGCACTTTAGCCAGATTTTCTTTCAACACTTCCAGCGAGCGCTGCATTTTGCTGTCGGCGGTTTTTTGGATGTCGTTAATCATATTGTGTTCTCAACTTTAAAATCAAACAGATAGGGTCAAACGCCGTCTGAACCTCGGATTCAGACGGCCTAAGGGATGGAATAACTCTGAATAGTACCGTTATTAAAGGATTCCGACAAGTTAAACGGTACGGACGGCATTGTTTTGACAACGGTATTTTATACGGATAGGGATACACAAAGGCCGTCTGAAAAATCATTTTTCAGACGGCCTGACATCCGTCATCCTTTACGGCTGCACCACTTCATACCGGTTGCGGACAATCTCTTTAAAATCGTCGCCCAAATCCGCCCATACCGACAAATCTACCCGATACGGCAAATCCGATTGCGCAAACGCCTCTTCCGCCAACGCCAAGCGGCGCAGCGGCAGCGGCGTTTCAGACACCACCACCAGATCCAAATCGGAAAAAGGCCGTGCACACCCCTTGACTCGCGAGCCGAACGCCCACACCGGCAAGCCGTCAAAATACTGCCGCAGAATCTGCCGCACCAATGCCAAATATTCCGGCTGCACATCCAACATCAAGCATTCCTTTTCTGCAAGCCCTGCAACAACAAACGGCTGCTGTCGAGAAACGCACCGATAGCGGCATACACTTCCAGCGCTTTGCTTTTATCGTAGGTATGCGACGTAATATTGCGCAGCTTACGGTAAAACAACCAGTCGTCCATGTTGTCAATCAAACTGCTTTGCAGACCCAAGCGCAGCAAATCACGAAAATCCGCACCCTGCACTTCATCAGGATTGACTGCCTCGGCAGCCAACTGTCGCCTGAGCATTTTCAAACCCAACTCGTAAACAAACTCAAATTTCTGAATTGCCCCCGCAATCAGCGTTTCGCGCACAATCTCTGCCTGACTACCCATCCACTGCTCATCCGCAAGCAACGCAGCCGTATCCGCCAAAGATTGGAAAGCATCCTCGAAAGCCGTCAAAATCAACCGTTCTGCCATCGCTTTTTCCCTCTGTTAACCGATTATTCTATTATAGCCGTAACAGTAAGGCCGTCTGAAAAGATTTTCAGACGGCCTTCTTTATGACGTTAAATCAGCAATGCACCAGCGTACCTTCGTTCTCACCCAAAATCACGTTTTTCAACGCGCCGTCTTTGGCGATGCCGAACACGACGATATTCAGCTTGCGTTCGCGGCACAGGGTAAAGGCGGTGGCGTCCATCACTTTCAGGTTTTTCTCGATGGCTTCATCGAAGGTAATGGTTTCGTAGCGGGTGGCCGACGGGTCTTTTTTCGGGTCGGCGGTGTACATGCCGTCCACATTGGTGGCTTTGAGCATGACATCGCAGTTCATTTCGGCACCGCGCAGGGCTGCGGCGGTGTCGGTGGTGAAGAAGGGGTTGCCGGTGCCGGCGGCGAAGATCACCACTTTGCCTTCTTCCATGTATTGGATGGCTTTCGGGCGGGCGTAGGTTTCGGCAATCTGCTGCATAGACAGGGCGGATTGGACGCGGGCTTTCACGCCCAAAGATTCAAAGGCATCTTTCAAGGCCAGCGCGTTCATCACGGTGGCCATCATGCCCATGTAGTCGGCGGTGGCGCGGTCCATGCTGCCGGCTTGGGCGGACACGCCTCGGAAGATGTTGCCGCCGCCGACCACAACGCCGACCTGTACGCCCAAATCGACGATTTCTTTAACCTGGCCGACAATCTGCATGATGGTGTCGCGGTTGATACCGAACGGGTCTTTGCCCATCAGGGCTTCGCCGGAGAGTTTCAATAATACGCGTTTGTATTTGACTTGCTGTGTCATGAGATACCTTGCTTTCTTTTGCGGTTGGGTTATGGGGCGGCCGTCTGAATGCTTCGTTGGCGCTATCTGGTAGCGCGGTGTTTCAGACGGCATTTTGTTTTATTTAATGGTGCGGTATGTGTTTGTTATTATTGTAACATCGGTTTGCGGTCAAACCGGAAGGTATTTGGTTTCAGACGGCCTTTATCAAGGTCTCGATTGTTTCAGGCCGTCTGAAAGATGTTCCCAAAAAAAGCACCCTGATTCAAGCGGCGAATCGGGTGCTTTTTTCTGCATAGGCAGATTACACTTTAGCAGCGGCGGCTACTTCGGCGGCGTAATCGACTACGGCTTTTTCGATACCATCGCCTACTTTATAACGCACGAAAGATACGACTTCGCAGTTGTTTTCTTTCAGGTATTGGGCAACGGTTTGATCCGGGTTCATCACAAACGGTTGGCCGTTCAAAGTAACTTCGGCCAGGTATTTTTTGATGCGGCCGTCAACCATTTTGGCGGCGATTTCAGCCGGTTTGCCGGAAGCGATGGCTTGCTCGGTGTAGATGTGGCGTTCTTTTTCCACCAGAGCCGGATTGACTTGGTCTTCGGATACGCATTGCGGTTTGGAAGCCACGATGTGCATGCCGACTTTGCGGGCTACGTCTTCGTCGCCTTTGAATTCGACCAATGCGCCTTCGGTAGCCAGAGAGCCGTGGATGTAGGCCACCAGTTTGTCGGCGGTTTCAATCACGTGGAAGCGGCGTACAGACATGTTTTCGCCCAATTTGGCGATGATGGCTTTGCGCTCGGCTTCAACCAGCTCGCTCAATTCTTCTACGGTAGCCGGTTTTTTCTCGGCGGCGGTTTTGGCCACGAAGTTGGCAAAACCTACGAAGCCTGCGTCTTTGGCCACGAAGTCGGTTTCGCAGTTGACTTCGACCAATGCGCCGGTGTTACCGTCGATGGCGAATGCCAACACGCCTTCGGCGGCTTGGCGGCCGGCCAGTTTGCTGGCTTTGTTGCCGGATTTGATGCGCAGGATTTCTTCGGCTTTTTCCATATTGCCTTCTGCTTCAACCAATGCTTTTTTGCATTCCATCATGCCCAAGCCGGTAGCGGCGCGCAGGTCGGCAACCATTTTTGCAGTAATATCTGCCATGTTAAACTCCTTGAATATTGGGAAGCATACGGCTTTGCGTATGCGGAAAATCTGTTGGGGCGGTCTTTCAGACGGCCTATATAAGGACTGCCGACAATCCATCACGCGGCAATATTTGTGCGTAAAATCGCGCCTGCCGCGTTGAAAATGCTCGCAAGGTGTTTAACCTTGCTGCGCTTTTCGCCTTGCATCCGCGATTTTACGCACAAATCTTGCTTCGCGGATGAACTGTCGGCAGTCCCTAAGCGTTTCAAAAAAAGGGGCAAACGCCCCTCTCTTTGTTTGCCTGAAATTACTCGGCTGCGGCTTCTTGGGCTGCGGCCACGGTTTCTTGCAGGGCTTGGTTTTTGCCTTCCAATACGGCGTCGGCGATGCCGCGGCAGTACAGGCGGATGGCTTTGGCGGAGTCATCGTTACCTGGGATAACGTATTTCACACCGTCGGGGCTGTTGTTGGTATCGACAACGGCGATAACCGGAATACCCAGTTTTTCGGCTTCGACCAGAGTACCTTTTTGGTAACCGGTGTCAATCACGAAAATCGCGTCCGGCAGGCCTTTCATGTTTTTGATACCGCCCAAAGAACGTTCCAGTTTTTCAACGTCGCGTTGCATTTCCAGAATTTCTTTTTTGCTGTAACCGCTCTCGGCTGCGTTTTCCAAAGCCGCAGTTTTGTCTTCCAAGCGTTTGATAGACTGTTTTACGGTTTTGTAGTTGGTCAGCATACCGCCCAACCAACGGTGGTCAACGTAAGGCATGCCGCAACGGGTGGCTTCCTCTTTGATGATTTCGCGTGCTTGGCGTTTGGTACCGACAAACAGGATGGTGCCTTTATTGGCGACCAGACGACGGACGGCTTCTTGCGCCTCTTGGAACATCGGCAGGGTTTTTTCCAAATTGACGATATGGATTTTGTTGCGCGCGCCGAAAATGTATTGTTCCATTTTCGGGTTCCAGAAACGGGTTTGGTGACCGAAGTGGACACCGGCTTCAATCATCTGACGCATGGTAATTTGAGACATCGTATTTCCTTAAATTTAAAAGGGTTAGTTGCACACAATCAATCGCATAGAACTTGGCAGGCCAAGCACCCTTTGGCGAAAGTGGGCATAGTTTGAACAATAAAAAGCGCTTTTGAAACCAAAAGCTGCGGAATTATATAAGATTCGGAAGCCGTTGGCAATTCGTCGCGCACCATCTTTTCGGTAAAAAACGCAAGCGATTCAAGCGGCAGCCCCGGCCGTCTGAAAAACATCAAGCCGGCACTTTAATCATTCTGCTTCTGAGGCGGCAAAGCCTGCTCTTGCGCTTTCAGACGGCGATTGCGGCGGCGGATATAGACCACCCATACCGTAAACAGCGTCGGCAGCACCACCCAAAACGCCAGATAAATCACTACCCGCGCCATCCCCGGCTGGGCGAGAGAAAACATCACGGCCACAAATAAATAGCCGATGGCGACAATGTGCCACATCAGGAAATTCCTCAACGAATGTTTTATAATCGGCGTATTCTACAACTGTCGGGAGAGACCTATTATGACCGCACAGAAAAAAAGCGAACTGCGCCGCCACCTGCGCCGCCTGCGCCGCGATCTGCCCGCCGCCGAACGCGCTGCTGCCACACGCGTCATCAACAACCAACTCAAGCGCCACATCAAGCGCGGCAAAAAAATCGGCGTCTATTGGGCCATCGGCACCGAGCTGGATGTCGGCACTTTTATTCAAACGGCCTTGCAGCGCGGCGCGCAACCCTACCTGCCGTATATCGAACGCAAAACCCGCCGCATGTGGTTCACACCCTACACCGGCGAAAAGGGGCAACAGGCCGAGCGCAAACGCAACGGCCTGAAAGTTTATATTCCGCAATTTGCCGGACGCAAAACCCGCGTGCACAACCTCGACTTGCTGCTGATCCCGCTGGTGGGCATAGACCGGCAGGGCTACCGTATCGGGCAGGCGGGCGGTTTTTACGACGCCACGCTGTCGGCCATGCAGCACCGCCGTCAAACGCGCACGCTGGGCGTGGGTTTCCACTGCCAGCTGGTCGAGGAAATTCCGCGCGAAGCGCACGACTTGCCGCTGAACGGATTTTTATCGGAACGCGGCACGCTGCGGTTTCGGCGCGAGCGCTAAAAATTTTCAGACGGCCTCATCATAACAAACCCTACCTTCCCCGCCTACTATGCCGCCCCGTTCGGCGGCATGACTCTGACCTTTGATGCCGACGGCAATCTGTTGTCGCTGCATTTGTCGGGCGAACCCGAATACGCGCCGTATCCGCTGCCGGACGTTTGGCGGGCGCAGTTGGACGGCTATTTTGCAGGCCGTCTGAAAACTTTTGCCGCACCGGTTTTCTTCAGCGGCACGCCGTATCAGCAGAAAATCTGGCGCGAAGTAGCGCAGATTCCGTTTGGGCAGATTTTGACCTATCAAGACATCGCCCGACTGAGCAGCAGCCACCCCCGCGCTGTCGGCGGCGCCTGCCGCTCCAACCCGTTGAGCCTGATTGTGCCGACCCACCGCGTGGTATCCAAACACGGTATAGGCGGCGTGCCGAATCAAAACAGTCGTGCGCTGGAAGTCAAACGCTGGCTGCTGCGACATGAAGGGGTAGAGATTTAATCAGGCCGTCTGAACCCAACATTAAATTCAGGTAAACCGTTTTCAGACGGCCTTGCAGCCGCCGCAAACAGACCCATTTAACGCTTAACGCGGCGCACCGCCGTTTGACTGTCATCCCAAACCAAAGGAATCCCATGCAACCCGTTTCTTACGCCGCCACCTACCCCCACACCTGCAACAAAGCCCTCTACGTCGCCACGGCCTTGCTGTTCGGCTCGTTCGGCGTACATAAATTCTGTGCCGGACGCGTATGGATGGGCATTTTCTATTTCCTGTTTTGCTGGACGGGCATTCCGGGCATCGTCGGCATTATCGAAGGCATTCTGGCCGCGTTCAAACCGACCGACTCGCTCGGCGCGATTGTGGTCTGATTCGTCAAAAAATCCGGCGGCAGGCAGTTTGTTTACAATTTAACAAATATCCTGCTACCTCCCCTGCACAGCCGATAAATAAAGGCCGTCTGAATATTTCAGACGGCCTTTTTTCTGTTATTCTTACAGCGACCTACACAAAATCTTTGCATTTCCCTAAAAAATCTACTAAATTCTTACAAAATGAAAAACCCGTGTCCGTCACGGCGGATATGGGTTGTCGATTGCCAACAATCCCGTCCACATTAAAATACAGTCGTTTCAATTTCGTTTGAGACAAGACAGCAAGCCGCAGACAGTACAAATAGTACGACAAGGCGCAGCAACGCTGTATCAAACTAAAGTGAAACGACTATACATTAACACGGAACCACATACACAAAGGCAAGCATATGCCTGTGTCCACCACAAGGAGCATAATCATGGCAAAAGCAACGGATGTCGTACTGGTTGGCGGAGGAGTGATGAGCGCCACATTGGGCGTTTTACTGCGCGAACTCGAACCCTCTTGGGAAATCACCATCGTCGAGCGTTTGAGCGACGTTGCGCTGGAATCCACCAACCCTTGGAACAACGCCGGCACAGGGCATTCGGCCTTGTGCGAGCTCAACTACGCCCCGCTGGGCGCCGACGGCACGGTCAATCCCGCCCGTGCGCTGGGCATTGCCGAGCAGTTCCAAATCAGCCGCCAATTTTGGGCGAGCTTGGTCGCCGAGGGAAAATTGGCCGACAATTCCTTTATCAACAGCGTTCCGCATATGTCGCTGGTAATGAATACCGGACATGCCGACTACCTGCAAAAACGCTTTGACGCGTTCAAACCGCAAAAATTGTTTGAACACATCGAATTTTCCAACGACCGCGCCCAAATCGCAGAATGGGCGCCGCTGACCATGAACGGCCGCGACGAAGGCCAAACCGTGGCCGCCACCTACTGCGCCGACGGCACCGACGTCGATTTCGGCAACCTGACCCGCCAGATGGTGAAATACCTCACCGACAACGGCGTGCAGGTCGTCACCAACCGCCATGTCGAAGACATTACCCGCGAAGCCGACGGCGCGTGGGCGGTCAAAACCAGCAGCACGCAAGACGGCAGCCAGCCGCTGACCTACCGCAGCCGTTTCGTTTTCTTGGGCGCGGGCGGCGGCGCACTGACGCTGCTGCAAAAATCCGGCATTCCCGAGGGCAAAGGCTACGGCGGTTTCCCCGTATCCGGCCTGTTTTTCCGCAACCACAACGATGAAACCGCCGCGCAGCACAACGCCAAAGTCTATGGTCAAGCCTCGGTCGGCGCACCGCCGATGTCCGTGCCGCACCTCGACACGCGCCATGTTGACGGCAAACGCTACCTGATGTTCGGCCCGTATGCCGGTTTCAAACCCAATTTCCTGAAACAAGGCTCGCTGATGGATTTGCCGATGTCCATCCACCGCGACAACCTCATGCCGATTTTGCGCGCCGGTTGGGACAATATGCCGCTGACCAAATACCTCTTGGGCGAGTTGCGCAAAACCAAAGAAGAGCGCATGACCTCGCTGCTGGAATATTATCCGCAGGCCAATCCCGACGATTGGGAGCTGATTACCGCCGGACAACGCGTGCAAGTGATTAAAAAAGACGACAAAAAAGGCGGCGTATTACAGTTCGGCACCGAAATCGTCACCCACGCCGACGGCTCGCTGGCCGCGCTGTTGGGCGCGTCTCCCGGCGCTTCCACCGCCGTACCGCTGATGATTAAGCTGATTCACCAATGCTTCCCCGACCACGCGCCCGCATGGGCAGGCCGTCTGAAAGAATTGGTACTCGGCTACGGCGTGACCCTAAACGACACGCCCGATTTGGCCGAAGAAATCCTCAGCCATACCGCCAAGGTGTTGGGCATTCATCATTAAGACATAAAGGCCGTCTAAAAACAGCGTACCGCATCAGCAGTACGCTGTTTTTTAATCCGAATTAACCCAACACCCCGTTTCAGACGGCCTTTTTAACCAAACCGCCCCATTCAAGCATTGTTCATAACGCATTTGCCGCCGTCATTTACCCCGCCGCAACACCCGTTAACCGCCGTCGGCGTATGATTCGCCCATCCCAAACCTTCTACCAAACACATTCAGGACAAAAAACATGCTGAAAAAATACCTCGCCTTTGCCGCCGCTTCCATGATTGGTCTGGCCGGTGTCGCCACCGCCGCCGAAACCGTTGCCCAAAGCAACGCCCAAGAAGCCCGCCAAATCCGCCTTGCGCCGAAAAAAGGCCAGTTGCCTCGCGACCTGCAAGACTTGAACCTGAGCAAAAAGCAACAAGCCAAAATCCAACAAATTTTGGATGCCAACCGCCCGCAACGTGCCGATAACGCGCAGCAAGTCCAGCGCCCCGACAACAAAGCGCCGAGCGAAGCGCAACGCGCCGAATTTGAACAACGCATGCAGGCGCAGCGTGCCGCCGAGCAGCAAATCATCAGCAGCAAACATTTCGACGAAGCCGCCGCCCGCCGCATGGTGGAAGAACGTCAGGCCGAGTTTGAGAAAAACGCCGCCGAACGCAAACAGCGCCGCGCCGATATGGAAGTGCGCCGTCTGAAAGAGCGCCACGATATTTTCCAAGTGTTGACCGCCAAACAGCAAAAACAATGGCTGGAAAACCAAGCCAAATACCAGCCCAAAGGCAAACCCGACGGCAAACGCCCGCAAGCCGCGCCGCAAAAATAAGCGGTTGAAAGTAAGATAAAAGGCCGTCTGAAAAACCGAAGATGATTTCGGGTTTTCAGACGGCCTTTTTATGGTGTAACGACTAGAAAATATATCCAACAACAGGTAGCTGAGCGCAGTCTAAGCCTTGCTAACTATAACAGTAAAATTAACCTAGGCTTCGACTGCGCTCAGCCACCTGTTATTGGTATGCATTGCAAAATTTATGAACGTATTTTCGGGATAAACCACCGTAGGGCGGAGTTTCCACCCTGCCCTACGAATCGCATTACTCAAATCACCTGTTTCAATCTTACATTTGAGAAAGCCATATCGGATACTTAACCTATACGGCAACGTCCTTACTTGTCCATTTTCTCCGCCTCATCCAACACCGCCGCTACCCGTTCCACCCCAGCCTTATCCAACCGCCCCGCCGCCAAGTCCAACGTCGCCCGCGCCCATTCAAGGTAATGCGCCTGCTCCTCCGCATCCATCGCCGCCAAATGCGCCGCCACCGTGGTTTCATCGCCGCGCACAATCGGGCCGGTCAGGGCTTGCAAAGGCGGCAGTTGCACTAAATTACCCACCGTCTGCCGCATGAGTCCGACCACCAGCCGCCGCGACAAGGTTTCGGGCAAAGCCAGCGGCGAGAGCAGGTTTTGCGCGTAATCCGCCAGCGTTACGCTGAAATTGGAGGCTGCCGACAGCGCGGCATGGTAACGCGCTTTCTGTTCAGACGGCAGGGCAAAGCTTTCCAAGCCCACATCCGCCGCCAGTTGTTGCAATAATGCCATAGCTTTCGGGCTGTCCGCTTCCAGCGCGCACAGGCTGCCGCGCAAATGGGCAACCGCATGGTTCACATCGGCAAAAGCAAATACCGGGTGCAAGCTGCCCGTCATGCCGCCGTGCTGCGCCACGGCATCCAACGCGGCGATGGTTTTCGCGCCGCTAAAATGCAACACCAGCGAGCCGTTTAAAGGGCGCTGCGCCAAACGCTCCACCGCCCCCTCGATGGCATTATCGGGTACGGCCAATAAGACGACATCCGCCGGCGGCAGCGTAGCAATATCTGCCAAAACCGTCGCGCCAAAAGCATTTTCATGCAAACTGCGGCTGGCAATGTGCGAAATCTGCCAATGCGGATGATTGCCCAGCAGCATGGCAAAGGTTTGCCCGACGCGCCCCGCGCCGATGACGTGGAAGATTTTTTTCATTTCAGACGGCCTAAACGGATTGAATAGCGTAGATTAACACGGTAAACTTACGTCATTAAATTTTTTTATGATTAAACCGTTTTATGAAACCCGCTTTCGACGTTAAGTCAGCCCGACTGGATGTGCTGGCTATCCGTCTGCATACTGCAGATTTGACCGAGTTGGAAGAGTCGCTGCGCCAGCGTACCAGCCAATATCAGGATTTGGACATCATGCCGTTTGTCTTGGACGTGCAGGATTTTGAACATCCCGAATCGCTGGATTTGGCGGCGGTAATTTCATTATGCGCCCGCTACGGTGTGCAGATTCTGGGTTTGCGCCACGAGAGCGAAACCTGGGCGGCGGCGGCGGCGCGTTATCATCTGGTGTTCAGCCGGGGCGACGCGCCGGGCGAATCCAAAGCGCAGCTCAAACCCTCGCAAGAGCCCGAGCCGGTTCAGGCGACCGTTATCAGCAGCCCTACCGTGTTAATCAGCACGCCGGTGCGCACCGGTCAGCAGGTGTATGCCGAAAACGGCGACCTGATTGTCACCGGCATCGTCAGCCAGGGCGCAGAACTGATTGCCGACGGCAACATCCATATTTATGCGCCCATGCGCGGGCGTGCGCTAGCAGGCGCCAAAGGCGACACCAACGCGCGGATTTTTATCCATTCCATGCAGGCAGAGCTGGTTTCCGTGGCCGGTATCTACCGCAATTTCGAGCAGGATCTTCCCGACCACCTGCATAAAAAACCGGTACAAGTTTCATTGCAGGATAACCGTCTGGTTATCAGCGCAATCGATGCCGAATAATCCTCCCCATATTCTGATTTGAAAAGGAAACACCGTGGCAAAAATCATTGTAGTCACCTCAGGTAAAGGCGGCGTGGGTAAAACCACCACCAGCGCCAGCATCGCAACCGGCCTGGCCCTGCGCGGCCACAAAACCGCCGTTATCGACTTCGACGTGGGCTTGCGCAACCTCGACTTGGTGATGGGCTGCGAACGCCGCGTGGTGTACGACCTGATTAACGTGATTCAGGGCGAAGCCACCCTCAACCAAGCGCTGATTAAAGACAAAAACTGCGACAACCTCTACATCCTGCCCGCTTCGCAAACCCGCGACAAAGACGCGCTGACCCGCGAAGGCGTGGAAAAAGTGATGAACGAATTGTCCGGCAAAAAAATGGGCTTCGAATACATCGTGTGCGACTCGCCCGCCGGTATCGAGCAGGGTGCGCTGATGGCGATGTATTTTGCCGACGAGGCGATTATTACCACCAATCCGGAAGTCTCCAGCGTGCGCGACTCCGACCGCATTTTGGGTATTTTGCAAAGCAAATCGCGCAAAGCCGAGCAAGGCGGCAGCGTGAAAGAACACCTGCTGATTACCCGCTACTCGCCCGAGCGCGTGGAAAAAGGCGAAATGCTGTCGGTACAAGACATCTGCGACATCCTGCGCATTCCGCTTATCGGCGTGATTCCCGAATCGCAAAACGTGTTGCAGGCTTCTAATGCGGGCGAACCGGTCATCCACCAGCAAGATGCCAATGCCGCCGAAGCTTATAAAGACGTGATTGCCCGTCTGTTGGGCGAGAACCGCGAAATGCGTTTCCTCGAGGCCGAGAAAAAAGGCTTCTTCAAACGCCTGTTCGGAGGATAAGCCATGTCATTAATCGATATGCTGTTCGGCCGCAAGCCGAAAACCGCCAGCATCGCGCGCGACCGCCTGCAAATCATCATCGCGCAGGAACGTGCCAACGAAAACGGCGAAGGCGCGCCCGACTACCTGCCGACGCTGCGCAAAGAGCTGCTGGAAGTCTTGTCCAAATACGTCAACGTATCCTTAGACGACATCCGCATTTCTCAAGAAAAACAAGACGGCATGGACGTGCTCGAATTGAACATTACCCTGCCGGAACAGAAAAAGGCCTAAGCCCATGACGCTGACCGAATTGCGTTATATTGTTGCCGTGGCGCAGGAACGTCATTTCGGACGTGCCGCGCGCCGCTGTTTTGTCAGCCAGCCCACCCTGTCCATCGCCATCAAAAAGCTGGAGGAAGAGCTGCAAGTGTCGCTGTTTGACCGCAGCAGCAACGACATCATCACCACCGAAGCGGGCGAACGCATCGTCGCGCAAGCCCGCCGCGTGCTGGAAGAAGCCGATTTAATCAAACATCTGGCCAGCGAGGAACAAAACGAACTCGAAGGCGCGTTCAAACTCGGCCTGATTTTTACCGTTGCCCCGTATCTTCTGCCCAAGCTGATTGTGTCGCTGCGCGAAACCGCACCGAAAATGCCGCTGATGCTCGACGAAAACTACACCCACATCCTGACCGAATCGCTCAAACGCGGCGATTTGGACGCGATTGTGGTCGCCGAGCCTTTCCAAGAGCCGGGCATTGTGACCGAACCCTTGTATGACGAGCCTTTCTTTGTGATTGTGCCCAAAGGCCATCCGTTTGAAGAGCTTGATTCGGTTACGCCGCACATGCTGGCCGAGGAGCAGGTATTACTACTGAGCGAAGGCAACTGTATGCGCGATCAGGTCTTGTCGAGCTGTTCCGAATTGGCGGCCAAGCAGAAAATCCAAGGGCTGACCAACACTTTGCAGGGCAGCTCCATCAACACCATCCGCCACATGGTTGCCAGCGGTTTGGCCATCAGCGTTATGTCGGCCACTGCGCTGACGGAAAACGACCATATGCTGTTCAGCATTATCCCGTTTGAAGCGCCCGCCCCGCAGCGCCGCGTGGTATTGGCCTACCGCCGCAACTTCGTGCGCCCCAAAGCCCTCACCGCCCTGCGCAGCGCCATCCTGCATTCCCACCTCAACGGCGTTACCTTTATCGAAAACGAATCCAGCGATAAAGCCTAAGCCGCATTAAGGTTGATTAGGCCGTCTGAAAATATATTAGTTTTCAGACGGCCTTTTTATCCTAGCGACTGGCGCGTCGCTTTTGTTACAATCCGGTTTTCTTTTTCTGTACCCGACCATGCCGAACCCTGCCCGCTACGCCGATGTTACCATTAAAGCCGTTGCCGTTTACGAATCCGCCAAAGGCGTGCTGGCGCTGCTGGTGGCGCTGGCAGTATGGCATTATCAGGGCGATTTGCCGCAACTGACCGCTTGGTTGACACACGATTGGCACCATCTCTTCGGCAGTTTTTTAAGCCAAAAAATCAACTGCCTGCCTGCTTTGGGGCAGGAAGCCGCGCACGATATTCCGCTGGTGATGGTGCTGCTGGCGGTTTATGCATTGCTGCGTTTCGGCGAGGGTTACGGCCTGTATTTCAGCCGCGCATGGGCGTATTGGTTGAGTTTGTTGAGCTACGGGCTGTTTGTCCCCTACGAATTTTATACGCTGTGTAAGGCGTTTAACGGGATACACCTGCTGGTTTTTGGGTTGAACCTGCTGATTATGTGGGTGGTGTACCGCAGCATGCGGGATAAATTCTAGCGGCATGACAAAAGGCCGTCTGAAACGGAATCAACCTTGGCGGTTTTTCTGTTTCAGACGGCCTTTTGCTTGTCCGACACCCCTTTTCGCCTCCCTCTCTGCACTCCCGCCGTTTTCCTGCTGGACAATGCTGGCGGGAAGTAGTTTAATAACTCTAAAGCGATAAAATTATCTGATTGCATAAGCGCTTATGCCGTTGACCTGAACAAATCTGCCTGCGGCAATGCCTAAAGAAGATAACAATACCTTGTTCCCTGCTGTTTCCCGTTTTCCGATACCTTTGCGAAAGGATAAGCATGACTACCCGCCGACAATTTCTGATGACCGCCGCCGGTGCCGCTGCCGCCGTAAGCTTGCCCGGCTGTATCGTCTATACCACAGGCTCGATTAACGACAGCCCGAACACCATCGAGCGCACCAAAGCCGTGACCCGCGTGTACGGCGACGGCATGCGCCTGAGCGCAGTGGCAGTTGAATACAAAAATCCGGTGTCTGCCGACGGCTTGGACAAAAAACAATACCGCGTAGCCGGACGCAACATTACCGATGTTTACGTCAGCCACACCATCGGCGGCGAAGCGGGCAAAACCGGCCGCATTGTGATGGTGGAACTCAACCCGTATGACGATGGTGCGCTGCTGGTCGTCAAACAAGGCCGCGATCCCAACGAGCCGCGCGGCGCAGGCGGCGGCCCAGGCAATGCGGGCGATTTAAAAAACTCGGCACCATCGTTGAAGGCTGCCGAGGCCAGCATTACGGTAAACGGCCAAACCCTGAAAACTGACGGCGCGGTCAATCTTGTTTACGACGAGTTCAAACAATTCGACTACTACGACCAATCCACTGGTAAAACCGTGCGCTACAACCTGTTTGCACCCAAACGCAGTCTCAGCGGCGAACGCTATCCGCTGGTTTTATTTATGCACGACGCGGGCGTGAGCGGCAAAACCACCCAAGCCGCGCTGTATCAGGGTAACGGAGCGATTTCCTTTGCCACGCCCGAAGCGCAGCAAAGCAACCCGTGTTTCGTGTTGGCACCCGAATACGACGAAATCATCGCCGACGATGCCAACCGCACCTCCGCCTATCTCGATGCCACCATCAACCTGATTAAGAAACTGGCGCAAGACTATCCGATTGACATGCTGCGCCTGTACACCACCGGTCAATCCGGCGGCGGCATGATGTCCATCGCGATGAACATCAAATACCCCGATTTCTTCGCTGCCTCCTATCTGGTGGCCTGCCAATGGGATGCCAACCTGCTGACGCTGGATATGGCGCGTGATAATTGGTGGATTACCGTCTCCGAAGACGACAGCAAAGCCTATCCGGGTCAAACTGCGATTGTGGACAGAATGGCCTCTTTCGGCGCTAAAACCGCCCGAGCCCAATGGAATGCGCAATGGTCGGCCAAAGAGTTTCAGACGGCCTTCGACAGCATAGACGCCAAACATGCCAACATCAATTTTGTCGCGTTCAGCAAAGGCTCGGTGTTTAAAAACGCAGCCGAAGCCAACGCCGGCGGCGCGTCCGGTCATACCGCCACTTGGCAGTACGCCTACAACATCGCACCGGTGCGCGACTGGCTGTTCCGCCACCGCAAATTGGGTTAAGCACGCCGGAATGTAGGGCGGGGGGAAAACTCCTCCGCCCAAAGCAAAGGCCGTCTGAAAAACAAAATATTTTTCAGACGGCCTTTCTGATTTCAATCCAAACGGATTACCAAATATCCGATTTGATTTTGCGTTTCAAACCCGGGTGTTCGGATAATTTAAATTCCGGCTCTTTGCCCATTCGCAGCTTGGCCGTATAGTCTTTCAATAGCAGGAACACCAAAGGCGACAGCAGCAAAATCGCAATCAGGTTGATCCACGCCATCGTACCCATCGCCATATCCGCCATGTCCCACACCAGCGGCACGCTCTGCACTGCGCCGAAATACACCATGCCCAATACCGCCATGCGGAATACCGACATAATCAGCCAGTTGCTCTTGATAAACTGCACGTTAGACTCGGCATAGGCATAGTTGCCGATGATGGTGGTAAAGGCAAACATAAACAGCACCACCGCCAGAAAATGCGCACCCCAGCTACCCACATGGCTGACAATCGCCGCCTGCGTCAGCTGCGCACCGCTCAAGCCCTCGTAAGAAATGTCTGACATCAACACGATAAACGCGGTGCACGAGCAGACAATCATGGTATCCACAAACACGCCCAACATCTGAATCATACCTTGCGACACCGGGTGTTTCACCTCAGCCGCTGCCGCCGCATTCGGCGCCGAACCCTGACCCGCCTCATTGGAATACAGGCCGCGTTTGATGCCCACCATCATGGTTTGCGAAATCAAGCCGCCGAGCAAGCCGCCGCCGGCCGCGTCAAAGCGGAAAGCCGTGCTGAAAATCAGCTCAAACACATGCGGCACCATGCTGATGTTGCTGGCCATGATATACAGCGCCATCAGCAGATACAAAACCGCCATCAGCGGCACCAGAATCTCCGCCCAACGCGCCACGCGGCGGATACCGCCGAAAATAATCGGCGCGGTCAGAATCACCAGCGCCACGCCGGTGGCATGTTCGTCCCAGCCCCAAGCCGTTTTCGCCGCCACCGCGATGGTGTTGGACTGCACCGCCTCATACACCAAACCGAAACAGAAAATCAGGCTGATGGCAAACAAAATGCCCAACCAGCGCTGACCCAAACCCTGCGTGATGTAATACGCAGGGCCGCCGCGAAAATGATGGCGGTCGTAATCGCGGATTTTAAACAACTGCGCCAGCGACGATTCGGCAAAAGCCGAACTCATGCCGATTAAGGCCGTCAGCCACATCCAAAACACCGCGCCCGGGCCGCCGATACTGATGGCAATTGCCACACCCGCAATATTGCCCACCCCGACGCGGCTGGCCAAACCGGTGACAAACGCCTGAAACGGCGTAATCCCGTGCGGATCATCGCCCTGTTTGCGGCCGCCGAGCATGGCTTTCACACTTTGCCCAAACAAGCGGATTTGCACAAAGCCGGTGGCCACGGTAAAGAAAATACCCGTACCCAAGAGTAGGAAAATCAACATATCCCACATCGGTCCGTTGATTGCATTCACCCAGGAATGTAGCGTTTCGGTCATAACTGCCTCTCTGCTGAATTTCAGACGGCCTTCACACCCGCCGCCCGAAGCTGGAAAATAAAGAACCGGATTCTAGCAGATTGTCAACATTCCGGGCAATGTTTATCTGAGGCGATTAATTTATTTCTCAAGGGGTTATTAAAAAATACTAATCATTCATCAGGCAAAAAGCCGGGGAATTTTTCTCCAAATATCCGTTCAAAAGGCCGTCTGAATCCTATCCGGCAGCATACTGCCGTTCAGACGGCCTCAGTTTTGCATAAAATTTTGCTTGACGGCCATGCCGCCATTTCTTTACGCTCATCACTTTAACTCTTACGATAATAGCGATATGAAACTTTGCGTCATCCTGCCGGTTTACAACGCCGAAGCCTATCTGCCCGCAGCCCTGCGTTCGCTGGTGGCGCAGACGTTTGCGGATTTTAAAATCATCGCCGTTAACGATTGCTCCAGCGATAAGAGCGGTCAGATTTTGGATATTTTCGCCGCCTGCGAGCTGCGTGCGGAAGTGGTGCATTTAGCGCAAAACACGGGCGAAAACAACGTCATGCACTACCTGCTCGACCGAGCGGCGCAAAGCGGCGCGGAATATACCGCCCTTATGCACCACGACGACGTGTGCCTGCCCGAGCGCTTCGCCAAGCAAATCGCTTTTCTCGACAGCCATCCCAACATCAACATCCTCGGCACGCGCGTGATGATTACCGACGCCGATGGCAACGACATCCGCGAATGCAACATTGCGCTGGAAGACAGCAAAATCAAAGCAAATATGGCCGCCGCCTCCGGTAACCTCATGCACCCGACCACCATGTGGCGCACGGATTTTTTCCGGCAGCACCACATCCGCTACGGCGAAACCATACCCGGCGATTTCGATATGTGGGCGGACTGCGCCATCCGTGGCGCTGCCTTTGCCAATCTGCCCGACGTGTTGCTGCGCTATCGCACCCACGATAAGCAGCAGTCCACCAAAAAAGACGAAATCAACGCCACCGTGCAAAAAGCGCTGGAACGCTATTTGCGCGTGGTCTTTCCGGCGCTGCCGACTGCTGATATTCAGGCTTTGGCGGCGCTCTGCCGCCCCAATGGTCAGGTTTCCTCCGCCCAAGCCGAGCGTGCCGAACGCGCGTTCAACAGCGTCAAGCACGATACCGCCCGCAGCATTTTGGGCGAAGACCGCAAGCAGATGATGGCCAATATCCAAGCCAAAATCGAGCGGCGCAAGAAACGCACCAGCAGCGCCACGGTAACATTAGTCAGAGGCAGAAAAACCATTATCGGCGTATGAGGCCGTCTGAAAATATTTTGGCGGCATAGCGCTGTTTTTTTACCGTGAAAACAAAGCCCTAATCCGCTATAATCACGTTATTTACCACAAGGGGACATCATCATGGACAAACCGTTTTTACTGGTCGGCGCGGGCTTTTCCAACGCCGTGATTGCGCGCGAGTTGGCGCAGCAGGGTTATCAAGTGACCGTCATCGACCAGCGCGCTCATGTTGCGGGTAACTGCCATTCTGAGCGCGACGCGGAGACCGGCGTGATGGTGCATGTGTACGGGCCGCATATTTTCCACACCAACAACGAGCGCGTGTGGGCGTATATTCAGCGTTTCGGCGAAATGATGCCCTTTGTCAACCGCGTGAAAACGGTGAGTGGCGGCGCGGTGTATTCGCTGCCGATTAATCTGCACACGATTAATCAGTTTTTCGGCAAAACACTTTCCCCGAAAGCCGCGAAAAAATTTATCGAGGAAGAACAGGCGGATTTGAGTATTCAAGACCCGCAAACCTTTGAAGAGCAGGCCATGCGCTTTGTGGGCAAGGATTTGTACAAGGCATTTTTCTACGGCTACACCAAAAAACAATGGGGCGTCGAGCCGCGCGAACTGCCCGCTTCAATTTTGAAACGCCTGCCGGTGCGCTTCAATTATGATGACAATTATTTCGCCCACAAATTCCAAGGCATGCCCAAAGAGGGCTACACCGCCATCGTATCGAATATTTTGAACCACGCAAACATTACGGTAAAACTCAATACGCCGTTTCAGACGGCCATGCAAGCGGATTACGCGCATATTTTCTGGTCGGCGCCGCTGGATGCCTATTTCGGCTTCGCGCTCGGACGCTTGGGCTACCGCACGCTGGATTTTGAAAAATTCACCGATGAAGGCGATTATCAGGGCAATGCGGTCATCAATTACGGCGATGAGGACGTGCCCTACACCCGAATTTCCGAACACAAACATTTCACGCCCTGGGAATCACACGACAAAACCCTGTGCTACAAAGAATACAGCCGCCTGTGCGGAGAAAATGATATTCCGTATTACCCCATCCGCTTGGTGCAAGATAAAGCCTTGCTGCAACAATACGTTGCCAAAGCGCAGGCCGAGCCGAACGTGACCTTCGTCGGCCGCCTCGGGACGTACCGCTATTTGGATATGGACGTGACCATCAAAGAGGCGCTGGAAGTGGCAGACGCGGCCATCGCCGCCTTGAAGTGCGGTGAAAAATTAAAAAGTTTTTATGTGGACATGAATTGATACGGGAACACCAACCATGCAACGCTTACAACCCGACCTGAATATTTTTGTGGTAACCCACAAAGTGTTTCGCTTTCCCAAAGCCATCGACGGCCAGATTTACACGCCCGTTCAAGTCGGCACCAAGCCGAATTTGGGCTATTTGCAGGAAAACCAGCTGGACAACATCGCCGCTAAAAACGCCAATTTCTGCGAGCTGACCGCGCTGTATTTTTTGTGGAAAAACGTGCGCTGTCCAAACGCCGGGTTGGTGCATTACCGCCGCTACCTGATGTCGCCTGCCCAGCCCGACCGCATTATCGGCCGCGACGAAATCGACACCCTGATGGCCGACAACGATTTGATTTTGCCGGAAAAACTGCATTTTTCCGTGCGCACCGTGCGTCAGCAATACGCCAAGTTCCATGAAATCGAAGATTGGGATTTAACCCACGCCATCATCGCCGAACGCCAGCCGGATTATTTGGCCGCCTTCGACGCTTTTTCAGACGGCAAAGAAATGCACCACGGCAATATGTTTATCGGCAAAAAAGCCGTGTTAGACGACTATTGCGCTTGGCTGTTTGACGTTTTATTCGAGCTGGAACGCCGCGCCGACATCGCCCACTATTCCGACTACAACAAGCGCGTGTTCGGCTTTCTCTCCGAGCGGCTGCTGAATGTCTGGCTCATCAAAAACGCCCACGTGCGCACCTGCGAAGTGCCGCTCTACAAGCATAAGGAAAACAGCAATACCTTTACTTTCCAGCGCGGCAAGAAAACGGTGTTTGCGGTTTAACCGTATCGGCTTGGTTTAACACACAAAAAGGCCGTCTGAAACGCCGATTACTGAGTGTAGTCGGAGTATTCAGACGGCCTTTTCTATAAGCTCGGATTATTCAGGGCGCATTTGCGGGAACAGAATCACATCACGGATGGTTTGCGCGTCGGTCAGCAACATCACCAAACGGTCGAGGCCGATACCGCTGCCGCCGGTCGGCGGCAGGCCGTATTCCATGGCGCGGATATAGTCGGCGTCGTAATGCATGGCTTCATCGTCGCCCGCGTCTTTTTGTGCCACTTGTGCTTTGAAGCGCGCGGCCTGGTCTTCGGGGTCGTTCAACTCGGAATAGCCGTTGGCCAATTCGCGGCCGACCACAAACAATTCAAAGCGGTCGGTCAGGCCGGGTTTGGTGTCGGAAGCGCGCGCCAAGGGCGACACTTCCACCGGATAGTCGATGATGAACGTTGGATTCCACAATTTGCCTTCGGCGCAACCTTCAAACAGCGCCAGTTGCAGGCTGCCGATACCCGGAGAAGGCGGAATGCTCTCGCCTAGGCGCACGATTTCTTTTTTCAGCCAGGCTTCGTCAAACAGCTGCTCATCGGTGTATTGCGGATTGTATTTGCGGATGGCGTCCAAAATGGTCAGGCGTTCAAACGGGCTTGCCAAATCCACTTCCTTGCCGTTGTAAGTAATCTTAGCGCTGCCGCACACGGTTTCGGCGCATTTGCGGATGACGCCTTCGGTCATCTGCATCATGCGCTCGTAGGTAGAATACGCCTCGTAAAATTCCATCATGGTAAATTCGGGATTGTGGCGGGTACTCATGCCCTCGTTGCGGAAGCTGCGGTTGATTTCAAACACGCGCTCCAAACCGCCGACAATCAGGCGTTTCAGATACAATTCGGGCGCAATGCGCAGATACAGCGGCATATCCAGCGCATTGTGGTGAGTCACAAACGGTTTGGCCGTAGCGCCGCCGGGAATCGGGTGCATCATCGGGGTTTCCACTTCCAGATAATGCTCGTCGGTCATGTAATTGCGCACGGTTTGGATGATTTTGCTGCGCTTGATAAAGGTGTCGCGCGAGTCGGGATTGACAATCAAATCCACATAACGCTGACGGTATTTGACCTCTTGGTCGGCCAAGCCTTTGTGTTTGTCCGGCAGCGGGCGCAATGATTTGGACAACAAGCGGATGTTGGATACGCGCACGGTCAGTTCGCCGTGGTTGGTTTTGAACAGCACCCCTTCCGCGCCGACGATGTCGCCCATATCCCAATGTTTGAAATCGTTGTGCGCTTCTTCGCCCACGCCCTGATTATTGATGTAGAGCTGGATTTGGCCGGTCACATCTTGCACGGTGGCGAAGCTGGCCTTGCCCATTGCGCGTTTGAGCATCATGCGGCCGGCAATTTTCACGGGAACGGCTTGCGGATCGAGCTCTTCTTTACTCAGGGCATCGTATTTGGCATGCAAATCGGCGGCAAAGCTGTCGCGCTGGAAATCGTTGGGGTAGGCAATGCCTTTTTCACGGATGGCGTGGAGTTTTTCGCGGCGCAGGGCGATGATTTGGTTTTCATCAAGCTGCGCTTCGTCTTGCGGATGGGTTTGTTCTGTCATGATGTTGTCCGTAGAAAAAAGCCGTGTTTTCAGACGGCCTTTGTTTACAATAAAATTTGGCTTTATTTTACGCGATGTCAGGCGATTTATCCACAGCGCGAAACGGACAAGGCCGTCTGAAAGCAAAGCGCCAATGCAAAAAACCTGCTTGTTGCCAAGCAGGTTTTTTTATCTGGTGGGTCGTGAGCGATTCGAACGCTCGACCAACGGATTAAAAGTCCGCTGCTCTACCAGCTGAGCTAACGACCCGATAAGCTGCGTATTATAGGGAGGCGGAATACGGCTGTCAAGCCTTGTTGTAAAAAAATTTACCGCCGCTTTTTTTCCTGCCGAAAGCGCCTGTTTTACAGCGGCGCTATGGTATGATTTTTCTATCGGACATCCGATAGCTTTTTCACCACGAAAGGACAACCCATGAAAAAATTACTGATTGCTGCTATGTTGGTGGCCGGCCTGGCCGCTTGTTCGCAAGAAGCCAAACAGGAAACCAAAGAAGCGGCTCAAGCCGTTGCTTCTGATGTACAACAAACCAAAGACGATGCTGCGTCTGCGGTAGGTGCGGCCGTTGACGCAGCAGCCAGCGCCACCGACGCGGCGGCTTCTGCGGCTAAAGGCGCCGCGGAAGATGCCGTTGCTGCGGCACGCGAAGCGGCGGCTAAAGCCAAAGAAGCGGCCAAATAAGCCGCTTGAATCCAAAGGCCGTCTGAAACTTCGGTTACGGAATATAACCGGAATTTCAGACGGCCTTTGTTTTACTGCTTACAGCTTGCCTTGCTGCTTATCCAGATGACGGCTATAAATCACCGAAGTCAGAATCGACGCACCCAGCGCACCGAACACCACCGACAGAGAAATCGAAATCGGGATGTGTATCCAGTGCATAATCAGCATTTTGATACCGATAAAGATCAACACAAACGATAGGCCGTATTTCAGGAACACGAAGCGGTCGGCGACATCGGCCAGCAGGAAATACATCGCGCGCAAGCCCAAAATAGCGAAGATGTTGGAGGTCAAAACGATAAACGGATCGGTGGTTACCGCAAACACGGCGGGAATGCTGTCCACCGCGAAAATCACGTCACTCAATTCAATCATCACCAACACCATCAACAACGGCGTGGCAACGCGCTTACCGTTTTCAAGGGTAAAGAATTTTTCTTTGTCCAGCTCTTTGCTGACATGAATATGCTTTTGCAGCCAGCCCAGCATTTTGTTTTTCGACAAATCCTCGTCTTCATCGTCATCGCTGCCGGATTTAATCATGTGCAGGCCGGTGTAAAGCAGGAACGCGCCGAAGAGATACAAAATCCATTCAAACTGCTGCACCAGCGCCGCGCCGATGAAAATCATCACCGCACGCAACACAATCGCGCCGAATACGCCGTAAAGCAACACGCGGTGCTGGTATTGCTGCGGCACTTTGAAATAGCCGAAAATCATCAGGAAGACAAAAATATTGTCCACCGCCAATGATTTTTCCAACACATAGCCGGTGAAAAATTCCAATACTTTTTCTTTAGCGACAACGGCACCGTAGGCCGGATTGGTCGCCAACTCAAAATACAGCCAACCGGCGAAGCCGCAGGAAACGGCCACCCAAATGCACGTCCACATCAGGGCTTCTTTCACGCTGACTTTATGCACGCCGTTTTTCTTCAGCGACAACATGTCGATGCCGATCATCACGAGCACGGCGATAAAAAACACGCCGTAAAACAGCGGCGTGCCGACGGAAGGATGTTCAACCATATATCTGTTTCCTCTTTATTATTTATGAAATTCAAAATATTTTCAGACGGCATTGTACCACAGCGGGACAAGGCCGTCTGAACATTCCTTATTGTTTTTCAATAAGATAATAATAAAATAACGATGTTTACCAAACCAGATAAAACATGGCTTTCGCCAAAAACACAATCAGCAGCATATGCACCAGCACCACCGCATGAATGTATTTCGACCAGCCCACCGTCAGCGTGTGCCGCGCCATTTTCACCACCGCAATGGCAAAATGCACCAGTACGCTAAACGCCAGCAAGACTTTTAAAAACAACATCGTACCGAAAGGCGAAGCAAACGGTTCGGCAAACACCGGCAGATAGCGTTCCCACACCATTACCCCGCCCGAAATAAACAGCGTAATCACCACCAGCGGCATCACCCGCACGGCACGGTATGACATCGCCCGCTCCACCTCGCGCCGCGCCTCGCGCGACACGCGGCCGGTATGCAATACCGACAACACCAGCATTTCAAAAAATACCCCGCCCACAAACGCAACCGCGCAATACAAATGCACAATGTGCGCCACCGCATAAAGATTCATTTTATCTTCCCTTACTCAGAACGCTGCGCCAAGTGTACCACCCTCTGCCGCATAAGTTCCAGCAGAACACCGCTTTTGCTTAGTTTAAACAGGATTTACCGGATGTAACCGCCGATTAAAAAACTATATGCGATACTGACTACCGGAATATACAGTAACCTTTTTTCAAGGAGAAAACATCATGAAATCCACTCTTGTAAAAACCCTGACTCTGCTGACTTTGGCCGCCTCCCTGAGCGCCTGCGCCGGTATGTCGCAATCGCAACGCAATACCGCCACCGGCGCCGTATTAGGTGGCGTAGCTGGTAACTTAATCGGCGGCGACACCGGCTCGACTTTGGGCGGCGCGGCCTTGGGCGGCGTTATCGGCAGCCAGGTTAACAAATAATCCGTTTGCTGTTAAAGAGCGGGAGGCCGTCTGAAAACACTTCAGACGGCCTCTTGGTTTTCCACATTGGAAAAGCATAGCGTTTCCGCTTGGCAACAAATAGACAAACCTGAACGCCATACCTACGATAGCGTTCAGGTTTTTGTTAACTTGGTTTGAATTTATCTGACTCAATCACGTTTTTCCCGTCAGCGCGGCGGCACCAATGGCGGCGGATAGCCGTGGGTATCGGCATCGCTGCCCGCCAGCCACGGCGTGTGGACAAAATCCTGAGGCAAGTGCGCCAACTCGGGCACATAGCGGCGGATAAACGTGGCGTCGGGATCAAGCTGCTGCGAACGGACGACCGGATTGGCCGTCTGAATTTGCGCTGCGGCCTGCTGCCAGTTGGCGCGGTTTAAGGCTTCATCGTTATCGGTCTGCTGTTCGGCAAACCACGCTGCGCCCGCCTGCCACGGTTGCGCCAGCGTCCGACACCAAAATTCCGCCACCAATGTGCGCAAGGTCGGGTGCAGCCAACCGCTGTCGCGCAGGCAGCGCATGGCGGCATCAATCAGCGGGAAACCGGTGCGCCCCTGCTGCCAACGCTGCACAAACCATGTATCGGCGGCAGGCAGATGTTCTGCGCCATCGGTCTGCGTATGAAACGCCCGTTGGCAGGCAAAATCGCGCCGAATCAAATTATCCAGCCATGCCTGCGCGCCCGCCGCATGCGCCCGCTGCGCCAACATCCGCGCCGACAGGCAACCGGCGCTTAAATAAACGCTCAACTGCGATGTGGCTTTGCGCGATGGAAAATCTTTAAGCAGCGGATAAACATTTAATTCGGCGGAAAACTTATCCCACTGCGCCCAAGCCACCGCCTCGCCGCCGAGCGGCACCGCCATGCTCTGCCCGTCGCCAGAAGACACCCAATCGGGCAGCGGCGGCAACAAACCGCTCCAGGCCGTCTGAACCGGCGCAAACGCCGCGTGTTCAGACGGCCTCCAGCCGTCAAACTGCGCCGCATAGCGTTGCAACCATGCCTGTCGGTAGGGCGCAAAAGTGCGGTAGGGCTGGCCGTATTCATCCGCAATTTCAGCCTTGGCAAACACGGTACGGTCGTTACAGCGGGCAAACGGAATGCCCATTGCGTCCAACTGCCGCCAAATGCGGTTGTCCGACAAAATTTCAGACGGCGTATAGCCTTCGTCCGCCCAAACGCTGGCAGCATGAATGTGTTGAACCAACGCTGGAATTTCCGTTTCGGCATGGCCCCGTATCAGATACAGCGGCACATTGTGCGCCACCAATGCGGGGGACAAGGCGGCGGCAGAACGGCGCATAAACACCGCCTGCCGCTGATTGGCAATTTCAGACGGCTGCGGACACACCACCACCCCGACCACCGGCAGCCCTTGCTGCACGGCAGCCTGCAATACGGTATTGTCGGCAAGGCGCAGATTGCGGCGAAACCAAACCAAAGTCGTCAATGGATTCATGGTAAAGGCCGTCTGAAAAAGTGAAGAAGAATAGGTTAAGTTCTATCAGAATTTAAATTCTATATCTTAAGTTTAAGAAAGATCCTATAAACCCTTTGGCAATAACTGCAAATATTCTTTTCTAATTAGTAAACATTTTTCTATATCCCTTTTTTCCACTTCTCTTTGGCTATATACATCGATACCCTGCGGACAGAACAGAATATTATTTCCTAAATTCCATGCGAAATATCCAAAAATAGCATTTGAATATCTCCTTTTCTCTTCATACAAGAAATTTCTCTCTAGTGATAATATTCCATTCATTTGCCAATAAAAAAACGGAGAATTCGGAGAATATCTTTTTCTCCAGTATATTGAATTCACGTCATTGTTTTCTTGATTCATTAATTTATTTTGTTCGATAAATCGATTATCTAATAAATTACCATTTAGAATCACTAGGAAATTCAATATACCCAATGAAACGTAGCACATTATCTAAAATTCTTGAACCTGGCATAACAGTTAAAATTACAGTAACTGAAAATAAAGTAATAGTTGGTGCTATCCATATTGTTAGCTTCTCTTTTAAATCTGCCGCGCTATTTTCTTTTACTACACTTCTTTATTGCACATACCCAACTCAAAACGTATAAAACGAGAAATGCTATAAACCAAACTATCCAAGTAAATAAATTCGCTCCATAATTTATGTAATTTTTCTTTACTAAATTATCTGGCCTATCAATAACAACTAATAATATTAAAGATACAACATAAACTATACTGAAATAATATAAAAAATTAGGGGCTGTACTAGATAACTAGATTTATTCAAAATCATTTAGAATAAATCCCATGAAAAAAAGTCGACTGAGCCCTTATAAGCAAAACAAGC
>NZ_JALJYC010000015.1 GCF_024170405.1 Neisseria perflava | reverse complement strand
AAATATGTATTTATGCCTACACCTGCTTACAGAAAAATCAGCCTTTTGATGAAAATTTACATAAGCGGCTTACAAGTGAATACGGTATCTTGATTTATTGAGATAAAACT
Source organism: Neisseria perflava (assembly GCF_024170405.1). Lineage (GTDB taxonomy): Bacteria > Pseudomonadota > Gammaproteobacteria > Burkholderiales > Neisseriaceae > Neisseria > Neisseria perflava_B. The sequence goes on along the minus strand of NZ_JALJYC010000015.1, from coordinate 67,692 downwards.
TATCTCTAATAAAAATAAATCGCAATATCAAAATTGATAGAAAAATCAAAATATCTTTTGCTTTTCCAAGACTTGCAATACAAACAGTTTTTATTTATATTAGCTCCTAAGAATAAGACTAACTCTCATTATTGAGATTGGAACACTGGAGCGCATCATGTTTGTATGTATCTGCAATGCTATTACCGACCGTGAAATCAAAGAAACTGTGGCTGCCGGGGCAAGTACCATGAGCGATTTGCAAGCGCAGCTGGGGGTGGCAACCTGTTGCGGTTGTTGCAGCGAATTGGCTGCGTCCTTTTTAGCCAATCACAATGCGCAGAGTACGGTTACTGCGGGGATTAATGTGCAGGCATAAATATTTGACAAAATGCCGTCTGAAAAATCAAATCAAAATTTGGTTTTTCAGACGGCATTTTACATAAGGCGCAGATTAATCATGTGTATCGGCAACGGTATGAGTAAAAAAATTACCAAAAATAAAAAAGGGTGGGAATTTGATTCCTACCCTTTTCTATTTTTGGGTTAGGCGCGGATAATGCCTTGCTCTTCCAATTTGCCTAAGAAATAAGGCATTTGCTCACGCCACAAAGGCCAATCGTGCGCCATATCATGACCCCAGTAGTCGAACCAGGCGGGGATGTCTTTGGCGGCGAAAGCCTCTTGCAGGCGGCGGGTGTCGGCAACGTGCTGCTCTTCCCATGCGCCTTGACCGACGGCAATGATGAAGTGGTTGCGGCGGTAGTGATCAAGGAACCAATTATCCTGCTGGTTCCACAGATAATCGATGGCAGAATTGTAATACACTTCTTTGTCGCCGTAGAATTCGCCGGTAAAAAAGCGTGCGTCATAAACGCCGCTGAGGGCAACCGCCGTATCAAACAAATCAGGGTGGCGCAGGGCGAAATTCACGGTATGGAATGCGCCCATGCTGCAGCCGGTCGCCATCATCGCGCCGCCCCACTGCGATTCGTGGCGGATAAGCGGCACAAGCTCGTTGACGATATAGCGGTCGTAGGCGTTGTGCGCCAAAGCCATGTCGTGACCGGATTTGTAGGTAGCCAGCCAAGACTGATTATCGTAGGAATCGGGCGTATAGAATTTGAGCAATCCGCGTTCGATAAACGAACGGCAGGCATCAATCACACCGAAATTGCCATATTCGTGTTGGTTGCCGCCGGAAGAGGGAAAGACAACCACGGGTTTGCCGGCATGACCGTAAACATTGAAATACATTTCCTGCCCGAGTTCGCCGCTCCAATGGCTTCTTTGTTCAAAATGCATAAGGGTTTCCTTTAATGTTTTTGTTGGGCGAATTGTACGATTTCACGCATTTGCTCGATGGTCTCGGTACGCGCCAAAATGCCGTGTTCGCCCATGATTTTGGCGAATACGCCCGGGACGTTTTGCACGCTGATGATGTTGGCGGCAAAGCGCTCGCATACCGATTCGATGGAATTGGCGTAGTTTTGGTTGGCTTTACGCGAAATGTAAACCACGTTCCACGGATGGGTAATGTGGGCATAGAAACGGTTTTCTTTGACCACATGGGCATATTCGGCGAAGACGTCGAAGTCGTTGGCGTAGTTCCACATGTCGATGGTCAGGCCACCCGGCGGACGGCAGTTGATTTCCAGCGGCAATAAGTCGCCGGTGGCTTTGACGCGGAAAAACTCAAAATGGAAAAAGCGTTCGCGCACATTGAAGGCTTGCACGCATTTTTGCCCCATCTCAATCAGTTGCGGCGAAATATCGCGCGGCACGTAATAATACATGTCGCCGTCTTTTTCCACGGTATCCAATACGGCTTCGGAGTATTCCAAACCGGCGTAGAACACAATATTGCCGTTGTGGTCGGTCAGGCCGTCGAACGTGACGATGTCGCCGTCGATAAATTCTTCCATGATGTATTCGACATAAGGATTTTTATGCTGGAAGAAATATTCGAGGTCTTGCGGGGTGCGGATTTTGTAGGTGTCGCTGGCACCGACGCCGGAATTGGGTTTGATGATTACGGGGAAATTCAATTCGGCAGCTAAGTTCCAAGCGTCTTCATTGCTGTGGAACACGCGGCCGCGGGCGACGTTTAAGCCGGTGGCGCGGAATACTTCTTTCATCTGCGCTTTGGTTTTGACGGCCAGCATGTCTTGGTTTTTATAACCGAAAACATTGAAATCGGTGCGCAGCGCGGCATCCAGTTCCAGCCAGTATTCGTTGTGCGACTCGATGCGGTCGATACGGCCGTATTTGTGGGCGAAATAGGCGACGGCGCGGTAAACCTGGTCGTAATCTTCCATATTATCAACGCGGTAGTATTCGGTCAGGTGGTTGCGTAGGTTTTCGCTGAGGGTTTCGTAAGGGGCGTCGGCGATGCCTAAAGTGTTGATGCCGTTTTCCCGCAATCGGACGGCGAAGGTCTCGAAATTGGTGGGGAAATGCGGGGAAATCATCACAAAGTTGAGTGGTCGTGACATGGATTATTCTCCGGGGGGGGTTGGGAAGCGTTTTGAGTTTGTGGTTAAGGCATTATACAAGATTTATATTTTTTTAACAGGCGTGAAGTCAAAGCGTAACAAGAAAAAAGGCCGTCTGAACAGGGAAATACGTTTTACTGTTCAGACGGCCTTGGGCATTGTCGGATTAAAATTCTTCCGTATCAATCTCGGTTTGCGTGGCGGTGGGATAACGCGCACCTTTGACGCTGCTTTGGTTAATCAGTTCGCCCGCCTGTTGTAGGATTTCGGGCGCGATGTTTAACGATGCGGCGGCGTAGTTGTCTTCCAAATGGTGGATGCTGGTGGTACCCGGAATCGGAATGATGTTGTCCTGCTGCGCCAACAGCCAGGCAAGGCCGAGTTGGGCGGCGGTGCAGCCGGCTTGGTCGGCAAGGATTTGCAGGCGGTCGCGCAGTTGCAGGTTGGCGGGGTAGTTTTCAGCGGAAAAACGCGGCATGGGGCGGCGGATGTCTTTGTCTTCCAAAGCCGACGGGTCGCGCACGTCGCCGAGAAAACCGCGTGCAACGGGACTGAAGGCGACAAGGGCGGCGCCGATTTCGCGGGTTTTCTGCAATACGGCGATTTCAGGGTTGCGCGTCCACAGCGAATATTCGGTTTGCAGCGCGGTAATCGGGTGTACGGCATGGGCGCGGGAAAGGGTGTCGGCAGAGACTTCGGACAAGCCGACGGCGCGGATTTTGCCTTGTTCGACCAGGCGCGATAAGGCGCCAACGCTCTCTTCAATCGGTACGTTTTTATCCCAGCGGTGCAAATAATATAAATCGATTACATCGGTTTGCAGCCGTTGCAGCGATTCGTCGGCTTGGCGCAGGATGGTTTCGGGGCGGCCGTCAATCACGCGCTTGCCGTTCACGCCGCCCATGCCGCATTTGCTGGCGAGAAAAATCTGATTGCGAAACGGCTTGAGGGTTTTGCCGACCAGCGTTTCATTGGTGCCGAAGCCGTAGAGCGTGGCGGTGTCGAAAAAGTTGTAGCCCAAATCAATGGCGCGGTGCAGTAGCGCTTGCGCGTCGCTTTCAGACGGTGGCGTGCCGTAGGCGTGGCTGAGGTTCATGCAGCCGAGGCCGATGGGGTAAACGGGGGTGTTATTAATGATTCGGTTCATAGCGGCTCCTGTATTAGTGTGGCGAAAGGCCGTCTGAAAAACGGGATATTTTCAGACGGCCTGTTGATTATACGCTTTTATGCAACTTAGGCTTCAAGCTGCTTTTCCAATTCGCCCAGCACTTTGTAGCAGTTGATGACACTTTCCACGCTGGAGTTGGGTTGGCGGCCTTTGCGGATGGCGGCGAAAAATTCGCGGTCTTGCAGCTCGATACCGTTCATGGAAACGGCTACTTTGCTGACATTGACCGGTTCTTCCTTGCCGGTGACCAAATCGTCATAGCGGGCGATGTAGGTGCCGTTGTCGCAGATGTAGCGGAAGAATGTACCCAAGGGGCCGTCGTTGTTGAACGAGAGCGACAGGGTGCAAATCGCGCCGTTTTCGGCTTGCAGCTGGATGGACATGTCCATCGCAATGCCCAACACCGGATGTTTCGGGCCTTGTACGGCGTTGGCTTTTACTACTTTGCTGCCGGTTTGGTATTGGAACAGATCCACGGTGTGCGCGGCGTGGTGCCACAGCAGGTGGTCGGTCCAAGAGCGCGGCTCGCCTTTGGCGTTGGTGTTGGTGCGGCGGAAGAAATAGGTTTGCACGTCCATCTGCTGGATGTTCAATTCGCCTGCCGCGATTTTATTGTGAATCCATTGGTGGCTGGGGTTGAAGCGGCGGGTATGGCCGACCATCGCCACTAAGCCGCTGTCTTTTTGCGCCTGCAAAACTTCTTCGGCATCCGCCCAAGAATCGGCCAGCGGGATTTCCACTTGAACATGTTTGCCTGCTTTGAGGCATTGCAGCGTTTGCGCGGCATGCATTTGGGTGGGGGTACACAAAATTACCGCATCGACTTCGGGCAGCGCCAGCGCGTTGGCCAAGTCGTCGGTGACAAAACCGACGCCGTATTTGTCGGCCACGGCCTGGGTTTTTGCCATATCGCGGCCGATGAGGGCGACGACTTCGACATCGGGAATGTTTTTGATACCGTCAAGGTGTTTTTCGCCGAATGCGCCGGCACCGGCCAGCGCGACTTTGATGGTGTTGCTCATGGGGATTCCTTGTGTTTGGTTTTTTAAATGTATGGAATAGGGGTGCGGGATACACATGCGGATTCTGATATTAGGAAAACGCGTGCGTAGCTTGCGCCACACCCTACGCATTATGCGTTTTTCAGACGGCCTTTAGAACCTGTATTCACAATCTTGATAGCGGCTTTTTATTGCCTAATCACACGCCTACTGCGTTGGACTTTTACGCCAATAGCCCACTATTGGCGCAAAAATCCGCCTTGTATTCGTATGATTATCCAACAAAAATCCATCTATCAATCTTATGAATACAGGTTCTTACTTCTTCGGCGCTTCCAAAATCAGATGGCCGACGGCGGTATTGGAGGCGGGCACATGGTAGAAACGGTGTTTCACCACCGGCTCTTCGCCTTCCTCGCACATGGCGGCGCGGGCAATCAGCCACATCACCAATTCGATACCCTCCGAACCGGCTTCGCGTACGTATTCTACATGCGGTTTTTTCGCCAGTTCTTTCGGGTCGGCAATCAAATCATCTAAGAATTGGTTGTCCCATTCTTTGTTAATCAGACCGGCGCGCGGGCCTTGCAGCTGGTGGCTCATGCCGCCCGTGCCCCAGATGTGCACATTGATGTCTTCGTCGTAGCTTTCCACCGCTTTGCGGATGGCGCGGCCGAGGTCGTAGCAGCGCTGGCCGCTCGGCACGGGGTATTGCACCACGTTGACATGCAGCGGAATCACTTTGACCGGCCATTTTTCCACATCGCCGAACATCACGGTCATCGGCACGGTTAGGCCGTGATCGACTTCCATTTCGTAGCACAAAGTCAGGTCGAAACCCTGCTCAATAACCGAGTGCGCCAAGTGGGAAGCGAATTTTTGGTCGCCGATCACATTCGGCACAGGGCGCGGCCCCCAGCCTTCGTCGCTGGGTTTGAACTCGTGGTTCATGCCCAAGGCGAAAGTCGGAATCAGGTCGAAGCCGAAATTGTTGGTGTGGTCGTTATACACCAAAATAATCACGTCGGGATTGTTGGCTTTCTGCCACTCTTTGCTGTATTCGTAACCGGCAAACACGGGTTTCCAGTAGTCTTCGCCGTGTTTTTTCAAGTCCCAAGCCACGCCGACGGCCGGGATGTGGGAGGTGTAAACGCTAGCGGTGATTTTTGCCATGATTTTTTTCCTTTTCAGACGGCCTGACGGCTTATTTTTTGTTTTCTTGTTCGTGGGCGTAGCGGTTGCCTTCGATGCTGCGGCCGCCATTAATCATCATATCGCGGTATTCCTGCTCGCTCATGCCGGTCATGCTGCCCGCCATCTGCTGGAAGGTCAGACCGTCGGTGGCGCCGATTTTCGCCAATACATAAATATTGCCGCCCAAATCCATCAAGCGGTTGAGATCACGCGCAATCACCGCGTCTTTCTGCTCTTCGGTCATCGGCCATTCGTCCATATAGGCGCGTTGGTCGGCTTTGAAGCGCTCGCGGTTTTCCGCCTTCATCAGCGACATGCAGAACTGGTTGAGGTGATAGCCCTGGCTGGCGCGTTCGGAATCGAAAATGCGGGTGCCGGGAATGTCATGATAAGGTTTTTCTAAAGCCATGATGTTGCTCCTTTGTCAGTATTTTTCAGACGGCCTTGTGACATGAAAGGCCGTCTGAAAAGAAAGTTGTTATTTGCCGTATGTTTCCGGCCAATACAGGCGCATCGGGTTATCGACCAGAATCTGATACTGCTCTTCAGGCGTGACGGCAACCTGCGCCAGATAGTCTACCAACAAACCGTCGTCCGGCATATGGTCTTTCAGATTCGGGTGCGGCCAATCGGTGCCGAACAAGACGCGGTCGGGGAATTTTTCCATCAGCTTACGCGCAAACGGCACGACATCGGTATAGCTGTGTTGCTCGCCGTTTAAGGCGTTCGGGCCGGTCACGCTTAAGCGCTCGGGGCAGGAGAGTTTGCTCCATACATTCGGATGCTCTTCCATCAGCTTCACAAACAGGTCGAATTCTTCGCCGTCCACCGGTTTGGTGACATCGGGGCGACCCATGTGATCGACCACCACAATCGTCGGCAGGTTGGTAAAGAAATCCCACAATTCCGGCAAATCGGCCGCTTCAAAATACACCACCACATGCCAGCCCATTGGCGCGATTTTGGCGGCGATTTCCAAGAGCTCTTCTTTGGGCGTAAAGTCCATCAAACGCTTCACAAAATTGAAACGCACGCCGCGCACACCTGCCATGTGCAAATCATACAGCTCTTCCGGCGTTACATCGCGGCGCACCGCCGCCACACCGCGCGCCAAATCGCCTGCGGTTTGCAGCGCATCCACCAAAGCGCGGTTGTCTGCACCGTGGCAGGTGGCCTGCACAATCACATTGCGCGAGAAGCCCAAATGGTCGCGCAGGGCAAACAGCTGCTCTTTCGACGCATCGCACGGCGTGTATTTGCGCTCGGGCGCATAGGGGAATTTATCGCCCGGGCCGAACACATGGCAGTGTGCATCCACCGCGCCCTGCGGCAGCTGTAATTTCGGTTTGGACGGATTGGGATAAAAACCCAACCAGCCGGGTGTTTTTTCAAAGTTGCTCATAAATCGCTCCTTGTATGGGGCTTGATGTTTATTTTTCAGACGGCCTTTATAACCGTATCCGCATAAGGCCGTCTGAATTTGGTTTTAATCAATATATTTCAAACCGGCTTTTTCCAAGCCTTCGCGCATTTTGTAGTAGTCCAAGCCCAATACGCCGCTGGCGAAGATTTCGCGTTTGTCGGCTTCGTTGGCTTCGCGCGCTTCGGCTTTGTCGGCCACTTCCTGCGCACGCTCGGCGGGCACGACCACCACGCCATCGTTGTCGGCAATAATCACATCGCCCGGATTGACCAGCGCACCGGCGCAGACCACGGGTACGTTGACCGAACCCGGCGTGGCTTTAATCGTGCCTTTGGCGTGGATGGCTTTGGAAAACACGGGGAAACCCATCGCTTCCAAGTCTTCCGTATCGCGCACGCCGCCGTCGATAATCAGCCCTTTGCAGCCTTGAGCCATATAGGAAGTTGCCAACAGGTCGCCGAAGAAGCCGTCGGCATTTTCGGTGGTACAAGCGGCCACGGCCACATCGCCCGGGCGCAGCTGCTCGGCGCCGACAAACATCATCCAGTTGTCGCCCGGTTGCAGCAGGATGGTAACGGCGGTGCCGCAGATTTTCGCGCCTTTGTAAATCGGGCGCATATAGGGTTTCATCAGGCCGGTGCGCCCCATTGCTTCGTGGATGGTGGCGACGCCGAAGCGGGAGAGTTTTTCCACGGCGGCGGGATCGGCGCGCTTGATGTTGCGTTTGACAACGCCTAATTGGTTGGGCAATACGTCGGTCATGATTATTTTCCTTTTGATTTCAACAGCGCATCAAGGCGCGGGAACACGCGGCGGGCGTTGCCCTCGTAAATTTGGTGACGCTCTTCGGCGGTAATATCCGCCGCTTCGATATAGCGCTTGGTGTCGTCGAAATAGAAGCCGGTGCGCGGGTCGATGTCGCGTACCGCGCCGATCATTTCGGAGGCGAACAAGATGTTTTTGTTCGGAACCACGTCCAGCAGCAAATCAATGCCGGGCTGGTGGTAAACGCAGGTATCGAAGAAGATGTTGTTCAACAAATGCTCTTCCAATTCGGGCTTTTTCAGCACCATCGCCAAGCCGCGGAAACGTCCCCAGTGGTAGGGTACCGCGCCGCCGCCATGCGGAATCAAAAAGCGCAGGGTGGGGAAGTCTTTAAACAAATCGCCTTGCAAAAGCTGCATAAAAGCGGTGGTGTCGGCATTGAGGTAATGCGCGCCGGTGGTGTGGAAGCAGCTGTTGCACGAAGTAGAAACGTGAATCATGGCGGGAATGTCGTATTCCACCATTTTTTCGTAAATCGGATACCAGTATTTGTCGGTCAGCGGCGGCGAAGTCCAATGGCCGCCGCTGGGGTCGGGATTGAGGTTGATGCCGACGTTGCTGTATTCGTTGACGCAGCGCTCCAGCTCGGCGATACAGGTTTCCACCGCCACGCCCGGGCTTTGCGGCAGCATAGCGACGGGGACGAAATGGTTGGGAAACAGCTGCGACACGCGGTAGCACAATTCGTTGCAAATCGCCGCCCAGGCGGACGATACTTGAAAATCGCCGATATGGTGCGCCATAAAGCTGGCGCGGGGGGAAAACAGGGTCATGTCCGCACCGCGCTCTTTCATCAGGCGCAGCTGGTTTTTTTCGATGGTTTCGCACAATTCGTCGTCGCTGATTTTCAGTTCGGAGGCTTTGGGCATCTGCGAAGGGTTGCCGATGGCGGCGATCTGTTTGTTGCGCCAGGCTTCCAGAGAAGGCGGGGCGGTAGTGTAGTGGCCGTGGCAGTCGATAATCAGGCTCATGGGTTTCTCCTGTTTATGAGTGGTTGGTTTCCAGACGGTCTGCCGTCTGAAAAACAGTGTGCGGTCGGGTGTAACTGTGTGTAGTCGATTATGACGGGTTTTACTGCATTTGATACAGAGCGGTTTGTTACTAGAAGCTATAACGGAAATAAATAGCTTGCCGGTCGTTGCGAAGATACGGTGTTTCAGATGGCCTTTGTCATCAGGCCGTCTGAAAAAGCGGCATGCAGCAGGAAAGTAAATACCTGTTTCTTGATATTAATACGCGCCGTCGTAAATCTTCTGTTTAATCAGCAGGCAGACGGTCAGAATCAGGGACGGGATGGCTAAAATCACAAAAATGGTGACGAAATCCAACTTCCACGCCAAGAGCTGGCCGGTAAGGAAGGTCCCCGCAATCGCCCCCATGCGGCCGATGCCGAGCATCCACGATACGCCGGTGGTGCGGCAGGCAGTGGGATAAAACTGCGCCGCCAGCGCCGGCAGGGAGGTTTGCGCGGTGTTTTGCATAATGCCGGCAAACAGCACCACAAAAATCAGCATCCATAAGCTGTGTCCCAGCGACCAGCCGATAAAGGCCACCGACACGGCGGTTAAAAACGAAATCAATGCAATCAGCTTGTTGCCGTTGTAGCGGCTCATCAGCCAGCCGCTGGCAATCGCGCCCAAACCGCCCAGCGCAAACAGACCTGCGATTTTCGGGCCGAGTGTCGGCGGCATATTGGCTTCTTTAAACAATACCGGCATCCAGTTGATCATGGCGTAGAAAATAATCAGCCCCATAAAATAGCAGATCCACAGCAGAATCGAACCGGCGCGCAGCTCTTTGCCCAATACCAAGGCCATCGGGTTGGCGGCGCTATCAGCGGCTTTTTTCTCGGTGACGACAAATTCGGTACGGCTCAGGTCTGCACGCGGATTAATGCGGTTGAGGATTTTGCGGATGCGTTCCTGCGGATATTTTTTCACCACCATATAGGCGGCGGAACGCGGCAGCAGAAAAATCATGAAAAAACCCAAAATCAGCGGCAGCAGGCCGCACCACATCAGCGCGGTGCGCCAGCCGTAGGCGGGAATCAGCCACGAGGCGAAAAAACCGCCCGCTGCCGCGCCGACAGGAAAACCGCAATACATGGTGTTGACAATCAGCGAACGCTTTTTGTCGGGGCAATATTCGGCCAGCAGCGTGACTGCATTGGGCATGGCGGCACCCAAACCCAAACCGGTAATAAAGCGCAAAACGGTCATCTGCATCAGGTTTTCGGTAAAGGCGGAAGCCACGCAGGTGGCGGAAAACAGAATCCCGGAAAAGGTCAGCACCACTTTGCGGCCGATTTTGTCGGCCACCGGGCCGAACGATACCGCACCGATGGCCAGACCGAACAGTGCGGCGCTCAAGACCGGAGCGAGCTGTTTCTTTTCCAGACCCCAGTCGTCCAGCAGGCTGGGGGCGATGTAGCCGATGGCGGCGGTGTCCATGCCGTCGAAAAAGGCAATCAGAAAGCAGATGGCGAAGATCAGCCATTGGTATGGGGAGAATCGGTTTTGATTGAGAAAGTCCTGTACGTTCAGGGTACGGCCGGCGGTCTGCATGATAAAGCCTCCTTTGTAGTGATTGGAAACCCAATGATTTGTTTTGATGTTGATGATTATTCTGTATGGGTGTGTAAAGAAACAGCGTTTGTTTTGACTAACAGTTATGCCAAAAATGAATAGGTAAGGCCGTCTGAAGAGATAAGTAAGGTAAATTCAGACGGCCTTACGCCGTTTTATGCTTTGATAAAGTATAGGAGTTATAGCAAAAACACTATGGTACTTTCAGGCTGCTGTTCTAAAATAGCGCAAACTACATCATCCTACAAAAAAGGCAGTCCCATGCAGAACCAAACCCCTAATCCTGTTGCCGTGTGGCAGTGCGACGTATTGGTGGCCGGCAGCGGTGCCGGCGGTTTGGCGGCAGCGGTGACAGCCGCCCATCATGGTTTAAAGGTAATTGTGGCCGAACGCGCGGCCACCTGCGGCGGTGCAACCGCACGTTCGGGCGGTTGGGCATGGACACCGGGTAATCCGCTGGCCAAAGCCGACGGCGTAAACGAGCCCCGCGATGATTTCCGTGCGTATCTGCAAGCCGTCATCGGTGCGCAAAATTACGATGCCGAACGGGTGGAAATGTTTTTGGAAAACGCGCCGCATATGGTGGGCTTTTTTGAAAAACTGACCCCGCTGAAATTTACCCCGGGTACGAAAATCTGCGATATCTACGGCAATCTGCCGGGCGCGGGCACGGGACACCGCTCCGTTGCCGCCACGCCGTTTTACGCCAAATCTCTGCCGCAGCACCTGCTCAACATCCTGCCCGACCAATACAAAATGACCGCATTTTGGGGCATGGGCATTATGGCCGGGTCGGATTTGGGGCATTTTCTCAATGCCATGAAAAAGCCGCAGAGTTTTGCCTATGCCGCCCGCCGCTTTGCGATTCATGTTTGGGACAAAATCGTCTATAAACGCAATATGCAGATGGTCAACGGCCTGGCATTGATTGCGCGTCTGGTGCAGGCGGCGGACGAAAAAGGCGTGAGGATTGAAGTGAATACGGCGGTGAAGGCGCTGATAGAGGACGAGCACGGCAAAACCGTCGGCGCGTATCTGGATACGCCGCAAGGCGTGGTGCGCGTGGAAGCGGCTAAGGGTGTGATTTTGGCAACGGGCGGCTATCCGGCCAATACCGAACGGCGCAAAAATTTCCCGCGCAACCCCGACGGAAGGCAGCATTGGACGCTCGTGCCCGACGAAGCCGACGGCGCGGGTTTGGCTTTGGCCGAAAGTGCAGGCGGTTATCTGGACGAGCGCGGCCGCTCGCCTGCCGCGTGGTGTCCGGTGTCTGTCGTCAAATTTAAAGACGGCAGCGAAGGCGTGTTTCCGCACATCGCCGACCGCGCCAAGCCCGGTATTATCGGCGTGTTGAAAAACGGCAAGCGTTTTGTCAACGAGGCCAACGGCTATTACGACTATGTAACGGGTATGCTGCAAGCCGTGCCCGAGGGCGAAGCGGTGGAGTCTTGGCTGATTGGCGACAAACGTGCCGTGCGCAGCTATATGTTCGGCTTTGCCAAGCCGCGCCCGATTCCGCTGGCCATCTACACCAAGTATCTGCACTGTATCGAAGAAGCCGATACGCTGGATGAATTGGCGGAAAAATGCGGCATTGATTCCGTCGGCCTGATGACGACTGTGGCCGAGTTTAACCGAATGGCCAAACAGGGCAAAGACACCGATTTCGGGCGCGGCGATACCCCGTTTAACCGCTACGGCGGCGATGCCTCCACCGGTTATCCCAACCCCTCGCTCGCGCCTTTGGGCAAAGGGCCGTATTACGCAGTCAAAGTACAGGTCGGCTCGTTCGGCACGTTTGCCGGTATCGCGGTGGACGCTTTTTCCCGCGTCTTGCGGCAAGACGGCAGCGTTTCAGACGGCCTGTATGCCGTCGGCCTCGATCAAAAATCCGTCTTCGGCGGCAATTACCCCTGTGGCGGCATCAACATCGGCCCGGCGCTAACCTTCGGCTACGCCGCCGCGCGGCACATCGCCGGTGTGACGCGCTATGAAGACGACGGCAGCGTCAGCCCGTCGGCGGAGTATTTAGGCAAACTGTGGCAGCCGTTATCTGATATGGCAAAGGCCGTCTGAAAAACACTTAAAAAGGAGAAACTGATGGAACTGACTTTGAATGGCGAAACCCGCCTGTATTTTGTCGTGGGCGACCCGATTGCCCAAGTGAAATCGCCCGAGGGCATGACCGCCGCGTTTCAGGCGGCGGGTAAAAACGGCGTGTGTCTGCCCGCGCATGTCGCGCCTGAGGATTTGGCGGCATGGGCGGCGGGTATGCGCAAAATGAAAAACGTGGACGGGCTGATGATTACCGTGCCGCACAAAATCGCCTTTACCGGGTTGTGCGACGATATTTCCGATACGGCGCGTTTCCTGAATACCGTCAATGTGGTGAGATTTACCGCCGACGGTTGGAAAGGAGAAATGTTTGACGGCTGTGCGCAGGTAGAGGCATTGCTGAAAAACGGCGCGGTATTGCAGGGTAAAAAAGTGATACAGGCTGGCGCGGGCGGGGCGGGGACGGCGATTGCGCATGCGCTGGTGATGGCGGGTGTGGCCGAGCTGGCGATTGTCGAGACGGATGCAAACCGCCGCGACAATCTGATCGAACGCTTAAACAGCTTGGGCAAAGCCAAAGTGTATGCGGGCAGCAGCGATCCGACAGGCTTTGATGTGGTGGTCAACGCCACGCCTATGGGCATGAAAGCAGGCGATCCGCTGCCCTTTGACGCGGACAAACTCACTGCTGATATGTTTGTCGGCGATGTGGTGACCTACCCCGATACCGCTTGGATGAGCGCCGCCCGCGAACGCGGCTGCCGCGTTTCCACCGGTTTGGATATGTATGCCGCCGTGCGCGATTTGATGGCGGAATTTTTGTTGCGTGATTAAACAGATTTGCGGTCATATAACGTGAGTTTGGATACAGAGGGATATGACCTGCTGTTTTCAGACGGCCTTGTGTGAAAACAGGCCGTCTGAAAACAGCCGCAAACCGAAGGAGAAATAATGGATACCGCAAAAAGCGAACAGCATGTTGATTTACTGGTGATTGGCGGCGGCGCGGCCGGTATGACCGCTGCGTTGACGGCCAAGCTCGAAGGCTTGGATGTTTTATTGTGTGAAAAAGCGCCGTATGTGGGCGGCATTACCGCCACATCGGGCGGTACGACTTGGGTACCCGGCACGCATTTAAGCGTGAAAGCGGGTGTGCCCGATAGCGTAGATGCGGCACGCGAATTTCTCAGCCATGTGTGCAAAGACAAAAGCGGCGGTGATTTGCGCGAGGCCTTTTTGCGGTCCGGCCCGCAGATGATTCAGGAATTGGACGACAAAACCGAAGTCAAATTCGTGGCGGCGCAAGCCCATCCCGACTACATCGGCCCTTTGCCAGGCGAGGCCTACGGCGGTCGGGCGCTGGCGCCGGTCGCGTTTGACGGCAAGCTGCTGGGCGCGGATTTCGACCGCGTGCGCCCGCCGCGCCGCGAGTTTATGGGCTTGGGCGGCATGATGGTCAACCGCAGCGAATTGGGCGCACTGCTCAAGCCGTTTGCCTCGTTAGGCAATCTGAAAACCACTTTGGGCGTGGTGCTGCCGTATTTCAAAGATCGTTTGAGCTACAAACGCGGCACGCGGCTGGTGATGGGCAACGCGCTGGTCGGTCGCCTGTATTACAGCTTGAAGCAGGCGGGCGTGCCGGTGTGGTTTGAATCGTCGCTGCAAGAATTGTTGCTGGACAATGGCAAAGTTACCGGCGCGGTGGTGCGCCGAAACGGGCAGAATGTGCGCATTACCGCTTCTAAAGGCGTGGTCTTGGCCACCGGCGGGGCGGCTTGGAATCCATCGCTGCGGCAACGCTTTTTCCCCGAGGGTACGCCCGATTCGTTTGCGCCAAAAGAAAACAGCGGCGACGGCATTACCGCCGCCGAGCAAATCGGCGGCGCTTTGGACAATACCGATTTTCCCGCACTGTGGTTTCCGACTTCGTTTAAAACCGAAAGCGACGGCTACCGCGCCATGTGGCCGCACATTATTCTCGACCGCGCCAAGCCGGGTCTGTTTGCTGTGGCTTCAGACGGCAGGCGTTTTGCCAACGAAAGCAATTCCTACCACGACTTTTCCAGCGCCCAGCTCGCCCGCCACCGCGACACGCCCGCCTTGCCCGCCTATTTAATCGCCGACGAAGCCTTTGTCAAACAATACGGCTTGGGTTTTATCATGCCGGGCGGCAAAGGCTTGACAGGTTATGTACAACGAGGCTATGTGCAGCGCGGTCAGACTTGGACAGAGTTGGCGCAGAAAATCGGCGTTCCGGCGGAAAACCTGCAAGCGACCGCGCAGCGTTACAACGAATTGGCGGCAACAGGCGAAGACACTGATTTCGGGCGCGGCACCAGTGCCATGAACCGCTTTAACGGCGATGCGGCGGTCAAATCCAATCCCTGTCTGCGCCCGCTGGCCTCGCAAGGGCCGTATTACGCCTTGGCGGTGCGCTCGGCGGATTTGGCCGGCAGCGTCGGTCTGGCGTGCAATGCCGAAGGTCAGGTATTGCGCGAAAACGGCCAAGTGATAGACGGCCTGTTTGCCTGCGGCAACGATTTGGCCTCGATTTTCAAAGGCACTTACCCCGGCCCCGGCACTACCATCGGCCCGGGCATGGTGTTCGGCTGGCGCATTGCCAAATTTGCCGCAGGAAAATTGTAAACGGAACAGGCCGTCTGAAATGTTCAGACGGCCTGTGAGGCAGCAGGGCAGGTTGGCTTGCAAACCCGACATGATTTACTGAAAACTGTGTTGGGATTTCATCCCAAACTACATGTCCTAAACTTGAAACAAGGCCGTCTGAATCTGGCTTGAAAACGCAGCCCCGTAGGGTATGTTAGCCGCTTTAAGCGGCGTAACGTACCGTTTAGCGGCCGAGTGGCCTCTTTGGAAAATCCAAATGTCCGCTAATCAGTGCAATACGGTGTACCGCCTATTGCACCCTACATATTTTATTATATCGATTTCAAAAAATTTAAAAATTAAAGGAGAAACCTTATGACCCGTCAAATCGGCATTGCCCCTTTAAGCGTATTGGGTAACGAACCCGTCGATTTTATCAAAGCCGCCGCTGCGGTCGGCTACGATTTCGTCGGTCTGCGCACCCGCCCCGTAACTGCCACGGAAAAAGATTTGAACCTGCTGCCCGGCAGCGCACGCCTGAAAGAAGTGCAGGCCGTATTAAAAGATACCGGCATGAAAGTGGTGGACACCGAATTTATCGGTATGGGAGCAGACTGCAACCGCGACTTTTGGCTGCCCATGCTGGAATCCGCCGCTATGTTGGGTGCGAAAACCCTCACCGTGACACTCACCGACCCTGATTTGGCACGCGGTATGGCAACACTGAGCCGTTTGGTGGAAGATGCCAAACCGTTCGGCATTACCATTACGCTGGAGCCGATTTCCTATCAAACCGTGAAACAGCTGCAAGAAGGCGCGGTCGTTGCCAAAGAAATCGGCTGCAAGGTCTTGTTTGACACTCTGCATTTCCACCGCGCCTTGTGCGGATTAGAACAAATCACCGCCGCGCAGCCGTATTTAGCGAATATGATTCAGCTGTGCGACGGTATTATGGCCGACCGCGCCGCCACCCGCGAAGGCCTGATTGAAGAGTCGCGCAGCCTGCGCTATGTGCCGGGTGAGGGCGATTTCAAGTTGGCCGAATGCGTGGCCTTACTGCCTGAAGATATGCCCGTGAGCATAGAAGTGCCCAATCCGAAATTTGCCGAACTGGGCTTGGAAGGCTGGTTACGTTATCTGAAAAATGCGACGGAACAGGTGTTGGCTAAGGCGGAAAGTTTGCGTTGATTAAACACTAGATAGAACAAAATATGCCGTCTGAAACGAATGATTTGTTTCAGACGGCATAATTCAGTTCGAAAATAGATACCTTAAAAAATGCTATTTTATTTGGTATTTTAGCGTGCTGAAGTAAAAAATCCCTTTAAAAATCAAAGGGATTTTTTAAAATTTGGCAGAGAGGAAGGGATTCGAACCCTCGATACGCTATTCACGTATACACGCTTTCCAGGCGTGCGACTTCAACCACTCATCCACCTCTCTAGGTAGGGGTAAATCAGACAGCTTAACAAAAAATCCGGCGCTGACCGGATGATTTGGTGCCCAGGAGAAGACTCGAACTTCCACACCCGTGAGGATACTAGCACCTGAAGCTAGCGCGTCTACCAATTCCGCCACCTGGGCAATCTGATTTTAGTTTTAAAGCAAAGCAACCGTAAGATTTGGTGCCCAGGAGAAGACTCGAACTTCCACACCCGTGAGGATACTAGCACCTGAAGCTAGCGCGTCTACCAATTCCGCCACCTGGGCTTTGCTTTATTCTCCGTTTTGCGTTACAGTACACTGTCTCGCCAAAGAAGACGTTATTATATATTTCTAAGAAAGAATGTCAACTGTTAAAATGAAGAAAAATACTAAATCATTAAATTTAAGAGAGAAAGATCCGTATTTGGAGCGGGAGAAAAAACGCTATGAATCTCCTCTGCCTAGTCGTGAATGGGTAATCCAATTATTGGAAGAGCGCGGTGTGCCGCAAAAAATAGAAACATTGGCACGCGATTTGTCGATTACTGAGGATGAATACGAATTTTTCGAACGCCGTCTGAAAGCGATGGCGCGGGACGGGCAGGTATTGATCAACCGTCGCGGTGCGGTGTGTGCGGCAGACAAATTGGCCTTGGTCAAATGCCGTGTCGAGGCGCATAAAGACGGTTTCGGATTTGCCGTGCCGCTGGAGCCGACGGGCGAAGGCGATTTTGTTTTGTATGAAAAGCAAATGCGTGGAGTGATGCACGGCGATATTGTGACCGTGCGCCCGGCCGGGATTGACCGTCGCGGCCGCCGCGAAGGGACGGTATTGGATATTGTCGAGCGGGCGCAAACTCAGGTGGTTGGCCGTTTTTATGTGCAATACGGCGTGGCGATTTTGGAAGCGGAAGACAAACGTCTGATGCAGAGTATTGTGCTTGAGCCGGACAGCGTGGCGGCGTTTAAGCCGTCTGAAGGTCAGGTGGCGGTGGCCGAAATTGAAACTTATCCGGAGCTGAAACGTCCGGCAGTGGCGAAAATCATCGAGGTATTGGGCGATTATGCCGACAGCGGCATGGAAATCGAAATCGCTGTGCGCAAACACCATCTGCCGCACCAATTCAGCGCGGCTTGTGAGCAGGCGGCGAAAAAAATTCCCGATCATGTGCGCAAAAGCGACATGAAAGGCCGCGTGGATTTGCGCGAATTGCAGCTGGTGACGATTGACGGCGAAACGGCGCGTGATTTCGATGATGCGGTGTATGCCGAAAAAATCGGCCGCAATTACCGCTTGGTGGTGGCGATTGCCGATGTCAGCCATTATGTGCGCCCCGGCGATGCGATTGATACCGACGCGGTAGAACGCAGCACCAGCGTATATTTTCCGCGCCGCGTGATTCCGATGTTGCCGGAGAAATTGTCCAACGGCATTTGTTCGCTCAATCCTGATGTGGAACGTCTGTGTATGGTGTGCGATATGACCATTACTTACGCTGGCAATATCAAAGAATATAAATTCTATCCGGCGGTCATGCGCTCGCATGCGCGTTTGACGTATAACCAGGTTTGGGACTGGATTTCCGGCGGCGGCGATTATCCGCACAAAAAAGAGCTGGATACGCTGTACAGCCTGTATAAAGTGTTGCAGAAAAAGCGTTTGCAACGCGGTGCGGTGGAATTTGAAAGCGTGGAAACGCAGATGGTATTTGACGACAACGGTAAGATTGAAAAAATCGTGCCGGTGGTACGCAATGACGCGCACAAGCTGATTGAAGAATGTATGCTGGCAGCCAATGTGTGCGCGGCGGAATTTTTGTTGAAACACAAACATCCCGTGTTATTCCGTAACCACTTGGGCCCGACACTGGAAAAGCTGACTACCTTGCGTGAGCAGTTGGGCTTGCTCGGCCTGCAACTGGGCGGTGGCGACAGCCCGACGCCGAAAGATTACGCTCAACTGGCAGAGCAGTTTAAAGGCCGTCCTGATGCGGAACTGTTGCAGATTATGATGTTGCGCTCCATGCAGCAGGCGGTGTACGAGCCGGGCAATGAAGGCCATTTCGGCTTGGCTTATGAATCGTATGCCCACTTTACTTCGCCCATCCGCCGATATCCCGATTTGACCGTACACCGCGCGATTAAAGCCGTGTTGCAGGGTGAGCACTATAAGCCGGAAAAAACCTGGCAGGCCTTGGGCGTGCATACGTCGTTTTGCGAACGCCGTGCCGACGATGCCAGCCGCGACGTGGAAAACTGGCTGAAAACCTATTACATGCGTGATAAAGTCGGTGAGGTGTTCAACGGTAAAATTTCCGGCATGACCAGCTTCGGCATTTTTGTGACGCTGGATGATATTTTCATCGACGGTTTGGTGCACATCAGTGATTTGGGCGAGGATTATTTTAACTTCCGTCCGGAAATTATGGCGATTGAAGGCGAACGCAGCGGCGTGCGCTTCAGCATGGGCGACCGCGTGGTGGTGAAAGTGGCGCGTGCCGATTTGGACACCAGCAAAATCGACCTGACGCTGGTCAGCGGCGGCGAAAAAGGCAAGAAACGCAGCGGCAAAGCGAAAGCAGCCGCTACGTCGAAAAGCAAAGCCGCAAGCGCTCCGGCCAAGGGTAAAGGCAAAGCTTCTAAAGCAGCACTTCAGACGGCCTCTGAGGTTAAATCGGTAAAAACCAAAGCTGAGACGGATAAAACCGCCAAAAAAACGCGCAGTAGAAAACTATCTGCCAAAGAGGTGGATGAACAGATGAAAGCGGCCAAGTCTGCCGCCCCCCCATCCGCTAAAACCCAGCGTAAACAGAAGACCGTCAAGCCGGAGCTTATCGCGGCAGATAAGCCGAAACCGATTGGGCAGTTGTTGAAAAAGCAACCGACCGCAAAAGGTAAAGGCGTTACGGTTAAAGTAACTGCAACGGATGGTGTACAACCCAAACGCAAAGGGCGCAGCCGCACGAAATCTTGATTTTATCTGAGAAGGCCGTATGAAACGGCGTAATCAGGTATAATGCCGCCTGATGGTAAGGCCGTCTGAAATCATACAAATCATGTATTCAGACGGCCTTTTTGTAAAAATTTATTTATTGGCCGAAATTTCCCATGACAGATAGCATAAACAATCCTTCCGAAAACAATATTCCGCCCGAGCATGCCCGCTCCATCCGCAGCTTTGTGCTGCGTCAAGGCCATATGACAGCCGCACAACAGCGGGCGATTAATACTTTATGGCCGCAATTCGGCGTTGATTATCAGGCCGAACCATTGGATTTGAATGCACGGTTCGGGCGCGATAATCCGAAAGTATTGGAAATCGGGTTCGGCATGGGCGTGGCGACCGTCGAAATTGCCAAGCATCTGCCAGATACGGATTTTTTGGCGATTGACGTACACGGCCCGGGTGTCGGCAATATTTTGAAATTGATTGAAGAAGAGGGTGTCGGCAATATCCGCGTTATGCGGCATGACGCGGTGGAAGTGGTGGAAAATATGCTGGCCGACGCGTCGCTGGACGGTATCCATATTTTCTTCCCCGACCCGTGGCACAAAAAGCGCCACAATAAGCGCCGCTTGGTGCAAACCCCGTTTGTGGCCAAGCTGCTGCCAAAGCTGAAAAGCGGCGGTTATGTGCACATGGTGACCGACTGGGAAGAGTATGCGGTTCAAATGCTGGAGGTATTGGGCGGGTTTGGCGAATTGGAAAACACCGCCGCCGATTATGCGCCGACACCGGTCTACCGCCCGGAAACCAAGTTTGAAGCGCGCGGCAAGCGTTTGGGACACGGCGTGTGGGATTTGGTGTTCCGCAAACGCTAAGCGGATTGTTGGATGTATGGCTTGCTGGTGTTTTCTTGGGAAAACAATCAGTTGGCAAGTGGTGTGGGGTTGTGTAAAAACGCATAGACCTAAGGCCAAATCGGGTTAAATCTGCAGAAACGCTTGCATGAAGCGGCAATCACCCGTATTCTGTCCAAACGGTGTATCCGCACCATCAATAAGGAAATGATGAATGAACATAAAAAAATTCTTGGCTTTGTCAGCTGTGGCGGCCGGTTTGATTGCTAGCGCCAATGTATATGCAGCCAAGGAAATTAAAATCGGCAGCAACGGTACGCCTTACGCCGCTGCCGATGTACAAAAGCTGGCTGCTACTGCTGTGGGCATGGGTGTGCAAGAGCCGGTTAATTTGAGCCGCTCCGGTGGTTCGGTAACTGTATCCGGTGCCAATGCGACCAAGTGTACCTTCAAAGTCGGCGACGGTAATGCCTTGCAGATTCAAGGTGTCAGCTGTAAATAATTTTCGATGATGTATAGTCGTTTCAATTTAGATTGAGACAAGGCACAGCAACGCTGTATCAAGCTAACGGGACGACTAGAATAGAAAAGGCCGTCTGAAAACGTGGTAATTTTCGTTTTCAGACGGCCTTTGACATGCTGTTTATTTGGTGGACGGATAAAATTGCTGCCCGCTGCTGCCGTCGCAGGTTTGCAGGGTCAGGCGGTTGCCGTCTTTTTTACTGTCGAGACATTTGTCGTTCAAACGGCTGCGGATGGTTTTGCCAACGGCGTACCATTGCTGGTTGCTTTTGCCGTGGCAGGCGTAGGGAATGATTTTGGCACCGCTGTTGCCGTTTTCTGCGGCGACGTCGAGGCATTTGTTTTCCACGCGGATGGTGTCGCCGCTCAAATCAAAGCGTTGGTTGGCTTTGCCGTGGCAGGTGTAGGCAATGATGCCTTGGTAAGATGAGGCGCTGTTGTCGAGGCAGAGGCCGTCTGAAGTTTTCAGCAATACCTGTTGCTTTTGGGGAAGCGTGGCATTATCGCTTTGCACTTCGTAAATGCTGACCGACGGCATTTGCGGAACGCGGATATAAATGCAGGCATTAAGAGAAAGTGCGGTGGCGGCCAATAAAACGGCACGGTAAATCGGTAGGGCAGGCATTGCGGCGGCTCCTGAGTGAAAAGGAAAAGCATATAGGCAAATCAGATATTGCGCAATATTATGCGGCGTATGCGGTGGCTAAAAGCATGGAAATATCTGTATCTAATCTAGAATCAGTTGTGCTCTTTTAATGAGCGCCGCTCATACACAGCCTGCGCCAGCGTACCGGCATCGACATATTCCAGCTCGCCGCCCAGCGGAATGCCGCGTGAGAGGCGGCTGACTTTGTAAGGCAGGTTTTTAAACAGTTCGGCCAGTACATACGCGGTAGCGTCGCCTTCGGCAGTAAAATTAGTGGCGATGATGATTTCTTCCACTTCGCTGTTTTGCAGGCGTTCGACCAATTTATCCAAGGCGATGGCGGAAATATCCATGCCTTGCGCAGGATTGATTTGCCCCATCAAGACGAAATACAAACCGTCGTGGCAGTTGGCGGTTTCCATATTGGAGACGTCGGCGGGCATGTGCACAATCATCAGGCGGCGGGAATCGCGTGCGTCATCGCTGCAAATATCACACAATTCGTGTTCGCAAAAAGTGTTGCACAGCCGGCAATGGCGTACTAATTTCAAGGCGCTTTGCAGGGCGTCTACCAATTCTTGGGCTTCTTCGCGTTTGTATTGCAGCAGGTGGTACGCCATGCGCTGCGCGGATTTAGGGCCGATATTGGGCAGGGCTTTCAAGGCGTTGGCCAGGCGGGTAAAGGCGTCGGGGGTTTTGCTCATGGGAAAGAATGAAAGATAAATGGATAAAACGGCCGGGATAATCCCGACCGTTGTTTGCTTTTTCAGACGGCCTCAACTGCCTGAATCGACTTTTTGCGCACCTTGCTCTTGCTTGATGTTTTTGCTCAAGTATTGGAGCAGGTTATCGAATATGCTGGCGGTTTGCTGTTGCAGCATGGCCTGTTTCGCTACCGGCAGTTGGGCGGCAATGTCACTAGGCGCACTGATGGCCTGTACTTCGATAATTACCGGCGCCGGTAAGCCTTGCAGCAAGACATAGGCCGGTTTGCCCTCGGCCGGACGCGCTTTAATTAGCTCGGCATAGGCTTGCGGCGGCATAGACTGGCGTGCCTGCTGCGCGGTCAGCTGGGTAACCGGCGACCAAGGCAACTCGGTTTTGTGGCCGGTTTTCAAATCAGCCAATGTTTCTTGGGCTTTTTTCTCTGCGGCTTTGGTCGCCTCGCTACGCAGATAGCCCATGCGCACATCGTCTTTGATTTCGGCAAACGGTGCGGTTTTTTCCTCGCGCACTTCTTTGGCGCGGACAATCCAAACGGTATCGTCGTTGACGCTGACAGGCTCGGAATTGTGTTTTTTCTTCAATACGTCATCGCTGAAAATCGCATTGAGCAAATCGTCCGGCATGCCGGCGGCTTTACCGTTGGCGCGGGTCAGCCAATCTTCGGGGGCGGTGATTTTCAAGCCTAGAGATTTGGCGGCGGCCTCCAAGCTGTTTGGATTATTGAAGGCTTCCTCGGCCAGTTTTTCTTTGGCGCTGTTGAAGGCGGCGGCGGCTTTTTTCAGTTTCAATTCCGCTTCGATACGGGCTTTTTCCTGCTCGAAAACGGGTTTGTCCTGAATATCCAATACGCGGATGATATGGAAACCGGCTTGGGTCTGCACCAGATTGCTGGTTTCGCCTTTCTGCATGGAGAATGCGGTGTTTTCAAATTCGGGCAGCAAGCCGCCGTCTTTGGCCATCAAGCCCAAATTGCCGCCCTTTGCTGCGGAGGCGGGATCTTGCGAGTATTTTTTCGCCAAGGCTGCAAAATCGGCAGGTTTGGCCTGTACCTGCGCCAATACTTTTTCCGCTTCGGCTTTAACCGCATTGCGGGCATTGTCATCGGCGTTTTGTGCCACAGGGAAGAAGATATGCGCGATTTCGCGGCGCGGCGTAGCGCTGGCGGCCTGTTCGTCAAAAGCTTTGCGCACTTCTTCCGCGCTGACGGTTTGTTTCTCCGCCAAATCTGCGGCGCTTAATGCCACGTATTCGATTTTCACGCCTTGTGGAATGACGTAATCTTTTTTGTGCGCATCATAATAGCGTTGCAGTGAGCCATCGTCGGTTTTGATGTTGGCGGCGAAGGCTTCGGGGCTGAAGGTAATCGAACGGATGGTGCGTGTCGATTGGGTCAGTTTCACCAGTTGCTCGGCTTGTGCGTCGCTGATAATTGAGCCGTTTTGCACCAAGTTCAACAGGTTTTGCAGGGCAAATTGTTCGCGGATTTCTTCCACAAACTGGTCTTCGGTCATGTTGCGCTGGCTCAGGTATTGGGTAAGCAGCGCCTGCTCGAATTTGCCGCTTGCATTATGGAAATTCGGGTCGTCAACAATAATCTGCTTGATTTGCTCTTGCGATACGGCAATGCCCATCATTTTCGCGCCCTGGGTCAGGTAGGCGCGCTGCACCAATGCTTGCAAAACGGCGTCGCGCGGCTGGCCTTGGGTGTTTTGCGCAGCAGTATTCAATTCGTGTTCGCTGATTTTTTCATCACCGACTTTGACGATGTAGTCGGAACCCGGCGAGGCAACGGTGCTGACGCCGAAACCGACAAAAGTCAAGGCAATCAAGCCCAGCAGGATTTGGGCGGGGGTTTTGTATTTTTCTACGGCATGGAACATGGGAATTCAAACCAAGTATAGTGTGGATGGCAAACGCGCATTGTAACGCGTTTTTGTTTATTCTGCACATTATTCAGACGGCCTTGAGGCCGTCTGAAAAGAGAAGGAAGCCCAATGCTTAAGCAGCAAAAATTTCTGCATAGCTGTCGGCAGAAAAACCGGCATAAAAACGGCCGTCTTTAACCAATATCGGGCGTTTAATCAGGCTGGTGTGTGTACACATCAGATTAATGGCTCCGGCAGTGTCGGCCGCTTGCGCTTGGGCAGCTACTTCCAGCTTACGCCAAGTGGTGCCGCGCTTGTTGAGCAGGGTATCCAAAGGAATCTGCGCCAGCCATTCATTGAGCTGTTCGGCTGTCGGCGCGTTTTTCTTGAAATCAACAAACTCATAGTCGATATGGTTGCCGCTTAACCATTGGCGGGCTTTTTTGACGGTGTCGCAATTCGGAATACCATAAAGATAAATCATGGGCGCTCTCTTTCGATGATGTTATTTATTTTTACAATCGTATATTCTACGGAACGTCTGCCAAATTTACCATAAAATACGTTAAAATAGCCGAATCTCATTAAGCCGGTCAAAACCGGTACGCCCATAACAAAACTTTCCATGATTACGGAGTTTCTTCATGATGAAAAAAGCCCTTGCCGTGACGTGCGCCGCTTTGCTGCTGGCTGCCTGTTCCGACAGTGAAAAGCCGAGCAATGCTTTATTTGAAAAGACCATCAACCAATTTTCGGCGGAAGACAAAATCTGCCTGCCGGTGGTGATAAACGTGCAAAATCCGCGCACCCGCGATACCTTCAGCCAAATTCCCGTCGGTCAGCCGGAAATTCAGGTGGCGCTGATAGACAGCAAAGGCAACCGGATTAATCAGACGGCCTTGGCGCAGTTGGATTTGTTGGAAGACGAAGATTATTACGACAAATCCAAAACCAAAATGCTGCCTTCGCCAAAGAGTACGTCAACCGTAGATGTGGCTGTTTATACCCTGACCGATAAGGGTAAAGAGCAAAGCCGTGCGGTGCCGAAAGCCATGCCGCATTTCTGTATCGGCCATCAAAAAGTCGAAAAAATTAATTGGTACACTGAGCCGAGTCCGTCTAATGGCATGACGGTGTCGCGCGTATCGTATGAGGCGCGTTTTGTGCCGGAAGAGTGGTTGGAAAAATTATTGAAAGAGGGCGGCGGTAACGGCAAACTGCCGGTGGATGAAGTGCGTTCGGAAACCACTTCTTTGGTGAAAACCAGCGAAGGCTGGAAAGATTCGCGCGAATTGAAATAAGATTTTTGTTTGGCAAGATGATTAAAAAAGCAGCGTTGCCCGTATAGGCGGCAACGCTGCTTTTTGTTTTTACGGGTCAGGCAAGACGAATAAATAAAGTTGAAACAATCGCCTGTCGGGCAATGCCGTTGCCGCGTTAGGCCGTCTGAAAACAGTGGTAACAATTTTATCCGCAGCCGTTTCCTTTATATCTTTACATTAGGCAGGATTTCTACCGCTTTGTATTGGCTGCATTTCAGACGGCCTGCCGGATTTACGGTACAATAGCCGCTTTAGTTTAACGTGAGAGGCAGCTTGATGGCTTCTTTAGAAACGTGGATCGGCCTGCGCTATCTGCGGGCGAAAAAGCGTAACGGCTTTATGTCGTTTATCACCCTGATTTCCATCGCCGGTATTGCGCTGGGCGTAACCGCGCTGATTGTGGTGCTGTCGGTGATGAACGGCTTTCAGAAAGAAATTCGCGGGCAGCTTTTGAATGTCGCGCCGCATGCGGAAATCGGTTACTATGACAACGGCAGCAGCGAAAGCTGGCAGGATTTGCGCAAGTATGTCAAAGGCAAAAAAGAGGTGTTGGCCACTGCGCCGTATGTCTCCGATCAGGCGCTGCTGGCGAATGCGGGCGAAGTGCGCGGCGTGCAGATTCGCGGCATTTTGCCGTCTGAAGAAAAAAACGTGGTCGATTACGGCAAAGACATGCCGGCGGGCAGTTTCGACGATTTGAAGCCGGGCGAGTTTGACATTATTTTGGGCGAAGGTTTGGCGCAGGCTTTGGGCGCGGAAACGGGCGGCAAAGTGACCGTGATTACGCCGGAGGGCAATGTGACCCCTGCCGGTGTCGTGCCGCGTTTGAAACAGTTTAACGTGGTCGGAATTGTGAAGACCGGCGTGTACGAAGTGGATAATTCGCTGGCGATGACCCACCTGCAAGACGCGCAGGTATTGTACCGCTTGGGCGACGGCGTAGGCGGTTTGCGCTTGAAACTGGCCGACCCGCAAAGCGCGCCGTCGTTTATCGAAAAACTGATTCCCACAGCGGATAAAGATAAAGTATGGGTACGCGATTGGACCTTTAGCAACCGTAGCTATTTTGAAGCGGTGGAGCTGGAAAAACGCATGATGTTCATCATCTTAACCCTGATTATCGCCGTGGCTGCGTTTAATCTGGTATCTTCTTTGGTGATGGCGGTCACTGAAAAACAAGCCGACATCGCCATTTTGCGCACGCTGGGCTTGGCGCCCTCGGGTGTGATGAAGATTTTTATGGTGCAAGGGGCGTTTGCCGGCTTTTTCGGCACGCTGATTGGCGTGGTGTGCGGCGTGTTGCTCGGCTGGAACGTCGGCAAAATCGTGGCCTTTTTTGAAAACCTATTCGACGTGCACCTCATCAATTCGCAGGTGTATTTTATCGACTACCTGCCCAGCGATGTCAACGCACGCGATGTGGCTGTGATTGCCTGCATTTCTTTGGTTCTGGCCTTTATCGCCACGCTCTACCCGAGCTGGCGCGCATCGAAAACCCAACCGGCGGAGGCTTTGCGTTATGAGTAATATCGTCTTGCAGTGCGAAAATGTCAGCAAAGATTACAACGACGGCGCTTTGAACGTACAAGTCTTGCGCGGCTTGAATTTTGCCGTGGCGCAGGGTCAGAGCGTCAGTATTATCGGCTCTTCCGGCAGCGGCAAATCCACGCTGCTGCACATTCTCGGCGGTTTGGATATGCCGTCTGAAGGCAAAGTAACGCTGATGGGTAACGACTTGGGGCAGATGAGCCAGAAGCAGTTAGGCAATTTGCGCAACCAATATCTCGGTTTTGTGTATCAGTTTCACCATCTGCTGCCCGAATTTTCCGCTTTGGAAAACGTGATGATGCCGCTTTTAATCGGTAAAAAGCCAAAAGCCGAGGCGGAAGCGCAGGCGGCGCAAATGCTGGAGAAAGTCGGCCTGAAACAGCGTATGCTGCACCGCCCGAGCGAGCTTTCCGGCGGCGAGCGCCAACGCGCCGCCATCGCCCGCGCCTTGGTCACGCGCCCCGCCTGCCTGCTGGCTGACGAGCCGACCGGCAATCTCGACCGCAAAAATGCGCAAAACGTGTTAGACATGATGTTGGATTTGAAAACCGAATTGGGCACCAGCCTGATAGTCGTCACCCACGATGACGAGTTGGCCGTCCGCTTCGATCGCGTGATGACCATGCATGACGGGCGTTTGCAGGAGAAAAGCGCGTAGGCAGATTATGGTCTGAAGGTTGAGCCATACCATATTGGGCGGGGCGGCTTACAGGCCGTCTGAAACGGGATGGTTTCAGTTGAAAGGAGACATGATGAACACTTTGTTCAAAGCGGCCGTTTTGGGCATAATCGCAGTCGGCTTGGCCTCTTGCGGAACCGCATCAAAAAAATCTTCCGGCAAACGCAGCCATACTGTGCGCAAAGTCCAGCCGGTACGCATTACCCATATCGACCACGAGCAAGGTTCGCAGGAATTGATGTTGCACAGCATGAGCCTGATTGGAACGCCTTATAAATGGGGCGGCAGCAGCACAGAAGCAGGATTCGATTGCAGCGGCATGATTCAATATGTCTATAAAAATGCCCTCGGCGTAAACCTGCCGCGTACTGCCCGCGACATGGCCGCCGCGTCGCGCAAAATTCCCGACCGAAAGCTCAAGGCTGGCGATTTGGTTTTCTTTCATACCGGCGGCAGACACAAATATTCCCATGTCGGTTTGTACATCGGCAACGGCGAGTTTATCCATGCGCCCAGCAGCGGCAAAACCGTGCAGACGGAAAAACTGTCCAAGCCGTATTACGCCAAGCATTACTTGGGTGCACATACGTTTTTTGCCAATTAAGGCCGACGCTTATCAGGCCGTCTGAAAATGATTTTGCCTATTTTCAGACGGCCTGAATTTTATGATTTTAAAAAGGAAATGTCATGCACACAGAATCCGTATTATCCTTGCTGAAAAACCTGCAAAACCATATCTGCGCTGCGCTGGAAGCCGAAGACGGCGGCGCGGTGTTTGTGTCCGACCAATGGCAGAGCCGTTTGGGGACGGGCGAGAGCCGCGTGTTGAAACAAGGCGCAGTATTTGAGCAGGCAGGGGTAAATTTTTCCCATGTCAAAGGCGACAAAATGCCCGCTTCGGCTACGGCGCACCGCCCTGAATTGGAAGGTGCGCGTTTTGAAGCGATGGGCGTGTCGCTGGTGATTCACCCGAAAAATCCATATGTGCCGACCAGCCATGCCAACGTGCGCTTTTTCATTGCCTATCCCGAAACAGGCGAGCCGGTATGGTGGTTTGGCGGCGGTTTTGATTTGACGCCGTTTTATCCGTTTGAAGAGGATATTCTGCACTGGCATACTGTGGCGAAAAATTTGTGCGATCCGTTTGGCGAAGAAGTGTATCCTGAATACAAAAAATGGTGCGACGATTATTTTTATCTGAAACATCGGGGCGAAACGCGCGGCGTGGGCGGCCTGTTTTTCGACGACCTCAACCGCTGGGATTTCGATATCTGCCGCCGCTTTATCCAAGCCGTTGGCGAGGGCTATATCCAAGCTTACCGGCCGATTGTCGCCAAACGCAAAAATACGCCTTACAGCGAGCGTGAACGCGATTTCCAACTCTACCGCCGAGGCCGCTATGTAGAATTTAATCTGGTGTGGGACAGGGGCACGCTGTTCGGTCTGCAAAGCGGCGGCCGCACGGAAAGCATTTTGATGTCGATGCCGCCTTTGGTACGCTTCGAATACCGTTACGAACCGGAAGAGGGCAGCGCCGAGGCGCATTTGCAGGAATTTTTAACACAGCGTGATTGGTTGGTGGAGTTGGGTTGAATAAGCGGACGGGAGGTCGTCTGAAAATCTGCATGGTTTTCAGACGGCCTTTTTTCGGAATCCATCCAATAATAAAAAGAGGTAAATACAGGTGTAGCAAACACCGTATTTTATTACCAACCATCATGCTTGAATTTGGTATAAAATAACACAAAATCCCGTATTAAATCAGGCCGTCTGAAAGATGGTTACTATTTTCATTTGATTTTCGGCATACCGTTTGGTTTGGGTGTGCCGCTTAAAGGAACATAAAAATGCCAGACTACCGCTCCAAAACCTCCACCCACGGCCGCAATATGGCGGGCGCACGCGCATTGTGGCGTGCCACCGGCGTAGCCGACTCCGATTTCGGCAAGCCGATTATTGCCATTGCCAACTCGTTCACCCAATTCGTGCCGGGCCATGTGCACCTGCACAATATGGGTCAGCTCGTCGCCCGCGAGATTGAAAAAGCCGGTGCGATTGCTAAAGAATTCAATACCATCGCCGTGGACGACGGCATTGCCATGGGTCACAGCGGCATGCTGTATTCCCTGCCCAGCCGCGATTTGATTGCCGATTCGATTGAGTACATGGTCAACGCCCACTGCGCCGACGCGCTGGTGTGCATTTCCAACTGCGACAAAATCACTCCGGGCATGCTGATGGCCTCCATGCGCCTGAACATTCCGACCATTTTCGTTTCCGGCGGCCCGATGGAAGCGGGCAAGGTCATCGGTGCGATTAATATCCAAGACGAGCGCCGTTTGGACTTAATCGACGCGATGATTGAAGCCGCCGATGATAATGTTTCCGACAAGCAAATCGCCGAAGTCGAGCAAAACGCCTGCCCGACCTGCGGCTCTTGTTCCGGCATGTTTACCGCTAATTCGATGAACTGTCTGACCGAGGCGCTGGGCTTGTCGCTGCCGGGCAACGGCTCGTATCTGGCGACTCATGCAGGGCGCAAAGATTTGTTCCTCGAAGCAGGCCGTCTGATTGTCGAAATTACCCGCCGCTATTACGAGCAAAACGACGAGAGCGTGTTGCCGCGCAGCATTGCCACCAAAGCCGCTTTTGAAAACGCCATGACCATGGACATCGCCATGGGCGGCTCCACCAACACCATTTTGCACCTGTTGGCCGTGGCCAACGAAGCGGGCGTGGATTTCAAAATGGCCGACATCGACCGCTTAAGCCGAGTGGTGCCGTGTATCTGCAAAACCGCGCCCAATAACCACGACTACTATATGGAAGACGTGCACCGCGCCGGCGGCATCTTCGCCATCCTGAAAGAGCTGGACAAAGCGGGCAAACTGCATACCGACGTTTCCACCATCCATGCGCCGACCCTGAAAGAAGCCATCGCCAAATGGGACGTGACCAATCCTGACAACACCGTCGCCATCGAGCGTTACAAAGCCGCGCCCGGCGGCGTGCGCACCACCGAAGCCTTCTCGCAAAACCGCATGTGGAAAACCTTGGATTTGGATCGTGAAAAAGGCTGTATCCGCGATGTGGAACACGCTTACTCGCAAGACGGTGGCTTGGCCGTATTGTTCGGCAACATCGCCGAACGCGGCTGCGTGGTAAAAACCGCCGGTGTCGATGACAGCATTTTGGTGTTTACCGGCCGCGCGCGCGTGTTTGAAAGCCAGGAAGCTGCTGTTGAGGGCATTTTGGCCAATGAAATCGTGGCCGGTGACATCGTGATTATCCGTTATGAAGGCCCCAAAGGCGGCCCGGGCATGCAGGAAATGCTGTACCCGACCTCCTACCTGAAATCCAAAGGCTTGGGCAAAGCCTGTGCGCTCTTGACCGACGGCCGTTTCTCCGGCGGTACTTCCGGCCTCTCCATCGGCCACGCCTCGCCCGAAGCGGCAGAGGGAGGCGCGATTGGCTTGGTGAAAGAGGGCGATACCGTGCACATCGACATCCCCAACCGCAGCATCAACCTGATGGTGTCCGACGAAGAACTGGCCGCCCGCCGTGCCGAAATGGAATCGCGCGGTGCGCAAGCGTGGAAACCGGTCAACCGCGACCGCTACGTTTCCCAAGCCCTGTGCGCCTACGGCCTGATGGCGACTTCCGCCGACAAAGGCGCGGTGCGCGATGTGTCGCAGATTGAGCGTAAAGACTAATCTGTTTGGATAAAAAGGCCGTCTGAAAAGCAAAGTTGCGGAATACTGCCGGATTTTGCGTTTCAGACGGCCTTTTCAGAATCCGCCACACAGGGGGCTTCGGTTCTGCTTGACTGGCGTAAACAGGCATTGCGGGTAGCATGAATGTTTTATGAAAATAAAGACCGAATGGCTGTCTGAAAAAGCTAAGGCCGGTTTTCAGACGGTCATTTGTCGGCAAAGGGGCAATCTACGATGAGAATTATTCTTTTGTGGCTGGCGATGTTGGCCATTGTATTCGGCGTTTTCAAATTTCAGCAGGAGCGCAAAATGACGCCGGAAAACTTGGTGCAGCCGCAAGCGGCGCAAGACCGTTCGGCGGTGGCCGGGGCGGATGGTTTGGCGTATATCAATTTTCTGCGCACCCAAGCCGGTTTGAACCAGCTCGCTTATTCGCCGGAATTGGAGAAAGCGGCAGAAAACCACGCGCAATATTTGACCGAGCACCACGACGAAGGCCATGACGAGCGTGATACCGCCAGCCCGCTGTTTACCGGCGTGAAACCGGCCGACCGCGCGGCGCATGCCGGGTATCTGTATAAAGGCGTGCATGAAAACGTCAGCACCAGCAACCGCCACCGCGATGTAGACCAAAGCGAGGATTTTTATACCCGCCAACAAATCGACGGCTTGATGACCGCCATTTACCACCGCTTTTCTTTGTTGGAGCAAAATATCAACGAAGCGGGCGTGACGTTGGCGGATAACGGCCAATACACGGCGGTAGTGGTCAATCAGGGCAACAGCCGTTTCAACCGCCTCTGCGCTGTAGGCCGTCTGAAAGCAGAACCGGGGAGACCGTATTACAAAGACGTTTGTTTTAATGGTGCGGTGGTTTATGAGGCGGAAGCCTACAATCCGAGCGCGCGCGCTTATGTGGTGTATCCGGTCGGCAATACGGCTTTGCCGGATTTTCACAGCGAACGCCCCGATCCCGTGCCGGATTATGATGTGACCGGCAATCCGGTCAGCATCGCTTTTGCCAAAGAAGCCGATAAAGTGCAAATGCGTTCATTCAAGTTGTATCAAGGGGATACGGAAATTTCGCCGGTGCGCGTGTTAACGCAGGCCAACGATCCCAATCATGAGTTGAACGAGCGCCAGTTTGCCTTGTTCCCCTTGCAGCCTTTGGAATACGACACGGCCTATCGCGCGGTGTTTGATTATGTGCAAAGCGGCAAAACGCAGCAGGCGGAATGGACGTTCCGTACCAAAAAACCGGATTGTCCCTATTTTCTGGTAAACGGCGGCGAGCGTTTGGCGTTGACGGCAGGAGACGAATATTTCATCCATTGGCAAAACCGCTGGTGTCTGACGGATTGCCCGAAATTGGTGTATCAGCAGCGCGGTGGGGCAAAATTGGAAGTATTGGCGCGGTCAGCGGGCGGCGTGGTGGTGCGGGTAAACGGCACGCACGGCGGAGATGTGCGGCTGATGTTTGAAAACGATGAAAAAAGTGCGGTTATGCTGTATCTGACCGAAGCGGCGGCAGAATAGGTATGTGCCGACAAATTCAGACGGCCTGTGTCGAAATCCGCACGCAAAGCTGTTAGAATAATACTTTGCGCAAAGTTAGCTGTCTTATGAATGCGAATGCCGACCTGAAAATCCGTGCCAATACCCGCTATGCCTTTTCCGCCATTGCCCTGATGTTGCTGGCGTTTTTGGTGTTTGTGGTGGTAACGCTGGTACCGTTTGGCTTAAACGGTATGCAGAAGCTCAGTGTTATCCGCTTTGCTCTGTATGCGCTGGTCTTGTTTGCCGTATTGGGCGGATTTTTTTCCGTCCGCGTTGCGGCCTTGCGCAAAAAAGCCGGAAAATAAAATCAGAAAGACATCATGAACACGCCCATCCCAGAAGAAATCCGTTTGCAACACGGCCGTAGTGCGCTGACCTTGGTTTATGACGGCGTACACAAAAGCCTGCCCGCCGAATTTTTGCGCGTTTATTCGCCCAGCGCGGAAGTGCGCGGCCATGCGCCGGGGCAGGAAGTTTTGCAAACCGGCAAAGCCGAAGTGACCATCCGAGGCTTGGAGCCGGTCGGCCAATATGCCCTGAAAATTACGTTTTCAGACGGCCACAACAGCGGTTTGTACGATTGGGCGTATCTGCACAAGCTGGCGTATGAATACGACGGCTTATGGGCGGATTATCTGCGCCGCATGGAGGCGGCAGGCGCATCGCGTATTCCGACGGCAGCCGATTTGCTGCAAGCGAAAACGGCCGGACATTCATGCGGCAGCGGCGGTTGCGGCGGCGGTTGCCATTAGGCCGTCTGAATGTTTGGCGGCAAGAAGAAACATGACGAAACGGCGGATTCCCTGTCTGTTTCCCTGATGAGACGGGCTGTTCCCGAAACCCTACGAGAAAGTTATCACCATGAGCGACCATAAAACCCACTTCGGTTTTTCTACCGTTGACGAAAATGAAAAAGCAGGCAAAGTAGCCGAAGTGTTCCATTCGGTAGCCAAAAATTACGACATCATGAACGATGTCATGTCCGGCGGTTTGCACCGCATGTGGAAGCATTTCACCATCACCACCGCGCCGCTGAAAAAAGGCGATAAGGTATTGGACATTGCCGGTGGTACAGGCGATTTGTCGCGCGGTTGGGCAAAACGCGTGGGTAAAGAAGGCGAAGTTTGGCTGACAGACATCAACTCGTCTATGCTGACGGTCGGCCGCGACCGCCTGTTGAACGAAGGCTTGATTCTGCCCGTATCTCTGGCAGATGCGGAAAAGCTGCCGTTCCCCGACAATTATTTCAACTTGGTTTCCGTGGCTTTCGGTCTGCGCAACATGACCCATAAAGACGCAGCCTTGAAAGAAATGTACCGCGTGTTGAAACCGGGCGGCACGCTGCTGGTGTTGGAATTTTCCAAAGTGTATAAACCGCTCTCCGGCATGTATGATTTGTATTCGTTCAAATTGTTGCCGTTGATGGGCAAGCTGATTGCCAAAGATGCCGATAGTTATGAATACTTGGTCGAATCCATCCGCATGCACCCGGATCAGGAAACTTTGAAACAAATGATGTTGGACTCGGGCTTCGATGCCGTGGATTACCACAATATGAGCGCAGGCATTGTGGCGCTGCATAAAGGTGTGAAATATTAAGCGTTTTTGATGCTAGGGCGTTTTCATTTATAGTCGGAGAAAGTAAGTTTTGGTACAAGGCGGCGAGCCGCAGACAGTACAAGTAGTATGGGTCGGCTGACTTGCTGCTTCAGCAGCGTAGTCAAGCCCCCTCTTTGAGCAAGGCGAATCAACGCTGTAACAGAACTTAATTTCTCCGACTATAATTCGAGAGAAGGCTGAAAGGCTTGTGTCGAATTAAATTGGAAACGGCTATATAAAAAGCGAGGCCGTCTGAAAAATATTCAGACGGCCTCGCTTTTTATTTAGCCACTACCGATATTCCAATCGGCAGCGTATAGAACGCTTACTGTTTCACGGCTTCGATTTGGATATCCAAGCGGACATTTTTGGTCATGCCGCTGTCAACCAAGTAATTCAAGCCCCATTTGGTGCGGTCGATGATGGTAGAGAAGTCGCCGCCGCAAACTTCGGCTTTTGCCATCGGGCTGTTGTAGCAGTTGAATTTTTCTGCTTTCAGTTTGATTGGATTAGTCTGACCCAGCATAGTCAGATTGCCTTCAACGGAAACCAGTTTTTTACCGACATAGTGGAAGCGGGTGGAAACGAAGCGGGCTTCGGGGTATTTGTCGGCGTTAAACAAATCGGCAGACAGCAGGTGGTTGGTGAATTGGGTAGAGCCGGTTTGCAAATTTTTAACCGGAATCACCAAATTAACGCTGCCGTTGCGTTTGGCTTTGTCAAATTCAACTGTACCGTTCAGGCCGTAAAAGCCGCCAACGTTAGTGCTGGTGGCAAAGTGGTCAATGGCGAAACGGGCGTTGGTGTGGGTCGGGTCGATTTTGTAAGTCGCAGCTGAAGCGCTTGCGGCAGCCGTAGCCAGTAATGCGGCAATAATCATTTTTTTCATAACGGGTTCCTTTTTCAGGTGTATGGAAAAACCGGCCGGACTCGGGCGGTCGGGGAAACTGCTCTTTCATTATACTACCACAAAATATAAAAATGATTATTTCTCAATGGTTAAAGGAGCGTTTTCCGATAGAAAAAATGCGCGGCAATCAGCCGCGCATTGGATTGTTTTCAGACGGCCTTACAGCGCCGCCAATACCGCATCGCCCATGCCGGAGCAGGACACCAGGGTTGTACCTTCTTCGTAGATGTCTCCGGTACGGAAGCCTTGTTGCAACACTTTTTGTACCGCATTTTCCACTTGTTTGGCACGTGCTTCGTCGTTCAGGCTGTAACGCAGCAGCATGGCCAATGACAAGATGGTCGCCAACGGGTTGGCTTTGTCCTGACCGGCGATGTCGGGGGCAGAACCGTGCGACGGCTCGTACAGACCTTTGTTGTTTTCGTCCAAAGAAGCCGACGGCAGCATGCCGATAGAGCCGGTAAGCATGGAGGCTTCGTCGCTCAAAATATCGCCGAAGATGTTGCCGGTGGCGATGACGTCAAATTGTTTGGGCGCGCGCACCAGCTGCATGGCGGCGTTATCGACATACATATGGCTCAATTCTACATCGGGGTATTGTTTGGCGATGTCGTCAAACAGCTCGCGCCACAGCTCGGTGGTTTCCAAAACATTGGCTTTGCCGACGGAGCAGACTTTTTTACCGCGTTTTTGCGCCGCTTGGAAGGCAACGTGGGCAATGCGCTTGATTTCGGTTTCATTGTATTTCATGGTGTTGAAACCTTCGCGCTCGCCGTTTTCCAACACGCGGATACCGCGCGGTTCGCCGAAATAGATGTCGCCGGTCAGCTCGCGCACAATCAGAATATCCAAGCCGGCCACGATTTCCGGTTTCAGCGTTGAAGCATTGGCCAATTCGGGATACAGAATCGCCGGACGCAGGTTGGCAAACAGGTTCAAATCCTTGCGAATCGCCAACAGGCCGCGCTCCGGGCGCAAGGGGCGGTCGAGATTGTCATACTCCGGGCTGCCGACCGCGCCAAGCAAAACCGCATCGGCTTTACGACACAGGGTCTGCGTGGCCTCCGGATAGGGCGAGCCGTATTGGTCGTAGGCTTCGCCGCCCAAGGGGGCGTATTCGTAAGATACGTCCAAGCCTTGCTCAATCAGTTTGTCCAATACGCGCACGGTTTCGCGCACGATTTCCGGGCCGATGCCGTCACCGCGTAAGATGGCGATTTGTTTGGTCATTTGAGGTTTCCTTGTGAGGGAGAGGTTGAGGATTTTAAAGGATTTCAGACGGCATAAGGCGTAAAGGCCGTCTGAAAAAATTATTCGATGCGCGTTTCTTGCGTGCGGATTTTAAATACCGCTTTACGCATATTCGGCGCAGTGCCGACTAAAGGCGCATGGCCGTCATTGGGGAAGAAAATCACAAATTCCTGCGGTGTCACATCAATCCAGGTTTCCGCAGTGTCGTCGAAAAATTCGATGTCGTGTTTGTCGTCATAGCCCAAACCGTTTTTCAGACGGCCTCGCTCTGCCCAGCCGAAAGTTTCCGTACCGCTGATGGGGACTTGGATGTCGATATGGGTTTGATGGGCTTCGGGTTGCGCCGTTTCTTTGCTGCGCATGGCGTTGTCGCTGACAAACAGGCGGATATTGGGGTTGCCGGTCGGTGTTTCGCCGCTGGGCAGATTGGCAAAATCTAAGGTTTGCAACAGCTTAACGGCATCGGCAAAATCGGGGTGCAGGTCGGCGTAACGGCCTGCGTTGGCTAGGGTATCGGTAATCATGGTTTCCACTTTCTTATTTTTAAATTTTGAGAACCTGCGTATCAATGCTGATGGAGGCACGGCCTCGGCAGCTTTCAATGCGTATCCAATAATATATGCATGAGGCCGTCTGAAAAATGTAGGATATTTTTCAGACGGCCTTTGAGGGATTAAACGCTGTTAAACAGCCAAGGTTGCGCGGCTTTGCGTTTGTCTTCAAAGGCATGGATTTCATCGGCATGTTGCAGGGTCAGACCGATTTCATCAAGGCCGTTGAGGAGGCAGTGTTTGCGGTGTTCGGTGATGTCGAAGTGGAACACTTCGCCGCTCGGCGTAGTCACGCTTTGTTGTTCCAAATCAATGGTCAGGCTGTAACCTTCGTTGGCCTCAACCTCTTTGAATAACTGGTCAACCTGCTCTTCGCTCAAGACAATCGGCAGCAGGCCGTTTTTGTAGCAGTTGTTGAAGAAAATATCGGCAAACGAAGGCGCAATCACGGCGCGGAAGCCATAATCATCCAACGCCCACGGCGCGTGTTCGCGGGATGAGCCGCAGCCGAAGTTTTTACGGGTCAAGAGAATATTCGCGCCCTGATAACGCGGAAAATTCAACGGAAATTCAGGATTGAGTGGACGCTTGCTGTTGTCCATACCCGGTTCGCCGTGGTCGAGGTAGCGCCATTCGTCAAAGGCATTCGGGCCGAAACCGCTGCGCTTGATGGATTTTAAAAATTGTTTCGGAATAATGGCATCGGTATCTACATTGCTGCGGTCGAGCGGGGCGACGAGGGCGGTGATTTTGGTAAAGGATTTCATGTGGCGTTCCAAGCGACAAGGAGGAATCCTGATGTCGTAATTTTATTGTGTTAGTTTGGGCAACCAAGCCGCCTAGCTTTAGTAAGCGGCTTGGCAATCAGGCTTAGTTGCTGCTAGTAGCTTCTTTGCCGGTTACGGTTTCTTTGGTTTTGTCCCATACTTTGCTTGTGGTGCTTTTGGTTTTGTTCCAACCGCGTTTTGTGGCACCTTTGGTTTTGTCCCAAGCATTTTCAGTAGCGTTTCCGGTTTTGTCAGCTACGTTTTCAGTAGTGTCTTTGGTTTTATCCCAGCCACGCTCAGTAGCGTCTTTGGTTTTGTCCCAGCCACGTTCAGTAGCATTTTTGGTTTTATCCCAGCCGCGTTCGGTGGCTTGGGCAGCATTGTGGCTGTCTTCTTTTACGCCATGCCAAGTATTGGCACAAGCAGACAGGCCTACGGCCACAGTAGCGGCCAATAAGATAGAGGCAAATTTTTTCATAAGTCAGTTCCTAATCAGGATAAAAAATTAGTAAGTCAGGCAATTTCGCGTACATCGACAAAATGACCGCTTACCGCTGCGGCCGCCGCCATAGACGGGCTGACCAGATGGGTGCGTCCGCCGTTACCTTGGCGGCCTTCGAAGTTGCGGTTGGAAGTGGAAGCGCAGCGTTGGCCGGGTGTCAGTCGGTCGGCGTTCATGGCCAGACACATCGAGCAACCCGGTTCGCGCCATTCAAAACCGGCTTCGATAAAGATTTTGTCCAAACCTTCTTCTTCCGCCTGCGCTTTGACCAGACCTGAGCCGGGTACGATTAAAACGCGCTGTACATTGTCCGCTTTGCGGCGGCCTTTGGCAACGGCGGCGGCTTCGCGCAAATCTTCAATGCGGCTGTTGGTGCAGGAGCCGATAAAGACGATGTCAACGGGAATTTCGTTCAACGGTGTACCGGCTTGCAAGCCCATGTATTCGAGGGCGCGTTCCATGCCGCTGCGTTTGACAGGGTCTTGTTCGTCAGCAGGATTCGGCACTTTGCCGTCCACACCCAGCACCATTTCGGGAGAAGTACCCCAAGTAACTTGCGGCTCGATGTCGGCGGCGTCAAATTCAAATACGCTGTCAAAGTGTGCGCCTTCGTCAGACACCAGCGTGCGCCAGTAGGCGACGGCTTTGTCCCAATCTTCACCTTTGGGTGCCAGCGGTTTGCCTTTGACGTAATCAATGGTGGTTTGATCGACAGCCACCAAGCCGGAACGCGCGCCCGCTTCAATCGCCATGTTGCACAGGGTCATGCGGCCTTCCATAGACAGGCTTTGAATCGCTTCGCCGCCGAACTCGATGGCGTAGCCCGTGCCCCCGGCGGTGCCGATTTTGCCGATGATGTAGAGTGCCACGTCTTTGGCGGTTACGCCGTCTTTCAGACGGCCGTTGACTTTAATCAGCATGGATTTGGATTTTTTGGCGGTGATACATTGGGTCGCCATGGTGTGTTCGACTTCGGAGGTGCCGATACCGTGTGCCAGCGCGCCGAATGCGCCGTGGGTAGAGGTGTGCGAGTCGCCGCAGACCACAGTCATGCCCGGCAGGGTTGCGCCTTGTTCCGGCCCCATGACGTGTACAATGCCTTGGCCTTTGTCCATAAACGGGAAATAGGCCAATGCGCCGAATTCGTGGATGTTTTTATCCAGCGTATCCACTTGCAGCTTGGAAATCGGGTCTTGAATGCCTTTGTCCCAATCGCCGGTCGGGGTATTGTGGTCGGCAGTGGACACCACGCTGTCGATACGCCATAATTTGCGGCCGGCCATTTTCAGGCCTTCAAAGGCTTGCGGGCTGGTGACTTCGTGTACCAGATGGCGGTCGATATAGAGCAGCACCGTGCCGTCTTCTTCTTCGCGGACGATGTGGCTGTTCCAAAGTTTGTCGTAAAGGGTCTGTGCGCTCATGATTTATGCTTTATAAGATAGGGTGGTTTGATGTAGGAATATTAGACGGATTACCGCGTTATTGCAACTGCTTTTGTCTAATTTTTGCTGTAATGTTGTTTTGCTGACAATATCACCTCAATAATTTAGACATTTTGTAGAATTTCAAGAGGTGGCACTCAACAATTAAGATTGAAAAGAATACTTGGCGTATCTTGAAAAAACGCATTATTATGCTTATCTACATTATTATGCTTATCTACATCCATCCGCACAGCTTAAAGGATCAATAAACATGAAATTACCGTCGATTGCCACCGAACATCTCGCCCAATTACAGGATTTCGAGCGCACCATTTTGCGCAACCATGCCAAAATCGAAGCCTGGTTCCGCGCCCAATGGCAGGCACACAAGCCGCCGTTTTACGGCTCGGTGGATTTGCGCAATGCGGGTTATAAAATTTCATCTATTGACATGAATCTGTTTCCCGGCGGTTTCAATAATCTGAATCCGAACTTTATCCCGCTGGCGGCAGTGGCGGCGCAAGACGCGGTAGAGCGCGCCTGCGAGAGCGCCAAATCGGTGTTGATTATTCCGGAAAACCATACCCGCAATACCTTTTACCTGCAAAACGTGTATGCCTTAAGCGAGATTCTGCGCTCGGCCGGCTTTGAAGTGCGCTTGGGCAGTTTGAATCCCGAAGTGACCGAGCCGACCGAATTTCAGACGGCCTTGGGCAATACCGTTTTGCTCGAGCCCTTGTTGCGCACCCGCGAGCGCGTGCATTTGGCCGACGGCTTTTCGCCTTGCGTGGTGTTGTTAAATAATGACCTTTCGGCGGGCGTACCCGATATTCTGAAAGATATTAACCAAACCCTGCTGCCGCCGCTGAATGCCGGTTGGACAACCCGCCGCAAAACCACCCATTTTGCCGCTTACGACAAAGTAGCCGCCGATTTCGCGCAATTATTGGACATCGACGAGTGGCAGATTAACCCGTATTTTGAAAAAGTCAGCGGTTTGGATTTCCAAGAACACGAAGGCGAAGATGTACTGGCGGCGGCGGTAGAGCGCGTGTTGGTGAAAATCCAAGCCAAATACGATGAAAAAGGCATCAGCGATACGCCGTTTGTGATTGTCAAGGCCGATGCGGGCACTTACGGCATGGGCGTAATGAGCGTTAAATCGGCCGATGAAGTGCGCGGCCTCAACCGCAAAAACCGTAACAAAATGGCCAAGGTCAAAGAAGGCTTGGAAGTGACCGAAGTCATCGTGCAGGAAGGTATTTACACCTATGAAACCATGAACGGCGCGGTATGCGAGCCGGTGGTGTATATGATGGATCGCTTTGTCATCGGCGGTTTTTTCCGCGTACACGAAGGCCGTGGCGCGGATGAAAATCTGAATGCAGGCGGCATGGTGTTTGTGCCGTTGTCCAACAGCATTCCGACCGGCAACGGCGACGATACGCCGGAAGCGCCGGAAGCCTGCAAGCGCGTATTTGAGCAATGGGATTTGCTGGGTATGCCGCGAGAAGGCAAAGACTGCGACATCGACAACGAACACAACCGCCTGTATGTTTACAGCGTGATGGCGCGCCTGTCGTTGTTGGCCGCGTCGCTGGAATTGGAAGAAAGCGCCGCTTAAACATCGAAGCGTAAAACATAGCCAATGCCGTCTGAAAATCTGTTTTCAGACGGCATTTTGTTTGCCCGAATCCTACCGCCGCATGGCCCGAACAGGCGGATTTGTGCTAGAATTACGGCTACTTTTGCATTGAGAAAAACGAAAATACCATGACCGACGCAACCGTTCGCAACGACCATAAATTCGCACTCGAAACCATCCCCGTCAGCCTTGAAGACGAAATGCGCAAGAGCTACCTTGATTACGCCATGAGCGTGATTGTCGGCCGTGCGCTGCCCGATGTGCGCGACGGTTTGAAGCCTGTGCACCGCCGCTCGCTCTATACCATGCACGAGTTGAAAAACAACTGGAACTCGTCCTATAAAAAATCCGCGCGTATCGTCGGCGATGTGATGGGTAAATACCACCCGCACGGCGACAGCGCGATTTACGACACCATCGTGCGCATGGCGCAGCCGTTTTCCATGCGTTATGTCTTGGTAGATGGTCAGGGCAACTTCGGCTCGGTTGACGGTGACGGCGCGGCGGCCATGCGTTATACCGAAATCCGCATGGCGCGGATTGCCCATGAAATGCTGGCGGATATCGAAGAAGAAACCGTCAATTTCGGCCCCAACTACGACGGCAGCGAGCATGAGCCGCTGGTGTTGCCGACCCGTTTCCCCGCATTGCTGATTAACGGTTCGTCCGGTATCGCCGTGGGCATGGCAACGAATATCCCGCCGCACAACCTCACCGACACCATCAATGCCTGTTTGCAGCTTCTGGATGAGCCGCAAACCGATATCGACGCGCTGATTAATATCATCAAAGCGCCCGACTTCCCCACCGGCGCCACCATTTACGGCTTGAGCGGCGTGCGCGAAGGTTATAAAACCGGCCGTGGCCGCGTGATTATCCGTGGCAAAACCCATATCGAACCCATCGGTAAAAACGGCGACCGCGAAGCCATCGTCATTGACGAAATCCCGTATCAGGTCAATAAAGCCAAACTGGTGGAGAAAATCGGCGATTTGGTGCGTGACAAAGCGCTGGAAGGCATTTCCGATTTGCGCGACGAATCCGATAAATCGGGCATGCGCGTGGTCATCGAGCTTAAGCGCAATGAAAATGCTGAAGTGATTTTGAACCAGCTGTATAAAATGACCCAGCTGCAGGACAGCTTCGGCATCAATATGGTGGCTTTGGTGGACGGCCAACCGCGCTTGTTAAATCTCAAGCAGATTCTGAGTGAATTTTTGCGCCACCGCCGCGAAGTCGTCACCCGCCGCACCTTGTTCCGCTT
Organism: Neisseria perflava; assembly: GCF_024170405.1. Taxonomy (GTDB): domain Bacteria; phylum Pseudomonadota; class Gammaproteobacteria; order Burkholderiales; family Neisseriaceae; genus Neisseria; species Neisseria perflava_B. The sequence continues at coordinate 24,643 of NZ_JALJYC010000015.1, read as the reverse complement.
GAAAAAAGCGCGTCATGAAGGCCATATCGCCGAAGGTAAAGCGGTTGCTTTGTCCAACATCGACGAGATGATTCAGCTGATTAAAGAATCCACCGACGCGCCCGAAGCTAAAGGCAAAATGTTGGCGCGCGCTTGGCACAGTGCTTTGGTGGAAGACATGCTCGGCCGTACCGATTTGGACATGCAGCTGGCGCGTCCGGAAAGCGTGCGCGAAGGTTTGGGCTTGCAGGCCGACGGTTATTATTTGAGCGAATTGCAGGCCGACGCCATTTTGCGCATGAGCCTGCGCAACCTGACCGGTTTGGATCAGGAAGAAATCGTCAACGATTATAAAAACATCATGGCGAAAATCATCGACTTCTTGGATATTTTGGCCAAACCGGAGCGTATTACCCAAATCATCCGTGAAGAATTGGAAGAAATGCGCACGGTGTTCGGTGACGAGCGCCGCAGCGACATTAATCCGTTCGGCGGTGATATTGCCGATGAAGATTTGATTCCGCAACGCGATATGGTGGTAACGCTGACCCATGATGGTTACATCAAAACCCAGCCGACCACCGATTACCACGCCCAGCGTCGCGGCGGGCGTGGCAAACAGGCGGCGGCCACCAAAGACGAAGACACCATCGAATCGCTGTTTGTCGCCAATACTCATGATTACCTGATGTGTTTCACCAATCTAGGTAAATGCCACTGGATTAAAGTGTACAAACTGCCCGAAGGCGGGCGCAACAGCCGTGGCCGCCCGATTAACAATGTCATCCAGCTGGAAGAAGGCGAAAAAGTCAGCACCATTTTAGCGACACGCGATTTCCCTGAAGACCAGTATGTTTTCTTTGCTACCGCGCAAGGCATGGTGAAAAAAGTGCAGATGTCGGCGTTTAAAAACGTGCGTGTGCAAGGTATTAAAGCGATTGCGCTGAAAGAAGGCGACTACTTGGTCGGCGTGGCGCAAACCGGCGGTATGGACGACATCATGCTGTTCTCCAACCTTGGCAAAGCCATCCGCTTTAATGAATATTGGGAAAAATCCGGCAGCGATGAGGCGGATGAAGACATCGAGCAAGACGACAGCACCGATGTTTCAGACGGCCAAGACGACGAGCAGCTTGACGGCGGCGAAAGCGCACCGATTAGCGGCAAACACGGCGTGCGTCCGAGCGGTCGCGGTAGCGGCGGTTTGCGCGGTATGCGCCTGCCGGAAGACGGTAAAATCGTCAGCCTGATTACCTTTGCGCCCGAGTGTCAAGAAAGCGATTTGCAAGTGTTGACCGCTACCGCCAACGGCTACGGCAAACGTACTCCGATTGCCGATTACAGCCGTAAAAACAAAGGCGGTCAGGGCAATATCGCCATCAACACCGGCGAGCGTAACGGCGATTTGGTGGCCGCAACCTTGGTCAGCGAAAGCGATGATCTGATGCTGATTACCAGCGGCGGCGTACTCATCCGCACCAAAGTCGATCAAATCCGCGAAACCGGCCGCGCCGCCGCCGGCGTGAAACTGATTAATTTGGACGAAGGCGAAACACTGGTCAGCTTGGAGCGCGTGGCGGAAGAGCCGGAAGACGAGCAGGCTGATGTGGAAGTCGAAGGCGAAGTTGCAGAAGGTGTTGCAAGCGAAGCGGAAGATAACGGCGAAGCATAAGCCTGACGTTAAACAGTAAGGCAGAGGCCGTCTGAAAACCTATTTTTCAGACGGCCTTTTTTAAGTCATGCCACGCTAATGTATGGCTTATAAAAAAGAAATGCTATTTTGCATACAGGTGGCTGAGCGTAGTCGAAGCCCTGCTTGCGGCTTCGACTACGCTCAGCTACCTACCTGATACTTATATGCATTTCAAAGTTTATTAGCCATAGCTGTAAATTTCACCCCACAATAAAAAAGGAACACATCTTGAAGCAGGGTTGGGTCTATATCTTAACCAATCAGGGTATGCCCGGTTTGATTAAAATCGGCTACACCAAACATCCGCCGCATGAGCGCGCCCGAGAGTTATACGGTACCGGCGTAGCCTTTCCGTTTGAAGTGGCATATCAGGCGCGTTGCCATCAGTATCAGGTGGTGGAGCAGGCGGTGCATGATGAGTTGGATGCAATGCGGGTCAATGACGGGCGCGAATTTTTCGCGTGCAGCGTGGCGCAAGGAATTGAAGCAGTGCGTCGCTGTGCAGGCAGCCGCTTGATTGGCGAGCAGAATCTTGCCCGTGGCGAAGACTATCGGGTTGTCAACGCGCATACGGCTTTTGGCGGCAGTGTTACCCAAGCCGCAGGCCGTCTGAAAATCCGGCATCTGCTGCTGGGTGCTTTGGTATTTGCTGCCTTGATTGCGGCCGCTTGGTGGTTTTTAGGTAAGCATAATCCGGCAACGCACATCAGCGAAACCCAAAAAATCGCGGGCTATACCGCAGCCCAAATCGGCAAAGAAGACATCAATATGCGCACCTGTTCTTCTACCGATTGCAGCGTGATTGCCGTCTTACCCGCCGACAAACCGCTGCTGATTCGTCCGGGTAGCCAAACCGATAAGGCATGGGTGTATGCCGAATTTACCGGCGATGTCTGCTACCCGCAGCATTATGTGCGCGACGAAGGGTGTACGCAGTGGGCGCAGAATAATATTGTCGAAGATTGGGTGTATGCGCCGAATCTGGCGGATGGGCAGCTTACGCCAACGAAGCAGGGGGACGGGTCGGTGTTGGATGCATTGTTTTAGTGTATAAATTACCAATCCATCATGATGGAGAATAAATAAAAAAACAGGAAGCGGAAGTATTCAATATCTTGATTATGCTTAGTTTCCAATATTTACGCCCATGCAAAAGGCCGTCTGAAAACATGAAAGTTTCAGACGGCCTTGCTGTTTAATATGCTTTCAAATGCTTAAGCTACTTGCGTTTGGTGTTCGTCGCCGTTGCGCTCGCGGATTTCGCCCAAGCGGTAAACGGTTTCGCCTTGTTCGGCCAAGAATGCTTGTACCGCATCGGCATCTTCTTTGGCGATGATAACCACCATGCCAATACCGCAGTTGAAGGTGCGGTACATTTCCTGCACTTCGACGTTACCGGCCTGTTGCAGCCATTGGAACAGTTTGGGCAATGCCCAGGCTTTGGCGTCGATTTGCGCCACAGTATTTTGCGGCAATACGCGCGGCACGTTTTCGGTAATGCCGCCGCCGGTGATGTGCGCCATGCCTTTGATGGTGAATTTTTCCAGCGCAGCCAGAATCGGTTTCACATACAGGCGGGTCGGGGCGATGATGGCTTCGCGCAGGGTTTTGCCGTTGTCAAATTCGGCATCCAAATCGGGATTGTCGCGCTCGATGATCTTGCGCACCAGCGAGTAGCCGTTGGAATGCGCTCCGTTGGAGGCCAAGCCCAATACCACGTCGCCCGCTACGATGGAGCGGCCGTTGATGACGTTTTCTTTTTCCACCACGCCGACGGCAAAGCCGGCCAAGTCGTATTCGCCCACCGGATACATGCCCGGCATTTCGGCGGTTTCGCCACCGATTAGGGCGCAGCCGGATTCTTCGCAACCTTGCGCAATGCCTTTGATTACATCGGTAGCGCGGGCAACATCAAGCTTGCCGCAAGCGAAGTAATCCAAGAAAAACAGCGGCTCCGCGCCTTGCACCAGAATATCGTTGACGCTCATGGCGACTAAGTCGATACCCACGGTGTCGTGTTTGTCCCAATCAAAGGCCAGTTTCAATTTGGTGCCCACGCCGTCGGTGCCGGATACCAACACGGGATTTTTGTATTTTTTGCTGATTTCGACCAGTGCGCCGAAGCCGCCCAAATCACCCAACACTTCGGGGCGCATGGTGCGTTTGGCAAAGGGTTTGATGTTTTCAACCAGTTGGTCGCCGGCGTCGATATCGACACCTGCGTCGCTGTAGCTTAATGAAGTGCTCATGCGGGTGATTCCTCGTGAGAAAATGGGGTGACAGAAACAATGGGCATTATTTTACCTTATTTTGCGCGAATCGGCTTGGGAATTGTGGCAAATATCAAGCATGCGTTTTCAGACGGCCTGACGCGGTTGTCTGCTATACTTAGGCCGTCTGAAAATCCGAATAAGCCAACGATTATGTATCAGAAAAAAACGCGCGGCGCAGTCAAGCCGTGGATTATCATGGCGGGCGTGGTGGCCGCTTTTATCTGGCTGCTGTATGCGCTGGGCAATATTCTGACGCCGTTTGTGGTGGCGGCGGTGTTGGCCTATGTGTTGAACCCGCTGGTGAAAAAGCTCCAGCGGCGGCGTTTCAAACGCGGCATGGCCTCGATGATGGTGATGGTGTTTTCGTTGGTGGTATTGCTGGCGCTGGCGGTGATTATCGTGCCGATGTTGATTAACCAGTTTAACAATCTGGTCGGACGGCTGCCGCAGATGATTGATTTTGTACAAACCAAGCTGCTGCCGTGGCTGGAGCGTGTCGGCGGCGGTTATATCGAATTGGATGCCGCGACGATTGTGGCTTGGCTGCAATCGCATGCGGGCGCGTTGAGCAATGCGGCCAAGGCGATGATGCCGACATTGATGAAGCAGGGTACTAATGTGCTTGCGGGCGTGAGCAATTTTTTGCTGCTGCCGTTTTTGCTGTATTACTTTTTGCTCGATTGGCAGCGCTGGTCAAGCGGGATTAAAGCATTGGTACCGCGCCGCTTTCTCGAAACCTATTCGCGCATTACCGGCAATATGGACGATATTTTGGGCGAATTTTTGCGCGGACAGCTTTTGGTCATGCTGATTATGGGCTTAGTCTATGGCATGGGGTTGATGTTGACCGGCTTGGATTCGGGTTTTGCCATCGGCATGATTGCGGGGATTTTAGTGTTTGTGCCGTATTTGGGTGCGTTTACCGGCCTCTTGCTGGCGACGCTGGCGGCAGTGTTGCAGTTCGGCTCGTGGCCGGGCGTGCTGACGGTGTGGGCGGTGTTTGCCGTCGGCCAATTCTTGGAAAGTTTTATCGTTACGCCGAAAATTGTCGGCGACCGTATCGGCCTGTCGCCGTTTTGGGTGATTTTTTCCCTGATGGCGTTCGGCCAACTAATGGGTTTTGTCGGTATGCTGGCGGGCTTGCCACTGGCGGCGGTGACGCTGGTATTGCTGCGCGAAGGCGTGTCGGCGTATTTCGGCAGCCGTTTTTACCGGCATAAATAACGGCTTTTTGTTAAGGCCGTCTGAAAACAAAAAACAGGAGGATACTATGCTTGCAATCATCGGCGGCAGCGGTTTTACCCGCCTGCCCGAACTTCACATCACCGACCGCCGTATCGTGCGCACGCCATACGGCCTGACCAGCAGCCCGATTTTGAGCGGCAAACTGGGCAGCCACGAGATTGTGTTCCTGGCTCGCCACGGCTTCGGCCATACGGTTGCGCCGCACGAAATCAACTACCGCGCCAATATTTGGGCGCTGCATGCCATTGGCGCGGAAAACATCATCGCCGTTTCATCGGTGACCGCCATCAATGAAGCATTGGAAAACGGCGGCTTGGTCATGCCGCATGATTTGATTGACTACACTTTCGGCCGTCACGCCACGTTTTTTGAAGGGCAGGAAAAACCGGTGGTGCACACCGATTTTCTCGAACCGTATTCCGCCGAACTGCGCCGTAATCTGCTCCGGCACGCCCAATCGTACGATACGCCGGTGTATGACCGCGCTGTGTACGGCTGCTTGCAAGGCCCGCGCTGGCCGACACGTGCCGAAATCCGGCGCTACCGCAACGACGGTGTCGATGTCTTGGGCATGACCGGCATGCCCGAAGCAATTTTGGCGCGGGAGCTGGGCATGGCCTATGCCCATTTTTGCGGCATTGTCGGCATGCGCTGTATCGGCGAGGGCAGCGAAACCGTGTGCGCTACCGAAAGCGGGCTGACCATTGCCAAAATCCGGCAATTATTGGTTGATTTGTAGGCTTTTGATTGAGATAAGGCCGTCTGAAAAGCCGTTGACCGTACCCGTTTTCAGACGGCCTTACCGTTTTTGTTTGTTTGACGTGAAAGAATCCAAAATGAATCCTTTAGATACCGTAACCATCGGCTTGGTCTCCACCAGCGACCGCGCCAGTAGCGGCGTATATGCCGACGAGGGCATTCCGTCTTTAAAAGCCTGGCTGCAAAGCGCCGTGAAAAATCCCATCCGCTTTGTCGAAGCGCTGATTCCTGACGAGCAGGCAGTGATTGAGCAGAATTTGAAAAATATGGCCGACAAAGAAGGCTGCGATGTGGTTTTCACCACCGGCGGCACCGGCCCAGCCTTGCGCGATGTAACCCCCGAAGCCACCCTAAACGTCGTCGATAAAGAAATGCCCGGTTTCGGCGAGCAAATGCGCCAAATCAGCCTGTATTATGTGCCGACGGCGATTTTGTCGCGCCAAACAGCAGGCATACGCGGCAAATGTTTAATCGTCAACCTGCCCGGCCGCCCCAAAGCCATCGCCGAAACGCTCGGCGGCGTGCGCGGCGAAAACGGCGAGATTAAAGTACACGGCTTATTCAGCGCGATTCCGTATTGCGTGGACTTAATCGGTGGAGCATACATCGAAACCGATGAAAACGTGAGCAAAGCGTTCCGACCGAAACAGAAATAAAGCAGCAGCTGAAAAAAGGCCGTCTGAAACGATAGCGTTTAATCGTTTCAGACGGCCTTGCCGTATGTATCCGTCAGTTACATGCGCCGCATCATCAGCATAAAATACGCGCCGCCGAGCAGGGTGGCCATCAGGCCGGCCGGTACTTCAAAGGGGAACATTACCTGCCGCCCCAGCCAGTCGGCCAGCACCATCACTATTGCGCCGAGCAGGGCGGCGGCGATTAACTGCTGCTTGGGCAGGCGCGCGCCGAGCATGTTGGCCAAATGCGGCGCGAGCAGGCCGACAAAGCTCAAGGGGCCGATTAGCAGGGTGGAGAGGGCGGTCAATACCGCGCTCAATACAATCAACACCAGCCGTGCCGTCGGTACATTCACACCCACCGCCTGCGCAACCGTGGCGTTCAGGCTCAATAAGCCCAGCCAGCGTTGCAGCGGCAATACGGTAAACAGCAAGACCGCCGCCAAGACCGACACCACCAAAGCCGATTCGGGCGTGGCCTGATAGGTCGAGCCGGACATCCAAATCAACATTTGCTGCACGCGGAAATCGCCGCTGGCCGTCCATACCCGAATCGCCGCGTCCGCCAGCGCCGCCATCGCCATGCCGGTGAGCAAGACTTTTTCCGGCGCGAGGCCGTTTTTGCGGTTGAGCAGCATTAACAGCCCCAGCGTCAGCAGTGCCGATACCAATCCGGCCAGCCAAAACCAGCCGCTGCCGGAGGTAATGTTGAACAGCAACACCGCCGCCATCGCACCGAAAGCCGTACCCGAGCTGATGCCGAGCAGTTCGGGGCTGGCCATCGGGTTTTGCGTCAGGCGTTGCAGCATTACGCCGGTCAGCGCCAGCATGGTGCCGGTAGCGGCGGCGAGCAGGACGCGCGGATAGCGGAAGGGGAAGTATTGCAGGTCAACCGTCGGCCACAGGCTGTCGGCGCGGCCGACAAACAACGCCAACACCAGCGCAGCCAATGCAATCAGCGGCAGACGGCGCAGCAGTGGCGAAGTGTGCAGACGGGCGACGGGTTGGTCGGAGGCCGTCTGAAAAACAGGGCGTGTCGGTGCTTTCATCATCAGCCACAACAATAAGGGCGCGCCAATCAGCGCCGTAACCGCGCCGGCGGGTAAGTCGATTTGCCGGTAATGTTTGAGCAACATCAGGCAGTTGTCGGTCAGCATCAAAATCAGGCCGCCGAATATAAAGGAGGCAATCAGGCGCATGGGCAGCGTGCGCACGCCGCTTTGCCGCACCAGCGTGGCCGCCGCCAGGCCAACAAAGCCCATCATGCCGACAAAGGCCACCACGTTCGCACTCAAAAACGCCGCCGCTGCCAATGAGAGCAGGCGGATTTTTTTCACCGGTATGCCGATGGATTCGGCTTGGGTGTCGCTCAGGCTCATAATCGCCAGCGGTTTGAGCAACACAGCGATGACAACGGCGGCCAAACCCGCACGCCAGAGGAGTTGCAGGGTGTCGTGCCAACTGTCCTGCACCAGCGAGCCGCTGCCCCATTGCATTACGCCGCGCGTTTCTTCGCTGAAAAACAGCATGATAATGCCGGTGACCGAGCCGAGATAGAGGCTGACCACCAAGCCGGACAAAATCACCGTCAGCGGCATAAGTTCTTTACGGATAGAAAGCCACAGCACCGCGCCCAGTGCCGCCGCTGCGCCGATAAAGGCCACAGCCGATGTGCCGTAGAGCAGCAGCGAGGGCGCGAAGACGGTAGCGACCACCAGCGCGGTTTGTGCGCCGCTGCTGACCGCCAGCGTGCTGTCGGAAGCAAGCGGATTGCGCATAAGCTGCTGCATGAGCATGGTGGCGGCCGCCACGCAGCCGCCCGCCAGCAGCGCCATCGCCATGCGCGGCAGGGTGTTGTTCTGCACCATCAGCGCGTCCAGCGGCAGAGTGGCGGGGTCGGCCAGTAGTTGCGCCCACGGCCGCGTCCATTCCAAATCCAAGACCCAAAACGCGCTTGCGCCGCACAACAGCGCCAGCACAAGTGCCAGCCAAATCACAGGCCGTCTGAATAACATTACCATGCGGCCTCCTTTTCAGACGGCAGTCTGGCCGCCAGCTGCAAGGCAAAATGCTGCATGGAGGGCAGTGCGCCGTAAGTCCATGAAGCGTCGAGTACGCGGCGGTTGGCGGGTTTGCTGTACGGCAGGCGCTGCCACAGCGTGCTGTTGTTTAAGGTGGCACGGGTGTTTTGCGGGTGCGGTTTGACGATAATCATCAGCGTATCCGGCGGCAGTTTGGCCAAATCGACCAGAGTAATGTTTTCAAAACCCCAAGCGTTGCTGTTGCCCGTCCAAGCGTTTTTAAAGCCGAGTTTGTCTAAAACCACTTGAAACATGGAGGTTTTGCCGTAAATGCGTAGGTTGCGGCCGTCTGAAAACTGCACCACCGCCAGCGGCCGCTTGGTGTATCGGGACAAGGCGGTTTTTTCGCGGGCAAGGAGGGCGTCGGTGTCGCGAATCAGTTTTTCGGCGGCGGCAGAGTCGCCAATGAGTTTGCCCAAGGCGCGGGTGGTGTTGACGGTGTGGGTGTAGTTGATGCCGCTGTCGGTACCGAAACTCAATTCATAGACCGGCGCGACTTTTTCAAACTGCGGTTTGGCGGCGGTGTAAAAATTGGATTGCACGAAAAAGTCGGGCTTGATTTGGTACAGCCGTTCCAAATTCGGCTGGAAGCGCAAACCGGCTTCTTTCACGCTTTTGGGCAGCGGCGGGTAGTTGACCCACACATCGTAAGAACGGCGGTCGGCCACGCTGACGGGGGTATGTCCCATCGCGGTCAGGGTTTCGGCGATGGTCCAGTCGGAAGTGGTGATACGCGGTTTGGCTGAGGCGGCTGGCGCGGATAAGAATAAGGTCAAAATCAGCAGCAAAGCGGCTTTCAGGCCGTACCACGGGCAGGCTGCGCACGCTGAAAACGCGCCGCGCAGTCGGGAGAAGGTCAATATCGTGTGCATGGCAGACCTCACGGCAGGGCAACGGGGCGGCCGTTGTCGGGGTGGGTGATGATGTTCATATCGACGTTGTAAATGTCTTTCAACACCTCGGCGGTCATGATTTCAGACGGCACGCCGGTTTTCAGCAGACGGCCTTGCTTGAGCGCGACCAATTCGTCGCAGTATTGCGCCGCCAGATTGATGTCGTGAATCACGATGATAATGCCCATGCCGAGGCTGCGCGACAGGCTGCGAATCAGCGCCATCACATCGATTTGGTGGGCGATGTCCAAAGGTGCCAGCGGCTCGTCCAACAAAAGATAACGGCTTTGCTGCGCCAGACACATGGCAATCCAAATGCGCGAACGCTCACCGCCGGATAGGGTATCGACCACTTGATCGGCGAATTTTTCGGTATGCGTGAGCTTGAATGCCTCGGCAATCGCGTCGCGGTCGGCCTGATTGGTGCGCCCCAAGAGGCCGCTCCAAGCGTAGCGCCCCATGGTGACGAGTTCGCGCGCGGTGAGGGCGGTAGCGGCGGGCAGCTGCTGCGGCAGGTAGGCCACCTGTTTGGCGTATTCGCGGGTGGAATAATCCTGAATATTCTTGCCGTCGAGCAGAATCTGCCCGCCCGCCAAGGCGTATTGCCGCGTCAGGAGTTTGAGCAGGGTGGATTTGCCTGAACCGTTGTGACCGATTAAGCCGTAGACTTTATTGGTATCGAAGCTCAGGTTGATGTCGGAGAGCAGCGTGCGCTCGGGCACGGCATAGCTGGCATTTTGGATTTGAAACACGTTCAGACGGCCTTTTGATATGGTGGGTAACAGGCGCGGCGGCGGAATTGTTTGGCCGTTGCACCTGTTTATAAACTATAATAATTCTTATTCTAAGATAAAGAGAAACGCGCGATTATATCATGACGGCGCACATGCATACTGATTCTTTACAGGATATTCTGGACTTTTGCGCTCAAAGATTGCCCGCGCTGGCGGGGCGGGTAAGGCTGTCTGAAAATGATTTTTCATCGGACGCACCTGCGCAGATGGCAGGCATATTCACGCGCCTGTCTGCGGCTTATCCGGAAGCCGGCGCGGTGTATTGGGCTTGCCGAACATGGCAGCTGTGGCTGTGGTAGCCGGTGTTTGTCGGCGTTTGGGCGGCCTCGGTGAAGCAGGTCTGTTTGGATTTCAGCGGTTTTCAGCACCGCATGGGGGAAGTGTTTACCGAAAGTTTTACTTTGGCGGAACAGCCTGTGGTTGTGAGGCCGTCTGAAAAAATTGTTTTTCAGACGGCCTCACATTTGAAAACATGGGCGTTGCGCGAATTGCACCTGATTCAGGTGCATTACCCGCTTTCGGAAAAGCTGGCGCTGTATTTCTTGGGCGACAGCGTGTTAAAAGCCTTGGCCGCCGCGCACCGCGTGGGCTTGCTCGGGCGTGTGCAAACCGAAGATTTGGCGGCGCAATGGCAGCAGGCTTTGGCGCTGCGCTGCAACGGCCGCTTGATGTGGCAAAACGACGCGCAGGAATTTCTGGTGGAAATGGTCGGCTGCTGCCAGCATTTTCGGCGTAAAGACGCGGATTATTGCGCCGGTTGCCCGAAAACGCGCAAGAAGTGTGGCTGTATGCCGTCTGAAAAAATATGATTTGGGTGAAGTCGTACCATGTTGTTGCTTTTATGTAATTTGCATTTTAAATAGGACGTTTCTCTTTTGATGTTTATCAAACAAACTACATTTCTTTACGCCCCAAAACCGGGCAACCAGGCTTGTGCAGCCAAGCCGAATCAAGGTTTCCGTTAACTTTGTTATTATGATTTACAAAATCAATTTACGCTTTGCGGCATATTTATGCGTTAAATAAATCAGTTCGCAATATTTAATGCCGGTATGTGATGGGAAAAGGGCGCGTTGTGATGAAAATTGATTTGGCTGTTTGCACAATAGGCATTCGCGGCCAAGGTTTGGTTGGGGTTTGCAACTGTCTGATAATCAGTAGAAAACCGCTGCGGCCGTACTATGCACAAAACCTTTCTTCCAGTATGATAATCGCTAACATCCGGTAGGCGTTCCGCCTTGCGGATGGTCTGCCAATCAGACGAAAACTCAATAAAATTACCTCACCTAAATAAAAAATCGGAGTAAGTATTATGTTGACGCAAACGCAACAGGTCGATCTGACCCTGCATCATTTAAAAGAGCATACACTGGCGTCATTTACGCCTAAGGAGCGTGAAAACATTGAAAAATCGGAAGATTGGCAGAAATTTAGCGAACGCTTGGAAACGCATTTTCCCAAATTGATGTATGAATTGGATAATGTGTACGGCAGCAACGAAGCCGTTTTGCCGATGTTGGAGCAGTTGATTGCCAATTCTTGGGCAAGCTACGCCAAACGTGATAAAGCCTTGAAAAAAACCGATGCCGAGCGCGAAGCCGATCCCGATTGGATTTTGTCCAACAAACAAGTCGGCGGTGTCTGCTATGTGGATTTGTTTGCCGGCGATTTGCAGGGTTTGAAAGCCAAAATTCCGTATTTCCAAGAATTGGGTCTGACTTATCTGCACTTAATGCCGCTCTTCAAATGTCCGGAAGGTAAGAGCGACGGCGGTTATGCCGTGAGCAGCTACCGTGATGTGAATCCGGCCTTGGGTACGATTGACGATTTGCAGGATGTGATTGCCGCGCTGCATGAAGCCGGTATTTCCGCCGTGGTGGATTTCATCTTCAACCATACTTCCAATGAGCACAAATGGGCGGTGGAATGCGCTGCGGGTAATCCCGAATACGACAATTTCTACTACATCTTCCCCGACCGCTGGATGCCCGACCAATACGACCGCACCCTGCGCGAAATCTTCCCTGACCAACATCCGGGCGGTTTCTCCCAGTTGGAAGACGGCCGTTGGGTATGGACGACCTTCAATTCCTTCCAATGGGACTTGAATTACAGCAACCCGTGGGTATTCAACGCCATGGCGGGCGAAATGATGTTCCTCGCCAATTTGGGCGTGGACATTCTGCGCATGGACGCGGTGGCCTTTATTTGGAAACAGATGGGCACGACCTGTGAGAGCCTGCCGCAGGCGCACGCTTTGATTCGCGCGTTTAATGCGGTAATGCGCATTGCGTCTCCGGCTGTGTTCTTCAAATCCGAAGCCATTGTCCATCCGGACGAGGTGGTGCAATACATCCATCAAGACGAATGCCAGATGGGTTACAACCCCTTGCAGATGGCCTTGTTGTGGAACACGCTGGCGACCCGCGAAGTCAACCTGCTCAATCAGGCGCTGACCTACCGCCACAACCTGCCGGAGCATACCGCTTGGGTAAATTACGTGCGCAGTCATGACGACATCGGCTGGACGTTTGCCGACGAAGATGCCGGTTATTTCGGTATCCACGGCTACAACCACCGCCAATTCCTCAACCGTTTCTTTGTGAACCAGTTTGACGGCAGCTTCGCCAACGGCGTACCGTTCCAATACAACCCGAACACCGGCGACTGCCGCGTGTGCGGTACGGCGGCGGCCTTGGTTGGCTTAGGTCACAACGATCCCTTCGGCGTTGACCGCATCAAACTGCTGTACAGCATTGCCCTGAGTACCGGCGGCCTGCCGCTGATTTATCTGGGCGACGAAGTCGGCACGTTGAACGATGAGGACTGGTACAAAGACAGCAATAAGAGCGACGACAGCCGCTGGGCGCACCGTCCGAAATACGATGCCGAGCTGTATGCGCAGCGCAACGATTTGACCACTACCGCCGGTCAAATCTACCAAGGTTTGCGCCATATGATTCAAGTGCGCAAAACCAATGAGCGTTTTGACGGCGGCCGTTTGGTAACCTTCAATACCAACAACAAACACATCGTCGGCTACATCCGCAACAATGCTTTGCTGGCATTCGGCAATTTCAGCGAATTCCCGCAAACCATTACTGCGGATACCCTGCAAGCCATGCCGGTGCAGGCCAAAGATTTGATTAGCGGCAAAACCGTGAAATTGAATGAAGATTTGGAATTGCAACCGTATCAAGTGTTGTGGTTGGAAATCGCCTGATTAACCTGATTGAGTAGGATGTAAGAGGCCGTCTGAAACCGAAACCGGTTTCAGACGGCCTTTTTGTATCAAAATCAGGTAAAATACCGCCTTTTGCACCGTACCGAGTTTCTCCCATGATTGAATTGAAAAACCTGACCCTGCAACGCGGCTTGAAAGTATTGCTGGACAAAGCCTCAGCCACCATCAATCCCGGGCAGCGCGTCGGCTTAATCGGTAAAAACGGTACGGGCAAATCCAGCCTGTTTGCGCTGATTAAAGGAGAAATCACACAGGACGGCGGCGATATTCTGATTCCGAAAAACTGGCGTTTGGCAGCGGTATCGCAGGAAACGCCCGCATTGGATGTCAGCGCCTTGGATTATGTATTGCAGGGCGACCAAGAATTGCAGGCTTTTCAGACGGCCTTGCAGGAAGCCGAAGCGCAAAACGACGGCATGAAGCAGGCCGAATACCATGCCAAGCTGGACGAAATCGACGCCTATACCGCTCCGGCGCGTGCGGCCAAGTTATTGAGCGGTTTGGGATTTTTGCAGGAAGAGCATGCCCGTCCGGTCAAGTCTTTTTCCGGCGGCTGGCGCATGCGTCTGAATCTGGCGCAGGCGCTGATGTGCCGCGCAGATTTACTGCTTTTGGACGAACCGACCAACCACTTGGATTTGGAAACGGTATTGTGGCTGGAAAATCATTTGGCTAATCTGCCCTGTACGCAAATCATCATTTCGCACGACCGCGATTTTCTGAATGCCACCACCACGCAAACCATTGAATTGTCCCAGCAAAAGCTCACCCAATACGGCGGCAATTACGATTTCTACCAAACCGAACGCGCCCAGCGCTTGGCGCAGCAGCAAGCGGCCTATGTCAAGCAGCAGACGCAAATCAAGCATTTGCAGTCGTTTATCGACCGATTCAAAGCCAAAGCCACCAAAGCCACTCAAGCGCAGAGCCGCATGAAGGCGCTGGCGAAGTTGGAGCGTATCGCCCCCGCCCATCTGGACAGCGAATTTTCATTTGAATTCGAGCAACCCGCCCACCTGCCCAATCCCTTGCTGAAATTGGATCAGGCCGATTTGGGCTACGGCGAACACATTGTTTTGCACGGCCTGAGCCTGTCGTTGGAAAGCGGTGCGCGGTATGGTTTATTGGGGGTCAACGGCAGCGGTAAATCTACTTTTATCAAAGCTTTGGCGGGCGAACTGGATTTGCTGGCAGGGCAAATCGTCAAGTCCGACAAGCTCAATATCGGTTATTTTGCGCAACACCAGCTCGATACCCTGCGCAGCGACCAAAGCCCGATATGGCACATCCAGCAGCTCTCGCCGCAAGTGCGCGAACAAGACATCCGCAATTTCCTCGGCGGCTTCAATTTTGTCGGCGATATGGCCTTGCAAAAAATCGAGCCCTTTAGCGGCGGCGAAAAAGCACGCTTGGCGCTGGCGATGATTGTGTGGCAGAAACCCAACCTGCTGCTCTTAGATGAACCGACCAACCATTTGGATTTGGACATGCGCCACGCGCTGACCGTGGCTTTGCAGAGCTTTCAAGGCGCATTGATTGTGGTATCGCACGACCGCAGCCTGCTGGAAGCCACCACCGACAGCTTTTTGCTGATTGATAAGGGCAAATTGCAGCCGTTTGACGGCGATTTGAACGATTACTGCCAATGGCGTTTGGCGCAGGACAATGCCGCCGTCGCACCTGCCGCTTCCGCGCAGAGCCAAAGCCGTAAAGACACCAAACGCATTGAAGCGCAAATCCGTCAGGAAAAAGCCAAACGCAGCAAACCGTTGCAACAGAAAATTGACAAGGCGGAAAAAGAAATTGCTGCTTTAAACGAGATTCAGACGGCCTGTGAAGCATTTTGGGCACAAGAAGACGCTTATTCGGATGACAACAAAGCCAAATTGCAGCAAACCCTCGCCCAACTGACAGAAACTAAAGTAAAATTAAACGAGTTGGAAGAAAATTGGCTGCTGTGGCAGGAAGAGTTGGAGCAAGTCTTGGCGGCAGTAGAGGCAGAGTTTGCCTGACAGGTCATTTTTCTTCCGGATAATAATAGCTCAAGGCCATCTGAATGGCCGGCACTAATTACGGAAAATAAAATGTCTTTTACCTTGAAAACAGGGATTTCTTTGGCCTCGGCCGCCGTTCTATTGGGATTGGGCGGGCTTGCCTGCGCCAATCCTGTTTATACCTGCGTTTCGCCGTCCGGCCAAAAAACCTATACTTCCGAACCGACACCGGTTTGCAAAAATGAGCGCTTGCCGGGTGTCGACAGCTATCCCGGCGGCGTATATAAACTGAAAACCGCCCAAGCGAAACTGGCTCGGGAGCAGGAAAGAGCCAAATCCGAAAACAAAAAGCGCCGTAAAAAATCTTCGCAAGCGCCCCGCAATAAAAACCGCCGTGAAAAGGGCAGTAATGGTTTGGGCAGCTTTCCGGTCACTACCCGATAACACGTCATGAAATCTATTTTTTATCCGGCCGCCGCTTCGGTGGTCATGTTTCTTTCTGCCATGCCCGTCAGCGCGGCCAGCAAAATCTACACCTGCGAAACCGGCGGCGTGGTGGTATACACTTCGCGTCCGTCGGCCAGTTGCCGTTCTGCCGATTTGCCGTCTATCGGCAGTTACAGCAGCAGCCGCTATGATGAATATATGCCGTCGGTCAGCCAAACACAGCCGCAGCCGTCGTCCAAAAAGCGGGCAGCCAAATCTTCCCATGCCAAAAAAGGGCAGGCGAAAAGCGGCAGCACCAAAACATCTGCGCCGCGTGCGCCGGTGGTTGCCGCGCCCATTGCCACTGCGCCGCGAGCCCCGGCAAACAATAGCCGCCGTGCGATTTTGGAAAGCGAATTGAGCAACGAGCGCCGTGCGCTGGCTCAAGCGCAGAAGGCATTGGCGCAGGCGCGTACGGCGAAGGGCGGCAGCGTTAATCAAGAGCAGGTCAATGCGTTGCAAGCCACGGTGTCCGATCGTCAGCAAAATATCCAAGCTTTGCAGCGCGAATTGGGGCGGATGTAGCTTTAGCTTGCGCGGAAATGATAAATGACTGAGGATGGGTTTCAGACGGCATTTTCCGATTTGCAAAGGTTCAGGCCGTCTGAAAAGTAAAAGCCGATACGGTAAAACGTATCGGCTTTTCATTGCATGCTTGTTAACCTTTATGCTGCTCCGAAGCGCTTTTGGTTTCGGCCGTCTGAACCGGATACACCAGCAGCAAAGGATTGCTTTTGACCCGAACCCAGACGCTGTTGAGCAGATTGCGGATGCTGCTGATTTTTGTCCCGCGCGAGCGCAGGGCGACGTACAGGGCAAGGGTGAAGCTGACCAACAGATTCACCAAACCGATGGCCAATACGCCTATTATCCCGTAGATAAACATCCCGGCGCTGACCGATCCGCTGACGGTGGCGTAGCCGAGATTGGCCGATGAAAAGGCAACATGGCGGATGTCGAGCGGCAAATGCAGCAAGTGGCCGACCCAGCCGGTCATGCCCAGCAGCATACCGAAGATAAAATTACTCATCAGCGAGCCGTAATGCCGGTGCATATAGGCGGCAAAGCGCTGGCGGATTTTATCCGGCATGATTCGGCGTAGCAGCGGGTTGACGGTGAGGCGGCGTTTCAAATCCAAATAGTCGGCGCGGTTATCAAAGAATCCGGCGATAATACCCGAGCAGAACAGCCAGACACCGGCAATGGCGGCATACCATAAGGTCGGTTTGGTTAGGATATCAACCGATTTGAATTGGTAGGCAACGCTCTCTTCGCTTAATAAGGGTTCGCCGGAATGGAAAAAATGGAAAGCGGCGATGAGGCCGGCCAGCAAAATGGCGATGGCGACATTACCGAACACGGCCACGCTCTGCGAGCGGCATACGTCAATCAGCAGGTTGGCTAATTTATTGTCCACTGCACGGCCGCGCTCGTTGAGCTCGACCTGTTCGGCAAAACTGGCGGCGGTCATGGCGGGCTGCTTGGTGGCGACGGTGCAGTGCAGCATGTGAATCAGCATAAAGCCGATGCCGTAGTTCAATCCGGCCAGCAGCGAAGTGGCAAATTCGCCCAAACCCAATGAGGTAATATGGATTTTATGCAGCGCCAACAGCGCGATAATCACGCCGCCGCCTGCTGCGGAATAAAACATATGCAAATATTCGCGGCGGTTGGTGGTGATGTAGTGCTCGCCGTGGTTGCTGGTGTTTTCGGTAATGCTTTTGGCCAGCATGCGCACGCTGCTTTTGCGCAGATAGCGGGTGCTGTATTGCTCAACGGCGGCGTAAATCATGGAATTAAGCAGATTGACGGCCAGGCGGTTGCGGTTGTCGCTTTGGGTCTGCATATCGACCAGCAGTTTCAGACGGCCTAGGGTCTGCTGCAAACGCTCCAGCAAATGCGCCACCTGTACCGAAGAGCCGGAACCTGCGCCCGTTCCTTTGCGGCGCAGCGTGTCCACCAGCTTGTGGCATTGGTCGAACATCACTTCCAAATGGCCGGTATCGTAATCGGTTTGACCGCTGCGGTAAGATTCCACCAGCTTGGCGGTTTCCCGTTGCAGGGCGACAAAGGCGGAGTCGGCATCCAAAAGGCGCGGTGTCAGACGGATAAATTCGGGTTGCAGCGCTTCGGAAGCCACCCAAATCGACAGCATTTCCATGGCACGCAAACGCGCATCTTCCAGTTGGCGCGAGGCCGTCTGAAGCAGGGCGGTATCGGTATGGCGCTGTACCAGCTCATACAGGTTCAGCCATTGGCGCAGGCTGATGGTTTGCAGCCAGCGCTCGTCATTTTCCGAGTGAAACAGATACAGGAAAACTTCCAGCAGATTGCTCAGGTCTTTATAGGACGGGCTGAAGCGCTCGTAAATGCGGCTGGTAATTTCGCGGGCAAAGCTGTTGCGCGAAAAAATGCCCAGTTTGATTAAAGCGGGGTAAACATGGATTTGCGCCAGCCAGGTATAGAAGCTGTTACCGAAACGGCGACATAAGGCTTCGTCTTGCTTGAACAGGTTGAGGATTTGGTCGAAGCGCTCGGCGGCATTTTTTTTGCCGCCGCTGCGCAGAAATTGGATGAGTGCGTTGAGAATGGAAACGAAATCGGCTTGACCGGTACGTTCGTTTAAAACGTCGTATAAATTTTGCGGCGTAAGTTTTTTCATTGCGGCATTATTTCACAGAATGGGCAATCAGGCAAAGAAAGTAGCCGTATAACGCTTTGTTTTTGGCAGAATTTACGCGATAAAAACGTATGACAACAGAAAGGCCGTCTGAAAAAGGGAAACGGGATTGCCCTTTTTCAGACGGCCTTTGCGGGTCGCTGTCCTGCTAATAAAACGCAGCGTTTACGCTTGGCTGTCCAACCAACGCTCGGCATCCAGAGCGGCTTGGCAGCCGGACGCAGCGCTGGTGATGGCTTGGCGGTAGGTGTGGTCTTTGACGTCGCCCGCCGCCCAAATGCCTTCGATATTGGTCAGGCCAACATTGTCGCCGCTGCCGCCTTTGGTTTTCAGGTAGCCGGTTTCGTCCATATCCAACTGGCCTTTGAAAATATCGGTGTTCGGCTTGTGGCCGATGGCGATAAATACGCCTTTGACTTCGATGTTTTCAGTTGTGCCATCGTTGTTTTTCAAGCGTGCGCCGGTTACGCCGCTGTCGTCGCCCAAGACTTCATCCAGCGCGGCATTCAGTTTCAGAATGATTTTGCCTTCTTCCACGCGTTTCATCAGTTTATCGACCATGATTTTTTCGGCGCGGAAACTGTCGCGGCGGTGAATCAGGGTAACGGTATCGGCGATGTTGGCCAGATACAGGGCTTCTTCCACAGCGGTATTGCCGCCGCCAACCACGGCCACAGCTTGTTTTTTGTAGAAGAAACCGTCGCAGGTGGCGCAGGCGGACACACCTTTACCGGCAAACGCTTCTTCGCTGGGCAAACCCAGATATTTGGCGGAAGCGCCGGTGGCGATAATCAAGGCGTCGCAGGTGTATTCGCCCATGTCGCCGATGAGTTTGAACGGACGCTGTTGCAGCTCGGCGGTATGGATTTGGTCGAAAATCATTTCAGTGCCGAAACGCTCGGCGTGCGCTTGGAAACGCGCCATCAATTCAGGGCCTTGTACGCCGTCGGCATCGGCCGGCCAGTTGTCCACTTCGGTGGTGGTCATCAGCTGGCCGCCTTGCTCCACGCCGGTGATGATGACGGGATTCAGATTGGCGCGTGCGGCATACACGGCGGCGGTATAACCGGCAGGGCCGGAACCCAGGATAATCAGTTTGTGATGTTGGCTCATGAGGTTTCCTTTATACGGTATGGCTTTTCAGACGGCCTGATTTTACTGCAAAGCAAGGCCGTCTGAAACGGAGAAAACGGTTTGATTGAAACAAATGATGGGGGTTATAAAGGCCGTCTGAAAACGCGGGATTTTCAGACGGCCTGTTATGCCTGCCTACATCCGATTAACGGCGGCGGCCGAAACCACGGCGCATCGGCGTAGAACGGCGGTAGTTGGGTTGCGCGGCTTGGGTCGGGCGGTAATTCGGTGTGGTTGCGCTATTTCGTTGCTGCGTACCTGTGGTGGCAGCATTACGCTGTTGTTGCGTACCGGTAGCTGCATTGCGTTGCTGCGCGGGCAGGCTGCGGGTGTTCAGCTGGCGGCTGGTGCGCGTGTTTGGGCGGGCGGTTTGGTAATAGCTGGTGCGGGCGCGTTGGGCAACGGGGCTGTTTTGGTTGGTGGCTTTGGTAAATTTGTTGGCCAACATATTGCCGATAAACGCACCGGCAGCCGCACCGACCAGACTTTGCAGCAGCCATGAGCCGGTGGATTGGTCATAGATGTATTGCTGGCCGTCGGTACCGGTTACGGCTTGGCCGTTGCCTTTGTTGGCGATGGCTTCGGCAGGGATGGTTTCCTGCACGGCGCTGGCGGCCAATTCATACACGGTGTTGTCGGCTTGGGCATCGCTGTTTTGCTGGCTCAACTGTTGTTGCAGCGCTTCGATTTGTTTTTGCTGCTGCTCGAGTTTGGCTTGGGTTCCGTCTTTGCAGGCGGTAAGGGCAACGGCGGACAAGACGGCTAAGGCAATTAATTTTTTCATTGTTGTTCCTGTGAAAAAGGAGGATTTATGTCTGAGCCGAACCAAGTGTCGGCCTGCCTAATATAGTGTAAATCCAAGATTTATCAAGCCCGGTTGCGGTTTTTTACACAGATAAAACGGGCAGTTTGGCGGCAAAAGCCAAGTTGTTGGCAATCAGACTACCGCAAGGTTCGGCCTCATGCTCGGTTTCGATAATCAATAGGTTGGCCGGACGGTCTGCGTGCAGGCTCATGCGCATTTGCGCGGGGGTAAACGGCAGCTTGTGTATACAGGCAAAGGCGGCGGCGCGTTGGTTGGCGATTTTCAGCATGGGCAATAGGGTAACGTCGAGATGAAAACGGCGCACGCCCAAGACCAAAATACGTGCAGCGAAGAAATCGGCTTCTTCGGTAAACACATCGGGGCTGCGGCGGCTGAAATCGTGGCGGGAGGCGGCAATCAGGGTGGCGACGGTGCGGATTTGCGGCAGTAGGGCTTCGCTGATGAGGTTTTCGGGGGCTGCGGGCAGAGTGCCGTTGCTCAAATCGGGGCGGTGGGCATTACCGTCGGTAATCAGGTGGCAGCGGTGCAGGGCGGCTGCTTGAGGGGCAGTATGATGGGCGGGATGTCGGTTTGGGGATACGGCTGGCATGATGGGCTCCTTAAATCGTGTGATGAATCCGATTCAGGCGGCAAATCAAAAATGCAGCAATAAAAAAACCGCCCGAATAATGGCGGTAGGCTTTTGCGACTGCTTTCCGTTCAGACAAGCGCAAAAAAGTACCGCACGTTGGTGCAGTACCAATAATAGTAAGCGTTGGAACGGATGGCCGGTTGCATAAGGAAAAATATTATCAAGTAAATGAATTGGGCTTAGTTTAAAACAAAAAGTCGAGCAATTTCAATATCCAATGCACAAAAGCAATCAGTAATTCGATAAGTTGTTGTAATCCTTCCAATTTATTTTGCCTTTGCGCGATTGGGTAACGGTTGGGAGAATTATACAGGAAAAGGCCGTCTGAAAAACGGGTTGGGCAAGGAGGGAGGGGATTTTTGCAACAGTGATAGCCCAAGCCGATACCGCGTGGGTTAAGACCGATTTATTGAATGAATGTCGTAAAGAAAATGCCGTCTGAAACCTTGTCGGTTTTCAGACGGCATTTTGCTTTATCGGACGCTAATCAATATACGTCGCGTTGGTAGCGTTTGTCTTCGCGCAAATCGTTGAGGTAGTCTTCGGCTTCGTCGCGGCTGAGTTTGCCCTGGTCGGCAATCACGGTCAGCAAGGCCTCTTCTACGTCTCGCGCCATGCGGGTGGCGTCGCCGCAGACATAAATATGCGCGCCTTGTTGCAACCATTCCCAAATCGCGGTGGCCTCTTCTGCAATGCGGTGTTGCACATAGACTTTATGCTCACCTTGGCGGCTCCAGGCAAAATCGTAACGGGTGAGCAAACCGTCTTTACGGAAGCCTTGCCATTCGGTTTGGTACAGGAAATCATCGGTAAAGCGCTGGTTGCCGAAAATCAGCCAGTTTTTGCCC
Source organism: Neisseria perflava (assembly GCF_024170405.1). Taxonomy (GTDB): domain Bacteria; phylum Pseudomonadota; class Gammaproteobacteria; order Burkholderiales; family Neisseriaceae; genus Neisseria; species Neisseria perflava_B. The sequence continues at coordinate 2,406 of NZ_JALJYC010000015.1, read as the reverse complement.
TCATCGCCGTTGGCGCTGCGCTGCTGCATAAAGGAGCGGAACGGTGCGACGCCGGTGCCTGCGCCAATCATAATCACAGGCGTATTGCCGTCTTGCGGCAGGCGGAAATGCGGGTTGCTTTCCACGAATACGCGTACTTCCTGACCTTCTTCCAAGCGTTCGCCCAAAAAGCCGGAGGCAGCGCCGGTGTAGGTGTGCTCGTGATGGTTGAAACGCACCACGCCCACGGTCAGATGCACTTCTTCGCCCACTTCGTCTTGCGCCGAGGCGATGGAATACAGGCGCGGGGTTTGCGCACGGAACAGGCCGAACAGGGTTTGCGCGTCCAATACATGAGGATAGGCGGCCAATACGCCGACAGGCGGGTTAACGGCCAAGAATGCGTCCAGCGTTTCGGCGTTGTCGGCAACGGCTTTCAAATCATCGCTGCCGGAGAGTTCGGCATATTGCTGCACAAAAGCGGGGGTGATCTGGGTCAGGTCGGCATATTCGGTCAAGGCCGTCTTAATATCGCTGGTTTTGCCGTCGTGTAAGGTGACGCTTTCGCTGCCGTTCAAACCGTTCAAATCCAAAATTTCCTGAACCAAATCCGGCGCGTTCAGCGGCCATACGCCCAGCGCGTCGCCGGCCTGATAGCGGATACCCGAGCCGCTCAAGTCGATTTCGATGTGTTCCACGTCTTTTTCTGCGCGGCGCGAAGTAATTTTTTGGCGCACAGACAAGGTGGCGGTAAAAGGCTGCTCTTTGGTGTAAACCGTGCCGCTGTCGGCGCTAGGTGCGGCGGAGGCGGCAGACGGTGCGGCTGCTGCGCTTGATTGGGCGCACAGTTCGGCCACTTTCGGCACAACGGCATCCACCCACGCATCGGCAGTGGCTTGGAAATCCAAGTCGCACACGCCCAAATCATTCAGACGGCCTGCGCCCAATTCGGCCAGCTTCGCGTCAAAATCACGTCCGGCCTGACAGAATTTTGGATAGGAAGAATCGCCCAAACCCAACACGGCAAAGGTCAGCGCGTCCAATTTCGGCGCTTTTTTGCCAAACAGGAATTTGTGCAGCGGCAGGGCTTCTTCCGGCGGTTCGCCTTCGCCTTGGGTTGAAGTGACTAACAAGACAATGTCTTCGTCGGGCAGGGTTTTGCTCTTGAAATCGCCCACGCCGGTCAAGCGTGCTTCGACACCGGCGGCTTGTAGTTTGGCATGTAAAGATTCGGCCACGCGGCGGGCATTGCCGGTTTGCGAGGCGGACAATACGGTAACGTGGCGGGCAACGGCGGCCGGTGCTGCGGCTTCGGCGGCAAAAGCGGTCGGCGCTGCCGTTGCGCTTGAGCCTTGGCTTTGCGCCCAACAATAGCCGGACAGCCAAGCCAGCTGGGTCGGTGAAAGGGCGGATAGCTGCGATGAAAGTTCAACAGGTAGGGGATTGGCTTGGGTCATAAAAAGTTCCTTTGTCGGCGCAGCGGCCTTATTTGTCATTTTGGGCAGATTCGCATCAATGCGTTGCCGGATGGGGCGGGCAGGAAAAGCGTGTAGAATAACGGGTTTTCCGCGCCCATAATCCGGCAGTTTGTCGAACCGTACTTTAATACAGGCCGTCTGAAGAACGGAAAGAATGGTTTGTTTGTTGTTAATGCGATTTTGTTATATCAGCGCGGCACGGGAATTTCTGAGCGTTGTATGGCGGTTTATATACTTTCAGACGGCCTATCTCTTCAGGCAAAACATCAAGAAAGCTATTTTTAAGTATGGATAAGAATAAAGCAACTTTTATCGGTTTTTCCGCCATTTTGCTGTGGAGCGCGGTCATCAGCCTGATTCATATCCTCAGCGGCTATTTCGGCGCAGTTGGCGGCGCGGCGGTAATGTACAGCGTGGCAACGGTGGTGTTGCTGCTGACCGGCGGTGTGCCGAGAATTCATACTTTCCCGCGTGCTTACCTGCTGTGGGGCGGTTTGCTGTTTGTGGCTTACGAGCTGTGCTTGTCGCTGTCGGTGGGCTATGCGCAAAACGCTCGGCAAGCGGTGGAAGTGGGGATGGTGAATTATTTGTGGCCGGCGCTGACGGTCATGGCGAGCATTTTGTTTAACGGGCAAAAAGCCAAATGGTGGGTGGTATTCGGTCTGATGATGTCGTTTGCCGGTATCGCTTGGGTATTGGGCGGCGAACAGGGCTTGGATTGGCGCAGCATTGCGCACAATATCTCGATAAACCCCGCCAGCTATCTGTTGGCGCTTCTGGGGGCGTTTATTTGGGCGGCTTATTGTGTGATAACGGTAAGGATTCAAGGTAAGAAAAATGCAGTTACTTTTTTCTTGGGGCTGTACTAGATAATTAGAGCAAATTACCTTTTACTAACTGTTTCAAAATAGAAATTTGAGATTTTATTTCACTGTTGTTAAAACGCCAT
>NZ_JALJYC010000014.1 GCF_024170405.1 Neisseria perflava | reverse complement strand
AACAACTGAACCACCGTCCAAGAAAAACGCTCGGCTATGAAACACCGGGCAGTTTGTTCTTGGGGATATTTAAACCGTTAATTTCCGATGTTGCAGATGTTGCACTTGAAATGCGAATGTAAGGCCGTCTGAAAATATGTTTTTCAGACGGCCTACACTAAATTCAGTGCTTTAAACAATATTTAATTTGATGTAAAATAAATCTGTTAATTTACCTGTACCAAAGGAACTGCCATGCATGCCGTATTAGCCGACTACGCCGTCAGCGTGACCGAACTCAAACGTAATTTCAGCTCGATTGTGGAAGAATCCGAAGGTGTGGTGGCGGTGCTGAACCACAACCGCCCGGAGGCTTATCTGCTGTCGGCCAAATTTTATGAAGGTTTGATGGATTATCTGGAAGACTTGGAAGATGCGAAAATTGTGATGGAGCGTGCCAACGAAGTCGGTCGCGAGGTATCCATCGATGACTTATAAACTGATTATGCTTCCCTCTGCGGAAGCTGAATGGGACAAGCTCGACGGCAGTATCCGCCAGCAGTTCCGCAAAAAATTGAAGGAGCGGCTGGAAAACCCGCGCGTGCCCTCTGCCGCGCTGCACAATCTGCCCGACTGCTACAAAATCAAGCTGCGCAGCACCGGCTACCGCTTGGTGTATCAGGTGCGCGACAATATTGTGACGGTGACGGTCATCAGCGTGGGCAGGCGGGATAAGAATGCGGCGTATTTGGCGGCCGAAAAACGGGTTTAGCCGTACTTGCTTGCCGCAAGGCGGATTCCCACCTCAAGTGCCGGGTTGAAACCGTCCTAAACAAGCAGAATGCCGTCTGAAAAACAATGTTTTTCAGACGGCATTCTGCTTGGAAACGACGGGTGCATACCGCATATGTATGCCCCGTCCGTCCCTTACCCCGCCCTAAACGGTGTCAAATCCAATACCTCGTCATACATATCCGCCAACTCAGGCTGATGACTGACAATCACCACAGTGGTATCAGGAAGCCGCTCTTTCAATAATTGCAGCAAACGGCGGGCAGACTGCATGTCCAGCGCGGAGGTATTTTCGTCCAGATACAGGTAGTCGGGCTGAATCAGCAAGGCGCGGGCGATGGCGATGCGCTGCTGTTCGCCGGCGGAGAGGGTCTGCTCCCAGTTTTGCGCTTTGTGCAAATCATGCTGCCATTTTTCCAAACCGACGGCGGCGAGTAAGTCGCGGTACACGCTGTCGTCATGGATTTGGCTGTCGGGATAGCTGATGATTTCGGCCAGCGTTCCGCTGCCCAGATAGGTGCGCTGCGGCAAAAGCAGGCTGCGGCCTTGCGGCGCCTGCCAGCTGCCTTCGTAATCTGCCCACAAGCCGCCGATGGTGCGCAACAGGGTGGATTTGCCCAAACCGCTGCGTCCGGCCAGCTGCGTCCATTTGCGCGGGCTGATTCGGGCGCGCACATCGGTCAAAATGGCTTCGCCTGTCGGAGTGTAAATATTGAGGCCGTCTATGGTGAGGCCGTCTGAAAGCGGCGGGGTTTTGTCGTTGGCCTGCTCGGTGTGGATGTTGTGGCGGAACTGATACAAACGCTGCACGGTGGCGCTCCATTCGGGCAGGATGGTATAGGCAAACACAAACCAGCTTAACGAGTTGAACACGGCGCTAAAAGCGCTGCGAATCTGCATCAGGCCGCCGAGGGTGATGGCTTTGGCGATAAACAGCGGAATACTCACCAATACCGGCAGCATTAGCGAAAAGCGGTCGTAAGCGGTGGTAAAGAAACCGAGATTACGCTCGCGGTTCATCAGCAGGTGCCAGTTGCCGATAATTTCGTTAAACTCGCCGCGCAGGGTGGCGTGTTCGCGCGTTTCGCCGTGATAGAGGGCGATTTGCTCGGCGTTGTCGTTTTTGCGCACCAGCGAGGCGCGGAAATCGGCCTCGAATTTTTGTTGGCGGTAGTTTAAAACGTGCAATTTTTTACCGATAACTTGGGTGAAAATACTGCCGAACAGGGCATAGGCCACGGCGATCCACACCAAATAACCGGTAACGGTAATATTACTGCCCATAATGTTGAAGGTATGCGTACCCGACAGTTTCCACAAAATCGCCACAAACGAATACAGCTGCGCGAGGTTGGTTAAGAGCGAGATAAACAGCTCGATGGTGCGCGAGACAAAAATATTCACGTCTTCGGCGATACGCTGGTCGGGGTTGTCGGTGGTTTGTTTGAGCGCGATGCGGTAATAGGCGCGTTTATCCAGCCATTCGCCCAACAGCCGTTCGGTCAGGTGCGAGCGCCAGCGGATAATCAGGAGCTTGCGCAGCCAGGCGCGATATACCGCCGCCACCACGAAAATGGCGATATAAATCAAATATTCCTGCACCAATACATACAGCTTGCCGCCCTGCAAAGCCTCGAGCGTGTCGTAAAAGGTTTTGCTCCATTCATTAATGCGCACATTGATTTCGACCACGCCGAAACCGAGTGCCACCAATACAGCAAGAATCAGCCAAGACAGTAAATTATCTTTACGCCACCAGTAATCTTTAAGAAACCATTTGAACTGTTTGAGAATTTTAAACATTTTGTTTTTTAAAAGTAAGTGATAACAATAATCGAAAGGCATTATACCGTTGCAAATGTATGTAGTCTTTTGAAATTTTCGTTTGGGCAGTCTCCTGTTTTCAGACGGCCTGCCCTGTCCGCGCAAAAGGCCGTCTGAAAACGGGCAAAGCCGCAGATAATGCTATAATCGCTCATCTTTTCCAAGTGAACCCATTATGCAACACGACAACACCGAAACCATGCGCCTCTCCAAGCGCATGGCGCAACTCGGCCTTTGCTCCCGCCGCGAAGCCGACAGCTATATCGAGCAGGGCTGGATCAAGGTCAACGGCCAAACCGCCGTCCTCGGCCAAAAAGTCACCGAAGCCGACCGCATTGATTTAAACAAACAGGCGTACGAAAAACAGGCGGCGCGGGTGACGATACTGCTCAACAAACCCGTCGGCTACGTCAGCGCCCAAGCGGAAAAAGGCTACAAATCCGCCGCCGAGCTGATTACGCCCGAAAACCGTTGGGAAGGCGACGACAGCCGTATCGAATTCAGCGAAAAGCACAAATTCGGCCTAGCGCCCGCCGGCCGTTTGGATATTGACTCCGTCGGCCTGTTGGTACTCACGCAAGATGGGCGTATCGCCAAGCAGCTTATCGGCGAAAACAGCAGCAGCGAAAAAGAATATCTGGTGCGCGTGCGCGGCAAGCTCGACGACAAAGGTTTGGCGCTGCTCAACCACGGCTTGAGTTTGGACGGCGAAAAACTGCGTCCGGCCAAAGTGGAATGGCAAAACGAAGACCAGCTGCGCTTTGTATTGAAGCAAGGCAAAAAACGCCAAATCCGCCGCATGTGCGAGCTGGTCGGCCTGCGCGTGACCGGCCTCAAACGCATCCGCATGGGTAAGGTCAAGCTGGGCAAACTGCCGCCGGGCAAATGGCGCTATTTGAGAGCGAACGAATCGTTTTAACGACTGACTAATCCTCAAAGGCCGTCTGAAAATTTGGTGTTTTCAGACGGCCTTTAACATCTTTACAATATATTTTCTTTTCGATAGCTTAACATTTTGATAATGGTTATAATCCTTGTTTCAAAAAATAAAGAAAGAAAAAAATGTCCAACGATCCCGCCAGCATGTTCCGCCGCAACCTTGTGGCGACTGCTTTAATATGCGCGTTTTCCGTCGTTTATGCCGCCGACGAACCGGCAACCGAGCAAACCGATTTGGAGACGGTTAATGTTACCGCCAGCGCCGACGCCTCCAAAAGCGGTCTGATACCGGCCTTTAACGGCGGGCAGGTGGCCAATGGTGCGCGTGCCGGGATTTTGGGCAATAAAACCAATTTAGAAAATCCGTTTTCCACCACCGCTTATACCAATAAACTGATTCAGGACAAACAGGCCAAAAGTGTGGGCGACGTATTGCAAAACGACCCGACCGTGCGCATTGCGCGCGGTTACGGCAATTTCCAAGAATCCTATTTTATCCGGGGCTTTGCCAGCGAGTCCGACGACACCATGTACAACGGCTTATACGGCATTCTGCCGCGCCAATACATCGCCACCGAATTGTTTGAGCGTGTGGAAGTGCTGCGCGGCGCATCGGCGTTTATGAACGGCATGGCACCCGGCGGCAACAATATCGGCGGCACGGTATCTGTATTACCCAAGCGTGCGCCGAATGAAGAACTGACCCGCTTCACAGCCGGTTATGCCAATAAAAGCAGCGGCAATATAGCGGCGGATATTGCCCGCCGTTTCGGTGCGAATCAGGAATTCGGCGTGCGCTTTAATGCCGCCCACCGCAACGGTCATACCTCGGTGGATGATGAGAAAAACAAACTCAGCCTGTTGAGTTTGGGCTTGGATTGGCGCGGCGAGAAAGCCCGTCTGTCGGCGGATTTGGGCTGGCAGGACAACAAATTGAAAGAAACGCGCACAAATGTTACGCTCGGTTCGGCCGTTACCGCCGTCCCCGCCGCGCCCGATGCTTCGAGCAACTGGGCGCAGCCGTGGACATATTCCAACGAACGCGATGTATTCGGCACGCTGCGCGGCGAATACGACTTGAACGATAATCTGACTGCTTATGCCGCCTATGGTTTCCGCAAAGGCAAAGAGCAAAATTCGCTTGCCAATCTAACCTTAACCAACAGTAACGGCAACGGTACGCAATACCGTTTCGACAACAAGCGCGAAGATGTCATCCATACCGGCGAAGCCGGCTTGCGCGGACATTTTGCTACCGGCGCCTTGCAGCATGAATGGGTTTTGGCGGCCAACCAATACCAGTCCAAACGCAAAAATGCGTATGTGATGGACTACCGCAATACCCTCAGCACCAATCTTTACAATCCTGTTTATTACGCCGATGCCGCCTATTCGTCCTCCGCGCTTTACGGCAACGCTTCCGGCCCGGCCGTCACCAACCGCCTGCGTTTGCGCAGCGTGGCTTTGGGCGATACCGTCAGCGCGTTTGACAAGCGTTTGCAGCTTACGCTGGGGGCGCGTTGGCAGGAAATTCACAGCGAAAGTTTCGCCTACAATACGGGTAAGGAAACCGACTATAAGAAATCGCGTATCAGCCCGGCGGTGGGCGTGGCGTACCGCCTCACGCCGCAATGGTCGGTGTACGGCAACTATGTGGAAAGCCTGATGCAGGGGGCCACCGCCGCCGCTACTTCGGGCGGCACAGCGGTGAGCAATGCCTACGAGCAACTCAGTCCGTATGTATCCAAACAAAAAGAAATCGGTGCTAAATTCGAGGGCGGCGGTTTCGGTGCGGGTTTGGCTTTGTTCAGCACCGACAAGCCGCGTGCGCTGTATGTTTCAGACGGCAATCAGTTGCGTTTTACCTCCGAAGGCCGTGACCGTCATCGCGGGATTGAATTGACCGCTTACGGCGAAGCGGCACGCGGCGTGCGCGTATTGGGCGGTTTGACTTTCTTGGATACCGAGCAGCGCGAAACAGGCTCCAGCGCCACCGACGGCAAACGCACCATCGGTGTGCCTAAGTTTCAGGCCAATCTCGGCGTAGAATGGGAAGTGGCAAAAGTACAGGGGCTGGCGTTTGACGGACGCATGGTTTACACCGGCTCTTCCTATGCCAACGCCGCTAATACGCTCAAAGTCGGCGGCTGGACGAGATTTGATGTCGGCGCCCGTTACCGCACCAACATCAAAGGGCATGAAGCCACTTTCCGCGCCCGCGTGGACAATGTCGCCAACAAAAATTACTGGGCATCGGTAGGCGGCTATCCGGGCAGCGGTTATCTGAATGCCGGTGCGCCACGTACCTTCTCGCTGTCGGCAAGCGTGGAATTTTAAAATGCCCTGAATTATTCAGACCGTCTGAAAATATTTTGATTTTCAGACGGTCTTGCGCTTGAAAATCTGCCCGCTGCTTCATATATTGACATATCTAAATTTATAGATATAATCCAAATCATTCGTTCAACCCCATTGCCCCATCATGCCGATTACCGATGTTTTGAAAACCCTCTCCAACGACTACCGCTACCAAATCCTGCTGTGGCTGAAAAATCCTGCCCTGCATTTTGGCGAAGAGCGCTTGCGCTGCGAGGAAACCGGCTTTTGCGGCGGCATTTGCGTGGGGCTGATTACCGAAAAATCCGGCTTGGCGCAATCGGTGGTTTCCGGTTATCTGACCGGCCTGAAAAACGCCGGTTTGGTGGAAAGCAAGCGTATCGGCAAATGGACGTATTACCGCTACCATGCCGAGGGCGTAGCCGGTTTTTTAAACCGTTTGCAGGAAGATTTAAGCTAGGGTCTGTTGAAACCTACGCCGGACGCCCGGATTTTTACCAACCTGTTCCCATGTAATCCATCTAAATTTTTAGATATATAAATTTAAAAGCAACCTGACTTCACCATAAGGAATCATCATGACCGACCTCTCCATACTCAACCTCGTTCCGCTGCGCCAAGGCGAGACTTTTAGCCAAGCCGTTGATAATTTGGTTGAATTGGCGCAGTTTGCCGAGCAAAAAGGCTATACCCGCTACTGGATTGCCGAACACCACAATATGCCCTACCTCGCCAGCTCCGCCACCAGCCTGCTGATTCAGCGCGTGTTGGATAATACCCAATCCATCCGCGTCGGCTCCGGCGGCGTGATGTTGCCCAACCATTCGCCCTTTATCGTGGCCGAACAATACGGTACGCTCGCCGCACTGTATCCGCACCGCGTCGATTTGGGCTTGGGGCGTGCACCGGGTACCGACCAAGCCACCGCCCGCGCCATCCGTCGCCACCGCGATGATTTTGTGCGCAGTTTTCCGCAGGATATTGCCGAAATCCAATATTATTTTAGCCCTTTGAGTGCCGATGAAGAAGGTCAGGGTTTCAGCTTCGGGCCGGTCAAATTAGACGTACCGAAAAGCGCTAATGTACGCGCCTACCCCGGCCCTGGCTTGGATGTGCCGCTGTATATTTTGGGTTCGAGCACCGAAAGCGCGTATCTGGCCGCTGAATTGGGTCTGCCTTACGCCTTTGCCTCGCATTTCGCGCCGCGTATGCTGACTGAAGCGGTCGAAATCTACCGCCGCGAGTTCAGGCCGTCAGAACAACTGGACAAACCGAAAGTTATCATCGGCGTAAATGCGGTTTTGGCCGACAGCGACGAAGAAGCGCAGTTCCTCAGCAATACCTGTCTGCAATTTTTCCTGAATGTGGTCACCGGCAGCCGCAGCGGTATGCAGCCGCCACATGCCGATGTTGCGCAGCATGTGCCGCCGCATATTTTGAATATGGCCGAATCCATGATGTCGTGCAGCCTGATCGGTTCGCCCGACACCGCCAAAGCGCAACTGGAACGCTTGCAGGCGCAGGTGCAGGCCGATGAATTGATGGCAGTCAGCTATATTTACGACAAGGCCGCGCAAATGCGTTCATATGAATTATTGGTTGATATAGTTAAAGGCTGATTTTTATATCTGTTTTATCGCAAAATGCCGTCTGAAAACCCGATTGTTTTCGGACGGCATTTTAATGTTTACCTAAACCGTTTAGTGCGCTTGACCGCAAGTGCAGCCTTTTTTCATATCAATTACCATACGGCCGGTAATTTTACCTTCACGCATTTCTTGGAAGATGGCAGGCGCTTCATCCAGCGCACGCAGTTGTACCAACGGCACCACCAAACCTTCGGCGCCGAATTGGAACGCTTCGGCCAAATCTTGGCGTGTACCAACCAAAGAGCCGACCACTTCGATACCGTCCAACACCAAGCGCGGAATAGACAAATCCATAGATTCCGGCGGCAAACCAATCGCCACCACACGGCCGCCCGCACGAACGCAGTTCACAGCAGAATTAAACGCATCTTTAGACACAGCGGTCACGATGGCAGCATGCGCACCGCCGGTTTTTTCTTGAATCACTTTCGCCGCATCTTCTTTAGCGGAGTTAATCACGATATCCGCGCCGACTTCTTTGGCAAACGCTAGTTTGTCTTCGTTAATGTCGATGGCAATCACGTGTGCGCCAAATACTTTTTTCGCATACTGCACGCCCAAGTTACCCAAGCCGCCTGCGCCGTACACCGCAATCCATTGACCCGGACGCACACCGGATACTTTCACGCCTTTGTAAGTGGTCACACCCGCGCAGGTAATGCTGGAAGCCTGCGCCGGATCCAAACCATCGGGCACTTTTACCGCATAATCGGCGGTCACGATACAATGGGTAGCCATACCGCCGTCGGCAGTATAGCCTGCGTTCAACACGCTGCGGCACAAGGTTTCACGGCCACTGTTGCAATATTCGCAAGAACCGCAGCTTTCAAACAGCCATGCAATACTGACGCGGTCGCCCACTTTCAGGCTTTTCACGCCGTCGGCGATTTGGGTCACTTTACCGATACCCTCGTGACCCAACACGCGACCCGGTTTTTGACCGTAGTCGCCGGCGGCCACGTGCAAATCGGTATGGCACACGCCGCAATATTCGACTTCAACTAAGGCTTCTCCGTATTCCAGCGGGCGCACATCGCGCTCAACCACCTCTACATCACCTTCTACATCCTGATTCACCACTACGGCATACATTTTCATGTCATCATTCCTTTGCTTTGGTTATTTTAAAGGGGGTACAATCGGTAAAACGGCCAAACAGCTTGCATCAACAGGCTTCTACCACCGATGTTCTGCGCAGAATACGCCTGCCCGTTTGAGCTTGTCAATACCTATCTTTTTGAAATTGAATGGTATTTTATGTTATACCATAACAAATCATTAACATGAAAATTTACTACAAAAAATAGTTGATAAAAGCAACCTAAATTTCAAAATTATTAAAATGTTCTTAAAATCCTTAAATACTCAAATATCTATTATTTTTTATAAAATTACATATAAAAAACAAACCATATTTTTTACGGATAATCCTTGAACAATAAGAAAAAAAATAATATGCTAATCCGCACGTCCGACGAGTGCCGCTTTTTCCCCGCCGGATTCCACAACCTGAACAACACCTCAAAAGGAGAGCAGTATTATGGCAAAAGATTTAAATGTGTTCGACAAAGAATACGGCTTGCTGATTAACGGCGAATGGACCAAAGGCACCGAAGGCAAGCTGCTGTCTTCCTGCAATCCGGCCAACGGCGCAGAACTGGCCAAATTTACCGACGCCAGCGATGCCGATGTAGATGCCGCCGTCGCCGCCGCGCAGGAAGCGTTCAAAACCTGGAAAAAAACCACCGTTACCGAGCGCGCCGCCATTTTGAATAAAATCGCCGACGTTATCGACGCCAATACCGAATTGTTTGCCCTGCAAGAAACTCTCGACAACGGCAAACCCATCCGCGAAACCCGCGCCGCCGACATCCCGCTGGCCGCCGACCACTTCCGCTACTTTGCCGGCGTGATTCGCGGCGAAGAAGGCACCGCCACCCAGTTGGATGAAGAAGATTTATCCCTGATTTTGCGCGAACCCATCGGCGTAGTCGGCCAAATCATTCCGTGGAACTTCCCCTTCCTGATGGCCGCTTGGAAAATCGCCCCTGCTTTGGCCACAGGTTGTACCGTGGTCATCCACCCTTCTTCCAGCACTTCATTGAGCCTGCTGTCGTTTGCCCAAAAAATCAACCATCTGCTGCCTAAAGGCGTACTCAACGTCATCACCGGCCGCGGCTCCAAATCCGGCGAATACATGCTGCACCATAAAGGCTTCAACAAACTGGCCTTTACCGGCTCGACAGAAGTCGGCCGCCATGTCGGTATCGCCGCCGCCGAAATGCTGATTCCCGCCACTCTGGAACTCGGCGGCAAATCGGCCAACATCTTCTTTGACGACATGCCGTTTGACAAAGCCCTCGAAGGTGCGCAAAAAGGCATTCTGTTTAACCAAGGCCAAGTATGCTGCGCCGGTTCGCGTATTTTTGTGCAAGAAGGCATTTACGACAAATTCGTCAACGCATTGGCTGAAGAGTTCAAAAAAGTCAAAGTCGGCCTGCCTTGGGAAGACGACACCCAAATGGGTTCGCAAGTCAATGCCGGCCAACTGGACACCATTTTGAAATACGTCAAAATCGGTGAAGAAGAAGGCTGCCGCATTATTACCGGCGGCAAAAAAATCGAAGGCGACTTGGCTTCCGGCGAATTTGTCGAACCGACCCTGATTGAAGCCGCCAGCAACGATGCCCGTATCGCCCAAGAAGAAATCTTCGGCCCGGTAGCAACCGTTATCAAATTCAAAACCGAAGAAGACGTCATCCGCATGGCCAACGATTCCGAATACGGCTTGGGCGGCGGCGTATGGAGCACAGACATCAACCGCTGCCTGCGCGTTTCCCGCGCCCTCGAAACCGGCCGCGTTTGGGTCAACTGCTACAACCGCCTACCGGCACATGCCCCGTTTGGCGGCTACAAAACCTCCGGTATCGGTCGCGAAACCCACAAAATGATGTTGTCTGCCTACACCCAAGTGAAAAACATCTACATCAGCACCCGCGAAGAACGCGAAGGTATGTATTGATGTCATAACAAGTAGATAAAACGCCAAGGCCGTCTGAAAATTATAATTTTCAGACGGCCTTTCTGAGTTTTCGCTTTTTATGTATCAATCATTAAAACAGCATAAGACGCAGATAGGAGGAAAACCAAGACAATCGGCAAAACACCAGCCCCAAAGGTTTTGCGGGCGTTTTGTTGGTGCTTTTCGCCATCATTTTGCAACGAACCAACAAAAGCACCAACAAAAAGATGTTGATTCGGGTGTATCCCCATGAAGGCGGATAGACGAAAAATTAAAAGCAAAGCAAAATATGAAACGGCTGAAAGCCTTTACTGATATAGGTTTTGTAGATTCCCGTAGATTCGTATAGACGTAAAAAAAGCAGCAATAAAGCTGCTTAATTTTTCAGTTTGGTGCGGATGGAGAGACTCGAACTCTCACACCTTACGGCGCCAGAACCTAAATCTGGTGCGTCTACCAATTTCGCCACATCCGCATAAGAAAGCGGATTATACAGGGAATCTGCCAGAGTGCAAAGGCGGATTCTTGAAATACGCCCGTTATTCCCCATATAATGGCCGCACACATTAAAAATCCGGCCGTTTGAACCGTTCAGACGGCCTTCATATTTGGAAAGGATGGGCAGATGCCTGTTGCTTTGATTAAAGATTATCTGCAAACCCAAGGGCTGAAGCTACCGGCCGATGATGTGCGCGTGGCGTATGTCGCGGCGCAGGCGGTGATGAACATGGGGCAGGCTGCGGTGGAACAGGAAGTGTTGTGGTACGACCACGACGGCGTTAAATTGGCCGAACATATCAGTCAAAATCCGCAAAACGAAGCTTTATTGAAACAGATTTTCATGGCTTTGGATTCCACTTACAGCCGCGCCAAAGGCGTAAAAAGCGCGGTGGTGTATGCGCACATGCCGTCCCACGGAGAGACTAAAAACACTGAAAACCTAATGCCGCAGCTGGTGCGACTGACCCATCAGGGCGAGGTAATCGAGCCTAAATTGGCAGTCGATGACGACAACAGCCGGATTTTCTTAGCCTGCCGCACGGCGCAAAGCGGTTGGATGAACATTGCCAACGATATTCCCTACTGGTTGTCGCTGGGTGAAATCCACGGCGAGCGTAATGAAGGCGGTAAAAGCCAAATCTCCGCTCCCATCTGCATGGAAAACGGCACGGTCTTAGGCGTGGTACATATTGAGTTTGCCGAACCGAATCAGGCCGATGAAGCGGCGCAAGCCGAGTGGGTAGCTTTGGCGTTGGCTTTGGCCGAACCTCTGCAAACCTTGCTGGGCATCCCTAATCCTGAGGACGAACCGCATGAATAAATTAAAATTTATCGCTTCCTGCCGCCTGCCGACCGAATGGGGCGTGTTTACCATGCATGGTTTTGAAGAAGAGAGCGGACAAGAACATGTCGCACTGGTGATGGGCGAAGTTTCAGACGGCCTGCCGGTTTTGTCACGCGTACATTCCGAGTGTCTGACCGGCGATGCGTTGTTTTCGCAAAAATGCGATTGTGGCTCGCAGTTGAAAGCGGCCATGCAAGCGGTTCAAGCCGAAGGGCGCGGCGTGATTGTCTATCTGCGCCAAGAGGGGCGCGGTATCGGCCTGATTAACAAAATCCGTGCCTATCATTTGCAGGATCAGGGTTTGGATACTGTCGAGGCCAATCTGCAACTGGGTTTGCCGGTCGATGCGCGCGATTTCACGCTGGCGCAGCAAATCTACGAATACTTGGGCGTTCATGCCGTCAAACTGCTGACCAACAATCCGGCAAAAGTCGAGACTTTGCAAGCCGCCGGGATTAATGTGGTGCAACGGATTGCGCTGCAAGTGGGCGAGAATGCGGAAAACGAGCGTTATCTGCACACCAAAGCAGACAAAATGGGGCATATGCTGTTTGAAGATTAAAGGCAAACCCACTATTTGTTTTTCAGACGGCCTGCCTTTTACCGACAGGCCGTCTGAAATTATTTTTATGATATTTCAAAATGATAAACCCGCATATGCAAAAATGACTTGCATACAGCGCCGTTCTTTGGTTTAATTTCGACTTCTCAGGGTGATTAGCTCAGTTGGTAGAGCGTCTGCCTTACAAGCAGAATGTCGGCGGTTCGACTCCGTCATCACCCACCAAGTTTCCTTTTATTGTTTGGTTGAACAGCATTGCGCGGTGGTAGCTCAGTTGGTTAGAGTACCGGCCTGTCACGCCGGGGGTCGCGGGTTCGAGCCCCGTCCGCCGCGCCACTTCTTAAAAGCACCGGATTTCCGGTGCTTTTTTTCGTCTGTCCGCCCCCGCTCCTTTACGCCCAAAGAATCTTTGCCGCCGTACCCTACCCGCCGACCCATTTATTGTGATAACCTTAGCCGATAACAATAACCGCCGCAGGCAGCCTAATGAACACCACATTCATCTTACCCGATACCCGCCCCTATCCCGAAACGCCGGTCAAAAACACCCTGCTGCTCAACGCCTCCAGCTTGGCGCACAGCACCTCCCCTGCCCAGCGCAAACTGGCTGCCGAATCGCTGCAAACCGAGATTCGCGGCATGTTGCAGCAAAACCATTACCTCGGCTTGTCGGTCGCCATGAGCATGGCGGCGGACGCCGACAGCTACCGCGTTCTGCTAAACCATCTCGACAGCGTATTATCGGCGGAAAACGATGATGAAGTACAATGGTTTGCCATGCCGCTGGTATTGGTAGCCGGTTGTAATCAGGCGCAGAATCTGCCGCTACCCGTACCAGCCGCCGCATTATCGGCCTGCTTGGAACAGCACCCACATTTGCGCCCCTTGAATCGGGCAACATGGCTGCCGTTTTTGCTGCCTTCCACCACCGTCAGCAGCATTAAAGCAGGCGAGTGGTTTCAAGCCAAACAAAACGCTCAGGCTGCGGCCGATTTTGCCGCGCAGTTTACGCCGTCTGAATTAAACCTGCCCGACGGCCAATCCGTGCATGTCGTATTCGCGCTCGGTTATGGAAACGCCGAAATCCGCACGGCGCTCAATCAAAACCTGCAAAAAGCCGGTTTGCCGCTGATGCAGGTGTGGCAGGAAGCGCTGTCTGCTGCGGGCGTTACCTTATTTGTCAACCCGCTCTCCCCTGCCACACCACTACACGCGCTGACCGAAGGCAGCCACACCCGCCAGCGCATGGCGATGGACGTTTTCTCCACCAACGCCATCCGCGCCATCCGCCTGCAAAGTCCGCGCGTGGGCGTGGTGGCCGCCGCGCAACAGGGCGGCAAAATCCTGTTCGGTTTCAACGCCACCGACAGCGCGTTTGAACTCGCACCGCAGATTTTTACTTGGACTTTCTCCCCTACCGACCACGTCGGCACGGTGCAGCAGAATTTCTTGGATTTGATGGCCGAATGCCGCGTCGAACATATTTACCTGCTACGCGACGTCCTGCCCGAAAACGCCGAGCTGCCAACTTATGCGCAAGCCTTGAAATCAGACGGCCTCAATCCGTTTTTCAGCCCTCTTGAAGAAAGATAAGCCCATGAAAACCTACCATGTTTTGTTTGTCTGCCTCGGCAACATCTGCCGCTCGCCGATGGCGGAATTCGTGTTGCGCCACCGCGCCAACCAAGCCGGCGTCGGCGACCGCATCCAAGTCGCCAGCTCAGGCACATCCGGCTGGCACGACGGCGAAAACATGCACCAAGGCACACGCAAAGTCTTATCCGCACACTGTATCCGCCCGCTCGGGTTTACCAGCAGCAAGGTCAAAAAAACCGACATCGACGACTATGACTTCATTATTGCGATGGATGATAACAACCTGAAAGATTTAGAAAAACTATTCGGCAAACACCCCGACAAAATCTTCAAGCTGACCGATTTGATTCCCGAGAGCGGTTACAAGCATGTTCCCGATCCGTGGTACACCGGCGATTTTGAAGAAACCTACCGCTTGGTCAATGCCGGCAGCGCCGCCTTATTGAAAAAGCTAGAATTGGTTTAAACGGCAACAGGCCGTCTGAAAAATCTTCTGATTTTCAGACGGCCTGCTTTGGCATACCCGCAATAAGCAACACCCTATTACAGCGTCTTTACAACACTCTGTTATAATCCTCAAGAATATCCAAACCCAACCATCTGAATTTGATATTATGTCCACTCTGGAAAAACCCTGGCTGCAAAGCTACGACGCGGGCGTTACCCACGAAATCGACCTGACCCGCTACCAATCCATCAACGACGTTTTCGCCCAAAGCGTACAGAAATTCGCCGACAAGCCCGCGTTTGAAAACATGGGCAAAGAGCTGACCTACGCCGAAACCGCCAAGCTCGCCACCGATTTTGCCTCCTACCTGCAAAACATCTTAAAACTGCCGCGCGGCGAGTGCATTGCCATCATGCTGCCCAACGTGTTGCAATACCCCATTGCCCTTTTCGGCATACTGCAAGCCGGTATGGTTGCGGTCAACACCAACCCGCTCTACACCCCCCGCGAGCTGGAACACCAGCTTAAAGACAGCGGAGCAACCACCATCATCGTCTTGGAAAACTTCGCCAACACGCTGGAAATGGTGCTCCCGCGCACCGACATCAAACACGTCATCACCGCCTCCATCGGCGAAATGTTCGGCGCAGTCAAAGGCCGCCTGACGGACTTTGTCATCCGCAAAGTCAAAAAAATGGTACCCGAATACCGCATTGCCGATACTGTTACCTTTCAGACAGCCTTGAAACAAGGCGCAGCGCACCGCTTCAACCCCGTCGCCCTCAGCCGCGACGACACCGCCCTCCTGCAATACACCGGCGGCACCACCGGCGTGGCCAAAGGCGCCGTGTTAAGCCACGGCAACATCTGCGCCAACATGATGCAAGGCGAAGAATGGATTAAAAACCTGCTCAAACCCGGCGAAGAAACCGTGGTCGCCGCCCTGCCGCTCTACCATATTTTCGCGCTCACCATCAACGTCATGATTTTCACCAGCATAGGTTCCAAGCTGCTGCTGATTACCAACCCGCGCGACATGAAAGGCTTTGTGAACAAGCTGAAAAAAGAAAAAATCAGCATTTTCGCCGGCGTCAACACCCTGTTTAACGCCCTTGCCAACCGCCCCGATTTCGCCCAAGTCGATTTCTCCCATTTGAAACTCACCCTCGGCGGCGGCATGGCCACGCAAAAAGCCGTGGCCGAACGCTGGAAAGCCATTACCGGCACATCCATCATCGAAGCCTACGGCCTCACCGAAGCCAGCCCCGGCGTCTGCTGCAACCCCTTATCTACCGACACATACAGCCGGGGCATCGGCCTGCCCGTCCCCTCCACCGAAGTCGAGCTGCGCGATGCCGACGGAAAAGAAGTCGCGCAGGGCGAAGCCGGCGAAATGTGGGTACGCGGCCCGCAAGTGATGAAAGGCTACTGGAACCGCCCCGAAGACACCGCCAAAGCCATCGACAAAAACGACTGGCTGGAAACCGGCGACATCGCCGTGATGGACGCGCAAGGCTTCTTCAAACTGGTTGACCGCAAAAAAGACCTGATCGTCGTCTCCGGCTTCAACGTCTATCCCAACGAAATCGAAGAAGTCATCGCCCACAACGACAAAGTGCTGGAAGTCGCCTGTATCGGCGTACCCAACGAAAAAACCGGCGAAGCGCTCAAAGTCTTCGTCGTCAAAAAAGACCCGTCGCTGACCGCCGAAGAGCTCACCGCCTTCTGCCGCACCGAGCTGACCGGCTACAAAGTGCCCAAAGACATCGAATTCCGCGACGAGTTGCCCAAATCCAACGTCGGCAAAATCCTGCGTCGCGAATTGCGCAACGAGGTCAAAAGCAAATAGCTTAGACACACAAAGGCCGTCTGAAAAACAAGCATTTTTCAGACGGCCTTTTCATTTCACTGGGGCTGTTGGCATTTCATCCGCGAAACAAATTTTCGAGTAAAAAAGCACGGATGCAAGGCGCAACGCGCAGCAAGGTTGGACACCTTGCGATCAGTTGCAACGCAGCAGGCGCGTTTTTTACCGAAGAAATGTCGCGTGATGAGATGTCAACAGCGCCCCCGATTGCCGTTTGCCAGCCCAGCCGCTTCAAGGTAAAATCACGTATTCCAACATGGGTAGCACATCATGACTAAATTTATTTTCGTAACCGGCGGCGTCGTATCTTCATTGGGTAAAGGTATCGCCGCCGCTTCTATTGCCACCATACTCGAATCGCGCGGCCTGAATGTGACCATGCTCAAGCTCGATCCGTATATCAACGTCGATCCGGGTACCATGAGCCCGTTCCAACACGGCGAGGTGTTCGTTACCGACGACGGCGCGGAAACCGATTTGGATTTGGGTCACTACGAGCGCTTTATCCACGCCACCATGAACCGCCGCAACAGCTTCTCCGCCGGTCAAGTGTATGAAAACGTAATTGCCAAAGAGCGTCGCGGCGATTATTTGGGCGGCACGGTGCAGGTGATTCCGCATATTACCGACGAAATCAAACGCCGCATTCACGAAGGCGCGGCAGGTTTCGATGTGGCGATTGTAGAAATCGGCGGCACCATCGGCGACATCGAATCGCTGCCGTTTTTGGAAGCCATCCGCCAAATGCGCAGCCAGCTGGGTCGCAGCAATACTTTGTTTGCCCATTTGAGCTATGTACCCTATATCGCTGCGGCAGGCGAAATCAAAACCAAGCCGACCCAGCATTCCGTGAAAGAAATGCGCAGTATCGGTATCCAGCCGGACATTTTAATCTGCCGCATGGATCGCATTCTGCCGGAAGACGAGCGCCGCAAAATCGCCCTTTTCTGTAACGTGGAAGAGCGCGCCGTGGTCGGCAGCTACGATGCCGACAGCATTTACGAAATTCCCGAAATGCTGCACAACCAAGGTATCGACAGCATTATTACCGAGCAGTTGCAGTTGAACGTGCAGCAAGCCGATTTGACCGAATGGAAAAAAATCGTTTACGCGATTAAAAATCCGAAACATACTGCCAAAATCGCTATGGTCGGCAAATATGTCGATCTGACCGAGTCTTACAAATCGCTGACCGAGGCGCTGAAACACGCCGGTATCCACACCGAAACCGATGTGCAGATTACCTATATCGACAGCGAATCGCTGGAAACCGAAGGTACCGACAAGCTGAAAGGTTTTGACGCGATCTTGGTGCCGGGCGGCTTCGGCGTGCGCGGCGTGGAAGGCAAAATCGCCGCCGTGCGCTATGCGCGCGAAAACAATGTTCCATATCTGGGTATCTGCCTGGGCATGCAAATCGCGCTGATTGAATACGCCCGCGACGTGGCCGGTATGGAAGGCGCAACTTCTACCGAGTTTGACCTGAAAACCAAATATCCGGTCATCGCCCTGATTGACGAATGGCAAACCGCCGACGGCAGCGTGGAAACCCGCGACGCCAACGCCGATTTGGGCGGCACCATGCGTCTGGGTGCGCAAGATGTCGAGCTCAAACCGGGCAGCCTCGCCGCCAAAATCTACGGCAGCGAACACATCCGCGAGCGCCACCGCCACCGCTACGAGGTCAACAACAACTTCCTGCCGCAGCTGGAAGCAGCCGGTTTGGTCATCGGCGGCGTATCTGCCGGTCGCGAGCGTTTGGTAGAAACCATCGAGCTGCCGAACCACCCGTGGTTTTTCGCCTGCCAGTTCCATCCGGAATTTACCTCCAACCCGCGCAAAGGCCATCCGCTGTTTACTGCCTTTGTCAAAGCCGCGTTGAGCAATAAAAAAGCCTAAACGCTGTTAAGCAAAACGCCTTCTTAAAGAAGGCGTTTTTCATTTTCATAAAGTAATGCGTAATGACATCATAAGGCCGTCTGAATGTTTCAGACGGCCTTTTTGCCCAATAAAAACGCCATAAGGTTCCCCCTTATGGCGTTGCTTGTTGGCGTGGCTTACATTAGCCTACTCGCGGAAAATACTGCCCGCAAAGCACGGCTTAGAACACCCCGCCGCTGGTATTGACAATATCCTGGTCGATATACACGGTATAGCTGCCAACGGTATAAGCGTAGTAGGTCTCGCCGTTATACGCCACCGACGTACCCGTTGCATTCACTACTGACAAATCAACCTTATCGCCGCTATCGCCGGTAACAAACAAGCCAGTTACCGTAGTGCCATTATCAAGAGTAACAGAGCCTGTGGTATTAGCAAGCGTTGTTTCGTTGACACCGCTCAAGGTATTGTTGCCTGTGCCGGTCAAGTCAATTTCTTCAAAATCGCTGATATACGCAAGTGTTAGATTCTGACCTGAAGCAGACAGATACAAGGTATCCGTACCATCACCACCATTAACCACTGCACCGCTTTGCGGCACACTGGTGGTGACATACAAACTATCATCACCATCGCCCAAGCTAATTGTTGCGGTTTTGGCAACGTAAACAACCGTCAGCGTATCGTCACCATCACCCATATAAACCGAACCGTGGGTCCAGTTACCAATAGTCAGGGTATCGTCACCGCTACCCATGTTAACAGTACTTAGGTTGGCAAGGTTACGGACGATGGTCATGGTATCGTCGCCATCACCCGCATCCACATAAGCCAAGCGCGTATTGTTCCAACCTACATCATAGGTAAAGGTAATGGTATCGTTGCCGCTACCTGTAGTCAAAACACTCGCCAAATCGCTGGTATTGCCACCATAGAACACACCAGCAATCGTTACCACATCATCGCCGTCGCCTGTTGACACCGTGCTATTAATCGTATGAGTCGAATTGGTTGAACCAAGGCTAACCGTATCGTTACCCGTGCCGGTATCAATCGTCGTTGCAGTTACCGTTTTGGTGATGGTCACAATATCATCGCCCGTTCCGGTACTGATGGATATGTTCGAAGAAGTCGTGCCGACTGCGCCGCTAATGGTAACGGTATCGTTACCCTCCCCGGTTGTAATGGTTGCCGTTGAATAGTTACCAACTGCAACGTTACCGGAAATGGTTATCGTATCATTACCCGTACCCATATCAATCACGGCTTCCGTACCGATACTGCCAATACTCAGGGTATCATCATCGGCACCCATGGAAATATTGGCATAATTGAGCGAGCTTCTAACCGTCATTACATCTGCGCCGTCTGAAGTAGAAACAGTCACATTAGTTACTGCACCGCTAATCGTAATCGTATCGTCATCAGTTCCTGAACTAATAACCACACCGGAACTATTGCTGGTACCGCTAATGCTGGTAGCTGTCAGGATATTCGTACCATTACCTAAATCAATGTTACTGGTACCGCTGATTGCTGAACCAACTGTTACCGTATCATTACCATCGCCGGTGCTGAGGGTTGAACTGGCTACGGATGAACCTACCGTAATCGTGTCATCGCCCTCACCCGTTGTGACGTTAGACTCGGTCAAGTTGACGTCAACGGAAATGCTGTTGTCACCATCACCAGCTGAAATATTGGTATAACGAACGGTCGAACCGAAAATCATGGTATCGTCACCGGCTCCAGAGGTAACCACAACAGAAGTGGTCGTTGAACCTTGAACAAAACTACCAACCGTCAAGGTATTTTCCCCGTTACCCAAATCAATGGTTGTGGTACCGTTGACCGAACCGCCTACCGTTACCGTATCATTACCTTCTCCAGCATAAATGCTGCTGACACCGGTCACATTACCGCTCACGGTCACATTATCATTACCATTGCCAGAGTTGATGGTGGAATAAACCATATTACCGCCAACAGATACCGTATCGTTACCGTCTCCGGCCGATATGCTTGTGTAGTTGGCATTACCGGAAATACTCACCGTATCATTACCTGCACCGGCCGTAATCGTCACATACAAGCTTGACGAACCGGTCACGTTGCCGCCAACCGTCAGGATATCATCGCCACTACCCAGATTCACCGATGAATTACCGGTTATATTGGTCGCAATGGTTACCGTATCGTTGCCGTTACCCGCGTCAATCGTCGAATTGCTGACATTAGCCCCAATCGTCAAGGTGTCATTAGCATTACCCAAGCTGATTGTTGAAGCATTGACGTAAGTACCAATTTCCACATCATCACTACCATCACCCGTATCAATCACGGTGGCGCAAACATAGCTGCCAATACCTAAAGTATCGCTACCTTCGCCTAGGTCAATGGTATTCATTGCCGCCGAGCCGGTTCCCGATACATACCCGCCAATAAAGACGCTGTCGTTACCAGCATAAGTCGCGATAGAGGAAGTTCCTACTGTGCTACTACCGTAAACCGAGCCGCGAATGATAATAACGTCATCGGCATCACTGGTGGCATAACCCAAACTGCTGTCTGTTGTCTGATTCGTCACACCAGTGGTCGGCGTGGTGTCGTTATAACCTTCATCCGTACCGGTTTCACCGTCAGTATAGGCGATGGTCGTAGAGTCGCTGATGGTACCTCCAGTAATGTTATCAATCATATTCAGCGACAAAGTATTACCCGCAGGATCAACAGCATAGATGGTCATATCCAGGCTGGTTTTCCACGACCAGTTGCTCAAGGTCAGGGTAAATGAACCGGTTGAGCTTGCAGTCGTACTGACTGTTACCGTCGCCCCTGTGCTGTCGGTATAAACGATAAATACCGTTGCATTAGCATCTGTTGTACCGGTCAGGGTCAGCGTGCTGCCTGACACATTACCGCCGGTAATGTCCAAGCTGACTTCGGTATCCAAAGTAATATCGGCAGACTCGGTATCCGTGGTCAGCGTGCTGGTGCTGCTGACAGTCGCGGCATAAGTGTAGGTCGTGTCATCGCTGAGGCTGTTGGTAAAGGTATAGGCTGTATAACCATCGCTATCCGTACCCACCGTTACCGATACGCTGTTGCCGGCGCTGTTTTTCGCAGTGCCGTCTGAAGAGATGGTAATAGTGTCCACCGTATTGCCGTCACTGTCGGTAATGACGATGGTCAGCGTTTCATCGCTTTCCAAGGCGTTTTCCAAGGTCACAGTTACCGTCGGCGTATTGTCGTTACTCAATGTGCCGCTGGTCGAAGCATCCGTACCATCGTTATCAATATAGCTTGCTCCGCCATCGGCCACATCGCCAGTGTACTCGCCCGAGCCATCAGCCAAATAGCTGACAGTTGTGCCTTTTGCCGCAAGCGTGCTGTACAGCGCAGTCACATCGCTATCTTCATCATCGCTGATGACAATCGAGATAATCTGCGTCACCACTGCTACCTCATCCGTATCAGTCAGCGTATTGCCGTCACTGTCCGTTGCGGTAGTGGTGGCGGTTAGGTCGCCTCCAGCAAGCGAGCTGACGTCAACAACGCTGGACACGCTATACGAACCCGTAGAAGTTACCGTTGCGGTAGCCGTAACCGTATTACCTTCACTGTCGGTCAGTACAACCGTTACAGTCGCACCTTCACTGACACCGGTGGTTTGGCCAGTTATCTGATAACCCACTGAATCACTGCTGGTATAAGCCTCCGTCAATACCGTATCCACATAGCTCACAGTATCGCTCGCTGAAACCGTGCTGTTCACGCCGGTCACGCTCACGCTTGCAGTCAAATCATCCCAGCTCTCTAAACCGGTCACATCAACTTCCACGGTGTACGTACCACCGGCATCTACCATAGCGGTTGCCGTTACCGTATTGCCGTCGGTATCCGCAATCGTTACCGTCACCGTTGCACCCGAAGAAACACCGGTAGTTGAGCCGTCAACCGTTACCGTACCTACGGTGTAGTCCGCCACCGATGCATTAACATCAATCGCGTCGGTAATGTTGTCTAAGCTGGTTTCATCAACGTCTGTTACGGTATTACCGTTGTTATCAGTGGTTTGCGTGTCCAAAGTTACCGAACCGTCAACCAAGCTGCTGGTATCAACCGTTACCGAATAAGTGCCGTCTGAAGCCACAGCAGTGGTAGCCGTCACCGTATTGCCTTCGCTGTCAGTCAGCGTCACCGTCACGGTACTGCCCGCCGCCACATCAGTCGTGCTACCAGTGACGCTATCGGTATAACCATCTACATCAACAAAAGTCGTATCGGTCGCACCTGCCACCTGGTCGATTTCTACCGTGTCCGTATCGGTCACCGTATTGCCGTTGTTGTCGGTGGTCTCGCTATCAATGGTGATTTCACCGTCGGTCAGGCTTTCGGTACCCGCAGTGACGGCATAGGTGCCGTCGCTCGCCACGGTGGCGGTAGCCGTTACCGTATTACCTTCGCTGTCAGTCAAGGTCAGAGTCACAGTGGTGCCGGCGGCCACATCGGTGGTCGAACCGGTAATGGCCACAGAATCAGTATTAACATCAGGAGTTGCTGCAACAGAATCAACTGCACCGACAGAGGTATCGTTGGTATTGGTTTTATGGCTGCCATTTTCACCTGAGGCTGCTGCCAATGCCGCAATACCACCCGCCAAAGCAGCCAGACCCAACCAGCCACCACGGATTAAAGCACCACAGCGCCGCTGCCAAGGCAGAGGCTTCCGTTCCGCCCAATGCTTGACCGGCAAACATTTCTTCCGCCAGCATGCTGACAGCGTCATTCAGTTGACCGCTTTCGGGTACATAGGCGTAGTAATTGCCGTTTTCGTGCAAGCCGACCAGCAGGTTGCTATCGCCGTCGGCATAGCCAATTTCGCCATTGGCTGCGTAGTAATTTTCAATAATCAGATCGGGGGTGGCGATGTCTTCGCCTTCGAATGCGATATACAGGTCTTGACCAACGCGTTTGGTCATGATGTTTTCCGGGCCGTAGCCTGTGGCTTGGTCAACAAATTCGTAGTTGACGTTTGCCTGGGCTGCGATACGAACGGCGTTTTTGCCGTCGGTATTAAAGTCAACGATACGGATGGTTTCTTTTGAGTCGTTAATTTTCAGGATGATATTTGACATTTATATGCACTCAGTATTCTGATTATTTTTTGTTTGTACGGCTAATGCTTGTTGGCGGCAAACTTATTATTTGAAATCAAACGGAATCGTTTTACGCACACCACCCAAGATAATAGGCGGTAGATTATACGCTTTCTAAAACACCCCTAAAACGCCTTTCAGTATTCCTTTACAACCATTTATCCGACCACTTACTTACGTAAATAATCACAAAGTGCCGTTTTTTTATTTTATTAATGTATTATTAATATAAATGCATAAAACTTAATTACTAAATATTTGAATTATCGGGATTTCCCCCACCCACCTCGAATTTTTAGCAACGGGATGTCGCTTTGTTGCGATTGAAGCAATTTTCATTGTTAAATTTTGTGTAGGCCACATACAACACTATGTGCGTATCCATATAAAAAGGCCGTCTGAAAATTTTTCAGACGGCCTTTTGAATTTGAATATTTTTGTCAATAATAATGGATAACAGATTGCTATAAATTGATTTTACTTCTATTCAAAATAATTCATTTCAACATTTTTGGTCTTACGAAACATTCCATATCTGATAACCGCAATGTGCTTTACAAAATTACGCTTTCCGGCGGCGGCGTTCGCCCGGCAAACCCATGTCCGCCCATTTGACGATATTGGCCACTTCCGCCGGATTGAGTTCGTAAAACTGGCCGCGCTTGAGGCGGTTGGGCAAACCGATGGGGCCGAAGCCGACACGCACCAAGCGGCTGACGGTCAGGCCTTGGCTTTCAAAAATACGGCGTACTTCGCGGTTGCGGCCTTCTTTAATCACGACATTGTACCATTTGTTAACGCCCTCGCCACCTTGCTCCCAAATGCGTTCCACTTTAGCCAAACCGTCTTCCAGCATGACGCCTTCTTCGGTCAGCATGCGCATTTGCTCGGTGGTCAGTTCGCCCAACACGCGCACGGCGTATTCGCGCTCCACTTCAAAGCTGGGGTGGGCAAAGCGCTGCACCAATTCGCCCGACGTAGTCAGAATCAAGAGGCCGCTGGTATTGATGTCGAGACGGCCGATGGCTACCCAGCGGCTGCTCGCCGCCTGCGGCAGACGGTCGAAAATGCTAACACGGCCTTGCGGGTCATCGCGCGACACGATTTCGCCTTCCTGCTTGTAATACAGGATAATGCGCGGCAGGCGGTCGGCCCATTTGAGCTTGATGATGTTGCCTTTGACGGTCACGTGGTCATCGGGCGTGACTTTTTCGCCCAACTGTGCCACACGTCCGTTGACCGTAACCCAGCCGTTGGTAATCCACTCTTCCATTTCGCGGCGCGAACCGACGCCTGAAGCGGCCAGCACTTTTTGCAGGCGCTCCGGCTCGAAGCGCGACAAATCGCTGCGGCGTTCTTTCAAATCGCGGGCGTGTTCCATGATTTTTTGGTTGGGATTGCGCACGATGAGTTTTTTGGCTTTGGTAGCACGCTGTTTCGGTGCGCGTTCGGCTGGTGCGCCGTCGGCTTTATTCAGGCCGTCTGAAAAAGGTTTTTTCGGGGACTTGGCTTGATAGTTTTTTTCAGACGGCTTGCCGCTGCCGCTTGCTTTGGTTTTAAAGGTGACACCGCGTTTGGCGGCGGGCTTTTTGGCGTTTGAAGTTGAAGACGCGCCGTCGCGCCATTCGCGTTTGCTGGTGGGTTGTTTGGCTTTGGCCATTTGAGTTCTCCTAACGCGCTTTCTTGTTTATTTGAAACGGAAAACGGTTCTTCTGCGGCAGGTGCGGCAGGTGGGGTTAAACGGTTTGGGAATTTCGTAGGGTGGGTTTCAACCCACCAAAACATTCATTGTCATAAAATGGTGGGTCAAGACCCACCCTACTTTTCTTGGTTTCCTGTTTTCTCACGATAACAAGGCCGTCTGAAAACGGTGTTTTTCAGACGGCCTGAAACTTAGGCGGCATTTTACCTTATTTTATTGAATCCGCGTGTATTTTTTGGCAAAGATTAAGGCGACAGCCGCTCTTTAATCCAGTTGCCATCGACTAAGCGGTATTGGATACGGTCGTGCAGACGGCTGGGACGGCCTTGCCAAAATTCGATGCGGTCGGGGTGCACGATATAGCCGCCCCAATGCGGCGGACGCGGTACGTGCAGCGGATGGCGCGCGCCGACGGCAGCGGCTTTGGCCACCAACGCGGCTTTGCTCGATAACACTTCACTCTGCGCACTCGCCCATGCCCCAATCCGGCTGGTATAGGGGCGGCTGTCGAAATATTCGTCCGATGCGGCTTCGTCTAATTTCTCAATCCGCCCTTCCACGCGCACGGAGCGTTCCAATTCCGGCCAAAAGAAGGTCAGCGCGGCAAACGGGTGCGCGGCAAACGAGCGCCCTTTGCGGCTTTGGTAATTGCTGAAAAACACAAAACCCTGAGGGTTGACTTCTTTGAGCAGCAAAACGCGGCTGTTGGGGCGGCCGTCTTCGCCAACGGCGGCCACGTTGACTGCGGTCGGCTCGTTGACCGCCGAATGCATGGCTTCGTTCATCCATTTTTCAAACTGGGTAATCGGGTTGGCATCGCATTCGACTTCCGATAATTCCTGCTTGCTGTAATCCTGACGGATATTGTGCAAATCCATTTCAACCTCCTGATTAGAGAATCATTAATATCATACACGTGTTTTTCAGACGGCCTCAAGCCCTGATTGTGTATAATGCGGCATTAAATCAAACAAACGGATCAAACCATGCAAACCGAAGTGGAATTGAAAATTTTAAACCCGAAAATGGCCGATTTGCTGCCTGCCTACGCCACGCCCGGCTCGGCCGGATTGGACTTGCGCGCCTGTTTGGACGAAGCGGTCACGCTGCAACCGGGCGATACCTATTTAGTGCCGACCGGCTTGGCGGTGCATTTGGGCAATCCGGCCTACGCCGCCGTATTGCTGCCGCGCTCGGGCTTGGGTCACAAACACGGGATTGTGTTGGGCAATCTGGTCGGCCTGATCGACTCGGATTATCAGGGCGAACTAAAAGTCTCGCTGTGGAACCGAGGTAAAGAAGCATTTGTCATCGAGCCGCTGGAACGCATTGCGCAGATGGTAATTGTGCCCGTGATGCAGGCGGCGTTTAAGGTGGTGGACGAATTTGCCGCCAGCGAACGCGGCGAAGGCGGTTTCGGCAGCACGGGCAAAGCCTGATTGCGCCGAACAGGATAAAATAATCAGAAAGGCCGTCTGAAAAGCAAAGATACTTTTCAGACAGCCTTTGTCATGCTTCAATCTTTATTTAGATTTCAAGCGGTTCCAAATGGTTTTGACCGTGCCGCCGTAATAGCTGCTGTCGGTACAATACACGGTTTCCAGCGCGCATTGTCCGGCCGAGCCGTATTTTTTCACGCATTGGTTGAGCGCGATTTGGTGCACTTTTTTGAAATACGGCGAGGTAATCACCACGGCGTTATCAGGCGAGAGTTTGCCGGCGGCTTTCGGATAAGCCAAGGCCACGCAGGTATTGTTGAGCGCCATCACGCTTTGGCAGCCGGTGCCTTTGCCGCCTGCCACGCCCGCCAGCGCATCTTCGCCTTTGCAAAACGATTCCAATTCGGCGGCTGCTTCAATCTGGCTGGCATTTTCTTTGGTGGTTTTGACTTGAATGCTGTCGCTGCCGTCATTCGGATTCTGCCAAAAAGCCAGATAGCCGTAGGTATCCGCTGCGCAGGCCGTGGCTGCCAGCGTGCTCACTAATAATGCGCAAAGTATTTTTTTCATCATCTCATCCCGGTTATCAAGAGCCGACTGTCATTATATCTATATAGGGTTAGCCTATTATAAAGCAAAGGCCGTCTGAATGTATCATGGGTTTCAGACGGCCTATTTTCAAGATAGCGAGGGTGTTTTCCGCATAACGGATACCGCTATCGCCCGCCTACTTTGCGCCAAAATTTCGACCAGCCGCTATGACTGCCGTAAGCCTGCGCCGAGGTGCAAAATACGGTTTCTACTTCGCAACCTGCCGCTTCGCCGTATTTCAGACGGCATTGCGCCAAAGCCGCTTTGCCGGTTTTTTTAAACTCGGTGTTTTGCACCACCACCACATTATCGTATTTGAGCAGACCTTGCGCACGCGGCCATGCGGCGGCGGCGCAGGTGTTTTTCAGCGCGGTAATGCTCAGGCAGCCGGTGGGCACTTTGCCGCCCGTCGCCAGATTGCGGTCTTGTTCGCGGCAAAAATCATCTACTTCGGCCTGCGCTGCGGCTTTATCCGCGCCTTCCTGCGTGGTTTTCGTGACCGTTACCACTTCGGGGCGGTCGGGGTTTTGCCAAAAGGCAATGTAGCCGTAGTTATCGGCGGCGTGGGCGGCAGGCAGTAGCGCGGCCAGTATGAAGGCGGGTAAGGTTTTCATGTGTGTTGGGATTGAGTTAGAGTGTTTTGCCGCTTATTATAATGTAAAGGCCATCTGAATGCAGTTTCAGACAGCCTTTTCGCATTAAGAGAAAATGCGTGCGTGGCATGCGGCATACACCTTACGCTGCTTCGCGCTTGCCGCCCTCATGCTGGCGGTGGTAATGGCGCAAGGCGTGCTCTTTGCGGCGGCCGCTGCTGAAAGCGGAGACGCGTTTGAGGTAGCCGATGACGCGCGTGCCGTAGTCGATGTCGTGCGAACCGCAGGCGCTGCATGCGGTCAGCGTGCGCTTGTCGATGTGGCTGCACTCGTTGCAAATGGTAATGCGCACGTTGACGCAGAAGTAGTTGCAACCGGTTGTCGCGGCGATGTCGAGCAAGGATCGGTAACCGGACTGGCTCAGGGCTTCGTCCAAATTCAAATGCAGCGCCGAGCCGCCGTCGAGCCAATCGACCAATTCTTTGCCGTGCAGCAGGAATTTGTCCAGCGCGTTGGTTTCTTCGTCTTCCACCACATAGAAATAGGAATTGTAGCAGTCGCGGTTGACCTGATAGCCGTCTTCCTTATCCCATTTGGCGTTTTTCACGCCCAGATTTTCGGCGGGCACAAATTCGGTATTGAATTTCACGCCGTAATGTTTTGTTGCTTCTTGGTTGGCCTCGAAAATGGTTTTCAGACGGCCTTGTACAAAATCAACATAATCTTCGTTGTAGCCGACTTGGATGCCGTGGTATTCCACCGCTTCCGCCATGCCGTTGATGCCGATGGTGAGGAACTGCTTGTCCAGCGTAATAAAGCCCGCGTCATATACAGGTAGCATACCGGCGGCTTGGTATTGCTCCATCAGCTTGCGGTAGGCGTATTGGTATTTGTGGATTTTCGCCACTTCCTCGCCCAAATCGCGGCCGTCTTGCTCCAAGCGGTTCATGTTGAGGGTAATCACATTTATCGAGCCGGTCGCCACGCCGCCCGCGCCTAAAGTATAAGAGAAGGTGCGGTCTTCGATGGCGTTGCGCAAACGGCAGCAGGAAGCCAGCGAATCGGGGTTATCGGAAAGATACATAAAGAAGGAATTGCCTTCGGCCAGCTCTTGCGCCATTTGGTCGGCGAAGCGGGTGTCTTTGCATTTGCCGTTTTCGGTCAGCATGGCGGCGGTGACCACGGGGAAGGTCAAAATCGCTTTGGTGCGCTCTTGGTTAAACCATTTCAGGAAAAAGAGCTGCAATTTTTCCACGCTCTCCCACACCGGCTGGCTGAAATCGGGGAACACGAAATCGCCAAACATGGCCTCGAAATAATGGCGGTCATACACGGAAATATTCCAAAACACGCTCTGATAACCACGCGCGGCGGCAGGCTGGTTGATGCTGTACACCACCTGCTGCATATGGTTGGCAATTTCAGAGGCGTGGGTATTCAGGTAATCGTCACCATAATCTTTGCGGGCGAAGTAGTCGAAATAGGTCAGAAATTCCACGGTCGCCACTGCGCCGGCAAATTGTGCGCTGATGGCAAACACCAAATTGATAAACGAGCCGCAAAACGAAGCCAAATGCTGCGGCGCTTTGGATTCGCCGCCGAGTTTGCTCAAGCCGTCGAGCAAAAACGGATACAGCGTGGCGGATACGCAATACGGTTTCAGGCTGGTTTCATCGTGCACATAAATCTCGTGCGCTTCGATTTGGCGGATGTATTCGTCGGCAGTGGCCTGGTCAAACAATTCGGCGATTTTGCGCGACACTTGGGCGCGGTTGACCTGCACGAAAAAGTCTTTCATCAACTCGGTTTCCATCGTGGCGATGTTTTTCTGCGTCACGTTGGCGTTGGCGTCCATTTTCGAACCGTCGGCGGCATTGGTGGCCGAGATGTAATCGTGGATGAAATTGAGTTTGCCGTTTAGCTGTTCGGAATTGAGCCGAATCATGTTGCTCTCCTGATGGTTGATGATGTTGTTCGCGCGGTGCGCTTTGCCTTATCGGATGACTGTTCAGGCCGTCTGAACAATCGGAATCTGTTTAAAAAACAATCGGTTTAATACTTCGCCGGTGTGGACGTTCACCAATTTCTGATTGGTGGCCGGGCTGTCCAAACCGCCCAAATCTGCCTGCCAGCGGCCGGTTTTTAAATAATCCAGCAAGGGAACGAGGCCGTCTGAAAGCGCTTCCAGCTCCCGCCGCTCCAAGCCGGTGTATAAGCAGGTTTTCAAACCCGCCGCTTTTACCGCTTCGAGCATCGCCCTCAAGGCCTCGGGCTGCCATTCGCCACCCATAAACAATACGCAGCTAATCAAACCGCGATAGCGTTTCAGACGGCCTTGCAGGTATTCCCGCGTCAATTCCTTGCCGATACCTACTTTCCAAGTATCCGCGCTGTGGCAGCCCGGGCAGCGCAACGGGCAGCCGGAAAATAAAAAGGCCAACGATACTTCGTTGGGGACTTCCTGCCAGACGATTTGTTCGGTTGTAAAGCGGAGCGGTTGCATGTTTTCTTGCTTAGATACTAGATTTGGTATGAATTAAAACATAAAAACACTAAATATGGTATTTTTTAGTTTTTATCCGATTTAAGCAGGTTATAGCTGTTTTTAATTTACATCATTAATAAACACTAATTTCATATTCATAAAATGCCGACAAAAAGGCCGTCTGAACAATCGTTTGACTGTTCAGACGGCCTGTTATCTAAAATTCAGAGGGAGCGGTTAATGCTCCAAGCTGTCGGTATTCACTTTAACCGCCACATCGCTCTTATCGTGCGGCAAGACCAAGTTTAAAACCACCGCCATAATGCCGCCTGCCGAAATTGAGTTTTGGAACAACACCGGCAGGTTTTTAAACACTTCCGGCTCAAACGCCACGCCCAAACCCAAGCCGACCGAAGTCGCCGCAATCACCGCTTCGCGGCGGCGGATACCGTTGCTAACCAAAATGCGTACGCCCGCAATCGCAATCAGGCCGAACATCAACACCATCGCGCCGCCCAAGACCGGGCTCGGAATCGTGGTAAACACGCGCCCGATTACGGGAAACAGCCCCAACAATACCAGAATTACCGCAATATATTTGCCCACATGCCGCGAAGCCACGCCGGTCATCTGAATCACGCCGTTGTTTTGCGCAAACGTGGTCAGCGGCAGCGAACCGAGCGCAGTGGCAATCACCGACACCAGCCCGTCGGCCATCACGCCGCCTTTCAGACGGCCTGTGTATTCCTCGCCCTCAATCGGACGGCCGGACACCATCGCCGTCGCAGTCAAATCGCCCACCGCTTCAAACACGCTTAAAAGAAAAATCGCACCCGCCACAATAAAGGCGTGCCAATCAAAAGCAAAACCGTATTTAAACGGCACGGGGATGGTAATCACCGGCAGATTGTGCAGCGCGGAAAAATCCACCTTACCCAAAAACAGCGCCACGATGTAGCCCACCACCAAGCCGATGGCAATCCCGCTCATGCGCAAAAGCGGGTTTTTCATGCAGTTGAACAGCAACACAATCAGCAACACCAGCGAAGCCAAGCCCAGATTTTCCATCGAGCCGAACGTACCTTCCGCCTTGGCCGCATAGCCGCCGCCGAAATCGGTAATGCCGACGTGAATCAGGCTCAAGCCGATCAACATCACTACCACGCCGCTCACCGTCGGCGTAATCACTTTTTTCAGATACGGCAGCAAAAAGGCGGAAAAACACACCAAAAACGCGCCGACAAACGACACGCCCAAGAGCGTGGAAATCATGGCGTTTTCATCCATGCCGCCTTCTTTCATGCCCGTACCCAGCGCAATCATCACGGTGACAAACGAAAAATTCACCGACTGAATCGACAGCATGCCCGAACCGACCGGCCCGAAGCGGTTGACCTGCAAATATGTGCCGATACCTGAAGCGACCATCGCCATCGACACCAAGTAAGCCGTCATTTCCACCGGCAGGTTCAGCGCCCCGCCGACAATCAGCGCCGGCGTAATCATTGGCACAAAAATCGCCAAAAGGTGCGTCACCGCACTCAACAAAGCATTAAAAAACGGCGGTTTGTCTTCCAAACCGTACACCAAATCGGGCGCGTCGGCGCGTTGTTCCATCGGTTCAGCCATCAAAAATTCCTAAAAGATTATGAAACGGGTAATGAAAAGATAATTTTTGTAAGGGCGCGATTGTATCGAAAGCAACGCACCTACGCAATTTTCAGACGGCCTGACACCGTTTTTATACGCCGCTGCCATAGGATACAGCAGGTTTAACACTTTTTAATCTTGACATCCATCCCGCTTGGATTATCATTCAAACCACTGATTTCAAACAGTATCCTTTTTACCCTATTTCCCAAACGCAAAAGGCGGCGTCAGGCCGTCTGAAACGGGTGTTTCACACTGACAACAAAGTAAGCTACAATCCGATAATCATTACCGACCCCATTTGCCTGTTTGTTTCAAGATACCGGCAGGCATTAACCGCGAAGAGGTTTCCATCATGTTAAAAGGCAGTCTGGTTGCCCTGATTACCCCGATGAATCAAGACGGCAGCGTCAATTACCAACAACTGCGCACCCTCATTGACTGGCATATCGAAAACGGTACCGACGCCATCGTCTCCGTCGGCACCACCGGCGAGAGTGCGACTTTGTCTATGGACGAACACATGTCCGTCATCGCCGAAACCGTCAAACACGTTGCCAAGCGCGTGCCCGTGATTGCCGGTACCGGCGCCAACAATACCTTGGAAGCCATCGAGCTGTCGCATTCGGCGGAAAAAGCCGGTGCAGATTACACCCTGTCGGTCGTCCCCTACTACAACAAACCGTCGCAAGAAGGCATTTACCGCCATTTCAAAACCATCGCCGAAGCCA
The DNA here is from genome assembly GCF_024170405.1 of Neisseria perflava. Classification (GTDB taxonomy): domain Bacteria; phylum Pseudomonadota; class Gammaproteobacteria; order Burkholderiales; family Neisseriaceae; genus Neisseria; species Neisseria perflava_B. The sequence continues at coordinate 35,667 of NZ_JALJYC010000014.1, read as the reverse complement.
CTTCGATTCCGATGATTGTGTATAACGTGCCCGGCCGTACCGTGGTCAACATGACCAACGAAACCATCCTGCGTCTGGCCGAGATTCCCAACATCGTCGGTGTGAAAGAAGCCAGCGGCGACGTTGCCCGCGACATCGAATTGCTTAACCAAGTGCCCGAAGGCTTTATGGTATTTTCCGGCGACGACCCTACCGGCCTACCGTTTATGCTGTGCGGCGGACACGGCGTGATTACCGTTGCCGCCAACGTCGCGCCCAAATTGTTTGCCGACATGTGCCGTGCGGCCTTGGGCGGCGATATTGCCGAAGCGCGCCGTTTAAACGAGCAGCTGATTCCGATTTACAACGTGATGTTCTGCGAACCCAGCCCCGCCGCGCCCAAATGGGGTGCTGCCGCGCTGGGCAAATGCGAAGCCCATGTGCGCCTGCCGCTGGTAAGTTTGACCGAAGCCGGTCAAGCCAAAGTACGCGCCGCATTGCAGGCCGCCGGACAACTCTAAGCGGATTAACCCCAATGCCGTCTGAAAACGATACCGTCATTTTCAGACGGCCTCAGATTTTACTTCACAGGAAACCGATATGACCTATATCAAACCGGCAGTATTGGCTGTCGCCCTGATTAGCCTGACCGCCTGTTCCAGCGGTAAAAAAGACCAGCCCAAACTGGATTACCAAAGCCAAAACCGCAAAATCGTCAATTTGGAAGTCCCCCCCGATTTGACCAACCCGAACGAAGGCAACCTTTACCAGCTGCCGGCCAATTCCGGCGCGGTTCGTGCCAGCGATTTGGAAAACCGCCGCCGTGCGCGTACGCCGGAAGTGCAGCAGTCTGCCAATCCCGCCGTATTGCAATCGGTTAAAGGCGTGAAATTGGAGCGCGACGGCAACCAACGCTGGTTGGTGGTCGAAGGCAAAGACCCCGCCGAAATTTGGCCGCTGCTGAAAGCCTTCTGGCAGGAAAACGGTTTCGACATCAAATCGGAAGAACCGGCCATCGGCCAAATGGAAACCGAATGGGCGGAAAACCGCGCCAAAATCCCGCAAGACAGCCTGCGCCGCCTATTGGATAAAGTCGGCTTGGGCGGTGTTTATTCCACCAGCGAACGCGACAAATTCATCATCCGCGTCGAGCGCGATAAAAACGGCGCGACCGACGTCTTCTTTGCCCACAAAGGCATGGAAGAAGTCTATGGCGACAAAAACAAAGACACCACCATGTGGCAGCCGCGTCCGAACGACCCGAATCTGGAAGCCGCATTCCTCGCCCGCTTTATGCAATACTTGGGCGTAGATTCCGCGCAAGCCGAAAAAGCCTTGGGTCAGAGCGTCGCCAAACAAAAAATCGACAAAGTCGGCAATGCTTCCGGCGATTTGGCCAAAATCGAAGGCAATACCTTGCTCTTGAGCGGCGATTACGACCGCAACTGGCGCCGCACCGCTCTCGCGCTTGACCGCGTCGGCCTGACCGTTTTGGGTCAAAACGTCGAACGCCACGCTTTCTTGGTGAAACAAGCGCCGACCGAAAGCGAAGCCGTGAGCGAGAAAAAACCGAGCAAAATGAAAAAATGGTTCGGTTTGGGCAAAGACAAGCAAGAAGGCAAACCAGCAGAAAAACCGGAGCTGATTGTTTATGTCGAGCCGCTGCGCGAAGGTTCGCGCATTACCCTGCTCAACAAAGACGGCAGCGCCTACAAAGGCAGCGACCTCTCCACCATCATCGGCCGTCTGCATTCGGAATTGCGTTAAACCGCAATTTAACCAGACAACAGCTTCCGGGTATTTTTCCGGAAGCTGTTTTGTTTGCCGATATGCCAGAGGCCGTCTGAAACACACAATGTTTTCAGACGACCTCGTCCTTTACCGTTATAATAAGCAGCATTCCCATTTGCCCGCGTTTACTTCCTTATGAACACCCGCAAAACCTATCTGCTGCTGATTGTCTTCTTTACCCTGCTGTTTATGGCTTTGGTCTTGCTCGGCAGCTATCTCTTGAGCGTAGACAGCAAACAATACGCCGTGGCCGCCTTCCTGTTTGCCTTCGCCGCCATCTTCGGCCAAATCGCCAGCCTCGCGCTGTATATCCGCCACAAAGCTAAATTGCAGCTCTACCGGCAACAACAAGGAAAACAAAATGTTTGAAAAAATCGTCTTAGCCAGCGGCAACGCGGGCAAACTGCGCGAATTTTCCCGCCTGTTTGCCGAACGCAATATCCAAATCCTGCCGCAATCACAGTTTGACGTACCCGAATGCCCCGAGCCGTATTTCACCTTTATTGAAAACGCCCTCGCCAAAGCCCGCCACGCCGCCAAACACAGCGGCCTGCCCGCCTTGGCCGACGATTCCGGCATCTGCGCCAACACCTTAGGCGGCGCACCGGGCGTACTCTCCGCCCGCTATGCCGGCGACAATCCCAAATCCGATGCCGCCAACAACGCCAAACTCTCCGCCGATTTGAGCGGCAAAAACAACCAAAGCTGCTACTACGTCTGCGTGTTGGTCTTCGTGCGCCACGAACACGACCCGCAACCCGTCATCGCCGAAGGCATTTGGCGCGGTCAATGGCAAAACGAAGCGGCGGGCGAGCACGGCTTCGGCTACGACCCGCATTTCTACCTGCCCGAATACGGCTGCACCGCCGCCGAACTTGACGCCGAAATCAAAAATGCCGTCAGCCACAGGGGGCAGGCCTTGCAGGAATTGTTGAAAAAAATGGCCGCTTTTGCGTAAGTGCCGTCTGGTTTGCCCAACCCAACCTATACTGTGCAGGCCGTCTGAAATACCGTTTTATTCAGACGGCCTTATTCCTTAAAACGTACATTCAGCATAAGCAACGCGGTGTCAGTTGGGATAAAATTCCAACGAAATTTAAGAAGAATGTTGGGTTTTCAACCCAACCTACACAGCACGGCGCGATTCGACAAAAATCTTCGATTGCACTTTTACACCCGTTCAGACGGCCTCACTCCTGAATGAAAAACAAACACATGACCGCCATTACCTTCCCACAGGCAGGCAAGCTTATCGCCCTGCCGCCTTTATCGCTTTATATCCATATCCCGTGGTGCATCAAAAAATGCCCCTATTGCGACTTCAATTCCCACAGCATAAAAAATCAGCAAAACGGCCTGCCCGAAGCGGAATACGTTGACACATTATTGACCGATTTGCAAACCGAGCTGCCGAATATCTGGGGGCGGCCGGTGGAAACCGTGTTTATCGGCGGCGGCACCCCCAGCCTGTTTTCGGCAAAAGCGATAGACCGTCTGTTGAGCGGTGTGCGTGCGCTGGTGAATTTGCAGCCGCAGGCAGAAATCACGCTGGAGGCCAATCCGGGCACGTTTGAAATCGAGAAGTTTCGCGGTTTCAAAGACGCAGGCATTACGCGCTTATCCATCGGCGTGCAGAGTTTCAACGATGATATGCTGGCGCGTTTGGGGCGGGTGCACAACGGCAAAGAAGCGTTGACAGCGATTGATACGGCTTTGAATTTGTTTGACAAAGTGAATATTGATTTGATGTACGCGCTGCCGCAACAGACGGTTCAGACGGCCTTAAATGATGTCAACACCGCCATCGCCACCGGCGCGAGCCACATCAGCGCCTACCATCTGACGATGGAGCCGAATACCGTATTCGGCCACACCCCGCCGCAAGGTCTGCCGCAAGACGAAGCGGCGCTGGATATTGAAGACGCGGTACACGCCGCCTTAAGCGCAGCCGGTTTTCTGCATTACGAAACCTCAGCCTTTGCCCAAGCGGGCAAGCAGTGCCTGCATAATCTGAATTATTGGCAGTTTGGCGATTATCTCGGCATAGGCGCGGGGGCGCACGGCAAGATTTCCTACCCCGACCGTATCGAGCGCACCACTCGCCGCCGCCATCCCACGGAATACCTCAATGCCATGCAAAGCAGCCCTGCCGCCGCCATCGAGCGCAAACCTGTTGCCGCCGAAGATTTGCCGTTTGAATTTATGATGAACGCGCTGCGCCTGAGCGACGGCGTGCCCGCCGCCATGCTGCAGGAGCGCACCGGCGTGCCGAGTGCCAAAATCATGGCGCAAATCGAAAGCGCACGCCAAATGGGGCTGCTGGATACCAATCCGACGCTGTTCCGCCCGACCGAAAAAGGTCGTCTGTTTTTAAACGATTTGTTGCAGTGTTTCCTACCCGATTAACCTTTCAGACGGCCTATCCTACTGTTTCAGGCCGTCTGAAACCTACCCAAAGCCGGCGATTTGTACGATAATCAATCTTGCTTATTATCTGCAACAGATTAGGAGAACCTTCATGGCTAAAGACATTATCCATACCGATAAAGCCCCTGCCGCCATCGGTGCTTACAGCCAAGCTGTGCGCGCGGGCGATACCGTTTACCTGAGCGGCCAGATTCCGCTTGACCCCGCCAGCATGACCGTGGTCGGCGGCGGCGATTTCCGCGCCGAAGCGGTGCAGGTGTTTAAAAACCTGCAAGCCATGGCGGAAGCGGCGGGCGGCTCGCTCGATGACATCGTCAAAGTCAACGCTTACCTGACCGATTTGGCCAACTTCGGCACGTTCAACGAAGTGATGGGCGAATTTTTTACCCAACCCTTCCCCGCCCGCGCCGCCGTCGGCGTGGCCTCGCTGCCAAAAGGCGTACAGATGGAAGCGGAAGCCGTGTTGGTATTGAAAGCGTAACGGTTTTCACGCGCTAAACCCCATCTGCTGTTCAGACGGCCTCGATAATGAATTTGAGGCCGTCTAAATCCTATTCCCTTTTCTTTGCGGCGGTCTCAAACCATTCTGCCGACACCCTCAAATACAATCCATAAAACAACCCAAATCATGGCACACTACGCAATCGGCGACATCCAAGGCTGCTACGACGAGCTGGATGCCCTCTTACACAAAATCAGTTTCAACCACGGCACAGACACGCTCTGGCTCACCGGCGACATCGTCAACCGCGGCCCCAAATCGCTGCAAGCCTTGCAATTTGTCATGCAGCACGAAAGTAGCGTACAAATCATCCTCGGCAACCACGACCTGCACCTGCTCGCCGTCGGCTGCGGCCACGGCACGGTTAAGCGCAGCGACACCATCACGCCGATTCTCAACCACCCCGATTGCGCCAAAATGCTCGATTGGCTGCGTATGCAGCCCTTGATGGTACAGGGCGAAAATCATTATGTGATGGTACATGCCGGTATTCTGCCGCAATGGACGGTTGCCCAAGCGCAGGAATTGGCGCACGAAGCCGAGGCCGAGCTGCGCGGCCGCAAATACAAAAAATTCTTCGGCAAAATGTACGGCAACAAGCCCGCCGCATGGCGCGAAGATTTGGAAGGCTACGACCGCCTGCGCCTGATTGTCAACGTGTTCACCCGTATGCGCGCGCTGACCTACACCAATGAATTGGACTACGATTTCAAAGCCACGCTCGACAAAATGCCGCTCTACCTGCGCCCGTGGTTTAAAGCCGCCAACCGGCAAAACCTCGACCACACCATCGTGTTCGGCCATTGGTCGTCGCTGGGCTACACCAACGGCAACGGTGTGATTTCACTCGACACCGGCGCTTTGTGGGGCGGCGAGCTGACCGCCATCAATCTGGCCAATCAGGAAATCACCCAAGTGGCCGCCATCAACGGCTTGGATTGGAAAACCGCATTGAAATAAAGCCGACCGATTTACCTAAAAGACCGTCTGAAAACCCTTTCAGACGGTCTTGTCGTATTTTTAATCTGATGTTTTTTTCTATCAATTTCTGCTAACTTGTGCAAAAACTGTAGTTTTACTCTAATTTTGCCGATATTTAGAGTATAATTCCTAAAATTCTAAAAAGATGAATTTCTAACACACACCCGATTTCCAAATCTGCAAGGACGTTTCCACACATGCAACACAATTTCGACCCTCTGGTGATCCGTGACAAATCATTGATTCCCGTCGTACAAGGCGGCATGGGCGTGGGCATTTCCGCCTCCCGCCTCTCCAGCGCCGTTGCCCGTGAAAACGGTATCGGCACCATCGCCAGCATCGACTTGCGCCACCTGCATGACGACCTTTTAGCCGAGTCCAAAATCAACCCGAGCGAAGAAAAATACACCGAGTTAAACAAAATCGCCCTCGACCGCGAAATCCAAAAAGCCAAAGCCGACTCGGAAGGCAAAGGGCTGATTGCCGTCAACGTCATGAAAGCGGTCAAAGACCACGCCGCCTATGTGCGCCAGGCCTGCGAATCGGGTGCGGACGCGATTGTGATGGGCGCCGGTCTGCCGTTGGATTTGCCGGAAATGACCGAAGGTTTCCACAAAGACGTCGCCCTTTTCCCGATTTTGTCCGAATCACGCGGGATTAACATCGTGTTGAAACGCTGGATGAAAAAAGGCATTCTGCCCGACGCCGTGGTCATCGAACACCCCGGCCACGCTGCCGGACACTTGGGCTCGAACACCATCGAAGGTTTATACGACTCAAAATTTGAATTTAAACGCGTGATTGAAGAAACGCTGGAAGTGTTTAAAAACCTCGGTTTGGAAAGCGAAAAAATCCCCTTAATCGTCGCCGGCGGCATGGCGAATTTTGAAAAAGTCACCACCGCGCTGAAAAATTGGGGTGCCAACGCCGTACAAATCGGCACGGCCTTTGCCGTTACCGAAGAATGCGACGCGCATGAAAATTTCAAAAAAACCCTCGCCGGTGCGGAAACCGAGCAAGTGGTTGAATTTATGTCGGTTGCTGGTTTGCCCGCACGTGGTGTGCGCACCAAATTCCTCGATAGCTACATCAAGCGCGAGGCCAAGCTGCAATCCGTTGCCAAAGCCGACCCGCGCCGCTGCACCCAAGGCATGAACTGCCTCACCAGCTGCGGCCTGCGCGACGGCTTGGCTAAGGCCGGACAATTCTGTATCGACATCCAGCTTTCCGCCGCATTCCGTGGCGAAGTAGATAAAGGCTTGTTTTTCCGAGGTAAAGACCCTCTGCCCTTCGGCCACGCCATCCGCAATGTGAAAGAAACCATCCAATATCTGCTCAACGGCACCATGCCGGTGTTGGCGAAATAAAATATATGAAATATCAAAAGGCCGTCTGAAAATTTTGCATTTTCAGACGGCCTTATGTTTGTTTCCATTTGCTTATTTGCGTTTGAGCAATACCCCGCTTTCAATATGATGGGTAAACGGAAACTGATCAAATAGCGCGGCGCGTTCGACGCTGTGCGTTTGCGTCAGGACATCCAAATTGGCGCGTAAGGTTTCAGGATTGCAGGAAATGTAAATCACATTATCGAAACGCGCCACCAGTTTCAGCGTTTCATCATCCACACCGGCACGCGGCGGATCGACGAAAATGGTGGAAAAACGGTAATCCGCCAGCGCAATGCCCTGCTCTTCCAAACGGCGGAAGGCGCGGTTTTGCGTGTAGGCTTCGGTAAACTCTTCGGCCGACAGGCGGGCAATTTTGACGTTGCGGCTGTCATTGACCTCGATGTTCCACTGCGCGGCGTGAACCGAGGTTTTGGACACTTCGGTCGCCAATACCTTGTCGAATTTGCGTGCCAGCGGCAGGGTAAAGTTGCCGTTGCCGCAATACAGCTCCAGCAAATCGCCGCCCAAACCTTCTGCCGCGCCGCATGCCCACACCAGCATTTTTTCGCACACGCAGGCATTGGGCTGGGTAAAACTGCCCTCGATTTGGCGGTAGCGGAACGGCTGCCCGTCCACATGCAGCGTTTCGGTCACAAAATCCTGCGCCAACACCACTTTCTGCCCACGGCTGCGGCCGATTATCCATATACCCAACTCATCTTGCAGCTTACGGGCGGCGGTTTCCCATTCGCCGTCTAATTTCTTGTGGTAAATCATCGTCACCAGCATTTCGCCGCTTAAAGTGGCGAGAAATTCGACGGCGTACCAGCGGTTTTTCAACAGCGGCTGCGTCTTCACTGCGGCAATCAGCTTGGGCATTAAGGCGTTAATCGCTCCGTCTGCCGCCACAAATTGGTCGCAGCGCACCAAACTCGCCCCGCTCGCTTTCTGCCCGCGCTCAAACATGGCGTAAAAAATCTCATCGCCTTCGTGCCACACGCGAAACTCCGCGCGCATGCGGTAATGCTGTTCGGGCGATTCAAATACCTCGATTTCAGGCATGTCCAGCCCTTGAAACAGGTCGTGCAGATAGCGTTGCTTGTCGTTTAATTGCTGTTGGTAAGCGCTCATGGTGGTACTCGTTGTTTTATCAGGCGGTATTATAGTATAGGCCGTCTGAAAAACGTATTTTTTCAGACGGCCTCTGCTTATTTTTTAGGCATTTTGATTTTTTCTTGTCTTTTCAATCAGTCAGATATCTTATCCACAAGGCTTGCACAGATTGTTTGAAAATTCTTTGGGATAATGGGGGGAACGGATTTTTCATTGCTTAAATTTTAAGCATTATGCTTTTTTATTTTGCTTTCAAGGGGAAAGCGAAGTTACCCACAAGCGGTACACAATACCGCACACGGCGGACTGGGATAAAACGAAGAAACGCTATTTTGCATACATTTCAAGAGCGGTAAAACAAAGGCCGTCTGAAAACCCCAACGGCTTTCAGACGGCCTCAAGCCTCAAATTATCCGCGCATTACGCTTCCATTTGTTTGGCTTGGATGGCGGTCAGGGCGATGGTGTACACGATGTCGTCCACCAAAGCGCCGCGAGACAGGTCGTTGACCGGTTTGCGCAGGCCTTGCAACATCGGGCCGACGCTCAATACGTTGGCGTTGCGCTGTACCGCTTTGTAGGTACAGTTGCCGGTATTCAAATCCGGGAACACCATCACAGTGGCTTGACCGGCGACGGGGCTGTTCGGCGCTTTGGATTTGGCTACGCTCGGCACGGTGGCGGCATCGTATTGCAACGGGCCATCAATCGCCAAATCAGGGCGTTTTTCCTGCGCGATTTTGGTGGCTTCAACCACAACATCCACATCCGGGCCGCTGCCTGAACCCAAAGTCGAATAAGAAATCATCGCCACTTTCGGGTCGATACCGAAGGCTTTGGCAGAATCGGCGGTTTGGATGGCGATGTCGGCCAACTGCGCGGCATCGGGATTCGGGTTAACGGCGCAGTCGGCGAAAGCAACCACTTGGTTGGGCAGCAACATGAAGAACACGCTGGATACCAAGCTCGCACCCGGGGCGGTTTTAATCAGCTGCAAGGCCGGACGGATGGTGTTGGCGGTGGTGTGAACCGCGCCGGATACCAAGCCGTCCACATCGTTTTGCGCCATCATCATAGTGCCCAAAACCACGGTATCTTTCAACTGCTCACGCGCCTGCTCGGGCGTCAGGCCTTTGGATTTGCGCAGCTCGCACATCGGCGCAACGTATTGGTCCACCAAAGAAGCGGGATCGATGATTTCCAGAGAATCCGGCAGATTGATGTGGCGCTCTTTGGCCACGGCTTCCACTTCGGCACGCGGCGCCAGCAAGACGCAGCGGACAATGCCTTTTTCATGGCAAATCGCAGCGGCCTGCACGGTACGCGGCTCTGCGCCTTCCGGCAACACAATGCGTTTGTCGGCATTGCGGGCGGTTTCAATCATGTTGTAACGGAATTGCGCCGGGGACAGGCGGCTGTGCGGGCGGTTGACCAATTCGTCGGTGTTGCGCAAATCAGCGGTCGAACCGAAGAAAGTCAGGCCGGTCTGCTCGGCCACGGCTTCGCCGACACCGGCTTCGGCGTTGTCCAAAGTGAAACCGGCCAATACGCCCGGCGCGGTAATATAAGCCTGTTTGGACAAGTTTAATTTATTTACCATATAGGCAATGTCGTTGTCGCAGGTGTAAGCCGCCAACACCACCGCCGCGTCTAAAGACAGCGCCAGCTCGACGTTTTTGGTGGCCAAAAACAGTTTTTCCGGCTCGGGGCGGATGCCTTCCACCACCAGATTGTCCGCGTTCAGCGCGGCAACCTGACCGACCACCTGGTCAAACCAGTCATCGCCTTTGCCTTGCGCAATCAGGCGCTCGGCATTGCCGTTTTCATCCAAAGCGCGGAAAGTCTGCGCATTCAGGGCTTTGGCAACCGCTTGGGTCACGGCTGCGCTGTCGGTATCGGTAGATACCGGAACAATCAATACATTTGCCATATCGTCATATCCTTATCAGTTGATTTTTTAAGAATTTTAGATTTTTCACCTCTCGGCACCGCCTCGAAAGCAGGGGCAGCTTATTTTCTCCGAGCAGGGCTATTCTAGCATTTTCATCTGCCAAAGCAATGCTTTGCGCCTGTTATGCAAAATGCCCAACCTGCACCAACGGCTTGAGCCGGTAAATACCGCTACCTACCGCCGTATTTTTAACATCGTTAGTTTATACATGAAAAGGCCGTCTGAAAAGGGCGGACTCATCATCAACCCGCTTTTTTCAGACGGCCTTTGCGCTAAATCATTAATAGATTATTTAATCACCCATCGCCGCCAGCAGCTCGGCCTGATGTTCGGCAATCAGCGCATTGGTTAATTCTTCCAAATCGCCGTCCATAATAAAATCCAGCTTGTGCAGGGTTAAATTGATACGGTGGTCGGTGACGCGGCCTTGCGGGTAATTGTAGGTGCGGATGCGCTCGCTACGGTCGCCGCTGCCGATAAGCGATTTGCGTTCGGCCGCTTCTTTGGCCTGCGCTTCGCGTTTTTGCGCATCGTTCAAACGCGCCGCCAATACCTTCATCGCCTGCGCTTTGTTGGCGTGCTGGCTGCGGCCGTCCTGACATTCCACCACCATGCCAGTCGGCAGGTGGGTAATGCGCACGGCGGAATCGGTTTTGTTGATGTGCTGGCCGCCCGCACCGGAGGCGCGGAAGGTGTCGATACGCAAATCGGCAGCGTTCAACTCGATGTCTTCCAATTCGTCCGCTTCCGGCATTACGGCGACGGTGCAAGCCGAAGTATGGATACGCCCCTGGCTTTCGGTGGCCGGGACACGCTGCACACGGTGGCCGCCTGATTCGAATTTCAGACGGCTATATGCGCCGAGGCCGACAATGCGGGCGATAACTTCCTTATACCCGCCCAGCTCGCTCTCGTTGGCCGACACGATTTCCACCTGCCAGCGGTTGCGCTCGGCATAGCGGCTGTACATGCGCAGCAAATCACCGGCAAACAGCGCCGCTTCGTCGCCACCCGTACCCGCGCGCACCTCGATAAAAATGTTTTTATCGTCGTCGGCATCTTTGGGCAGCAGCAGCTTTTGCAGCTCGGTATCCAGCGTGTCGATTTTGGTTTTGGCCGCTTCGATTTCCTCGGCGGCAAAATCTTTCATTTCCGGATCGTGCAGCATTCCTTCGGCGTCGGCCAAATCGCTCTGCGCCAAGATGTATTGCTGGAACACCTCTACCACCGGCGTCAGCTCGGCATGTTCGCGCGTGAGCTTGCGGTAGTTGTCCATATCCTCGGTGGCTTCGGGCTGTCCGAGCAGGTGCGTGACCTCTTCCAAGCGGTCGGCAAGTTGTTGTAATTTTTCTAAAATTGAGGGTTTCATAAAGTTTCCACAAGAAAGGCCGTCTGAAAAATAAGGCAATACGCTACCCTTCGCGTAAGCGGACAGGCATAACACTTTTCAGACGGCATTGATGGGCGCTATTATAAAGGTTTTTTCAGGGTCTGTTGACATTTCAGCCGCAAAGCAGATTTGCGAGTAAAAAAGTGCGGATACAAGGCGAAATTGCTCGCAAGGTTGAACACCTTGCGAGCAATTTCAACGCAGCAGCCATATTTTTTTGCCGAAAAGATGGCGCGTGATGAAATGTCAACAGATCCTATAATTCAAAAAGATAAGCGCAAGCGGCTAAACCGCTGCCAGTAAGCGGTTGACATTGTCTTCCATCTGCCGCGCCACTTCTGCAACCGTTATCCCGCGCAAATCCGCCACGATTCCGGCAATTTTGCGCACATTGGCGGGGGTATTGACCGTATTGCCCAGCATAAACGGGCTGTCGGTTTCCAAGACGATTTTGTCCAAAGGCAAAGCGGCGGCGGCAAGGCGGACTTTTTTGGCTGTGGGATTGAGCAGCAGCGAGCCGATACCGATGTAGAAACCGCAGCGTATCAGCGATTCGGCTTCTTCTATGCTGCCGGAAAAGGCGTGCGCAATGCCGCCGCCAGTGAACTTTTGCTGTTTCACCGCTGCGACGATTTGCTGCGTCGCGCGTAAATTGTGCACAATCACGCGCCGTTGCAGCTTTTGCGCGATGGCGAGCTGGCGGGCAAACACGGCAATCTGCCATTCGCGCTGCGCTTGGGTTTGGTTTTTGTTGTAAAAATCCAAGCCGGTTTCGCCCAGCCAGATTTGCGGATAGCGGTGCAACAGTGTTTCAAGTTCGGCAAAATCCTGCTCCGCCGCTTCTTGCGCATACCACGGATGAATGCCGATGGCGCAATGGACAGCCGCATTTTCAGACGGCCTTTGTTGCATTAAACCAATCGCCTGCTGCCAATCGCCGCGCTGCGTAGCCGGTACGATAAAGCGCCGCACGCCCTGCGCCGCCGCCTCTTGCACAATACGCGGCAAGTCGGCTTGCAAGGCCGGGTCGGTCAGGTGGCAATGGGTGTCGGTCAGGCGGATTTCCTCCATTACGCCAACCCGTTCTCCGCCAATTTTTGCTGTATCTCGGCGGCCGTCCAACCGTTGGAAACTGCCAGCGTCAATAAGGCGGTAGCGGTTTCCAAATTGCATTTACCGCCGTTGATGACACCCGCCTGCCGCAAGGCGCTGCCCTGAGCATACACCGCCGCCGCGCAACCCTGCATCACTTGGCTGATGTTGAGCAGCAGGCCGCCGCGAGCAGTAAAGGCTTGCACGGCGGCGATAAATTCAGGCGTATTCGGCGCGTTGCCGTGGCCGTAGCTTTGCAAAATCACAGCTTGGGCGGCCGTATGCGCAAGGCCGTCTGAAAGGTTTTGCGTGCTGAAACCAGGAATCAGGGTATGGCAGACGACTTTGGCTTGCGGGTTTAGCGGCAATGTTTGCAAACCTTGCGTTTCGACTCTGATTTGCGGACGCGGTGCGATGTGCTGCCAACCTGCTGCCGCGTTCCATTCGGCGATGGCGCCGGAATGCGGATTGGCAAAACCGGCGGCAGTTTCGGTGCTGACTTTGCGGCTGCCGACGGCGGGAAACAGCATGCCGTTAAAGGCAACCGCCACTTCTTGCAAACCAAGCTCAAATGCGGCTACGGCGGTGGCCAAGTTTAGCGGCGCGTCGCTGTTTGCCGCGTCATACGGCCATTGCGAACCGGTCAATATCACCGGTTTGTCCAAGCCCTGCAAAGCCAAAGCCAGCAGATTGACGGTGTAGGCCAACGTATCGGTGCCGTGCAAAATCAGAATACCGTCGTAATGCGGGATTTTTTCAGTAAGGACAGCCAGCCAGTCGCACCAGTTTTGCAGGGTAACGGCGGAGGAATCAATCAGCGGTTGGCAGATGTGCCAGTCGAAATCGAGGCGGTCGGCAAACGGTTGCAGCGCTTTGCCCGCCAGCGCGGTATCGGGGCGCAGGCCGTCGCTGCTTTGGCTCATGCCTATGGTACCGCCGGTGTAGAGAACGAAGATTTTTTGTTTCATGATGAGTCGGAAGAAAACGGATAAGGGAAAAGGCCGTCTGAAACAGTACTGTCAGTCTGCTTTCAGACGGCCTTATATCGAATTAATCTTTGGCCGATTGCGCTTTTTCGGCTTTTTTGGCGGCGGCTTTTTCCACCCGCGCCGCTTTGCGCTGGGCGCGTAATTCACGCAAACGCTCGTGGTAAAAACGGATACGCTGGTGTTTGCGCCACCAAAACCAAATCAATACCGCCGCGCCGATGCCGATGGCGACAAACAGGCCGGATTGGAATTGGTGCACCTTCTGCATCAGCCAATCGGTATTTTTCGCACCGTATTCGCCCAAATAAATCCAAATCGGCACGGAAATCAGCGAAGCCAAGCCGTCCATCAAGACAAAGCGCAAGTAAGAAACTTTGCGGCTGATACCGGCGGTAATGTAAATCGGCGTGCGCAAACCGGGCAGGAAACGGGCGACAAACAACACCCAGTTGCCGTATTTATCAAATTTTTCCTGCACTTGCGCATAGCGCTTGGGCGTCATCACGCGGGCAATCGGGCGGAAATTGAGGATTTTGTGCCCCCAAATGCGTCCGGCAACAAACATCAGGCCGTCGCCGGCCAATACGCCGAGCATGCCGACCACCACCATGACATGAACATTGGTATAACCGAGGCCGGAAATGACGCCGCCGGTTACCAGCGTAATGTCCTCCGGAATCGGCACGCCGAAACCGCACGCCACCAACACGAGAAATACGGCGGCGTAACCGTATTGGACGAAAAAGGCTTCCAAAAATGCATACATCGGCAGGCGTTCCAGAATAAGATAACGAATATGCCGCCTGATTTTTCAGACGGCCTTTAAATATTGATACAACGGTATTTTACCAACAGATAAGGCCGTCTGAAAGCATAACAAGACCGAATCAGCAAATATTCGTCATTGTTTTGCCCATAAACAAAAAAGCGGACTGAAACAGTCCGCTTTTTCTCAGATTCAGACGATACGGCTTATTTTTTCGCACCGGTAATGGCGGCGGCAATGCGTTCCGCGCCTTTTTTCGCCCAGTCGGACTGCTTGGCTTCCACCATCACGCGCACCACCGGCTCGGTGCCCGAAGCACGCAAGACCACGCGGCCTTTGCCTTCCAGCTCTTTTTCCACTTCGGCCAATACCTCTTTGGAGGCTTCCTGCCAGTTTTGGCCTTTTTGGATGCGCACGTTAATCATGGTTTGCGGGAACGGCTGCCAGTCGGCGCACACGGTCGCCAAATCCTGACCCAATACCTGCAAAGCGGCCAATACCTGCAAAGCGGAGATAATGCCGTCGCCGGTATTGTGTTTATCCATGCACAAAATATGGCCGCTGGCTTCGCCGCCAATCAGCCAGCCGCGCTGGTGCAACTGTTCCAACACATAGCGGTCACCGACTTTGGCGCGGCAAAAAGCTACGCCCTGCTCTTTGAGTGCGATTTCCATCGCCATATTGGTCATGACTGTACCGACCACGCCGCCGATTTGAATGCCTTCGTGCGCACGCGCTTTGGCAATCACATAAATCAGGTTGTCGCCGTCATACACTTTGCCGTTGCGATCGACCATCATCAGGCGGTCGCCGTCGCCGTCAAGCGCGATACCGTAATCAGCTTCGTTTTGCAACACCGCCGCTTGCAGCGCTTTCGGATGGGTCGCGCCGCATTTTTCATTGATGTTGTAGCCGTTGGGCTCATCGCCGATGGTCACGACACTCGCGCCGAGTTCGTGGAACACTTTCGGCGCAACGGCATAGCCTGCGCCGTTGGCGGTATCCACCACCAATTTCAAACCGCGCAAGTCCAGATGGGCGGGGAAAGTAGATTTGCAAAACTCGATATAGCGGTCGTCCGAACCGTTGATGCGGCGGGCGCGCCCCAAGCGGTCAGACGGCTGGGTTTTCATTTCTTCGTCGATTTTGGCTTCGATTTCCAGCTCGATTTCGTCCGACAATTTAACGCCGCCTTCGGCGAAGAATTTAATGCCGTTGTCGGAATAGACATTGTGCGAGGCGGAAATCATCACGCCGGCCGAAAGGCGCAGCGCTTTGGTCAGATAAGCCACGCCCGGTGTCGGCAGCGGGCCGGTCTGCACCACGTTTACACCCGCAGCGGTAAAACCGGCCACCAGCGCCGCTTCCAGCATATAGCCGGAAATACGCGTGTCTTTGCCGATTAACACGGTCGGGCGCTGCTCCGCGTCATGCTGCACCAATACTTGCCCGGCGGCATAGCCCAGTTTCAACACAAAATCCGGGGTAATCGGGAATTGCCCCACTTCGCCGCGCACGCCGTCGGTGCCGAAATATTTTTTAGCCATAATCAAATGCTCCGTTTGGATACTGTTGGGCAGCATGATAACAGGATTTATCTGCGGTCAATCCGGCTGCTGCCAAACGTGTTTAAATGCCGTCTGAAAGGCGGTCTTTCAGACGGCATGGAATCAATATTTTCTTTAAGCGACTCGGTTTAACAAGCCTGTTTTCGCCAGCAGCGACAAGGCGCAACGGCTGCGGAACAAAGCGCACAACACCTTTACCTGACGGCGTTGGTTGAATTTGCTCGGATAATCCGCCAACTTGAAATCGTATCCGGCTTCGTTTAAGCGGGCAAACAGGGTTTTGCGGTCGGTACGGGTTTTCAGCATATTCACGATATAGATAAACACAAACGAATCGCGGATTTCGCGCAAACGCTTCTGCACCGCTGCGGGCGCGGGCGTGGCTGCCAAACGGTTGTAACTGCGCACGGCCAAGCCGATGTCGTCTAAGAATTGGCGGTTCTGCTCGGGATTGCGCCCCGCACGCATGGCCGAATCGGGGTTATCCACATAATCGTAAATTTTTTGGTTGCTGACAAAAACCTGTTGGGTTCTCAAAATGTAATCCAACAGAAAAACGCCATCTTCCAAATATTTCATGCCTTCGGTAAAACGCAGTTTAGGCTCTTCCATCAGGCTGCGGCGGTACACATACGCCCACACATACGACATGAATGGAAAATCGGTAATAAACTCATCGCGCGTAAAAACTTTATCGCCTGCCGGATATTTTTCATTGCAACCGAAATGCATCAAATCGGCACCGCTTTGTACAAACTGCCGCCACAATCCGGCAAATTTCGCCGCGTCGATATTGTCGTCATGATCCATAAACATGGCATAATCGCCCGTGGCTACTGCCAAAGCAGTATTGCGCGCACGGCTGACGCCGCCGTTTGCAGTATCAATGATTTTATACGTCAAGCCCGATTGGTCGTGTTCTGCCAAAAATTGCCGCAATTTTTCAGAACTGTCGTCAGTCGAACCGTCATTCACAAAGATAAATTCAACGCCCTCAACCGCTTGATGGAAGTCAAGGATATTTTGTCCCAAACCGTCGATAAAACGGCTGCCGTTATAAATCGGGACAATAAAAGACAAGTTCATTTTTTTTCCTATTGTTATCATCATCGCATAGCTGCCATTTTCTATTCTGTTTACCGTGGGGCAGCCCATGCCTTTACGCTTCGGCCGGCAGTCCCAGAATCTGCCGTAAACCGCCGCAAACGCAGTTAGGCTGTTTGACCCGGAGAAGCCGGTTTGGTTTCCCTTTTACGGAAGAAAAATGTTAAGCAAATGACAATACTGAAAAATATTTAGAGCAGATACTTAAATTTATATTACAAATAAATTGCAAATAGATTGCAATTTGCATAATAACAAATATTTCGGAACTTACCTAGGGGCTGTTGACAGCGAAGCGGTGTCATCCGCGAAGCAGATTTTCGAGTGAAAAAATGCGGATGTAAGGCAAAAAGCGCAGCAAGGTTGGACACCTTGCAAGCATTTTTAACGCAGCAGACGCGTTTTTTTTGCCGAAAAGATGCCGCGTGATGAAATGTCAACAGACCCTAATATCCGCTCGTATTATCCCCTTGTTCATATTCTCATTTAAGACAATGGCCGTCTGAAAACCCAAGCAGTTGCTGGTTTTCAGACGGCCAAAGCCTATGGCAAGGCATTAATTTTCAAACACGCCCAACGCCTGCCATACTTTTACCGCGTCCGCCGTGGCTTTCACATCATGCACGCGAATCACTTGCGCACCGCGTGCCACGGAAGCCAAGGCTGCGGCCACGCTGCCGAACACCCGTTCAGACGGCGTATCCACACCGGTCAGCTCGCCAATCATGCGTTTGCGCGATACGCCGATAAGGAAGGGCAGGCCGGTATCAGCCATCAGTTCGCCCAAGTGCTGCATCAGCAGGATGTTGTGTTGCAGCGTTTTGCCGAAACCGAAACCGGGGTCGAGTGTCAGGCGCTGTTTGTCAATGCCCGCCGCTTCGCATGCTTTCACGCGCTCGTTCAGATAACGCGTCACTTCGCCGACCACGTCTTGATAGCTGGGGTTGTCCTGCATGGTTTCGGGCAAACCCTGCATGTGCATGACGCAAATCCCGGCTTGAGGGTAACGCGCCAACAGTTCCACCGCGCCTTCATCGCTCAAACCGGCCACGTCGTTGATGATGTCGGTACAGCCCTGCGCCAGCGCTTTTTCCATCACAACCGTGCGGCGCGTATCCAAACTGACGGGCACGTTCCATTTGCCGATTTCCGCCAATACCGGCTCGACACGCGCCCACTCCGCTTCGGGCGACACGAAATCCGAACCCGGGCGGGTGGATTCGCCGCCGATGTCGAGGATGTCGGCGCCGTCTTTCAATAATTGCTCGGCATGGTTTAAGGCCGTCTGAATATCGTGCGAATACGTACCGCCGTCGGAAAACGAGTCGGGGGTAATGTTCACGATACCCATGATTTTCGGCTCGCTCAAATCAATTTGAAAACGGCCGGCCTGCCAAACGGGGGAATGGTTCATTTTATCTCCTGTATGATTGTTCATATCTTAAAAAACAGCTTGATTATAGCGTTTACCGGTGGCTTTGTGCGCCTTCGTATTCCGTATTCAGACGGCCTGCCTTACCGATTGGCATGATTGTCAACAATTCCGCTTTATGCCACAATAATCCGTCTGTTTGTCTATTCCCGCCCAGCAAAGGAGCACCATGTACCAACACGTCGAATTTTATCCGGGCGACCCGATTTTGAGTCTGGTCGAAGTCTATAACAACGATGCGCGTGCCGAAAAAGTCAACCTCGGTATCGGCATTTATTTTGATGAAAACGGCAAAATGCCGGTGTTGGATTCCGTGCACCAAGTCGAAACCGCGCTGGCTGCCGAGCCGCACCTCAGCCCGTATCTGCCGATGGAAGGCTATGCGCCCTACCGCGCAGCGGTGCAGCATTTATTATTCGGCGCAGACAATCCGCTGTTGAAAGAAGGCCGTATCGCCACCATCCAAACCCTCGGCGGCTCGGGCGCTTTGAAAGTCGGCGCAGATTTCTTACACCGCTGGTTTCCCGAAACCAAAGCCTATGTCAGCGACCCGACTTGGGACAACCACCGCAGCATTTTTGAAGGCGCGGGTTTTGAAGTCGGCACTTATCCCTATTACGACCCAGCCACCGTCGGCGTAAAATTCGATGAGATGACGGCGTTTTTCAACAGCCTGCCGCAAAACAGCGTGCTGATTTTACACCCCTGCTGCCACAACCCGACCGGCGTGGATTTGTCGCCCGAGCAATGGGATGAAGTTTTAACCATTATCCAAACGCGGGGGCTGATTCCGTTTATGGACATCGCCTACCAAGGCTTCGGCGGCGATTTGGACAGCGATGCCTACGCCATCCGCAAAGCCGCCGCAATGGGCTTGCCACTGTTTGTCAGCAACTCATTCTCCAAAAACCTGTCGCTCTACGGCGAGCGCGTCGGCGGCTTGAGCGCGGTGTGCCCGAATAAAGAAGAAGCGGATATCGTATTCGGCCAGATGAAATTTACCGTGCGCCGCATTTATTCCAGTCCGCCCGCCCACGGCGCTTTTCTCGCCGACGGCGTGATGAACGACAGCGCGCATTTTGCCTTGTGGACAAGCGAAGTCTATGCCATGCGCGACCGTATCCGCGCCATGCGGCAACGTCTGCACGAAGTGTTGGCCGCCAAGATTCCGAACAAAAATTTCGACTACTTCATCAAGCAGCGCGGCATGTTCAGCTACACCGGTCTGACCGTGGCGCAAGTACACCGCCTGCGCAATGAATTTGCCGTGTATCTGCTCGATTCCGGCCGCATGTGTGTAGCGGGATTGAATCCGTCCAACATCGAATACGTTGCCAATGCGTTTGCCGAAGTGTTGAAATAACCGGATTTGCTTCGCGCAAAGTAAAAGGCCGTCTGAATATTTTTCAGACGGCCTTTTCAAATATGGCGCACCCAACAGGGATCGAACCTGTGGCCTCCAGCTTCGGAAACTGACGCTCTTCCAACTGAGCTATGGGTGCGTAAGGGCGTAAGGTTAACGTATTTCGCCGATTTTGGCAAAGTTTATCTGGCAAGTGCGGGAAAGGCCACACCGCCGCCGATTTACCCGCATGACAAATACTTTATTGATTACAACATATTACACCCGACAATTGAGGCAAGATGACAGTTTTTTCACAGATTTTCAGCCGCAATGATTGGAAAGCCCCTGTAAATTCAGTATAATCCAGCAAAATATTGTTAACTACGATTAACAAACTCAATACCTATAACCAAAGCACAACCCAACCTAACGGCGAGGCCTACCAAAATGAAACAACTCAGTAACAACAAAGCCCAAGGCTCGGCATTGTTCACCCTTGTGAGCGGTATCGTTATTTTGCTCGCAGTCGTTTTCTTCCTGATTAAACTGGCCGGCAGCAGCTCCTTCAGCGATGTTGCCGAAACCACCGAATCCGCCACCCAAACCCGTATCCAGCCGACCGGCCAGCTCACTTTGGGCGACGGCACGCCGGTTGGCGAGCGTACCGGCGAACAAATCTTCAAAAAAATCTGTATCCAATGTCACGCGGCAGACAGCGTTGTCCCCAATGCGCCAAAATTTGAACACGCCAGCGACTGGGCGCCGCGCATTGCCAAAGGTTTCGACACCCTGTTCCAACACGCTTTAAACGGCTTTAACGCCATGCCGGCAAAAGGCGGCGCCGCCGATCTGACCGACGATGAACTCAAACGCGCCATTGCTTTTATGGCCAACAGCGCAGGCGGTAACTTTGAAGCCCCTGCTGTCGGTGCTGCGCCTGCCGAAGGTGCTGCTTCTGACGCCGCCGCTTCCGGCGCAACTCCTGCCGCCGATAACGCCGCTGCACCGGCTGCTGCCGCTCCTGCAACGGAAACCGCGGCCGCCGCACCCGCTGCCGGTAAAGGAAAAGAAGTGTACGACAGCCTGTGTATGGCCTGCCACGGCGCCGGTGTAGCCGGTGCACCAAAAACAGGTGATGCTGCCGATTGGAAAGCGCGTATCACCCAAGGTAAAGATACTGTCCACAAGCATGCAATCGAAGGCTTTACCGGCAAAACCGGCATGATGCCGGCCAAAGGCGGCAACACCAGCCTGAGCGACGCCGATGTTATGGCTGCCGTGGATTACATGGTGAACCAATCCGGCGGTAAATTCTAAACATTTACCCCCTCCCTCAAAAAAAAGCGCACCATTTGGTGCGCTTTTTGCTTTATTGCCTTGTCCTCAGAAAAGAACAAGGCCGTCTGAAAACCTTATGCCAAACTGCTGATTACCCCGTTTGCCCCAGCCGCTGCCGCCAGTTTATACAGCACCTCCTGCGGCATATCGTTGTGCCACAAGCGGGTAATATTGGCCATCACAGGCAGGCGCGTTTCAATGCGCACGCGCACGATGGCGTCCACATCCAAACGGTAGGCGTGTTCCGGCTCGAAACTGAGTGTGCCGGCCTCGCCCAAGATGATATGGCGGTTGCCGCCCAGCGCGATGTGTTCCGCTGCGACCAGCCAATCATCAACGCGGTGGTGCTTGTCTTTGCACAACACCACCGGCGTATTCAAACGGCCTACTTCGTCTTGCAGGGCGCGGTTGCTCATCTGTTCGCCGCCGAGATACAGAATATCGGCCTCCGCCGCCAACGCCGCTTCAATTTGGCGCACGTCGCGGATACGCACCAACACCGGTTTGCCCGCTGCGTGCAAGCGCGTCAGCTCGGTTTTCATGCTGCTAATCTGCGCTTTTTCGCTGCTGGTATCGACGGCGGCATACGGGCGTACCGACAGGAAAAACGGATCGAGAAACACCGCGTCGGCCTTATCCGCCTTTTGCGGCAAAGTGGTAATATCCAGCATTTTTTCGCCGCCGAAAGCCACGCCGCGCACCTGTATCACGCTGTCTTGCGGCTGTGTTTCGCGGCTGATGATTTTCCAATCGTTCAACACCCGCACCACGCGTTCCACCTCGGGCAGGTTTTCCAAATCATTCGGACAGAACACGCGCTCGTCGCCGACCGCGCCGATAATCGTGCGTTCTTCGCCGCGCGAAATATGTTCTTGCAAACCCTTACTGCGGATGGTTTCAACCACCCGCGCCACCGCTGCTTTTGTTGCCTGCTTGCGCATGATAATAATCATGGCGACACTCCTTGATTGCTGAATTTCCGTATGCGGCCATATTAGCACACAGGCCGTCTGAAAAGCCATCGCAGGCTTTCAGACGGCCTGTGTTATACTGACAGCCGTTTGAAACCGCGTTCCGATTATGATCCGTCTGCTCAATTCAGGGAAATTCTGGCTGAAACTGGTGTGTTACAGCCTGCTGGTGCTGCTTTTGCTGGTGGTCGGCCTGTCTGCCTTGACCTACCGCCTGTTCAGCCCGGAACGCGTCAGCCGTTTTGCCGGGGCCATCGTTGACGGCAGCGGCCTCAGTATTCGCTACGACAAAGACATCAGCCGCAACTGGTTTCCGCGCCCCACCCTGACGCTGAGAAATATCGTAATCACACAGCCAAACAGCCCGCAAGCCGCGCTCCTTATCCGCAAAACCCAAATCGGACTGGCTTGGAAAAGCCTGTGGACGGGCAAACCCATGATTGAAAAATGGGTTGTCAAAGGCGCGGACGCCCTGCTTGAGCATTCCGACAAAGGTTGGAGCCTGCGCGATTTATGGCGGCAAAACAGCGGCGAATCCGCCGTCAACCGGCTGGTGGTGGAAAACAGCACCCTGCGCCTGCGCTCCGCGCAAGGCAGCTACACCATCGAAGCCTTCGGCCTCAACATCAAAGCGCCCGTCGCCGACGGGCGGCCGTTTCAAATCAGCGGCGCGTTCAGCCATGCCGCCATTCCGCTGACCTGGCAGGGCAAAGGCACATTCCAAACCGACGGCACACATTGGCGCATTCCCGCTTTCCGCTTGGAGGCGCAAGGCCGTCTGAACGGGCAGACCCTGACCGTCCGCGCCGACAGCATACTTGACTGGCAGCCGCAACATGCCCGCTTAAGCGCCCGCAATACCGAACTACGCGCCGACAGCAGCTACCGCAGTCTGCACCTGACCGCGCAAATCCCGCAATTTGTTTTTCAAAACAACCGCCTCGACATTCCCGCCCTCAACAGCGCCTTCACCGCCGGAGAAGACGGGCAAAACTGGGACGGCGCGGTGAAAATCGACAAAGCCAGCCTGCGTTCGCGCGTCGCCACCATCGGCAGTTTCGAATTTAATGCCAGCCACAAGAATGCCGACCGCCAAACCAGCCTGACCGCTTCCGGCCCGCTGATTTGGCAGCATAACGAAGGCCTCCAATCCGAACCGCTGCGCCTGAGTGCGCTGCAAGAAGCCCCGGGGCGTGCGCCGCAGCCGCGTTTTGCCACCTCGCTGCAAGGCAAATTTGCTCTGCGCGACAGCGGCCACTGGCAGGGCAGTTTCAACGGTTTTTTCGATAAACAGCCCACTGCCATCGTACTGCGCTACACCGCCGAACCCAAACAAAAAGCCAAGCTGGAAGCCGGTATCGCCTTGCAGAAACTGTCGCTCGTCCCTTATTGGGAAGACCTGCAGGCGCAATCCGGCCATATTTATCCCGATTTTCTCAACCGTGAAGACCTGCCCGACATCGCCGCGCAGATTGAAATCGGCAGCATCCAAATGCCCGGTTTGCAGTTGGACGACGTCGCCGCCCTGCTGCATGCCGACCGCCGCTACGTCGCCCTGAGCAACTTCCGCGCTGGGCTTTACGGCGGCCGCACCGAAGGCGGCATGGTGATGGCCAATACCGAACCGCTCTCCTACCGTTTGCAGCAAAACACCATCGGCGTCAGCATCCGCCCGCTGCTGCAAGATTTGTTCGGCTACCACAGCCTGAGCGGACGCGGCGACGCCGTTATCGACCTCTCCGCCAAAGGCAACGACCGCCAAAGTCTGACCCGAACGCTCGGCGGCACGCTTTCGCTCAATGTTTCAGACGGCATGTGGTACGGCATCGACATCGACAACATCCTGCGCAGCGGCCGCACCGACAAGCAAAACGGGCAACATCTGCAAACGCCGTTCCGCCGCTTTACCCTCCACAGCACCATCAGCGAAGGCGTCAGCCGCCACAGCAATACCGAATTGCTGTCGGACAGCCTGCGTGTCATCAGCAGCGGCTACACCGATTTAAACAAACAGGAATTGTCGGAAGCGCTGTTGATTCACAACGCACGCAATCCCCAAATTAAACCCATCCCGCTCAAAATCAGCGGCGCGGTACTCAACCCCTCCGTCACCATCGACTACCAACGCCTGACCGACGGCCTGAACACGCCGCAGGAAAAACAAAAAGCGCTGGAAAACACCTTGCGCGAGCAATGGCAGTGGCTGCTGCCCAAACGGAATTAAACTCTATAATTTCATGACTAATCAATAGATTAAATATAAAGAGGCCGTCTGAAAATACATTTTCCAGACGGCCTCTTGATGATGTAACAGGATTATTTAAAGAAATCGCCCATACCGGCCGGCAAACCTTGGGTAAACGCGCCCATGGTTTTATTGCTGGTTTCCTCGGCTTTGGCGGATGCGGCATTAACGGCGGCCAATACCAAATCTTCCAGCATTTCTTTATCATCGGCGGCTTCGGCAATCAGGTCTTGGCTGATTTCCAATTTACGCACGACATGGGCGCAAGTCATGGTGACTTTAACCAAGCCGTTGCCGGCTTCGCCTTCAACCTCGGTTTCGGCCAATTTAGCCTGCGCCTTTTTCATGTTTTCCTGCATTTGCTGCGCCTGTTTCATCAGGCCGCCCAATCCGGCTTTTCCGAACATCGGTGTACTCCTAAAAGTGTGGGGTTTAAAAATCAAAAGGTTTTTCAGACGACATAAAAACATTGAGGCCGTCTGACAATAATCATACGGTTGAATCTGATGTAGCGCGGCCTACCGCTCATACCGCTACCGGTTTTCCAGCAATTCCAGCGTATCCGGCTGCCAGTGCGCGTCAAACGCCTGCATAATCTGCTGCGCGGTGGGGTCGGCTTCCAAAAAATCCTGCGCCTGCTGGCGGCCTTCCCGCTGCAAACGCTGACGGCGCATGACCGGCGTTTCCCAGCCTGCCTCATCGCGCCAGGCTTCGGTCTGCAACACCAGCGGCAGGCCGTAAGCGTCGGCCAAGACGGATTGGATTTTGTCCAAACGCTCTTTATTGGTGGTTTTGCGCGCTTCTTCGGTCAAGGCCAATACCATCAGGTGATTGGCATCATCATAACGCGTCCACGCCGCATTTTGCGCCAACATCTGCGCCGCGCCGAGCTTGTGCGCAAAACGCTGCACCACCGCCGCCCAGTTTTCCGGCGCAAATTCGGGCAAGGGCGCGAACTGCGGTTCATCGTCGCCAGCCTCCTCATCTTCATCCTCTGCCGCAAGGGTGGCGGCGGCAAAATCGGGAGGCGGCGGTACATCGGCGTATTCATCGTCATCGGTGTCATAAGTCACGCCGTCTGAATAATCGGCGAATGCGGCGGGCGGCTCATCGGCATAGACGCACTCATCTTCTGCGTACCGGTTGTCATCCGTTTGCTTCGGCACTTCTGTCATGGATTCAACAAATGGCACGGTCGGGGCTGATATATCTATCGTTTTTTCAGACGGCACAGCGGGCGCAGCCGCCGTGTTTTCGGAGCTTGCAGAGGCCGTCTGAATATCGGCGGCTTTCGGTTCAACCGCATTTTGTGCCTGCGCCAAATCTTCCCACGGCGGCACATCGCTATCTTGCGCCACAACTGTTGCTGCGGCGGCAGTCGGCGGCACATCCGGCGATGTCACGGCTGTTTCCGCAACGCTTTCCTGCGGAGCAGCCGCTGCCTCAGCAATAGCGGCTTGCGCCCCTGTCTGTATGGGCGTTTTCGGCATATCCGCTTTTGGCGGCGCAACAGCCGTGCCAACTGCCGCTGTTTCAGACGGCCGCGCTGCTGCTTCAGGCTTTTTTGCCGCCACCTGTGCGCCGTCGTGCAACTGAGTATGTTCAATTACCCCGTCGGCGGGTACGACAGCCGCCGCCATCGGCGCAAACGCCAGCATACGCAAGAGCGTCATCACAAAGCCCCCATACTCGTCAGGCGCGAGGGGCAAATCTTTTTTGCCGTGTATCACGCATTGGTAATACAGCTGAATCTGCTCGCCGCTCAAGCCTTGGCTCAAGGCCAGCAGCGCATCGCGTTCGGGGTCGTCGTTTGCCAAGGCGGAAGGCACGGCCTGAATCAGCGCCAAGCGTTGCAACAGCATGGCCAAATCCGCCAACGCGCTGTCAAAGCCGATGGCGCGCGCGGCCATTTCCTGCGCTTTATCGAGCAAGGCCGCGCCGTCCTGCGCCACTATGCCGTTTAACAGTTCATATAAATATTGTTTATCGACCGCGCCTATCATCTGGCGCACATCCTGCTCGGCCACGCTGCCCGAACCCATCGCAATCGCCTGATCGAGCAGACTCAGCGCGTCGCGCATGGAGCCGGCGGCGGCGCGTCCCAATAATTGCAGGGCGGCAGGCTCATAAGCGATTTGTTCCTTATCCAATACTTTGGCCAAATGCTCCGCTACCTGCTGCGTGGTCATGTTGCGTAACACAAATTGCAAGCAACGGCTCAAGACGGTAATCGGCACTTTGTGCGGATCGGTGGTCGCGAGAATAAATTTAACGTGTTCGGGCGGCTCTTCCAGCGTTTTGAGCATGGCATTGAACGCGCTTTTGGAGAGCATGTGCACTTCGTCGATGATATAGACTTTGTATTTGCCCGCCGTCGGCGCGTATTGCGCGTTTTCCAACACCTCGCGGATGTTGTCGATACCGGTATTCGAGGCCGCGTCGATTTCCAGCAAATCCACATAGCGCCCCGCGTCGATTTGGGTACAGCTCTGACACTCGCCGCACGGTTCGCCGTGGTCGGGGTGTTCGCAGTTGAGGCTTTTGGCCAGAATCCGCGCAATGGTGGTTTTGCCCACGCCGCGCGTGCCGGTCAATAAATAGGCATGGTGCAGACGGCCTTCGTCGAGCGCGTTGCGCAGGGCTTTAACGACATGTTCCTGACCGACCAAATCGGCAAAGGTTTTCGGGCGCCATTTTCGGGCAAGAACTTGATAGGCCATAATCTTTTTCCATCTTTCAGACGGCCTGACACTGTCTGCCGTCTGCAACACTTCTCTTTTTAAAATCAGCCGATTGGCTGATGTATATCAATAAATTTTTCCGCAAGAGCGGTCGCAATTTTCAGGCGGCGCGGTGCACCTTACGGCAACATTGCCGCCGCACGGCAGATTCCGCCGCATATCCAACCGCATAAAGGCCTGCCATTCTAACATTTTTTGCCCGCCGCCGCGCATTTGCGTGAACCGCCCTACTTAATACTACACTGTTATAATCCTACTCGTTTTTAGACAAACTCTGTGTTTTTAGACTATGTCAGAAATTTTACTACAAAACAAAAACGCTTCCATGCAAGTCGATACCTTCGGCGCTTACGTCAACACACTTCACCTCAATGGTGAAACCGTGTTTTTCCCCAAAACCGAACTCAACATCAACGGCAGCCGCAAACTGCGCGGCGGCATGCACGTCTGCCTGCCGCAATTCGGCCCCGACGCGGGCGAACATCTGGCGCAACACGGTTTCGGCCGCACCTCCGATTGGCAGATTGCCGCGCAAAGCGAAAACAGCCTCAGCCTGACCTTGCAAGCGCAAACGCCCGGCTACGAGCATGTGGAGTGGCAGCTCGATTACAGCCTGCCCGATGAAAAAGAAGCCGTCGCCACTTTAACCGTGCGCAATCGCGGCGACCAGCCCATCCGCACCTCGCCCGGCTTCCATCCCTACTTTTCCGCCGAACACAACTGCTTCGATTTCAACGGCCACGATTACGATGGTAATAAAATTTCTCAAACCGAATTCGTCACTTCGCCACTTGAAAGCAATGTAGCCTTTGACCGCCTGAGAATCAACATCCACACCGAAAACCTGCCGGTTTACGCGCTGTGGAGCGACCGCAACGGCTCTTACACCTGCGTCGAGCCGACCGCCGAAGGCTACGGCTTTATGCACCCGGCCGATGACATGCAGTTTGTCCCAGCCAACGGCGAAAAGCAGTTTCAAGTCAAAATCGGTTTGAAAGCGGCGGCTTAAGGCCTGTGTTTAGCGGCATAGACGCACGCGTTTTCCCTGTCTAGTCTATGCCGTCTGAAAACAGCTATTTTTGATGTTTGGGAAACTGCGCGTGTACCGAACAGACCCTACCCGCGAAATTTACTTCCAACAAAAAGGCCGTCTGAAACGGATTGGGTAAATCCGTTTCAGACGGCCTTTTTTGCCGTTTATTGCTTACTCAAAGTCAACCCTGTCCAGCCGAAAATCAGGGTCAGAATCAGGCTGAGGTAACAGAAAAACGCATACGGCGCATACTCCCATACCGGCACGCCCAGCGCCTGGCTGATGAATACGCCGCAGACGCTCCAGGGGACTAAGGGGTTGATGACCGTACCCGCGTCTTCTAGGGTGCGCGACAGGTTGCGCGGATGCAGGCCGAGTTTGTCGTAAACGGGTTTGAAGGTTTCGCCCGAAAGCAGAATGCTCAAATACTGCTCGCCAATCAAGAAGTTTACGCCCACGGAGGTGGCGGCAACGCTGGCAGTGGCGCGTCCGGCAGTGGTGAGGAAGGATTTGACCGCGTCCAAAAGCGCGGGAATCACGCCCAGCGCAAACAGCAGGCCGCCCAAGCTCATGCCGAGAATTACGATGGTTTGGGTGAAAAACATGGATTCCAGACCACCGCGTGACACCAGCCGCGCAATATCTTTAAAGCCTTCGCCTTCCAGCTTGTAGCCGCCGTAAAACCAGTTGCCCAGCTGCTGCAAATCGGGCGAGCTGTGGAAATACGTGACCACCAAACCGGCAATCACGGTAAACAGCATGGCCACCACAGCATTCACGCGCAATAAGGCCAAAATGACCAATAAGGCAAACGGTATCAGCGCATAGCCGTGCACCAGCCCTGTGGCTTCGAGCTGGGTGCGGAAGATGTCCACGCTGTTTAAATCGTGGGCGGCGACATTGGGCAGCAGCCACAACATCAAGGCCGCGCTGATGAGCCAGGCAGGGACGGTGGTGTACATCATGTTGCGGATGTGTTCAAACAAATCAATGCCGACAATCGAGGCGGCAATGCCGGTGGTGTCGGAGAGCGGCGACATTTTGTCACCGAAAAACGCGCCCGAAACCACAGAGCCGGCGGTCATCGCCAAATCTGCATGAAAAGCCGCCGCCATGCCCATAAAGGCCACGCCTACGGTGGCGCAGGTGCTCAGGCTGCTGCCGATGGCGATACCGATGACCGAGCTGAGGGCGAAGGCGGAAAAGTAAAAGTAAGTCGGCGAAATCAGGCCGAACCCGTAATACATCAGCGTGGGAATTGCGCCACTCATCATCAGCGCCGACACCATCAGGCCGATAAAAAAAAACAGATACACCGCGCCCATGCCCTGCCCGACCGCGCCTATCATGCCGCTTTGCATGTCGTTGTATTTCAGGCCGCGACACAGGCCGTATAACACCAGCACGACGATGGCGGTAATAATCGACATATGCGGCAGCCAGCCGAGCGAGATAATCGAGTAGCCCATTCCGGCGATAATCACCAGCGCGACCGCCAGCGCTTCGCCGCGCGGCATGTCCAACAAGGATTTGAAACTGAACATCGGATTTCCTTTTTATTTTTTCAGACGGCCTGCGGACGGATATTGCTCCTGCCGCCGTTTTTATCGAGACACCGCATTCTATCTGTTTTAGGCCGTCTGAAAAACCGCCATGGGCAGGATTTGTTAAATTTAGTTAGGCATTTTATCCTAGACACACCAAAGGCATGAATATGTGGAATTTTTAATAATTATTGATATTTTATGCTATTAAATAAAATATCAGACCGTAATTACGCCATATCATGCCGAAAATATCTATGCTGTAAAAATTCGGCCGTCTGCAAGGCCGCAACTGGATTCCACAGCATGCCGGTGTGACTGACCGGCAAAACCACATGGTCGCGCATATGCGGGCAAACGGTTTCGGCAACTTTGACCGTACCGTCATGTTCGCCGGACAAACCCAATATCCGCCCCAAACCTTGCGGTTTGTTGCCAGCCAAACTTCCCAAGGCAATATTCACCGGCAAGGATGGCGCATGGCCGTCGAGCGCCGAGGCGTAGGAACCACCCAACAAGGGGGTACGCAAACCCATGCCATCAATGCGCTGCGCCGCCGAGCTACCCTGATGCGGCGCGCCCAAGGTCACGATACGGCCGCTTATCTTCTCAGGATACGCGGCGGCAAAATGACGCAAAACCAAACCGCCCAAGCTGTGTCCGACAAAATGCAAGGCTTCACCCGACTGATTCAGCCGCGTCACTGCCTGCGCCAATGCCGCCGCGTGTTGCGGCAGGGTGTTTATCAGGCTGTAATAGCCGAACACCGTGGTGTCAAAGCCGTATTGCGCCAGCATGCGGGCAAACGGCTTCATCGCCCAAGCATGCATGTGCAGGCCGTGCAATAAAATCACGCGTTCCATAAATACTCCCTAAACAGACAGATGATCTTATTTTAGCCAAAGCAAAGGCCGTCTGAAAACCCACAACGGGTTTTCAGACGGCCTCAGGCTGTATGCAGCTTATGCTTCGTCGGCTTTGTAACCTTTAACCGCGAAGAACACGATATATAGGTAGCAGATGGCTGATACGATGAAAGAGTTCAGCAGGCCGTAGTTGTCGGCAGCCCAACCTTGAACCACCGGTACCACCGCACCGCCCACAATCGCAGTACACAATACGCCGGAAGCGGTACTGGTAAATCGACCCAAACCTTTGGTCGAAAGGGAGAAGATGGTCGGGAACATAATGGAGTTGAACAAACCGATCAGCAGCAGTGCCCACATTGCCACATCGCCGTTGGTTGCCATCATCGCCACCAAAATCAGGGCTACGGCAACAGAAGCGTTAAAGGCCAGGCATTTGTTCGGCGCGATTTTCGCCATCACAGCAGAGCCCAAGAAACGGCCGACCATCGCACCGCCCCAGTAGAACGACAGGTATTTCGCGGCGCTGGCATGATCCAGGTTTTTCAGTTCGCCCATCACGCTTACCAGCAGCGAGCCGATAGACACTTCCGCACCCACGTAGCAAAACAGACCGGCTGCGCCCAAAACCAGATGGCGGTATTGCCATACGCTTTCTTTGCCGTCGTGGTTGGCTTCGGTTTCCGCCTCGGCGATTTTACGCGCGTCGGGCAGACGAATCATTTTCACGGCCAATGCCAGCAGAATCAGCAGACCGGCCAAGCCCAAATACGGGATTTGTACGGAAGAAATCTGCTCGGCTTTGCTGGCGGTTTGGGTGGCGTCGGCCAAAATCAGGAACGCGCCGATTTGCGGAGCAATGGTCGTACCCAAAGAGTTGAACGCCTGTACCAAAGTCAGGGTGGCGGACTCTTTGCCCGGTTTGGACAACAAAGTCACATACGGATTACCCGCCACTTGCAGCAGGGTAATGCCTGAAGCCAGGATAAACAACGCGCCCAAGAAAATGGCGTAAGAATGGCTGCCGGCAGCCGGATAAAACAGCAAACAACCGATGGCGGTCAGCAAAAAGCCGCCAATCACGCCGTTTTTATAGCCTAATTTTTGCACCACATGACCCATCGGAATCGACATGATGGCGTAAGCGGTAAAGAAACAGAACTGAATCAGCATGGCCTGTACATAAGTCAGGTCGAAAATCGCTTTCAAATGCGGAATCAGAATATCGTTCATGCAGGTAATGAAACCCATCATGAAGAACAACGAAGTCAGCACAACCAACGCGGGGGTGTGGTTTGGCTGTTGTGTTTGCGTAGACATTGTGTGCCTTTCTGAAGATGAAACAATGGAAAAAAATTTTTCGCTTAACTTACATTAACGCGGGACAAACCGAATGATACTGATATTTTCCACTTTTGCAAGATATAAAATTACATTTCTGACATCGGTGTCATCTGCGCAAACCCCCAATATCCGGCGTATCCCGTATCAAACCTAGGCAAATGCCCAAAAACTTTTTTTCACACCGTTGTAATTTTCAGACGGCCTTTTGACTTAACGCAAACTGTCATTTCCTCACTTTTGCCCAACATTTTCTCTGTCAGTTGCAAAACATTCCGGCATCTGCTGCTGCCTGACGGAAAATTTTTCATGGTCTGCCGGTTGGCTGCCACGCCGTTCACCATCCGAATCCGGCGTATCGGCGGGGATTTTCCGCCATTTCGCTGCCCCATCCGGTCATCATTTCCCGCGCGGCAAGATGGCGTATCGCAGCATGTCCGTTGCCCATATTGCTGCCCGTCGTCCTGTGTAATTAATTAACACCGCCGCTTCAAACAAGCAGGAATCTTACACACGCCGCCAACCGCCTTTCCGCCCTTTTCTGCTACCATAGCCACCTTTGTGTTTCGTTTGACGTTATGACCCTGATTTACGCCTATATCGCGCTGGCGTTTTCCGCCTTTACCTCCGCCACCCTGCTGCCCGGCACATCCGAAGCGGCCTTTGCCGCTTTTATCTACCGTTACCCGCAACAGATTTGGGGTGCATGGCTCTGCGCCGGATTGCTCAACGGCTTGGGCAGCATGGTTTCCTATGCAATGGGGCGCTTGCTGCCGGACAAGAAAAGGCCGTCTGAAAAAACCTTACGCTACCAGCAACGCTACGGCACATGGTTGCTGCTCTTGGCCTGGCTGCCGATTATCGGCGATGCCCTGCCCTTGGCCGCCGGCTGGCTGCGCTTGGACTGGCGCAAATGCGCGGTCATGTTGGTGGCGGGGAAAATGCTGCGTTATGCGCTTATCGGATGGGGAGTGTCCGCTTGGGTTTAAAAATCACACCTGATAGTTACTGCACTGAATATAAAAATATTTAAATATCAAGCAGATATTACCCCTCCCCCCCCCCGAGATTAACATAACTTAACGTCATAAATAGCAAAATCTTATATAATTCAATCATCTAAGTAGCCACTCCTAGGAGTGAGTAAGACGTTTTCCCCCGTAATGTGTTTGGCCATCTATACCTTCCCCTTGTATAGGTGGCTTTTTTTCGCCATAGGTTTTGAATAGGCCGAGACCTTTGCAAAAAAGTTTAAATACCCATCGCCGTCATTCCCGCGCAGGCGGGAATCCAGACGTTTGAGCTTCTGATGCCTTAAAACATTGCAGAAATGCCGGGCTTCTGGATTCCCGCCTGCGCGGGAATGACGACTGCGGGATTTCAAACGTATTTTTAGAATTTTGCAAAGGTCTTAGACCGTAGGCTTACCCGATACAAATGCCGTCTGAAAAAATCATTTTCAGACGGCATTCGTATTTAAAAAACCAAAACGGTTACAGCACCTTCACAATACTCTCGCACAGATAATCAATATTATCCGCCGTAATACCCGCCACATTAATACGGCCGGAGCGCACGATGTAAATGGCAAATTCGTTTTTCAAGCGGTCAACCTGTTCAGGTGTAAGGCCGCTGAAAGAGAACATACCGTTTTGCTCGATAATAAAATCAAAATCCTGCGTTGCACCTTTTTCTTTCAACAGGGCAACAAAACGCTCGCGCATGGCTTTAATGCGGCCGCGCATTTCGTCCAACTCGGCAATCCATTGCGCTTTGAGGGCTTCGTCTTGCAACACCAGCGCGATGGTGGCTGCGCCGTGGCTGGCGGGGTTGGAGTAGAGCGTGCGGATGATGGTTTTAATTTGGCTGTGCGCACGGTTAGCTGTGGCTTCGTCTTCGGCCACCAGCGTAAACGCGCCCACGCGCTCGTTGTACATGCCGAAGTTTTTGGAATAGGAGCTGGCAATCAGCAGCTCGCGGTTGTATTGCAGGAAGGTGCGCAGGCCGACGGCGTCTTCTTCCAAGCCGTTGCCGAAACCTTGGTAGGCGAAGTCAAACAGCGGCAGCCAGCCTTTTTCGGCCGCCATTTTCGCCAGCGTTTCCCATTGCGCGGGGGTCGGGTCGATACCGGTCGGGTTGTGGCAGCAGCCGTGCAGCAGCACCACATCGCCTTTTTCCACCTGCGCCAAGTCTTCTAACATACCGTCCCAATCCAAGCCGTGTTGTGCGGCGTTGTAATAGCGGTAAAGCTTATCGGTCAGGCCGACGGCTTTGCAGATGGCGTTGTGGTTCGGCCAGGTCGGATTGGAAATCCACACGTTTTTAACACCGATCTGGCGTTTTGCAAACTCCAAGGCAATGCGCAAGGCGCCGGTACCGCCTAGACTCTGCGCGGTTTTGGCGCGCTTGCTGGCGATAATTTCATGATTTGCGCCAAACAGCAGGATTTGCGTTTGCTCATTGTATTCGGCCACACCGTCGATGGTCAGGTAGTTTTTAGTGGTCTCGCTGACTAAGAGGCGTTTTTCGGCCTCTTTGACGGCTTTGACAATCGGGGTCGCGCCGGTGGCATCTTTATATACGCCAATGCCCAAGTTGACTTTTTCAGGACGGGTTTCGGCTTTAAATGCTTCGCCCAAGCCTAAAATCGGATCGGCCGGCGCAGCTTCGATGTGGTCAAAAAACATGATATTCGCTTTCAAAACGGAAAATAGGGAAACGGGTCAAACGCTTGGATTTTACGCCGTTTCATGCCGTCTGAAAACATCATCTTTACCCCGATATTCCCGCCTTCGGCGGTGCGGCCGATATGGGAAAATGCGTGGCGGCAATGATACCGTTTTCAGAGTGCGCAGCCTGCCCGTGGTACGGCCTTCCGGCTGGTTATCCATCAAAAATGACAGTCAATCCAACCGATGTAGGTTGGGACGAAATCCCAACCTACTCAGTTTGTTTTTTTAGTGATTCTACTATATCCAACAATGCCAATGGCGTGGCAATACGCGAATCCTGCAACCAAGATTCGGTATCGTCTTCTGCCGAGATATAGCCCCAATCCACCAACACGGCCTGCATACCGGCGTTTTTTGCCGCCAGCATATCGCGTTCGGCATCGCCCAGATACACGCAGTCGGCGGCATTTACGCCGATTTGCTCGCAGGCGTAAAACATGGGTTTGGTGCTGGGCTTGGCTTCATCGCAGGTGTCTCCGCTGACCACCACCGACGGCGGCACGGCAAAGCCGAGTTTGGGCACGAGTTGGTCGGTAAACTGCGCGGGTTTGTTGGTAATAATGCCCCATTTGAGGCCGCGCTTGTCCAATTCGCGCAATAAATCGTTAATGCCGTCAAACAAAACGGTATCGTCGGCATAACGGCGGCCGTATTCGGCCAAGTATTCTTGCCGCCATTGGGCATGGTCGGGGTGGCCGGTAGTGATACCGGCGCCGATTTTCAACAGGCCGTTGGTGCCGTGGCTGGCATACGGGCGGATGTCGGCCATGCTTTTTTCCGGCAAACCGTGTTTGCGCAGCAATGCGTTGAGTGCGCCGCCTAAATCCAAGGCGGTATCGGCCAATGTGCCGTCGAGATCGAAGAGTACGGCTTTTATCATGTTTGTCCTTTATGTTTATCTGAGGCCGTCTGAAAAACAGCCGGCATATGGCTGGAAAATTTAAGGGGCTGTACTAGATAACTAGATTTATTCAAAATCATTTAGAATAAATCCCATGAAAAAAAGTCGACTGAGCCCTTATAAGCAAAACAAGCT
>NZ_JALJYC010000013.1 GCF_024170405.1 Neisseria perflava | reverse complement strand
GCGGGTAAGGGATTACCTGAAGTCAGACGGCCTGCAATGTGCATAATTAACCGTGTTTGATGTTACTGACCGACGGGTTGGCAACACAGTTGCTATACCGTCGGCAGCGGCATTCCGCAGGTGCTCGCCTCGCTTTCCATGCCTTACGGTTCGGTGAAAACGCGGCTGATTGTGCTCGGGCAGACCTGTTTGAAAATCCCGCTGACCTTTCTCGGTATGCTGTTCGGTGCATCCATCGGCCGCGAAGGGCCGTCGGTACAGGTCGGCGCAGCAGTAATGGCAGCGTGGGGCGCGTGGTGCAAAAAACACAATTTCGCCTTTAAAGGCATGCAGGAAAACGACTTGATGGCGGCGGGTGCGGCGGGCGGTTTGGCGGCGGCGTTTAATGCGCCCTTGGCGGGGGTGGTGTTTGCCATTGAAGAGCTCGGGCGCGGCGTGATGTTGCGCTGGGACAGGCAGATTCTCATCGGCGTGCTGGCGGCCGGTTTCATCAATGTGGCGATACAGGGCAACAACCCGTATTTTTCCGGTTTCCACGGCGACGAATTGCAACATATGCTGCTGTGGGCGCTGGCGGCAGGGCTGGTGTGCGGCGTGGCGGGCGGCTTGTTTGCGCGGGCGCTGTATAAGGGCGCGGCGGCTTATACGCCGCAAAAATGGCGCGGTTGGGTGCGCCGCCATCCGCTTTTGCTGGCAGGCATGATGGGCGTATTGCTGGCCGCTGTCGGCACGTTGTATCAGGGGCAGACCTTCGGCACGGGCTACGGAGAAGCCTCTGCCGCATTGCGCCGCATGTATGACGCGCCGCCTGCCGTGGCTGTCGGCAAATGGCTGGCAACGGTGTTTTCCTATTGGGCGGGTATTCCAGGCGGGATTTTTACACCGTCGCTGACCATCGGCGCGATGTTGGGGCAGCATATTGCCGATATTGCGCAACTGCAAAGCGGCGCGAATGTGGTGGTGCTGCTGTGTATGGTGGCGTTTCTCGCCGCCGCCACCCAATCGCCGCTGACTGCTGCGGTGGTGGTGATGGAGATGACGGGCGGGCAGAACCTGCTGTTTTGGATGCTGCTCTCGGCGCTGTTTGCCTCGCAGGTGTCGCGCCAATTCTCCCCGCGTCCGTTTTACCATGCGGCAGGCATGCGCTTTCGGCAGCGGGTGCAGGAGGAATATGCGGCGGAACGCAGGCAGGAAGAGGAAAATAAGGCCGTCTGAAAACAGTTGGCAAGACGTAGGGTGGGCACTTGTTACCCACCGCTTATCCGAAGGCCGGAACTGAATGTCATCAGGTGCACCTGATACACCAAACATGCGGAATAAAAAATACCGTCTGAAAATAATGATTTTCAGACGGCATTTCCTTTTTTCAATCAAACGGCTTAGGCCGCTTTTTCCCCGTTCCACGGCGCGACTTTAAACAGCAGCAGCATACCCGGTACGCCCAGCGCGAAACAGAGCCAGAAGAAATCGACATAGCCCAACCATTCAATCAAATAGCCCGTGGTGGCATTGATAAACGTGCGCGGGACGGCGGAAAGGCTGGTAAAGAGCGCCAGTTGGGTGGCGGTAAACGCAGGATTGGTTTCCCGCGCCATATACGCCACAAAAGCCGCCGTACCCAAGCCGACGCCGATGGCTTCCGCGCCGATGACCACCGCCAACATCATGCGTTCGTGCAGGCCGATAACATCGAAATGCTGATAGCTTGCCAGCCATGCAAAGCCCAAAATCGTCACCCATTGCACCACGCCGAAAATCCACAGCGCTTTATTAATGCCCAGTTTCAGCATCCAAATGCCGCCGACAATGCCGAACACCACCGCCGGCCACAAACCCGCGTTTTTGGCAATCAGGCCGATGTCGGTTTTGCTGAAACCCATATCCAGATAAAACGGCGTTGCTAAAGCAGTGGCCATGCTGTCGCCGAGCTTGTAGAAAAAGATAAACGCCAAGACCAACAAGGCTTGTTTCACACCCTTGCGGGTAAAAAATTCGTGAAACGGCTCGACGATGGTCTGTTGCAGCGTACGCGGCGCTTTGGGCGGCAAATCCGGTTCGCGCGCCAAAAACAGCGTCATCAAAAGGCCGGGAATCATAAACAGCGCGGTAATGATAAATACATTGTGCCACGGCATGATGTCGGCCAGAATCAGGCTGAGCGAGCCGGGTACCAGCGCGGCAATGCGGTAGGCGTTGACGTGGATGGCGTTACCCAAGCCCAATTCGTTGTCCGGCAGAATCTCGCGGCGGAACGCGTCCAACACAATATCCTGACTGGCGGAGAAAAACGCCACCACCACCGACAAAGCCATAATTACCGGCATTTGGCTGTGCGGATTCAAAAAGGCATACGCCGCCAGCGACAGCAGCAGGCCGATTTGCGTGACCAACATCCAACCGCGCCGACGGCCGAGAAACGGCAGGCGCACCGCGTCCATCAGCGGCGACCAGACGAATTTCCAAGTAAACGGCAGGCCGATGAGGGCAAACAGGCCGATGGTTTTCAAATCAATGTGTTCGCTGCGCAACCAGGCGGGAATCAGGTTAATCAGGAAATACAGCGGCAGGCCGGAGGTGAAGCCGGTAAAAATACAAATCAGCATCCGCCGCGAGAAAATCTGCTTGAGCGTGCCGGAACGGGAAGGGGTCATGGGACAATCTATATGAAAAAAGAGTAGGGCGTTATTGTAGCAAAAATAAGGGGCTAGGGTCTGCCGACATTTCATCGTGCGGCCATATTTGTGCGCAAAAAAGCAGAGGCCGTCTGAAAAAGCTGTTTTTCAGACGGCCTTCGCTATGCAAAACCAATCAGCCTTTCAGCCCCAATACATCCTGCATATCAAATAAACCTTGTTTGCCGTTGACCCATACCGCCGCGCGTACGGCGCCGGAGGCGAAAGTCATGCGGCTGCTGGCTTTGTGGGTAATTTCCACGCGTTCGCCGTCGGTGGCGAAGAGGGCGGTATGGTCGCCCACGATGTCGCCGGCGCGCACGGTGGCAAAACCGATGGTAGAAGGATTGCGCACTCCGGTGTGCCCTCCTCGGCCGTACACGGCGCATTGTTTCAAATCGCGGCCGAGCGCGTCGGCGATGACTTCGCCCATGCGCAGCGCGGTGCCGCTGGGGGCATCGACTTTGTGGCGGTGGTGGGCTTCGATGATTTCGATGTCGTAGCCTTCGTTCAACACTCGGGCGACGGTGTCGAGGATGTGGAAGGTCAGGTTGACGCCGACGCTGAAGTTGGCGGCGAACACAATGCCGGTTTTCTCGGCAGCGGCGGCAATGGCAGCTTTGCCCGCGTCGTCAAAGCCGGTAGTGCCGATAATCATCGCGACTTTGTTGTCCACGCATTTTTGCAGGTGGTTCAAAGTCGGCTCAGGGCGGGTAAAGTCAATCAATACGTCGCTTTGCGCCAATATCGCATCGACATCGTCGCTGATGGCGATACCGGTTTTGATACCGAGGGAAAAACCGGCGTCCAAACCCAAAGCGTCGGAAGCGGAATGCTCCAAAGCGCCGCTTAAAACGGTATCGGGGTGTTGTTCGACGGCTTGGATAAGTACGCGACCCATACGGCCGTTGGCGCCGGCAATGGCGATTCTTAATGCGCTCATGGTGTGTCCTTTAGGGTAAATGTCTGGAGCGGGGGCGCTGCTCCGCCGTCATTCCCGTGTAACTGGGAACTGAGGCTGATGTTTGAAAACGGTTAGCTTAATATTATGCTGTCTGAATACGGTAAAGGATTTTCATTTGCTTGAAAAGACAAATTCAGACGGCCATTTTCGGTAAGCCGTGTTTTATTCGGCTGCTTTTTTCTCGCGGGAGAACATGCGTTTCCAAAGAGACGGCTTGCGGTCGCCTGATTCGGCTTCCTGCTCGCCGAGGTCGCCGGTTTGACCGCTGCGCAGGGCGGTAATGGATTTTTGGATGGCGTCGCCTTCGGCTTTGGCCAGCAGGTCGTTTTCAAAATACAGGGTCAGGTTGGATTGGTCTTTGATAATTCCGTTGCGGCTGGTGTTGAAAACGTAATCCCAGCGGTCGGCATGGAAGGCATCGCGCAGCAGCGGCGTGCCCAGCAGCAGCTGCACCTGGTCGCGGGTCATGCCCAGTTGTAAAGATACAACGGCGCGCGGATCCAATTCGTTGCCTTGCACTACTTTCAATTTATAAGATGGAAAGTTGGAAATACGCTCCGCGCTGCAAGCGGACAGCCCTAAGAGGACGGCGACGGCAAGACATAAGGTTTTGTTCACAGGTGTACCTTTCTGTTGAATCGTTCGGAAACATTTTCACATCATCGCTTGAATCATTTTAAAAAGCAAACGATAATCATCTTCGCGGAAAATTTTGGCCGGCTGGCCGCTGCGGACGCAGGTAAGGTATTGAAAACCTTTATGGCGCCATAGTGGGCAAACGGGCTGAAAGTGCGTATTATAACGGTTATTACACCACAGGGATAAGAATACTATGGAAAATTTCAGCAATATTGCGCAATTGAAAGACAGCGGTTTGAAAGTCACCGGCCCGCGTCTGAAAATTTTAGATTTGTTTGAAACGCACGCTGAAGAACACTTGAGCGCGGAAGACGTGTACCGTATTTTGTTGGACGAAGGCATCGAAATCGGTGTCGCCACCATCTACCGCGTGCTGACCCAATTTGAGCAGGCGGGCATTTTGCAGCGCCACCATTTTGAAACCGGCAAAGCCGTTTACGAACTGGACAAAGGCGACCACCACGACCACATCGTGTGCGTCAAATGCGGCACGGTTACCGAGTTCCATAACCCCGAAATCGAAGCGCTGCAAGACAAAATCGCCGAAGAAAACGGCTACCGCATTGTCGATCACGCGCTATATATGTACGGCGTATGCGCAGACTGCCAAAGCAAAACCAAGCGTTGATTTTTACAGTTTGAAATGCTATTTTCAGACGGCCTCAGAGGGATTTGAGGCCGTCTGAAATTTTATAAAATCTCCTTATGAACATCCCTTTCCTCCCGCCCCGCGATTACCGTTTTCCCAACCCCGCTTACGCCCTAGCCGAATGCGACGTCTTGGTCGGCGTGAGCGCGGATTTGGATACGGGGCGGCTGTTGGCGGCTTATCGGGCGGGGATTTTCCCGTGGTTTGCGCAAAACGGCTATTTTTACTGGTTTGCCACTGCGCCGCGCACGGTATTGTTCCCCGAAAAGCTGCATATCCCCAAATCGCTGGCGAAAACCCTGCGCAACAAGCCTTACCGCGTGACTGCCGACCAAGCCTTTGCCGAGGTTATCGCCGCCTGCGCCGCCGTGCCGCGCCCGAATCAGGACGGTTCG
This sequence comes from Neisseria perflava, assembly GCF_024170405.1. Lineage (GTDB taxonomy): Bacteria > Pseudomonadota > Gammaproteobacteria > Burkholderiales > Neisseriaceae > Neisseria > Neisseria perflava_B. The sequence continues at coordinate 65,705 of NZ_JALJYC010000013.1, read as the reverse complement.
TGGATTGCGCCCGAATTTCAGACGGCCTATACCGCGCTGCACCAAATGGGACACGCGCATTCGTTTGAGTGTTGGTATCCCGATGGGCAAAACGGCTGGAAACTGGCGGGCGGCTTTTACGGTGTGCAAATCGGCAGCGTGTTTTACGGCGAATCCATGTTTGCGCACGCGCCCGACGCATCGAAAATTGCTTTTGCCTGCGCTGTGCCGTATTTGGCGGCATGTGGGATCAAACTCATCGACTGCCAGCAGGACACCGACCATCTCAAACGCTTTGGTTCGGAACAGATGGATTTCGATGATTTTCAGACGGCCTTGCGGCATGGGAACGGCGTGGCGTTGAGACAAGCGATACAGGCAGGAGTCATTGCGTGAGCGGAAAAATGGCCAATCATACGTATTGGTGGGAAGTCATCCCGTATGCAGTGCCGGCGGTAACGGGAGGGTTGTTGCTGCTGATGATGATTGTGATGGATGAAGCATGGGCGCGGCAGTATGAGCCTTGGCCTTCTTTGGTATTCGGCTGTGCCATCGGCAGCGGCATGCCGTGGTTGAATAAAATCAGCAAGGGCTGGCTGGCGGGTGAACACCGCTTTCGCTGGTACGAATGGCTGATGTTTCTCGCGGCGCTGGCTTTTGTTGGCGTCGGGGTGCAGATTATCGTCCGCCCGAAAATTTTGGGCGAAGTGATGGATAAGCCCGCGCTATTGGTGTTTATTGCGACATCATGGTTGTGCAATCTGTGTTTAACGGCGCAAGACGGCGTGAAAAGTAAGGCTAAAATGGAGGCGCTGACGGCGAGGGTAAGTGAGTTGGAACGAAAGTTGCAAACCACGGAAAGGCGTGAGCCGTTATGACGGTTTGGTCGGGCTTTTTGCTGTGTTCTGTTTTGAACATGCTGCTGTTGCTGCGCGGGAAAACGCTACACCGCCACGGCTGGCTTTATCTGCCTCTGCTGGCTTTATCTGCCACGGCTGGCTTTATCTGCCTCTGCTGGCGGTGTTGCTGTATGCGGCGGTGGCCGCTTGGCGCGTGGGTATGTTGGCAGACGATACGCTGGACAAGCTGCTGCCTTCGCTGATGGTGTTGTGTCTGAGCAATTTCGCTGTATATGCCGTCAATGTCGCGCTACGCCTGATAACGGCGTTCCACCGCCGCTTTAATGCGGAAAATCTGCATAGGCCGCCGTTGAGGCGCTTCTGCGCTGCTCGTTTGCGATTCAATCTGCCTGCGCTTGGGTGTTGGCATTGGCCGGATGGCTGCTGTTTTACGGTATTTGGCTGGCAAAATAATTGCCGCAATAGCTGACGGCAAAGGCTTTCCGTGGCAAAATAACGCGTTAGCGATTTGTATCCGAGGCCGTCTGAAACTTGGCTGCAAACTGCATTTTTCAGACGGCCTGTCCCTCTTTTATCTCGATAAGGAATCCCTATGTCTTTGCAAAACATCATCGAAACCGCGTTTGAAAACCGCGCCGACATTACCCCGAGCAACGTTACCCCAGAAGTCAAAGAAGCTGTGTTGGAAACCATCCGCCAGCTGGATTCGGGCGAATTGCGCGTGGCCGAGCGCTTGGGCGTGGGTCAATGGCAGGTTAACCAATGGGTGAAAAAAGCCGTGTTGCTGTCGTTCCGCATTCAAGATAATGAAGTCTTGAACGACGGCGTAAACAAATATTTCGACAAAGTGCCGACCAAATTCTCCGACTGGAGCGAGCAGGAATTTCAAACCGCCGGTTTCCGCGTGGTACCGGGCGCAGTGGCGCGTCGTGGCAGTTTCGTGGCGAAAAACGCCGTGTTGATGCCTTCTTACGTCAACATCGGCGCGTATGTCGATGAAGGTACGATGGTCGATACTTGGGCTACCGTCGGCTCTTGCGCCCAAATCGGTAAAAACGTGCATTTGAGCGGCGGCGTGGGCATCGGCGGCGTGTTGGAACCGTTGCAAGCGGGCCCGACCATTATTGAAGACAACTGCTTTATCGGCGCACGTTCCGAAATCGTCGAAGGCGTAGTGGTGGAAGAAGGCTCGGTAATTTCCATGGGCGTGTTTATCGGCCAATCTACCAAAATCCTCGACCGCACCACCGGCGAAATCTACCAAGGCCGCGTACCGGCAGGCTCGGTAGTCGTGTCCGGCTCTATGCCGAGCAAAGACGGCAGCCACAGCCTGTATTGCGCCGTGATTGTGAAACGCGTGGACGCACAAACCTGCTCTAAAACCAGCGTGAACGAGTTGTTGCGCGGGGTTTAAGCATGCATCATGCTTGATTGATATGCAAGAAAAAGGCCGTCTGAAAACAGATTTGTTTTCAGACGGCCTTTTTCTTACGCCAACTTTAAAATCAATTTTCCTGACACGCCCGATAAAATTCAATCAGGCCGTTGGTGGAGCTGTCGTGGTGCAGGGCTTTGTCTTGGAAGAGTTCCGGCTCGATGGCTTTGGCCAAGACTTTGCCATATTCCACGCCCCATTGGTCGAAGGGGTTAATCCCCCAAATCACGCCTTGTACAAACACTTTATGCTCATACGCCGCCATCAGCATGCCTAAGGTAAACGGGCTGATTTTGTTAATCAAAAAGCTGTTACTCGGGCGGTTGCCGGGGAATTCTTTTTGCGGCGCAAGGGCGGCGCGTTCCGCTGCGGGCAGGTCGGCCAATTCGGTTTCCACTTCGGCCAGCGTTTTGCCTTTCATCAGCGCTTCGGCTTGGGCGAAGGCGTTGGCGACGGTAAAGCGGTGTTGGCGGCCGACTTTGAGCGGCGAGGTCATGGGCACGATGAAGTCGCACGGAATCAGGCGCGTGCCTTGGTGCAGCAGTTGGAAATAGGCGTGTTGGCAGTTGACGCCTTCTTCGCCGAAGACAATGCCGCCGGTTTTGCAGCTGACGGCTTGGCCGTCTGAAGTGCGGCTTTTGCCGCTGCTTTCCATGTCGAGCTGGTTAATCCAGCTGGGGAAGCGGCGCATGTCGTGGGAGTAGGGGACGACGGTGTGGCCGTCGGCGTTGTAAAAATTGTTGTACCACACATGCAGCAAGCCCATCAATACGGGGATGTTGTGGCGCATGGGGGTGTTGAAGAAATGCTCGTCCATGGTGTTTGCTCCGCGCAGCAGCTCGCGGAAGCGGCTTTCGCCCACGGCGACCATCACCGGCAGGCCGATGGCCGACCATACGGAATAGCGGCCGCCGACCCAGTCGAACATGGCGAAGACGTGTTCCGGCGCAATGCCGAAGTTTTGCGCGGCGTTGACGTTGCTGGAGATGGCGCAGAAATGGCGCGAAATATCGGCCTCGGGTAGGCCGGCATCTTTATACCAGGCGCGGGCGGCATAGGCGTTGAGCAGGGTCTCGGGCGTGCCGAAGGATTTGCTGGCCACGCAAAACAGGGTGGTTTCGGGGTTGAGGCCGCTCAGCGTCCGTGCGATGTCGGCGTCGTCGGAATTGCTGACGAAATGCAGCCGGACGTGTTTGCGGTAGGCTTTGAGGGATTGGACGCACAGCTGCGGCCCCAAATCGGAACCGCCGATACCGATGTTGACGAAATCGGTAATGCGTTTGCCGGTGGTGCCGGTGTGTGTGCCGCTGATGATGCTCTCGGCAAAGGCCAGGGCGCGGTCGAGTTCGCGGTGGAGTTTGGGCATGATGTCTTCGCCGTCCACCGACAAGGGCACGGCGTTGTCCGGCAGGCGCAGGGCGGTATGGAGCACGGCGCGTTGCTCGCTGGCATTGATTTTGTCGCCGCGCCGCATGGCGGCCATTTGTTGCGGCAGTCCGGCGGCTTCGGCCAGATTGCATAATAGATGTAAGGTTTCTTCGTTGACGCGGTTTTTGCTGTAATCAAACAATAGGCCGTGCAGGGTCTCGTGCATACGCGCAAAGCGTTGTGGGTCGGCGGCAAACTGCTCGCGCATGTGTACGGTATGTGTGGCTTGGAAATGTTCGGTTAAGGCCTGCCATGTGGCCGAATGTGTCGTCATGCTTATTCCTTTGCTGGTGTGACTGGTTTTGTTGAAAATGGAAACTGTAATAAACAAACAGCCGATGTCTGTGGTAAGCGGTTTTTTGTTATTGAATTATCATGCAATATCAAGACATTTACTATCATACTATTTTTTAAAAGCCTTGGGTGTAGCGCATTTGCCGTCTGAAAAACGGTGGAGAAAGAATCCGTCTGTATGGAAATGTAAAACGCAATGATTGTGCTTTGATATATTCATGATTAAAACAAAATATTATATTTCTATTTAGGTTTGAATTTAAAAAGCAGAGTTTTTTGTCTGGGTATGGACTGAACTTTAAGTTTGATTGATTTTTATCAAGCTTGTGTTAAAAAAAGTGTTATGACACCGATGTCAGATGTGCTATTCTTCGCCGTAATAATATTGAAATAGCGGCGAGAGCGGGAACGTAAGATGGCTACAATTTATGATGTCGCTGCCCGGGCAGGGGTTTCGCCCAAAACGGTCAGCCGGGTGATTAACGGCGATGCTCCGGTCAGCGATAAAACCCGTGCCAAGGTGGAGACCGCTATTGCCGCGTTGGGCTATATTCCCTCTTCCGCCGCACGGATTATGCGTTCCAGCCGTTCCGGGCTTATCGGCCTGATTACCGGCGCGATTTCGCGTACGGGCGCAGAATTCCGCGTTGACGGCCTGCCAGATATGTTTCTGATTAAAGGCATCCAGCAAAAGCTGCGTTCGGAAGGCAAAACCCTGATGATTGCCGATACTGGCAACCGTCCCGAATGTATCGAGCCGCTGATTCGTACCTTTATGGAACACCGCGCCGAAGGCATTTTATATGTCGCCGAATACCATCAGGAAGTGGTGCTGCCGGAAGTGGCAAACGTGTGTCCGATTGTGTTGGCCAACTGCTTTGATGCCATCGGCACGCCGGCGGTTTTGCCCGATGACGAGCAGGGGCAGTATGACTTGGTGCGCGAAATCATCCGTCACGGTCATGACCACATTGCCTATGTGACCCTGCGGCCGGGTATTGAAGCCACCCGCCTGCGCATTGCCGGATACCGCCGCGCTTTGGAAGACGCGGGCATTGCTTTTGACGCGGATTTGGTGCAAACGGGCTATCCCGACAACCGCAACGACAGTGAAGCTTTGTTGGCCGCCATCATCAAACTGCTGTCGCTGCGCCAGCCGCCGAGCGTGATTTGTTGCGGCAACGATGAAATGGCGGTCAGGGTCTATGGTATTTTGCGCACACGCGGTTTGCGCGTGCCCGAGCAGATGTCGGTGGCCGGTTACGACAACCACAGCTCGATTGCGGAAACCCTGTTCCCGCCGCTGACCAGCACCGAGCTGCCGTATGTGCGTATGGGCGAGTTGGCAACCGAAATCCTGTTGCAGGAAATCGAACAGAAACAAACAGCGCGGCCGCCGCTAAAAGTAGCCGGCGCAACCATCTGGCGGCAGTCGGTTACCACAAGACAATAAACGGGAAAATAAAAACAGAACAAGATTTTTCAGACGGCCTATGAGGGTTTACAGGCCGTCTGAAACCAAAAATTCGGCGTATTAAACTTCGAATCAGACCCCGGTAGGGCGGGGCTTATAAGAAAGATAAGGCGGCACTCAGCGTTTTGCTGCTTTTCATCGGAAATTTGTTTCACTGTTTTAATCAATCAGGAGTAACCTCCAAATGAAGATGTCCCCACAGGTGGCGATGACCCTTCGCCAGATTATGCTGATGAACTTCGGTTTCTTCGGCATTCAGTATAGTTTCGGTTTGCAGCAGACCGCGATTAACCCGATTTTCAGTTTCCTGAACGCCGACCCCGGCCAACTGCCGATTTTGAACATGGCCGGCCCGATTACCGGTCTGCTGGTGCAGCCGCTGATTGGTGCGATGAGTGACCGCACATGGATTCCCGGCCTCGGCCGCCGCCGCCCGTATTTCCTGATTGGTGCCATCGGTTGCAGCTTGTGTCTGTTTATCTATCCGCACGTGACCGCGCTGTGGGTGGCCGTATTGCTGTTGTGGCTGTTGGACATCTCCAACAACACCGCGATGGAACCGTTCCGCGCCTTTATCGCCGATACCGTGCCCGAACACCAACAATCCACCGGCTTTTTGATGCAGTCTGTGTTTACCGGTTTGGGTATTACCCTGGCGAACGTGTCCTTGTATATCTTCCAACAAATCGGCTGGTTGCAACAAACCTCCGAAGCCGGTATTCCTTACTGGGTATTCGGCTCCTTCTACATCGGCGCTGTTTGCTCGATTGGTTCTGTGTTGGTGACTGTGTTCTCTACCCCTGAACACGAACCTTCTCCCGAAGAAATGGCTGCCCTGAAAGCCAAAAAAGAACATTCCGCGTTGGGTGAAATCTTTATTGCTATCAAAGAAATGCCGTTTGCGCTGTGGCAACTGGCGCTGGTTTACCTGTTTCAATGGTACGCGCTGTTTATCTACTGGCAATATATTTCCCACTCTATCGTGGCTTCCGTATGGCATTCGACTGCTGCCGACAAACATGCTTACGAGCAAGCCGTGGCTTGGACCGGCTTGGTGAACGGCTTCTACAACGTCGTTACCTTTATCTCTGCCTTCGGCCTGATGGTGATGGCAAAAAAATACGCTGCCAAATACGTACACGCATTCTCCGTTGCGCTGGCTGCGATTGCCCTGCTGACCATTCCGCATATTTCCGACAAATACATGATGTTCATCCCGATGATTGGTTTCGGTATCGGTTGGGCAAGTATGATGGGCGTGCCGTTTATGATTGTGGTGAACGCCATTCCGAAAGAGCGTTACGGCGTGTACATGGGTATTGTGAACATGATGATTGTGATTCCGATGCTGATTCAAACCGTGACTTTCGGCAAAATCTACGACACCTTCCTGCATACTCCGGCTAACGCCATGACCTTCGGTGGTGTATTCCTGGCGATTGCTGCCGTGTTGACCCTGCTGATTAAAACCAGCAAAAAAGCACCGGAAGCGCCGCAAGCCTAATCCGGCAATATAAAAAAGGCCGTCTGAATTTCAGACGGCCTTTTTGCATGTAGATTAAACCGGAAATATCGTGCCGATAATTCGATCGGCTCGTTTTTTATTACTTAACGTGAGTTCGGGATAAGCAGATAGAATATGTTTTAAATTTCAGAAACGTGTTCTGCTGCTGGACAGAATCCGCAAGGATTCGTCATTCCCGCGCAGGCGGGAATCTAGAAGCCTGACATTTCTGTAATGTTTTTAAGGTATCAGAAGCCCAAACGTCTGGATTCCCTCCTGCGCGGGAATGACGAAAGTCTGGCGATTTTCCGTCTGCCTGAATGTCGTATCATTCTGAAAACAATAAAAATATTTAAACACTTATCCCAAACTCACGTTACTTATTCGTGTACCGGATTATCCGGCAGATACACATCGAAACGGGTGCTTTTACCCGAATATTGGTAGGCGGGTTTTTGCCCGTTGAGAAATTCGCCCAAGCGCGGGCGTTTGACGACCACGCGCTTTTTCGCCACTTTCTGCGCGGCGGCAAGGAGCGCGGCTTCATCTTGTGCCGCGCCGACCAAGCCGTGAAAATAAGCCATTTCTTTTTTTACGGCGGCGGATTTTTGCCGCTCGGGATACATTGGATCGAGATACACCACATCGGGGCGTTCGGCTGCGGCGGCCAATTCGGGCAGCAGTGTGCAGGTATCGCCCACATGCAGGGTAATGCGGCGGGCAATATCGGCGACTTCGGGATGGGCGAGAGCGCGGTTGAGGCCGTCGCGCAGCAGGCAGGCCACGGCGGGATTTTGCTCGAAAGTGTGTACGGTCAAACCGAGCGAGGCCAAGACAAAGCTGTCGCGGCCGAGACCGCCGGTGCCGTCCCAAACGGCAGGGCGGGCGGTATGGTTGACGGCTTTGGCGATAAGTTCGCCGCCGCCTTTGGTGCGGCGGTATTGCGCGGCGCCGCCGGCAAAATCTACCTGTACGCGGCTTTTTTCTCCGGCGCGGCACAAACTGATGCCGTCTGAATCAGCCAGCAGGTATTCGCCTTGCGATGGGAAGGTGTTAACCGGATTCAGGCCGAACGACAGGGCGGTTTCCCGCACGGATTCGGTTGCGTCCGGCATCAGGTAAATCGGGGTCATGGTTCAGACGGCCTTTGTGTCAACATAAGAACCTGCATTCACAATCTTGATAGCGTCTTTTTATTGCCTAATCACACGCCTACTGCGTTGGACTTTTACGCCAATCGTCCAAATTTGCATAAATATCGCCTTGTATTTGTATGATTATCCAACAAAAATCCATCTATCAATCTTATGAATACAGGTTCTAAAGAAAACCGCCTGAATCAGACGGTAGGGCGGCATGCAAACAGATGTTTCAGACGGCCTTAATGAGATAAGGTCATTCAGGCCGTCTGAAAATCAGTTGATGTCCAAGCGTTCCATGCGGTAGCGCATGGAGCGGAAGCTGATACCCAACAGCTTGGCCGCTTGGGTACGGTTGTAGCGGGTTTGCTGCAAAGCCTGCTCGATGATTTCGCGCTCGACTTGGTCGAGGTAATCCTGAATCTGCATGCTGCGCGGGTCAAACGGCTCGGGCGATTGGTATTGCCAGCCGTGTGCCGGGGCAACCGGTTCGGCGATGTCTTCCAGCGTCGGCAGGCGGCTAGAGGTCGGCGCATGTTGCGGCACAGGCGTGTTTTGAATCTGCAAATCGTCCAGTTGGATCACTTGGCCGACGGTCAGAGCAACGGCGCGTTCCAAAATATTTTCCAATTCGCGGAAATTGCCGGGATAGCTGTAATGCAGCAGGGCTTCCTGCGCTTTGGCGCTGAGCTGGTAGGTTTGGCTGCCGTGGCGGTGTTTGTAGAGCAGATACAAAATCAGCGCGCCCAAATCTTCGCGCATTTCGCGCAAGGGCGGCATATGCAGCGAAACGACGTTTAAGCGGTAATACAAGTCTTGGCGGAAAGCGCCGGAAGCCACCAGCGCTTCCAGATTTTTATGCGTGGCGCAGACGATGCGCACATCGACAAAGCTTTCCCGCGCATCACCGATACGGCGAACGGCTTTTTCCTGAATCGCACGCAGCAGCTTGACCTGCATGGCCAGCGGTAAATCGGCCACTTCATCGAGAAACAGTGTGCCGCCGTCGGCATGTTGGAAAAAGCCCAAACGGTCTTGGTCGGCGCCGGTGAAGCTGCCTTTTTTGTAACCGAAAAACTCGCTTTCCATCAGGTTTTCCGGAATCGCACCGCAGTTGACGGCGATAAAGGGTTTGTCGGCGCGGTCGGACAATTCATGGATGGTACGCGCAGCCTGCTCTTTGCCCGTACCCGATTCGCCCGCGATGTAAACGGGGACGTTGCTGCGCGCCAGACGGCGGATAAGGTGGCGCACTTCCACCATCTGCGGCGAGCTGCCCAACAGACGCGGCATGTCGCTCTCGCCGCCCAGTTGCGGCTCTTGCTGCGCTTGCGGCGTGATGTCGCCGCTGCTGAAACGCTCTTTGAGCGAACGCAGCCCGTCGGGGACGGACAAGGGCTGGTTGAATGTACGCTGCACAGATTTGGGCGGCGGCGCAGGCGTAACCGGCGTCGGTGTTTTTTCAGACGGCATCTGGTTTAATGCCGCCATCACCGGCGCGGGTTTGGGCTTTTCCTGCGGTGGTGGGGTAAGGGCTTCGGCATGGTCAGATACCGATACCGCCGATTTGACTAAGGAGCGCAGTTGCGACAGGGTAATCGGCTTTTGCAGGTAGTCGAAAGCGCCGGCTTTGAGCGCTTCGACGGCTTGGTCGGCATTGCCGAAAGCGGTAATCACCGCCACGGGGGTGTCCAACATCAACTCGTTGATGTATTGCACCACTTCCAAACCTGAGCCGTCGGGCATACGCATGTCGGTCAGAACCAGCGAATAATCGCGGTCGTCGAGTTTGTCTTTGGCTTCTTCGACACCGGCGGCGGTTTCGACGCGCAGACCCATTTTCATCAGGGTCATTTCCATCAGGTCGCGGATGTCGGCTTCGTCATCGACAACCAACACGGGGTCTTGCAGTTTACTCATTCGCTTCCCTCGGTAAAATCAGTTCAAAGCCGTTCATTTCGGCGTGATAGTGTAGTTGTCCCATATTGGCATGCGCCAGCTCGCGGGCGACATACAGCCCCAAGCCTGTACCTTGTTTTTCGGTGGTATAGAAAGGCTCGAAAAGATGGCTGCGCACCTCGGGCGTAATGCCTTTGCCGTTGTCGGCCACCACAATGGAGACGTGCATGCGACCGCTCGGGCGGATGAGCACGGTAATGGCGTTTTCATCTTGGCGGCTGTGGCGCCAAGCATTGTTGCACAAGTTCCACATAATCTGCTGCACATGCATGGCGTCGGCCAATATGGTTAGGTTGTTGCCGTCCATGTTCATGCGCAGGCAGCCGATGGCGGCGGGATTGTTGAGCGTGAATTCCTGTTTGAAATTGAGCCAGAATTTCATCAGGTTCATCGGCTCGCGGCTGATGTTGTCGCGCTTGTTGAGCAACGACACGTCTTCGAGCATTTTGTCGATACGGCGGATGTTGCTGTCGATAATGCCGTAGAGCTTGGTTTTGGCCGGATCGGGTTCGTCGTCTTCTTGTAACAAATCGCTGGCGTGGCGGATGGCCGACATGGGATTGCGGATTTCGTGCGCCAGATTAGCGGTCAGTTGGCCGAGCGAAGTCAGCTTGGTGGACATCGCTTCCGCCGCCACTTCGCGCAAAGAGCGAACATACAGCATTAGAAGCTCGGTTTGCTCCTGAATCAGCGGCACGGCGCGCACATGCATGGCGTGTTGGAAAATATGGATGTCGGTTTCAAAGGCTTTGTCGGGCTGATACTGCCAACGGGCGACCAATTCGGAAAACACCAATTCCTGCTGATCGACGGCCAAGTTGGGAAAATAGGTTTTGGCTTGTTTGTTGAACAGCCATACCCGTTGGGAAGCGTCAATCACAACCACAGCTTCCTGAACGCGGTTGAGCACCAAGCGGTTGAGCCCGCTGAGACGGCGGTAGGCCAGCTGGTGTTTGTTGGCCGATTCGGTGGCTTTTTCCAGATATTTGGCGGCAAAGGCAGTCAGAACGGCAACCAGATAGCAGGCGGTTATCAGCAGCCCGCCTTCAATCACGCTGCGGTTGTCCCAGCTAAAGGGATTGAATTTCAAACTGCCGTCCAGCAGCATATTGATGACAAACAGCATGGCCGCATAGCCCGCATGCAGCAGCGGATAATGGCCGTAGCTGAGCAGGCAGGAGGTGGCGACAAACGGCAGCACCAAAATGCCGAAACCCGAATCCAAACCGCCGGCGATATACACCAGAATCATCATCATGGAAATATCGACCACCGCGCTGGCATTAGGCAAAGCCAGCGACTGCCATTGCCAGTCGGGGCGGAAAATGGACAGCAAGATTAAGACGGCATACGCCGCCGCCCAGCTGTAAAATTCCATTTTCGGGAAAGACGCTTCGGAGAAAATGCCGCTGTATGTGCCGAAGATTTGAAACACAAGCAAAGACAGGACGATGGCAATCCGGGCGATGTTAATCAGCCCCGGTATGCGCTCGCCCAGGTTTTCCAATTCTGTGTTGCCGAATTTTGTCATGCTTCAGATTGCCTTGTTTATTGTTATCGTTGCGGATTTTTGATTACGGCGGCAAATTTTCAAGGAATTTGCCGGTTTCGGTTTTGCCGTCCCAGTAAGCGGTCGAAATCGTCAGGAAAAAAAGTATAACGGATTTGCTGCAATTTATGATGACGTTTGTACAAAACAATCATGAAAAAGCCGTTCAGACGGCCTGAACAGGCTTTTTCACTGCTTTTTGCGTTGAATTTGGCATACAAATCCACGGATTATTCGTCAAACAAACCTTTCAGACGGCCTGACAGATTCAGCGCCTTGCCTTTTCTGCCGCGCTTGCCGTCAATCTCGGCAATGCTGATGTTTTCCTTATGCACTGCGCCGCGTTTGCCCACGCTTTCCAGCGCCACGGCAGGGGCGGTCGTCGTCAGCACATGCGCCAGCTTCTCGCCCTCGTGCAGGCTGATGAGTTGCAAGCCGCGGCCTTTGGCCATCACTTTCAATTCGCCCAGCATAAACGCCAAAGCGCGGTCTTGGTCGGTCAGTGCCACCACTTTGCAATCGGGGTTAATCAGCGAAGAAGTGTACACGGCCACCGGCGGCAGCACGTTTTCGCCCTTATCCAGCGACATGACCACTTTGCCCGCTTTAATGCGGCTGACCATATCGCCGAGTCTGGTGATAAAGCCGTAACCGCCGCTGTTGCTCAAGAGATAATGCTGCTCGGGCAGGCCGGTGAGGATGGCGGCCACTTCCGCGCCGTTGTGCAGTTCGATTAATGAGGACACCGGCACGCCGTCGCCGCGTCCGCCGGGGATTTCCGCCGCGTCCAGCGTGTAGGTGCGGCCTTGCGTGTCAAGCACGATGACCGGCCACACGGTGCGCCCTTCCAGCGTTTGCTGCAAACGGTCGCCTTCTTTAAACGAAGTTTGGCTCAAATCCAGATTGTGTCCGGAGCGGCTGCGTATCCAGCCTTTGGCCGACAGAATCAGGGTAACAGGCTCGTCGGCGGTGGTCTGGGTCAGCGTGGCGCGGCCGGCTTCTTCCACCAGCGTGCAGCGTGCGTCGCCAAACTGCTTCATGTCCGCCTGCATTTCTTTGATGATAAGCTTTTTCTTTTCGCCTTCATCGCCCAGCAAAATATTCAGACGGCCTTGCTCTTCCTGTAATTCGTTCAACTCTTTTTCCAGCTTGAAGCCTTCCAAACGCGCCAGTTGGCGCAGGCGGATTTCCAAAATGTCTTCCGCTTGGATTTCGCTCAAACCAAAAGCTTTCATCAATTCCGGCTTGGGCTCGTCGCTCTCACGGATGACGCGGATAACTTCGTCGATGTGCAGAAAAACTTTCAGACGGCCTTCGAGAATATGCAGGCGTTTTTCCACTTGGCTCAAGCGGAACTGCAAACGGCGGGTCACGGTCACGACGCGGAAATCCAGCCATTCCTGCAAAATGGTTTTCAGGTTTTTCTGCGCCGGGCGGTTGTCTGAGCCCATCATCACCAGGTTTACCGGCACATTGCCTTCCAGCGAGGTTTGCGCCATCAGCGTGTTCATAAACGCTTCCGGCTCGATACGGCTGGATTTTGGCTCGAACACAATGCGCACGGGCTGCTCGCCGTCGCTCTCATCGCGCACTTTGTCGATTAAATCCAACATCAGTTTTTTGGTATTGAGCTGATCTTGGTTGAGCTGCTTTTTGCCCGCTTTCGGTTTGGGGTTGGTCTGCTCTTCGATTTCGGCGAGGATTTTCTGCGTGCTGGTGTTGGGCGGCAGCTCGGTCACCACCACACGCCACTGGCCGCGCGCCAGTTTTTCGATTTCATAACGCGCCCGCACGCGCACGCTGCCTTTGCCGGTTTCATACAAATGCTGCAAATCGGCGGCAGGGGTAATGATTTGGCCGCCGCCTGCAAAGTCGGGCGCAGGGATGTAGGCCATCAAATCGGCAGTGTCCAAGGCCGGTTTTTTCAGCAGCGCAATCGCCGCTTGGGTCACTTCGGTCAGGTTGTGCGACGGGATTTCCGTAGCCATGCCCACCGCGATGCCTGATGCGCCGTTGAGCAAAACCATCGGCAGACGGGCGGGCAGATGCAGCGGCTCTTCAAATGCGCCGTCGTAGTTGGGCACAAAATCCACCGTGCCCTGATGAATTTCCGACAACAGCAATTCGGCAATCGGCGTCAGCCGCGCTTCGGTATAACGCATGGCCGCCGCGCCGTCGCCGTCGCGCGAGCCGAAGTTGCCGATACCGTCGATGAGCGGATAGCGCAGGGTAAAATCCTGCGCCATGCGCACCATTGCTTCATAGGCGGAGCTGTCGCCGTGGGGGTGGTATTTACCCAAAATCTCGCCGACCACACGCGCCGATTTCACCGGCTTCGCGCCCGCCGTCAAACCCATGTCGCGCATGGCATACAGGATACGCCGCTGCACCGGCTTCTGGCCGTCTGAAACATCAGGCAAGGCGCGGCCTTTGACCACGCTCATGGCGTATTCGAGGTAGGCGCGTTCGGCATATTGGCCGAGCAGCAGGTAATCTTCGCCGACAGCGGCGGGAGCGGTGTGTTCAGTCATCGGATTGCTAAGATTTGAAAGACAAATAGACCGTTATTGTAAAGCAAAATAGGGGATTGCGCTTGGGTTGCGGGTGTGGAGCAAAATGGGAAGGGTAAGGCCGTCTGAAAAACGGCGGTTTTCAGACGGCCTTTGCCATTACGGTATGTCAAACCGAAACTCTTTAGAAAGTATAACGCAGCCCCAGCGTAAAGTTGCGTCCCGGCGCGGTGTAGTAATCCGCGTTGGTCGCATTCATGCTGCTGGTGAAGTAGTCATACGCGCCGGAGTAGGTGCTGCGCACCGCCAGATAGGAAATGTCTGCCCAGTTCCAATATTTTTGGTTAAACAGGTTGTTCGCGCCTGCGCTCAGGCTCAGGTTTTTGGTCGGTTTCCAATAAGCACCCAAGTCCACCAGCGTGTAATGGCGGGTCGGGTTGTAGCTGCTGCCGCTGATTTGGCTGGAGGATTTGCCGTTGACGCGGGTCAGCAACACATTGCCGCCCCAGCGCTCGGTATCGTAAGCCAAACCCAGTTGGATTTTCAGCGGATTGATGCTGTTAATCGGCTGCTTGCCGCCGTTGTTGTCGCCGGAATTGGTATCGGGACTGTTTTTGGTGTAGCCGCGAGAGAAGGCGATGGCGCCGTTGAGTTTCCAATTCGGGGCGAATTTCCAAGTGGCGTTGGCTTCCGCGCCGTAAATGCGGGCGCGGTCGAAGTTATGGTATTGAATAAGCATCGGAATCGACGCCTGAACGGTGTTGTAGTCGATAAAGTTTTTATACAGGTTGTTGTAGCCGACAATCTGATACTCGAAAACGGCATTTTTACCGCGTGCGCCGATTTCAAAATTATCCGCGTATTCCGGTTTCAGATTACCGTTGCCGATAATCGAATAGGTGCCGCTGTAACCCCAAGAGCTGGAAAGCTGCTGCGCCGACGGTGCACGAAAGCCGCGTGCGTATTGCGCATAAGGTTGGAGCAGCGGGTCGAGTTTCCACACCACGCCGATATGCGGACTGGCTGCCCATTTGTCTTGCTTTTTGACATCTTCTGCCGACGCATTGACCGAGGTATAGCTGGAAAAATCAGGACTATAACGGTAATAATCCACGCGCAGGCCGGGTTGCAGTAGCCAGTTGCCGAAGTCGAGCGTGCCGTCGGCATAGGCGGCGGCAGAAGTGACTTTGGCGTCGGCCGACGGATTGCGGGTCATGGCGGCGGTGGTCGAGGTGCTGTAATTGTCGTAGGTCAGGTCATGCTGCGCGAATTTGATGCCGTAACGCCAATCTTGTTTGATCGCGCCGGTAGTGAAGCTGCTTTTGCCTTCGCTGTCCAAGCCCCAAACGGTGTCGCGGGTATTGCCCGTATCCAAGCGCACAGTGTTGCTGGAGACACCGGAGCGGGTGGTAGTGTAATCGCGCACACGGCGGTTGTCGGTGCGGCTGTCCTGCCAATAGATTTGGCTGTTGACTTGCTCCAGCCAGCCTTCGCCTTCATAGCGGTGCGCCAGTGAGACGCGGTTGCGGGTGTTTTTGTCGCTGGTATCGTCGGCGTTGTAGGTGGTGGTCACGCCTCGGGAAGTGCTGCTGGTTAATTTAGACAGGTTGTCCATCCATTGATTACGCTTCAAATGCTCGGCGGTCAGGGTGACGCGCTGTTGCGGCGTGATTTGGAAATGGTGTTTGGTCAGGAAATAGCGGCTGTTGTAATCCAGCGGATCGGCTTCGGTACGGGTTGCGCCCGTGCCGCCGACATCGCCGCGTGTTTCGGTTTCGTGGCCGAGGCGGTAAGTGCCCATGACCATACCTTGCCAGATTCCGGCTTCGGCTGCCACGCCGCCGCTGACGGTTTTGCCTTTGTCGGCGCTTTGGTAACCGCCTTCAATGTAGCCACCGAATTTGCGGCCTTTCAAGAGGTCTTGCGGGTCAACCGTGCGGAACTGTACCGAACCGGCCAAGCCTTCGGCTTCCGCTCCGCGCTCGATGGTGGCGCTGCGCAGAGAGGTGGTTTCGATAAAGTTGCCCCGGCCGAAAGCCAGACCTGTGGAGGTGAAGATTTTGCTTTCCTGTGCTTCGGGCAGCGGAATACCGTCGATGTCCATGCCGACGCGGTTGCCGCTCAATCCTCGGATGTTGACGCTGTCGTTGCCTTGGCGCGAACCGGGAGCAGCGGTGACGCTCACGCCGACTTCGTTTTTCAGCAGCTGTTTCAGGTCTTTGGGCTGCTCGTTTTGGATTTGTTCGTAACCGATTTCGCTCACGCTGCGCGCCGGCGGTGTGGTTTGTCCGACCACGTGGACGGTGGGCAAATCGGCATTGTATTCGGCATCGGCGGCAACGGCTGGCAGGCTGCTGCCGATGGCGGCAACGGCAAGAAACAATTTATTGAATTTCATCATCTTTCCTTGTTTTGATTCGTGTTGGTGTTGTTTTGGGTGTTTCAGACGGCTTTACATAATCAAACAAACCGTGATTTCCGGCATTATACAAATGATAATAGATAATATTCAACATCAATATTTCAAAACGGCAAATGCTTATTTTTATTGATATGCAGCCGGTATCGTTTATTTTCAGACGGCCTGCAAGGTGGGAAGATAAATGTGTTTGAATAATAATGAATAAAGCAGCAAAAGGCAGATTAATTTACCTGATACAGCAATGTGTTGCTCAGTATCAACAGGGTGGCGGATATGCAACACTTTATGCCAATCATTAAAGGAAACATGAAATTTTGGCGCTTGCCCATAATATTGCGCAATCGGGCTGAAAATCCTGTGCGCTTGCATAATGCGCAAAGGCGTTTTGCCGACTAAGATAAGCCAACTTTATAAAAACATAACGGAACACTGCCATGACTGCTTCTAATCTCAAACCGTTATTTATCAAGGTTCATCCGACCGACAATGTCGCCATTATCGTCAACAGCGGCGGCCTGCCCAAAGGCACGGCGTTTTCAGACGGCCTGACGCTGATTGAAGATGTGCCGCAAGGACATAAAGTGGCGCTGGCCGATATTGCCCAAGGACAGGAAATTCTGCGCTACGGCGAGGTCATCGGCTATGCGGCGCAGGATTTGCCGCAAGGCTCGTGGATAGACGAATCCAAAGTGGTGCTGCCCAAAGCGCCGCCCTTGGACACGCTGCCGCTGGCGACCCGCCCCGCGCCTAAATTGGAACCGCTGGAAGGCTTTACCTTTGAAGGCTACCGCAATAAAGACGGCAGCGTCGGCACGAAAAACCTGCTGGGTATTACCACCAGCGTGCATTGTGTGGCGGGCGTGGTCGATTATGTGGTGAGACTGATTGAGCGCGATTTGCTGCCGAAATACCCGAATGTGGACGGCGTGGTCGGTCTCAACCATTTATACGGCTGCGGCGTGGCGATTAATGCGCCGGCGGCGGTAGTGCCGATTCGCACCATCCACAATATCGCACTGAATCCGAATTTCGGCGGCGAGATTATGGTGGTCGGTTTGGGTTGCGAAAAACTGCAACCGACGCGCCTGCTGGACGGTACGTCCGACACTATTCCGATTAAAGCGGAAAACGCGACGGTCAACAGTTTGCAAGACGAGCAATATGTCGGCTTCCAAGAAATGGTCAAAGCGATTTTGGAAACCGCCGACAAACATTTGGCGAAATTGAATGCGCGCCAACGCGAAACCTGCCCCGCTTCGGATTTGGTGGTGGGCATGCAGTGCGGCGGCAGCGACGCTTTTTCCGGCGTGACCGCCAATCCTGCGGTGGGCTTCGCTTCCGATTTGCTGGTGCGCTGCGGCGCGACCGTGATGTTCTCGGAAGTGACCGAAGTGCGCGACGCGATTCATCTGCTGACCCCGCGTGCGGCGGACGAGCAAGTGGGTAAACGCCTGCTGGAAGAAATGAAGTGGTACGACGATTATCTGGATATGGGCAAAACCGACCGCAGCGCCAACCCCTCTCCGGGGAACAAAAAAGGCGGCTTAGCCAATGTGGTGGAAAAAGCCCTCGGCTCGATTGCCAAATCCGGCCAGTCGGCGATTGCGGAAGTATTGTCGCCGGGTCAGCGCCCGACCAAAAAAGGCCTGATTTTCGCTGCCACGCCCGCCAGCGATTTCGTCTGCGGCACACAGCAGCTGGCTTCCGGCATTACCGTGCAGGTATTTACCACCGGACGCGGTACGCCTTACGGCTTGGCCGCGCTGCCGGTAATTAAAGTCGCCACGCGCACCGATTTGGCGCAGCGCTGGTTTGACCTGATGGACATCGACGCCGGCCGGATTGCCACCGGTGAAGCCACCATCGAAGACATCGGTTGGGAAATTTTCCGCTATATTTTAGATGTCGCCAGCGGCCGGAAAACCACTTGGTCAGACCAATGGGGGCTGCACAATGCGCTGTCGGTGTTCAACCCGGCGCCGGTGACTTGATTTTAGACAGCATGGTGCAATAGCGTGCCGGATAGGTTTTGAATGTGTGTGTTATTGTTTCCTGATTTAGGAATCATCCCGTGTCCGTGTGACATTTCATCGAGTTGGGTCGTCTGAAAAAGACGGCCTTTTTTTGCAGATACGGCTAAAAAATTTTGAAGTGCATACCAACATCAGCCACCTATACGCAAAATGACGTTTCTTAGCTAGGGAGATGAGTGGATGCTTTTTGGTCACTGCTGATAAATCAGAAAAGGCCGTCTGAAAATGCGGCATACATTTTCAGACGGCCTTTTCAGCCAATCCGCGCAGGGCTTAACGCAGGCGCAGTTGGAAAATCACTTTTTCAGATTGGCAGCTGAACACCAGTTCCATTTTCAGTTGGAATGCGCTGTCCACAGGTGTAATGCTGCTCTTGATTTGGCAGGGTTCGCTTTCCACTTCGCGGGCTTTCGCGGTGTAGAGCACTTCGGCTTCTTTGGCTAGCTGCTCGGTCTCGTAGGATTGCAGGATATCGACGGTGCAGTCTTCGCCGTCAAACACGGTGCCGACTTCGACGGTGCAGTCGGGGCATTTGCCGACGCCGTTTTCTTCGGTTTCAAATACGTTGCTGGATTTGTCCATGATGAAGCTCCTTATGTTGGGGATGGTCAAGTATAAACCCGATACCGGCCG
Source organism: Neisseria perflava (assembly GCF_024170405.1). Lineage (GTDB taxonomy): Bacteria > Pseudomonadota > Gammaproteobacteria > Burkholderiales > Neisseriaceae > Neisseria > Neisseria perflava_B. Next base: position 46,486 of record NZ_JALJYC010000013.1, on the reverse strand, counting down.
TCTGAACAGTTTTCAGACGGCCTTTTGCGCTGGGTCAGAATTTAGAACCTGTATTCACAATCTTGATAGCGGCTTTTTATTGCCTAATCACACGCCTACTGCGTTGGACTTTTACGCCAATAGCCCACTATTGGCGCAAAAATCCGCCTTGTATTCGTATGATTATCCAACAAAAATCCATCTATCAATCTTATGAATACAGGTTCTTAGCCGTCCAAACGCTTGCCCAAGACATCGCGCACTTTCGCTACTAAAATATCCACCGCCACCGGGTTTTCCTCGTTGCAGGGGATGATGATGTCGGCGTAACGCTTGGTCGGCTCGACAAACTGGTTGTGCATGGGGCGCACTTGGCCGCAGTATTGCTCGGTGATGGATTGCACCGTGCGCCCGCGTTCGGCTACGTCGCGGCTCATGCGGCGGATAAAGCGCAGGTCGGCGTCGGTATCGACAAACAGCTTGATGTCCATCAGACTGTGCACCTGCTCGTCATACAGCGCCAAAATGCCTTCCAAAATAATCACGTCCACCGGCGGCTGGTGCTTGGTGTGTGCCGAACGGGTATGCTGCACATAATCGTATTGCGGCAGCTCGACGGCCTCGTGGTTGCGCAGCTGCGTGAGCTGCTGATAGAGCAGGTCGTTGTCAAAGGCAAACGGATGATCGTAGTTTTGCGTGCAGCGTTCGGCAAAACTGCGGTGGGTTTGGTCTTTGTAATAATAATCCTGCTCGATGATGGTAATCGGATGGTCGCGGAACGATTGGTACAGAGCGCGGGCAATGGTGGTTTTACCCGAGCCGGAGCCGCCGGCCACGCCGATGATAATGGGGTTTTGCATGGTGTTTTTGCGCCGGAAAAAAGATTCTGTAATTATATAACGAAATGCTGCGCCGCCGTATAACGGGCTTCAGACGGCCTTTGCCGCCGCCGAAGATACGGGATAATGTCAAAAAGTATGCGCATAAATGCGCGGCCGTCTGAAAAATATGTTATAAATTACATTTCCTGATTTTTACTGTTGACCTACTGGAGCGATTACATGGAATTGGTATTTATCCGTCACGGCTTGAGCGAATGGAATGCGAAAAACCTGTTTACAGGCTGGCGCGATGTGAAACTGAGCGAGCAAGGCATTGCCGAAGCGCAAGAAGCCGGCCGCAAGCTCAAAGCCGCCGGTTACGAATTTGACATTGCGTTTACTTCCGTTTTGACCCGCGCCATCAAAACCTGCAACCTGGTATTGGAAGAATCCGACCAGCTGTGGGTGCCGCAAATCAAAACCTGGCGTTTGAACGAGCGCCACTACGGTAAACTGCAAGGTTTGGACAAAAAACAAACCGCCGAAAAATACGGCGAAGAGCAAGTGCACATTTGGCGCCGCAGCTACGACACCCTGCCGCCGCTGCTCGATCCGAGTGATGAACTTTCCGCGCATAACGACCGCCGCTATGCCAACCTGCCGGACGATGTGATTCCGGACGGCGAAAACCTGAAAGTAACCTTGGAGCGCGTCTTGCCGTTCTGGGAAGACCAAATCGCCCCGGCCATTTTGAACGGCAAACGCGTATTGGTAGCCGCACACGGCAACTCCCTGCGCGCTTTGGCCAAACACATCGAAGGCATTTCCGACGACGACATCATGGCGCTGGAAATCCCGACCGGCAAACCTCTGGTGTACAAATTGGATGACAATTTGAAAGTGTTGGAAAAATTCTATCTGTAAACCACAGATAAAATCAGTATGACGAAAGGCCGTCTGAAACCCGATTGGGGTTTCAGACGGCCTTTTATTTTCAATATTGAATTTACAGCAAAAACAACGTTGCCAGCCCTAAGAAAATCAAAAATCCGCCCGAGTCGGTGACGGCGGTAATCAATACCGAGCTGCCCAGCGCCGGATCGCGGCCGGCTTTTTCCATCAGCGTCGGAATCGCCACGCCCATGACGGCGGCGAGCAGGAGGTTGAGGGTCATGGCGGCGACCATCACCAGGCCGATACCGATGCTGCCGTAGAGCAGCCAGGCGGCAAAGCCCATGACGCTGCCCCACAATAGGCCGTTGACCAGCGCCACGCCGACTTCTTTTTTCAATAGCCGCCACGCCTGCGCGTTGGTAATCTGGCTGGAGGCCATGGCGCGGACAATCATGGTGATGGTTTGGTTGCCGGAGTTGCCGCCGATACCGGCCACAATCGGCATGAGCGCGGCCAGCGCGACGATTTTTTCAATGCTGCCTTCAAACGCGCCGATGACACGGCTGGCGACAAAGGCGGTGCAGAGGTTGATGGCGAGCCACATCCAGCGGTTTTTCACCGAATCCCAAATCGGCGCAAACAGGTCTTCTTCTTCCTGCAAACCGGCCATGTTCAACATGTCGGCTTCGGATTCTTCGCGGATCACGTCCACGATTTCGTCGATGGTAATACGGCCGATGAGCTTTTTGTTGCCGTCAATCACGGGCGCGGTCACCAAGTCGTAACGCTCGAACGCCTGCGCTGCGTCTTCTACATCATCTTCGGGGCGGAAGCGCACGACTTCGGTGGACATGACGTTTTCCACCGATTCGTCGGGGTCGGACACCAACAGGCGGCGGATGGGCAACACGCCTTTTAAAATATCGTTTTCATCCACCACGAAAATTTTGTCGGTATGGTCGGGCAGGTGGTCGAAGCGGCGCAGGTAGCGCAGCACCACTTCGCAGGTCACGTCGGCGCGGATGTTGACCAGCTCGAAGTCCATAATCGCACCGACTTGGTTGTCTTCATACGACATCGCCGCCTGCACTTGGGCGCGCTCTTCGGCGTCGCGCGTTTGCAGGGCTTCGTACACCACTTGGTGCGGCAAATCGTCGGCGAGGTCGGCCAGCTCGTCGGCATCCAAATCATCCACGGCGGCCAACAGCTCGTCTTTGTCCATCGACTCGATGAGCGTTTCGCGCACGGAGTCGGACACTTCCAGCAATACTTCGCCGTCGTCTTCCGGTGCGACCAAGAGCCAGACAATCTGGCGCTCGCGCGGCGGCAGCGATTCCAATACGGCGGCAACGTCGGCAGGGTGGAGTTCGGCTAAAAGGGCGGAAAGTTCGGTAAATTTGACGTGCAGGCTTTCGTCTTCAATCGGAACGCCTTGTTCGATTTGCGGGAAAGCGGGTTCGAGAATTTCGCAGAGGGCGTGGATGCGGTCGAAATCGGCGCTGGCGCGCTCGATGCCGCCGTGTTCTTCATCATCGGCGCGGCGGTCTTCGGCCGGTTGTTGTTCGGTATTGAGGCTCATAAATGCTCCGCCCGCCTTGAGCGTCGGGGCATTCGGGCGGGGTGGTTATGGTTTTGGTTGTGAAGGGTTTGCGGTATTTAAACGCGAACTGGGAAGATCCATGGCGGTCGGCCTGACATCAGGCGCTGAGTCAAAAACGGGCGTATTCTACACGTTTTTGTGTGGGTTTACTATTTCAAAAATGTGACGATTCAAAAAGATGGCAAGGCCGTCTGAAAGCAGATGGTGTTTCAGACGGCCTCGGATGATTTGAAGATTTGAATCAGATAACTTTGACAGGTAAGGTCAGATAAGGTGTGTTGGAGCAGAGGCGGCAGTTGCGGCCTTACTCTTTCATCTCCAATACGCTCAAGCCCGGCAAGTCGGCAAAGCTGCGGTCACGCACGATTTGGCAGAAATTGTCGAGATAGCTTTTGTTGCGGTCTTCGTTGCGCATGGCGGCGTAGAGTTCGCTTTGCAGGCCGTTTGTAGTAATCGGGCGCGAGATGATGTAGCCTCTTTCCAGATAGGGCATGGCTGTCCAATAGGGCAGGGCGGCAATTCCCCTGCGGCTGGCGACCAGTTGGATAATGGCGATGGTCAGCTCGCTGTGGCGGCGCGGCGGGTTAATGCCTTTGGGCAGCAGCACTTTTTTCAATAAGTCCAGCATGTCGTCGGGCACGGGATAGGTAATCAGCGTTTCATCCATAAAATCTTCCGCCTCCCACACTGCTTTGGCGGCTAAAGGGTGGTCTTTGGCGCAAATGCCGACCATTTCGTAGGCAAACAACGGCTGATAATTCACATCGGGCTGGGTTTCGACTTCCGAAGTAATGGCGATGTCGGCACGGTGTTCCAGCAGCAGGCCGACGGGATCGACGTGGAAACCGGAGACGATGTCCAATTCCACCTGCGGCCACAAGGGGCGGAATTCGCCCATCGCCGGCATCAGCCAGTCGAAACAGGTATGGCATTCCACTGCCAAACGCAATTCGCCCGCTTCACCTTCGATAATCTGCGCCAAATCGCGCTCGGCTTCCGTCACACGCGGCATCAAATCATGCGCCAGCCGCAGCAGCCGCTCGCCCACAGGGGTAAAGCGCAGCGGGTTGGATTTGCGTTCAAACAGCGGCGCTTCGTAATAGTTTTCCAAAATGCGGATTTGGTGGGAAAGGGCGGACTGGGTCAGGAATACGCGTTTGGCCGCCAGCGACACGCTGCCGGTTTCTTCCAGCGCCAGCAGGGTTTTCAAATGGCGCAACTCGATAATGGAATCCATGATGTGTATTTCGTATGTTGGTTTTCAGACGGCCTGCTCATTAAATATCGTATAGCGCAGCCGTGATGTATTTCGTTGGAGCGTGAATATTAAAATAATTCATTGCCGGCGTGCAAATGATTCATGTAAATGATGGAGGCCGTCTGAAACGGAATGTAAGGATTCGGCAGCCCGGCTGTTTTCAACATAAAATGCGTAACCGATTATTTTTCATTTTGAGTAAACCCAATCAATAAGGAGGGCAGCTTATGGCCGCACGTCAGGACATTTTAAATTGGTGCGACGACACCTTGCAGGTTTCCGCCTACCGCGATTACGCGCCCAATGGTTTGCAGGTGGAGGGCAAAGCCGACATCGCCAAAATCGCCACTTCTGTGACCGCCAGCAAAGCGGCGGTTGATTTTGCCGTGGAGCAGGGCGCGGATATGCTGTTGGTGCACCACGGCATGTTTTGGAAAAGCGAACCTGTTACCATTATCGGCTGGAAAAAAGCCCGTATCGAAACCCTGTTGCAACACCAAATCAATATGGCAGGCTACCATCTGCCCTTGGACGGCCATCCGGAACTGGGCAACAATGCGCAGTTGGCGAGGCTGTTGGGCTGGACGCTGGAGCGGCAGTTTGGCGAACAAAACCTGCTCAATATAGGTCGTCTGAATACGCCGCAGACGTTGGCGCAGTTTTCAGACGGCATCGAGCGGGCATTGTCCCGCCGACCTGTAGTCATTGGTAATGCCAATCGGGAAATCAAGCACGTTGCATGGTGCAGCGGCGGTGCACAGGGATTCTTTCAAGAAGCAATCGACGCAGGCGCGGATGTGTATGTCACCGGCGAAATGTCGGAAGCGCAATACCATCTGGCCAACGAAACCGGCGTAGCCTTCGTCAGCGCCGGCCACCATGCTACCGAGCGTTACGGCATCCGCGCCCTGGGCGAAGCCTTGGCGCAAACCTTCGGCGTAGAAGTCTGCCATCTGGACGAACCCAATCCCATCTAAATGTTGAGAAATACCACAAAAACTTTACCTTATTTTAAATAATGCTTTGAGGATTACAACAAACTAGGTAGAATCACACTGTTTAATGGCTCGGTATTCCCAAAATTTTAGGACGACTGAATAATGGATAATCAAGAAATCAATAACGGCCGCCGCCGTTTCCTGACGCTTGCGACATGCGGCGCGGGCGGTGTGGCGGTCTTAGGCGTGGCTACGCCGTTTGTAGCCAGCTTTTTCCCGTCGGAAAAAGCCAAAGCCGCCGGTGCTGCCGTCGAAGTGGATGTCAGTAAAATCGAACCCGGTCAGCTGTTGACCGCCGAATGGCAAGGCAAACCGATTTGGGTGTTAAACCGCACGGACCAGCAGGTTAAAGACCTGAAATCCAACGACGGCGCATTGACCGACCCGAATTCGGATGTTGACCAGCAGCCCGAATATGCGAAAAACGAAAACCGTTCGATTAAGCCGAATATTTTCGTAGCCATCGGTATCTGTACCCACTTGGGTTGCTCGCCGACTTTCCGTCCCGACATGGCGCCGGCAGACTTGGGTGCCGACTGGAAAGGCGGCTTCTTCTGCCCTTGCCACGGCTCGAAATTCGACCTGGCCGGCCGCGTATTCAAAGGCGTGCCCGCACCGACCAACCTGATCGTTCCACCGTACAAATATCTGAGCGATACCACCATTTTGGTAGGCGAAGACAAATAATAAGGAACTGAACTATGGCAAACCAAACCAATAACAAAGCAAAAGCATTGTTAGACTGGGTGGACGCGCGTTTCCCCCTGACTAAAATGTGGAATGAGCACGTAGGCCAGTACTACGCGCCGAAAAACTTCAACTTTTGGTATTACTTCGGTTCGTTGGCATTGCTGGTTTTGGTGATTCAAATCGTCAGCGGTATCTTCCTGACCATGAACTACAAACCGGATGGCAATCTGAACGCCTACCATCTGCCTGCTGCCTTTACCGCAGTAGAGTACATCATGCGCGACGTGTCCGGCGGCTGGATTATCCGCTACATGCACTCCACCGGCGCTTCTTTCTTCTTCATCGTTGTTTACCTGCACATGTTCCGTGGTCTGATTTACGGCTCATACAAAAAACCGCGCGAATTGGTGTGGGTGTTCGGCTCGCTGATTTTTCTGGCATTGATGGCGGAAGCCTTTATGGGCTACCTCTTGCCGTGGGGTCAGATGTCGTTCTGGGGTGCGCAGGTGATTATCAACCTGTTCGGCGCCATTCCGGTTATCGGTCCGGATTTGTCCACTTGGATCCGCGGTGACTTCAACGTCTCCGACGTAACCCTCAACCGCTTTTTCGCCCTGCACGTGATTGCCGTGCCGCTGGTGTTGATCGGTTTGATTGTGGCGCACATCATCGCCCTGCACGAAGTCGGCTCTAACAACCCCGACGGCGTGGAAATCAAAAAGCTGAAAGACGAAAACGGTATCCCGCTTGACGGCATTCCGTTCCATCCATACTACACTGTCAAAGATATTTTGGGTGTAGTGGTGTTCCTAATTGTCTTCTGCGCCGTGTTGTTCTTCGCGCCTGAAGGCGGTGGTTACTTCCTCGAAGCGCCCAACTTTGACCCGGCCAATGCTTTGAAAACCCCTGCGCACATCGCGCCGGTATGGTATTTCACGCCGTTCTACGCCATTTTGCGTGCGATTCCTTCTTTCTTGGGTACACAAGTTTGGGGTGTGATTGGTATGGGCGCGGCGGTTGTATTGATTGCCTTGCTGCCTTGGTTGGATCGCGGCGAAGTGAAATCCGTGCGTTATCGCGGCCCGATTTTCAAAACCGCGTTGGTGCTGTTTATCATTTCCTTCATCGGCCTGGGTATCTTGGGCGCGATGGTGGCAACCGACACCCGCACTTTGGTAGCGCGTATCCTGTCAGTCATTTACTTTGCCTTCTTCTTGGGTATGCCGTTCTACACCAAGCTGGATACCAACAAACCGGTACCTGAGCGCGTGACCATGAGCACCACCAAGCAGAAAGTCATGTTCTTGGTGTATGTGGCGATTACCGCAGTAGGTGCATACCTGTTTGCAACCAATATCTGATGAGGGCAGTGAAAATGAAACAAACTCTGAAAAACTGGTTTGCTGCCCTTTTGTTGGCGGCGCCGATGAGTGTGGCCGTTGCTTCCGGCAGCGCCCACTATGAAAAAGTCGATATCGATTTGCGCGACCAAGTCAGCCTGCAACGCGGCGCACAGATTTTTACCAACTACTGCCTGTCCTGCCACTCGGCCAGCGGTATGCGTTTCAACCGTCTGAAAGACATCGGTCTGACAGACGATGAAATCAAGAAAAATCTGATGTTCACCACCGATAATGTCGGCGATGTCATGCTGTCGGCCATGAATCCGAAAGACGCACAAAAATGGTTTGGCGCCGCACCGCCGGATTTGACCCTGATTGCCCGTTCGCGTGGTGCAGATTACCTGTATGCCTACATGCGCGGCTTCTATAAAGATCCGACCCGTCCGAGCGGCTGGAACAACACCGTATTTGATAAAGTCGGTATGCCGCACCCGCTGTGGGAGCAGCAAGGCGTGAAAGCGGTTGAGCTGGACAGTAAAGGCCAGCCGGTTTGGGTAGAAAACGAACACGGCGTTCGCGAGCCCAAACTGTATTGGGAAACCACCGGCCTGCACAGCCGCCGTCTGCCCAACGGCAAAGTCATCGAAAAAGAGTACGATGCTTATGTACGCGATTTGGTGAATTACTTGGTGTATATGGGCGAACCGGCTCAGTTGCAACGCCACCGCCTCGGCTATGTGGTCATGATTTTCCTGTTGGCTATCATGCTGCCGCTGGCGTATTTCCTGAAAAAAGAATTCTGGAAAGACGTACACTAATCCAAGCATTTTGCATGCAAAAGGCAAGCCCGAAAGGGTTTGCCTTTTTGTTTGTAAAATGGTTTAAATTATATTTAAAAATAACAGCTTATATCGGTTTTGTGGATTTTAAATACCCAATCAGCTATAATTTCATCATTAACTTTATAAATAAAGGCCGTCTGAAAAAGACGGCTTTGCCGCCGGAGTAAAAGCATATGATGACCTTGTATTCGGGTATTACCTGCCCCTTCAGCCAACGCTGCCGATTCGTGTTATACGAAAAAGGCATGGATTTTGAAATCAAAGACGTGGATATTTTCAACAAGCCGGAAGATTTGGCGGTGATGAATCCCTACAACCAAGTGCCGGTATTGGTGGAACGCGATTTGATTTTGTACGAGTCCAACATCATCAACGAATACATCGATGAGCGTTTCCCCCATCCGCAGCTGATGCCGGGCGATCCCGTTATGCGCGGTCGCGGCCGTTTGGTGCTGTACCGCATGGAAAAAGAGCTGTTCAGTTTGGTTCAGGTATTGGAAAACGCCGAGTCCACCAATAAAGAGCAGGCCAAAGCGCGCGAAGCCATCGGCAACGGCCTGACCCTGCTGGCGCCCGCGTTCTCCAAAAACAAATACATCTTGGGCGATGAGTTTTCCATGATTGACGTGGCCTTGTCCCCGCTGTTGTGGCGTTTGGACTACTACGACATTAAGTTGGGCAAATCCGCCGCGCCGCTGTTGAAATACGCCGAACGCATTTTTCAACGCGAAGCCTTTATCGAAGCGCTGACCCCCGCCGAGAAAGCCATGCGCCGTTAATGGGAGCAAAGTCATGAGCACCTCTACCAAACCCTATCTGCTGCGCGCCCTGTATGAATGGTGTTTGGACAACAGCCAAACCCCGCATATCGTCGCTTGGGTCAACGAGCATACCCGCGTACCGCCGCAATATGTGCGTGAAAACGAAATCGTGCTCAACATCGGCCCGACCGCCAGCCACGATTTGAGCATAGACAACGAATGGGTCAGCTTCGCCGCCCGCTTCGGCGGCGTGCTGCACGATATTTGGATTCCCGTCGGCCACATCATCAGTATTTTCGGCCGCGAAAGCGGCGAAGGCATGGGCTTTGAAGTCGAGCCGTATCAGCCGGATAATGCTTCTAAAACTGCTGCGAAGGCAGCGGATAAGGCAGAAGTTTCTGATGAAGCAGACAAACCGAAAAAAGGTTTGAAACTGGTGAAATAAAAGCGGGACATGCAACAATGCCGTCTGAAAATAAGGATTTTCAGACGGCATTGCTCAAAATAAAAAGCAACGGTTTTTCCGTTGCTTTTTATTTGCGGGCTTAAACCCGAATTACAAACTGCCCAAGATAATGCGCAGTACGCGGCGCAGCGGTTCGGCGGCGCCCCACAAGAGTTGGTCGCCGACGGTAAAGGCGCTGATGTATTCGCCGCCCATGCCCAGTTTGCGGATACGGCCGACAGGGACGGTCAGCGTGCCGGTTACGGCGGCGGGGGTCAGGTCGGTCATGCTGGCTTCTTTTTGGTTGGGCACGACTTTTACCCAATCGTTGGCACCGGCCAACAGTGATTCGATTTCTTCAACCGGCAGGTCTTTTTTCAGTTTCAGCGTGATGGCTTGGCTGTGGCAGCGCATGGAGCCGATACGCACGCACAGGCCGTCGATAATGGTCGGGTTGTCGCTGCGGCCGAGGATTTTGTTGGTTTCTACGCCGCCTTTCCATTCTTCTTTGGATTGGCCGTTGCCCAAATCCACGTCAATCCACGGAATCAGGCTGCCGGCCAGCGGTACGCCGAAGTTGGCTTTCGGGTAGTCGTCACTGCGCAGGAAATCGGATACTTTGCGGTCGATGTCGAGAATGGCACTGGAAGGGTCAGCCAATTCGTCAGCAACTTGACCGTAAATCGCGCCCATGCCGTTAATCAGCTCGCGCATGTTTTTTGCGCCGGCACCGGAAGCGGCTTGGTAAGTCATGCTGGTCGCCCATTCGACCAAATCGTTTTGGAACAGGCCGCCCAAGGCCATCAACATCAGCGATACGGTGCAGTTACCGCCGATGTAGTTTTTCACACCGTTTTGCAGACCGGCGTCAATGACGTTGCGGTTAACCGGGTCGAGTACGATAATGGCGTCGTCGGCCATGCGCAGGGAGGAGGCGGCGTCAATCCAGTAGCCTTGCCAGCCGGAGTCGCGCAGGGGTTGGAACACGGCTTTGGTGTAATCGCCGCCCTGACAGGTCACGATGATGTCCATTTTCGCCAACTCTGCCACATCGTTGGCATCCAGCAGCGATTTGGCGCTTTGGCCGAAATCAGGGGCTGCGCCGCCGACGTTGGAGGTGGTGAAGAAATACGCGTCAGGGATGTGGGCGAAATCGTTTTCTTCCTGCATGCGCTGCATCAAAACCGAACCGACCATGCCGCGCCAACCGACGAAACCTACTTTCATGCTGTGCTCCTAAAAAGGGAAAATTGTTAACAAGTTTGTAAATGAGTGTTTTAACGCCGTCTGAAAAAAATGTAAAGGCTTTTATTGGATTTTTGTCTGAAAATGTTGTAAAACCCGAAATAGGGATTTTTTAAGAAAGGGATGTGATGATGAACGGATTGCAGACGCCGCTAACGCCTGTGTCGCAGGAAGAGGAAGTGGAAGTCGGTTTGGCTTCTGCGGGCAGCCGCATTGCGGCGGCTTTATTGAACAGCTTGTTTAATGTCTTGGTGTATCTGCCGTGGCTGGCGGCTTTGCTGCTGGTGGGCGACGATTATGAAACCTTGGCGCAGGGGGCGGGTGATACCGCTTTGGATGACAGCCGCGTTACCGGATTATTGTTGGGCGGCAGCCTGCTGATTTTGGTGTACGGCATTGCGCAAATTTTCTATATGAGCCGCGACGGGCAGTCGCTGGGTAAAAAAATCATGGGCATACGCGTGTTGAAAAGCAATGGGCGCAACCCCGGTTTTTTGGGTACGGTTTTGATTCGCGAGGTGGTGTACAGCCTGCTGGTGGTATTGGTGGCGGTAGGCATTTCCATGCTGGGCATGCTGCTGGGCTTGGGCGGCGCAGCGGATATGCTGGGTAATTTGGTGTCGTATGCGACTTATATTGCCTGCTTGGTCATGTTGTTCCGCACGCAAAGCGACCGCCGCACCTTGCAGGATATGTTGGCGGATACGGTGGTGGTGAAACTGCCCAAACGCTGAGTAGCGCAAGGCCGTCTGAAAATAATGTGTTTTTCAGACGGCCTTAGCCTTAAATAATATGAGTAAGGAGAACACAATGTTAGGCGCAGCCATCGGTGATATTGTCGGCTCACGTTTCGAGTTCGACAATTATAAGGCCACCGATTTCCAACTGTTTACCGCCGCTTCTGATTTTACCGATGATACCATTTGCACCGCTGCCGTAGCCGATTGGGTCAACCGGGGCTGCCGCGACGATTTGGTGCCCATTCTGCAAAGCTGGTGCCACCGTTATCCCCATCCGACCGGTGCTTACGGCGGAAGGTTCAGCAGCTGGATTCAGGCGGAGCAGCCGCAACCCTACAACAGCTGGGGCAACGGCTCGGCCATGCGCGTATCGGCGGTAGGTTGGGCGTTTGACAGTTTGGACGACGTTTTACATTATGCCGAACAGTCCGCCATTGTGACCCACAACCACCCCGAAGGCATTAAAGGTGCGCAAGCCACCGCCGCCGCGATTTTTTGGGCGCGGCAGGGCAAAGGTAAAGATTTTATCCGCGAGCAGATTGAAACACGCTTTGCTTATGCCCTGAACCGCAGTTGCGACGAAATCCGCCCCGATTACCGCTTCAACGAAAGCTGTATGCACACCGTACCCGAAGCGCTGACGGCATTTTTAGACAGTGAAAATTTCGAGCATGCCATCCGTTTGGCGGTGTCGCTCGGCGGCGATTCGGATACGCTGGCAGCCATTACCGGCAGCGTGGCAGAAGCGTATTATCGGGAGATTCCGCAAGAGATGGTGCGGCAGGCATTGGAGATTTTGCCGGACGAGTTGGCCGAAGTCTTGCTGGCGGTAAAAGCAAAATAAACGCTAAGGCCGTCTGAAAAATGTTGACTTACTTTTCAGACGGCCTTGATAAAATAAAAAGTCCTTACCGAAGTAAGGACTTTTTTAAATCTTGGTGGAGGTAAGCGGGATCGAACCGCTGACCTCTTGCATGCCATGCAAGCGCTCTACCAACTGAGCTATACCCCCAATGGTGGCGAATCAGGGACTCGAACCCCGGACACAAGGATTATGATTCCTCTGCTCTAACCGACTGAGCTAATTCGCCGTTTCGTGAAGTTGCTATTATATGTTTTTTTGAACGCTTGGCAAGGTTATTTTTGTGGGAAAATTTCGGATGTTTGATTTTAAAGGTAAAAAAGTTTGATGGTGGCAGCGCGAAAGGCCGTCTGAAAATATTTTCCGGTAGGGTAGGGCGGTTTCAGACGGCCTTTGGCAGGTATTTTACAGCTTGCGGCACAAATCGCCGACGGCAAAACCTTGCCAATCAACCTCGATATTTTTGCCAAAGGCGATGACCTTGAATAATTCGCCCATTTCGTGCGGGTTAATCAGTTTTTGCACGGCAGCGGCCTCGCGCAGGTAGTCGGCGGAATCAGGGTTGCCGCTTTGCGCCAGATATTCGGTCATGCCGAGGTTAAGCAGAAAATGCGCTTGGGTGGTGTAACCAATCAAATCCAAGCCGCCGTCCACGCCTGCTTGGGCGATGTCGGTGAAGTTGACGTGGGCGGTCAGGTCGGTCAGGCCGATGTGGAAAAACGGGTCGTGTATGGTGTGGTGGCGGTAGTGGCCGATGAGCGTACCCATGTCGCGTTGCGGGTGGTAATACTGCGCGGCGTCGAAGCCGTAGTCTATCCAAATCATGCCGCCGCGTTCGAGTTTGTCGGCCAGCGTGCGCACGAAAGCGTATTGGGCGGGGTGCAGCTCGCTGGTATAAGGCGTTTCGGTAGGGGGGAAATAGTGTTGCGCCGCGTGCAGCAAATCAGGGTCGGTCAGCGGTCGGGAGCTTTGGGTGAGGCCGTCTGAATTCAGGCTGACACCGATGTGTTCAAATGCGTCCCTGTCGCGGCGGACTAGCTCTATCGGCATGGCATCGAGTACTTCGTTACCAATCATTATGCCGTCAAAGCGCTCGGGCAAACGGTCTAAATGGACGACTTTTTGCGCCAACTCAGAGGGCAGCCGCTGCACCAATAGCTCACGTTGGCGTTCGGCCAGCTCGGGCGAGAGTTCGATAATATAGTAATGGTTGAGTTGCTCACTCAGGTTTTCAACCAAAATGGCGGCCAAATCACCCGTGCCGGCGCCGAATTCATACACATTACCGGCGGTCTGCGGCAGCAGGGCGGCCAGTTGGCGGGACAAGGTTTGGCCGAACAGGGGCGAGAGGGTAGGGGCGGTCACAAAATCGCCGTCCGTGCCGATTTTATGGCTGCCGCCGGTGTAATAGCCGTATTGCGGCGCATAGAGTGCCAACTGCATAAAACGGGAAAACGGAATCCAACCGTCGGCGGCTTCGATTTCGTGCGCGATAAGGGTGTGGAGGCGGCGGCTGGCGGCCAGCGCATCGGCGGTAGGGGAGGGGATGTGCGGTTTCATGACTGTTAGATAATGTAAAAATTTAAAATTCGTTCGTATATTATAACGGCAAAGGTGGAGCGGGCGTATTTCAGATAACTACACTATATTTAGTATTTTATTGAAATTAAAAATACTAAATATAGTGTTTGGCTATGGATTTGAGGTGTGTAATTCCGTTGAGGTAATCCATGTTGTCTGTATATCTTTTTGTATATTAAAGAGATTTTTATGTCTTTCCGGCCAATTTTTTCAGACGGCCTGATTTGACCCACGAAGTAAAATTTCTTATAGTGTCGGCTGGTGGGGTAATGTGGGCGAAAGTGTCTGATTTCCCCAAAAAGAGAAAATTTCAGACAGCGGAGAAAACGGTGTTCGGCGGTGCGCACGAATTGAGCATAGACAGCAAGGGGCGGTTGGCGATTCCGGCCAAATTCCGCGATTTGCTGCTGCGCCGCTACACACCGGTAGTGGTCGCCACGCTGGATTCGCGCCAGCGTATCCTGATGTATCCCGAATCGGAGTGGGAAAAAGTGGCGAACCATCTGTTGGGCATGAAAACGGCAGGTAAGCCCGAGTTGCAGCGTTTTCAAAACCTGCTGCTGCATAACGCCGATACTTTGGAATGGGATACTGCCGGGCGTATTTTACTGCCTGCCAACCTGCGCCGTCTGGTGGATTTTGAAAAAGAAGTGACTTTAGTAGGCCGTGCCAACCGTTTGGAGCTGTGGGGTCGCGAGCATTGGGAACGTGAAATGAATCAGGCGCTGGACGATGATCCTGACGAATTGGCGTTCCAACTGAGTCAAACGGATTTGCAACTGTGAGCCAAGCTGAAACTTACCAACATATTACCGTCTTGTTACACGAAGCCGTTGACGCGCTGAATATCCGCGCCAACGGCGTGTATGTTGACGGCACGTTCGGCCGGGGTGGTCACTCGCGTTTGATTTTGTCGCGCTTGGGCGAGAATGGTCGGCTGGTGGTGTTTGACAAAGACCCGCAGGCCATCGCCGTGGCGCAGGAATTGGCGGCGCAGGATAAGCGCGTGCGCGTGGTGCATGACGGTTTTGCCACTTTTCAGGCGGCCTTAGACGGTTTGGGTATTGTCAAAATCGACGGTGCGCTGTTTGATTTGGGTATTTCTTCGCCACAAATCGACGAGGGCGAACGCGGCTTCAGCTTCCGTTTTGACGCGCCGCTGGATATGCGCATGGATCCGACACGCGGCCTGTCGGCAGCCGAATGGATTGCCGTTGCCAGCGAACAAGAATTAAATGAGGTTATCAAAAATTATGGTGAAGAGCGGTTTAGTCGCCAGATTGCGCGCGCCATTGTCGCGCAACGCGAAGAAAATCCCATTGATACAACCCGCAAGCTGGCGCAGCTCGTGGCGCAAAACGTCCGTACTCGCGAGCGCGGACAAGACCCCGCAACGCGTACCTTTCAGGCCGTTCGCATCTTTATTAACCGCGAGCTCGAAGAGGTAGAGGCGGTATTGCCGCAGGTAGTAGGCCGTCTGAAAGAAGGCGGGCGCTTGGCGGTGATTGCGTTCCATTCGCTGGAAGACCGCATTGTGAAGCAGTTTGTGAAAAAACATTCGCAACATGCGCCGCTGCCGCGTTGGGCGGCGGTAAAGGAAGCGGATTTGCCGCAACCGCCGCTCAAGGCTGTCGGAAAAGCTGTCAAGCCAAATGAGGCGGAAACCGCCGCCAATCCGCGCGCGCGCAGCGCCGTGTTGCGGGTGGCCGAGCGTACCGGCGGCGCGTTTGAGGCTTAAAAGCCGAAACGCAGTGATAAAGGGGAGGTTTTGCGCCATCCGTTGATTGCGCAAAGGCCGTCTGAAAAATACGGAAATTCATGAACAAGCTGAACATTATTCTACTGCTGGCGGCGCTGGCTTCGGGTTTTGCCGTGGTGACGGTGCAAGATGAGTCGCGCCAGCATTACATCGCCTTGGATAAGGCGCAAAAGCAGGAAATCAAACTCGATCAGGACTATGCCCGTTTGAAATTGGAACAGGCGCGTTTGGCAAACCACAAGTTGATTAAAGTGGCGGCGGAAAAACAGCGCTTGCAGCCGCCAAGTGCAAACAATACGGTCATGATCGAGCGTAAGAAATAAGCAAAAATAACGTTACAGGGAAAGGGAAGCCCTAACCCCTGCTTAAAGAGAAGTTTTCAAATGTTAATCAAAAACGAATATAAACCGCAGATGCTGCCCAAACCGGTGAAAACCAAAAAGCCGATTACCAGCGACGGGCGCATTTATTTGGTCTTGGGGCTGATTGCTGTCGCCTTCGGCGGCCTGCTGCTGCGCGGTTTTTATTTGCAAACCACCCAGCATGATTTTCTGAAAAACCAGGGCGACCAGCGCACCGTGCGCACCCTGACCCTGCCTGCTTCTCGCGGTACGATTACCGACCGCAACGGCGCAACCTTGGCTTTGAGCGCGCCGACCGAATCCCTGTATGCCATGCCGTCTGAAATGGAGCAAATGCCGACCGCCGAGCAGTTGGCGAAATTGGCGGCCATTACCGGTGTGTCTGCCGACAGCCTGTTGGAAAAACTGGAGAAAAAAGACAAAGATTTTATCTACCTGAAACGCCAGTTGAGCAAAGAGAAAGCCGACGCCATTACTGCTTTGGGCATTAAAGGCTTGGGTTTCCAAAAAGAATTGAAACGCCATTATCCGATGGGTAATCTGTTTGCCCATGTCATCGGCTTTACCAATATTGACGGCAAAGGCCAAGAAGGTTTGGAACTGTCGCGCGAAGACAGCCTGCGCGGTGAAAACGGCGCCAAAGTGGTGCTCAAAGACGCCAAAGGCAATATTGTTGATGACTTGGATTCTCCGCGTAACAGCGATCCGAAAAACGGCCACGACATTGTATTGTCGTTAGACCAGCGTATCCAAACGCTGGCTTATGAAGAGTTGAATAAAGCCGTGGCTTACCACAAGGCCAAAGCAGGTAGTGCGGTGGTCTTGGATGCCCAGACCGGCGAAATTCTGGCTTTGGTCAACAGCCCGGCCTACGACCCCAACCAGCCGGGCAAAGCAGGCAGCGAGCAGCGCCGCAACCGTGCCGTGACCGATATGGTTGAGCCGGGTTCGGCCATGAAACCCTTTACCATCGCCAAAGCTTTGGATTCGGGTAAGATTTCCGCAGACGAAACCTTCAATACCATGCCGTATAAAATCGGCCCGGCAACCGTACAAGATACCCATGTTTATCCACGTTTGAGCGTGCGCGGCATTATTCAAAAATCTTCTAACGTCGGTACCAGCAAACTTTCGGCCATGTTCAAGCCGAAAGAAATGTACGACTACTATCACGAGTTGGGTGTCGGTGTGCGCATGCATTCCGGGTTCCCGGGCGAGACCGCCGGTCTTTTGCGCAACTGGCACAAATGGCAGCCGATTGAGCAGGCAACCATGTCGTTCGGTTACGGCTTGCAATTAAGCCTGTTGCAACTGGCACGTGCCTACACCGTATTGACCCACGACGGCGAGCTGCTGCCGGTGAGCTTTGAAAAACAAGCCGCCGCGCCTAAAGGCAAGCAGGTGATTAAAGCCTCGACCGCACGTCAGGTACGCGAAATGATGGTATCGGTAACCGAGCCCGGCGGTACGGGCACGGCCGGCGCGGTGGACGGCTTCGATGTCGGCGCCAAAACCGGTACGGCGCGTAAGCTGGTCAACGGCCGTTATGTTGATAACAAGCACGTCGGTACGTTTATCGGTTTCGCCCCAGCTAAAAAACCGCGCGTGATTGTAGCGGTAACGGTGGACGAGCCGACGGCCAACGGTTATTACGGCGGCTTGGTGGCAGGGCCGGTGTTTAAAAACGTGATGGCGGGCAGTCTGAATATTTTAGGTGTGTCGCCAACCAAACCGCTGGCCGATACCTCAACCGTGAAAGTGGCGACGCCAGCTAAAAAATCTTAAATCATCAAGAGAAAATTATGTTCAGCGAACTGTGTCCTTTGGCTGAAACCGACTTCCCCGCTCTGCTGCGCCCCGACGCAGCAGGGCATTTGTTGCATTCGGACAGCCGCCAGATTCAAAACGGCGACGTATTTGTGGCCTGTCAGGGCGAATATGCCGACGGCCGCAGCTATATCCCCGCCGCCATTGCCAATGGTGCGTCTTTTGTTTATTGGGACGACGACGGCAAATTTGCCTGGAATCCCGAGTGGAATGTGCCCAACCAAGGCATTAAAGATTTGAAACACCGTGCTGGGATCCTAGCTGCCAAAATTTACGGCAATGTGACCGGAGTACTTGCAGAGCCTTCCGAAGGTTCAGACGGCCTCAAAGTATGGGGCGTCACCGGTACCAACGGCAAAACCTCCATCACGCAATGGCTGGCGCAGGCGGCGGATTTACTGGACGAAAAATGCACCGTCATCGGCACGGTCGGCAACGGCTTTTGGGGTGCATTGGAAGAAACCACACATACCACGCCCGATCCCGTAACCGTGCAAACCCTGCTGGCGCGTTTCAAGCAGCAGGGCGCAACGGTGGCGGCGATGGAAGTCTCCAGCCACGGTCTCGACCAATTCCGCGTCAATGGCGTAGCGTTTCAGACGGCCGTGTTTACCAACCTGACGCGCGACCACCTCGATTACCACGGCACGATGGCCGCCTACGGCGAAATCAAAGCGCGCCTGTTTTACTGGTACGGCCTGAAACACGCGGTGATTAACGCCGACGATGCTTTTGGTGCCGAGCTGATAGGCCGTCTGAAAAAAGACCGCCCCGAAGTGGCGGTGTACGGTTACGGTTTCAGCGATAAGGCCGACATCCGCATTACCGCGTTTGCCGCCTCTTCAGACGGCATGGCCGTCGAATTGGCAACGCCGTGGGGCAACGGCCACTGGCATACCCGCTTGCTCGGCCGTTTTAACGCGCAAAATCTGGCCGCCTGCGTCGGCGTGTTGTGCGCCAACGGCTATCCGTTGGATAAGGTATTGAACGCGTTGGCGCAAATCCGCCCGGCCACCGGCCGCATGGACTGCATCATGAATCCCGGCAAACCGTTGGTGGTGGTCGATTACGCGCACACGCCCGACGCGCTGGAAAAAGCCTTGTCCACCTTGCAGGAAATCAAAGCGCAAGGCGCGGCTTTGTGGTGCGTGTTCGGCTGCGGCGGCAACCGCGACAAAGGCAAACGCCCGCTGATGGGCGCGGCGGCGGCCGCAGGCGCGGATAAAGTGGTGGTCACCAGCGACAATCCGCGTATGGAAGTGCCGGAGGACATCATCGACGATATTCTGCCCGCCGTCCCCCATCCCGAAAAAGTCGAGGCCGACCGCAAAGCCGCGATTGAATACGCCGTGGCGCAGGCAGCTGCCGCCGACATTATCCTGATTGCCGGCAAAGGCCACGAAACCTATCAGGACATGCGCGGCGTGAAACATCATTTTTCCGATTTTGAGATTGCCGAACAAGCATTGGCGGTGCGTTAAAAAGGCCGTCTGAAAAAGAAGTCAACCGTGAAGAGATTGAAACAATTAAGCCGCCTTACCGCCGTTGCCGCCACATTAACCCTGTTGGCAGGCTGTTTCGGCATGGTTGGCGGCGGCGCATCCAACCGGCCGTTTGGCGAAATTACCCGCCTGCAAAATATGCCGCCGCCGACTACGGGCAGCCTGCCTAATCCGGTCAAAGGCAAAACCTTCAGCGATACTTGGAGCGCCGCCCGCAGCAACGGCCGCCGTCACGAAGGCGTGGACATTTTTGCCAAAAAAGGCACGCCGGTACGCAGCACCACTTACGGCATTGTCACTAAAATCGGCGAAAACCGCTTGGGCGGCAAAGTGGTCGGCATTCAAGGCGCGGGCGCATGGCATTATTATGCCCACCTGAGCCGCTTTGCCGACATCAAACTCTACCAAAGCGTGCAGGCCGGACAAATCATCGGCTATGTCGGCGATACGGGTAATGCCAAAGGCACTGCGCCACACTTGCATTACGGCGTGTATCTGCGTAACGGCGCGATTAACCCCTATCCGCTGGTAAACCCATACCGCTAGGCCGTCTGAAAAACAAAGAAAAAGATATGAAACCTTTAGACCTAAACTTTATCTGCCAAACCCTTAATCTGCCGTTGCCGTCTGAAAATAAGGCGGTAAACCGTATTGTCACCGACAGCCGCGACATCCGCGAGGGTGATGTATTTTTTGCTTTGGCAGGCGAGCGTTTTGACGCGCATGATTTTGTTGCCGACGTATTGGCGCAAGGCGCGGCTGCGGCGGTGGTGTCGCGCGACGACTGCGCCGCGCTGGTTGGTGCATTGAAAGTGGACGACACGCTTGCTGCCCTGCAAACACTGGCGGCGGCTTGGCGTGATAATGTGAATCCGTTTGTGTTCGGCATTACCGGCTCCAGCGGCAAAACTACCGTGAAAGAAATGCTGGCAGGTGTATTGCGTCATGCCTTCGGCGAAGAAGCGGTATTGGCGACGGCGGGCAATTTCAACAACCACATCGGCCTGCCCTTAACTCTTTTGAAATTAAACGGAAAACACCGCTATGCCGTGATTGAAATGGGCATGAACCATTTTGGCGAACTGGCCTTGCTGACCCGCATTGCCCGCCCCGACGCGGCTTTGGTCAACAATGCCCTGCGCGCGCATGTCGGCTGCGGTTTTGACGGCGTGGGCGATATTGCCAAGGCCAAAAGCGAGATTTACCAAGGGCTGTCTTCAGACGGCCTCGCGCTGATTCCGGCGCAAGACGCCAATATCGACGTATTTAAAGCCGCGACCGCTGGTTCGAATACGCGTACTTTCGGCGCGGAAAGCGGCGATGTACACGCGGAAAATATTGTGTTGAATCCCTTGTCCTGCACTTTTGATTTGGTCAGCGGCGAAGAATGCGCCGCCGTGGTGCTGCCCGTACCCGGCCGCCATAATATTGCCAACGCCTGCGCCGCCGCAGCTTTGGCGCAGGCTGCCGGTTTGAGTCTGCAACAAATTTCAGGCGGCCTCAAAGCGTTCAGCAACATCAAAGGCCGTCTACAAATCAAAGCCGGTATCAAAGGTGCTACTGTGATTGACGATACCTACAACGCCAATCCTGACAGCATGAAAGCAGCGATTGACGTATTGGCCGCGCTGTCCTCTCCGCGCGTGTTTGTGATGGGCGATATGGGCGAATTGGGCGACGATGAAGCCGCCGCCATGCATGCCGAAGTGGGCGCGTATGCCCGCGACAAGGGCATTGAGTTTGCCTATTTTGTCGGCGATGACAGCGTGGAAGCGGCGGAAACTTTCGGTGCGGCCGGTTTGTGGTTCGCTGCCAAAGACCCGCTGATTCAGGTGATGAGCCACGATTTGCCCGAGGGGGCGAATGTGTTGGTGAAAGGTTCGCGCTTTATGGCGATGGAAGAAGTGGTCGAAGCGTTGCTGGACAAACAGGCCGTCTGAAAACTGCCTGCAAAGACAATAGGAAGGCGCTGCTTGCGTGTTCCGGAAAGAAAAAAGATTATGTTTGATTGCGCTTTTTACATCCAAACCGAAGAGCAGGCGCGTGAAATTGCGGCGCAAATGGCTCATCCTGCCGAAGCGTTGGAAACTTCCGGCCTGACTGATGTCGATATGGCCAATGTGTTTGCGATTGCCGCAGGCGAAGACTTCGATTTTGACCGGCACGAGCTGATTCCCGTGGAAGAAGCGCAGGATTACTCGCTGTATC
The DNA here is from genome assembly GCF_024170405.1 of Neisseria perflava. Lineage (GTDB taxonomy): Bacteria > Pseudomonadota > Gammaproteobacteria > Burkholderiales > Neisseriaceae > Neisseria > Neisseria perflava_B. Next base: position 24,769 of record NZ_JALJYC010000013.1, on the reverse strand, counting down.
AAGTGCCGCCGCGTTTGCTGGATTTGCTGGCTGCCGCCGATGAAGCAACCTTGAAAGGATGGGCGGCGGAATGGGCGAAATCGGAAGAATTCGGTTTTATCGAGGAAAACAGTTTTGAAGACGAAGCCGATAAAGACAACGGCGAATTTGTGACCCAACTGGCCGATTTGTTGACTTCCTTATCCTTATTGGCACACGAAGCCGACGGACAAAGCGTGGTTATGATGATTTACACCGATTATCTGCCCGGCGATGACGAAGACAACGAAGAATACGATATTGAAGCGGATCGGATTGACTGACGTTTGCAGATTAAGCCGCCGAACCATTTTTCAGACGGCCTCGCGCCGCGATACGAATAAATACACAAGGAAAGACATGTTATGTTTTTATGGTTAGCCCACTTCAGCGATTGGTTTTCCGCGCTGAATGTATTTCAATACACCACCTTCCGCGCTGTGATGGCGGCATTGACCGCGCTGGCGTTTTCACTGCTTTTGGGTCCGTGGACCATCCGCAAGCTGACTGCGCTGAAAGTCGGCCAAGCCGTGCGCACCGACGGCCCGCAGACCCACTTGGTAAAAAACGGCACGCCGACCATGGGCGGATCGCTGATTCTGACTGCAATTGCCGTATCCACCCTGCTGTGGGGCAACTGGGCGAATCCGTATATCTGGATTCTGCTGGCGGTGTTGCTGGCGACCGGCGCATTGGGCTTTTACGATGACTGGCGCAAAGTGGTGTATAAAGACCCCAACGGCGTGTCTGCCCGTTTCAAAATGGTGTGGCAGTCGAGCGTGGCTTTGGGGGCGGGTTTGGCCTTGTTTTTCCTCGCCAGCAGCAGCGCCAATGATATTTTAATCGTGCCTTTCTTCAAACAAATCGCCCTGCCGCTGGGCTTTATCGGCTTTATTATTTTGAGCTACCTGACCATCGTCGGTACGTCTAACGCGGTCAACCTGACCGACGGTTTGGACGGCTTGGCCGCCTTCCCCGTGGTGTTGGTGGCGGCGGGTCTGGCGATTTTCGCCTACGCCAGCGGCCATGCCGAATTTGCCCGTTATTTGCAACTGCCGTATGTCAGCGGCGCCAACGAAGTGGTGATTTTCTGTACCGCCATGTGCGGCGCGTGTTTGGGCTTTTTGTGGTTCAACGCTTATCCCGCGCAGGTATTTATGGGTGATGTCGGCGCATTGGCGCTGGGCGCGGCTTTGGGCACGGTGGCCGTGATTATCCGCCAAGAATTTGTCTTGGTGATTATGGGCGGCCTGTTTGTGGTGGAGGCCGTATCGGTGATGTTGCAGGTCGGCTGGTACAAACGTACCAAAAAACGCATTTTCCTGATGGCGCCGATTCACCACCATTACGAGCAAAAAGGCTGGAAAGAAACGCAGGTGGTGGTGCGCTTCTGGATTATCACCATTGTATTGGTCTTGATTGGTTTGAGCAGCCTGAAAATCCGCTAAGGCCGTCTGAAAAAATATATAACATATAAAGAGCAGGCAGATACTGCCGCCGATTGTTTACGCTTCGTTGTTTGAATCACTTTCACACAGGAAAGGGAATAAACAATGTTGGGGATATTATTGCTGTTGGTATTCGGCAAATTGCAGGAATCGTTTTTTACCGAAAACAGCCGGGCGTGGCATTGGGCGTTGGCCTATACGCTGCTGAGCGGCATATGGTCAGCCGTATTCGGCATAAGCGGCACGCTGCTGCTGGGCTTGGTTTCGCTCTTTTTATACACATGGGGCTATTTCGCCCTACTGCGCCGTGTCAGCGACAGTCTGCTGCTTTGGCTGGCGGTGTATCTGCTGGGGGCGCTGCTTCCGTTTCTGTTGGCGGTTGCCGCCGTAGGTTGAAAGGCCGTCTGAAAAATGGCTACTCTGTATGAAATTATCGGCGGCGATGCAGGTGTAACCGCGCTTGTTGCCCGCTTCTACGATTTGATGGACAGCGACCGCCGCTACGCCGCCCTGCGCGCCACCCACAGCGAAAGCTTGGATTACGCTCGCGAGCGGCTGTATCAATTTCTCAGCGGCTGGCTGGGCGGGCCGCCTTTGTACGAGCAGGCGCACGGCCATCCGCGCTTGCGTGCGCGGCATATGCCGTTTGCCGTGACCGTGAAAACGCGCAACCAATGGATAGCCTGTTTCGCCCAAGCCCTGCATGACAGCGGTTTGGATAAGAAATACGCCGAAGCCCTGCTGCTGAACCTGTTTGCCTTGGGCGATTGGATGCGCAACCAAAACGAAGCGAATCATCCGCCGCCGCAACCGCCCGCCGCCGTACCGCTAGAAATGCGTTTGGCGGAATTGAAAGTATTGTTGGCGGAATACGGGATTGCGGGATTTTTTTGAATAGACAAACGGTTTTCAGACGGCCTTATCATTACAAAGGCCGTCTGAAAGCAATCTATGTAAGACAAATAGGGTGGGTTAAAACCACACTCTGCAAATGACAAACAAAATACGGTTAACACAATGAACTGGCAAAACAAAAAAGTTTTAGAAAAGTAGGGTGGGTTTTAACCCACCATTTGCGTAATAATATTAAATTAAATAACTATATTATTTGGATTTATTTGATGGGAAACTCTGAACAGAAAAAAGAAAAGTCTGCATTCGAGCAGCTACTATATTCAGCAAGAATTACTGCAAATTGTAAGTATATAGCAGCTGATAGATTGATGAGATTCAAGCATCTTACTTTTTGCGTGACTACAATGCTTTCTTTAGGCTTAATTTTTATCCCTCTATGGGTAATGCATTACCCGCCACCACATAAGTTTAGTGCGGAATTTTTAAATATTTTCCAAATTTTTCTAGCTGTTGCAACATTGGTATATTCTGTAATTATTTCAATGGCTGGGTATGATTTAAGGATATATAAATTACAGGATTGTGGTGGTAAGTTAAGAGCATTTGTAAAGAAATTGAGAGTGAAGCAAGATAATAGTCGACAGGATATATTTAATAAAAGTATAGAGAAGATTAATAAAGATGAGGCAACTGAAGAAACTAATGAAAATACTGGCAGAATAGTAACCGATGAAGATATGGGAAAATATCAAAAAGAATATCATCAGATATTATCTTCTGCTGAACAACATATGGGTATAGATTATTTGATTCATATCAATAGTGATAAGGAATATAAAGATAAAGTTTTTAGCTCCTATTATTTTAAAAAATTTTGGAGTCTTCATACTGCAGCTTTTTTCTACCTATATTAATGATTATATTGGAACTTGTTGTTATTGCAGACTTAATTGGATTTACAGATATTCTATCCAAGATATGATTGATATAATTTGAAAATATTTATTTAGATTGGAATTGCAGGGCATGAATTGGCAAAACAAAAAAGTTTTAGTCGCCGGCTTGGGCGGCACGGGTATTTCCATGATTGCATTCTTGCGTGGGGCAGGGGCGCAGGTAGCGGCTTACGATGCCGAATTGAAGCCTGAGCGCGTGTCGCAAATCGGCAAGATGTTTGACGGCCTGACCTTTTATACCGGCAATCTGAAAGACGCGCTGGACAACGGCTTTGAAGTTTTGGCACTCAGCCCGGGCATTACCGAGCGCACCCCCGAAATCGAAGCGTTTAAACAGCGCGGCGGGCGCGTGGTCGGCGATATTGAGATTTTGGCAGGTGTGTTGAATGAGCGCGGCGACAAAGTCATCGCCATTACCGGCAGCAACGGCAAAACCACCGTGACCAGTCTGGTCGGCTACCTGTGTATCAAATGCGGTTTGGATACCGTGATTGCGGGCAATATCGGCACGCCGGTGTTGGAAGCCGAATTGCAGCGCGGCGGTAAAAAAGCCGATGTGTGGGTGTTGGAATTGTCCAGTTTTCAATTAGAAAACACCGAGCATTTGCGCCCCAGCGCCGCCACCGTGTTGAATATTTCCGAAGACCACCTCGACCGCTACGACGATTTGCTGGACTACGCCCATGCGAAAGACAAGATTTTCCGTGGCGAAGGCGTGCAGGTATTGAATGCCGATGATGTGTTCTGCCGCGCCATGAAACGCCACGGCCGCGACGTGAAATGGTTTTCGCTGGCACATGAGGCCGATTATTGGTTTGACCGCGAATCAGACCGTCTGAAACAGGGCGGCAGCGATTTGATTGATGCCGCCGAGATTCCGCTGCAAGGTTTGCACAACGCCGCCAATGTCTTGGCTGCGCTTGCCTTGTGTGAGGCCATCGGTCTGCCGCGCAACGAATTGTTGGAACACGTCAAAACCTTCCAAGGTCTGCCGCACCGCGTGGAAAAAGTGGGTGAGAAAAACGGCATAACCTTTATTGACGACAGCAAAGGCACCAATGTCGGCGCCACCGCCGCCGCGATTGCCGGTCTGCAAAGCCCGCTGTGGGTGATTTTGGGCGGTATGGGCAAAGGACAGGACTTTACCCCGCTGCGCGAGGCACTCAAGGGCAAGGCCAAAGGTGTGTTGCTGATGGGCGTGGACGCGCCGCAAATCCGTCAAGATTTGGCCGGCTGTGGTGTGCCGCTCACCGATTGCGCCACGCTGCAAGAGGCGGTTCAGACGGCCTACCGCCAAGCCGAATCAGGCGACATCGTGTTACTCAGCCCGGCTTGTGCCAGCTTTGATATGTTCGACGGTTACGCCCACCGCGCCCAAGTGTTTGTTGAAGCGTTTAAGGCTTTGTAAAATCTGAATGAGTGAATAACGTGAGTGTGGAGTAGGCCAATAGAATATTTTTTGGACTTCAGAAACGTATTTTGTTAGGCAGACAGAATCCGCAAGGATTCGTCGTTCCCGCGCAGGCGGGAATCCAGAAGCCAAATATTTCTGCAATATTTCCAAGATAACAGGAATTCAAACGTCTGGATTCCCGCCTGCGCGGGAATGACGAAAATCTGGCGATTTTCTGTCTAATGAAGATACCTACTGTTCTGAAAACAATATAATATTTGGAATTTTATTCCGACCCCGCATTGAACCGCTCGCCACATTTTTTCAGACGGCCTCAAATCATTCAGGCCGTCTGAAAACACAACCCCAATAAAATAATGAAAACTGATTTCCTAAAACTTCCCCGTTTGTCTGTTTTTCTCGATCGGCCGATTGTGCGCAGCGGTCAGAAAATCGACGTGTCGCTGCTGTGGATGATTATCCTGATGACGGCGTTCAGCCTGATGATGATTTACTCTGCCTCCATCGCGTATGCGGCGGCGGAGGGCGGCGACAAGTATTCGTTTGTGACCAAACAGGCGGTGTTTGTCGGCTTGAGCGTGGTAATTTGCGGCGGCTTGGCTTTGTTCAATATGAACTGGTGGAAGAAAATCATGCCGTGGTATTTTGCCTTCAGCGGCCTGATGTTGCTCTTGGTACTGGTGGTCGGGCGCGAGATTAACGGCGCGACGCGCTGGATTCACATTGGGTCGGTCAATTTGCAGCCGACGGAATTATTCAAGCTGGCGGTGGTGCTGTATCTGGCTAGCCTGTTTACGCGCAAGGCGGAAGTGTTGCAGTCGGTGAAAAAAATCATCAAACCGGGCAGCCTGCTGGTGGTGGGGCTGCTGCTGATTATGATGCAGCCGGACTTCGGCTCGTTTGTGGTGATTGTGTCGATTGCGGCGGGTATGCTGTTTTTGGCCGGTTTTCCGTGGAAATATTTTGCCATGCTGATGGGCTTGCTGCTGGCGGGCATGGCGCTGCTGATTTTGGCTGCGCCTTACCGTATGGCGCGTGTGGCGGCGTTTCTCGACCCGTGGTCAGATCCGCTGGGCAAAGGCTACCAGCTTACCCATTCGCTGATGGCGATTGCGCGCGGGGAGTGGTTCGGCGTGGGTTTGGGCGCAAGTTTGGAAAAACGCTTTTACCTGCCGGAGGCGCATACCGACTTTATTTTTGCCGTGATTGGCGAGGAATTCGGCTTTTTGGGTATGTGCGTATTGGTGTTCTGCTACGGCTGGCTGGTGTTGCGCGCCTTTTCCATCGGCAAGCAGGCACGGGATTTGGATTTGACCTTCAGCGCGTATGTGGCCAACGGCATCGGCATTTGGCTCGGTATCCAAAGTTTCTTCAATATCGGTGTCAACATCGGTATCCTGCCGACCAAGGGTCTGACCCTGCCGCTGATGTCTTACGGCGGCTCGGCGGTGTTGGTCATGCTGGTGTGCATGACCCTGCTGTTGCGGATTGATTATGAAAACCGCCAAAAAATGCGCGGTTACCAGATAGAGGAATAAGCCCATGAGCGGCAAGACATTTATGCTGATGGCCGGCGGTACCGGCGGCCATATTTTCCCCGCGCTGGCGGTGGCCGATTCGCTGCGCGCGCGCGGCCATCATGTGATTTGGCTGGGCAGCGAAGGCTCGATGGAAGAGCGTATTGTGCCGCAATACGATATTTTGCTGGAAACGCTGGCGATTAAAGGCGTGCGCGGCAACGGTATCAAGCGCAAGCTGATGTTGCCGTTTACTCTGTGGAAAACCGTGCGCGAAGCCAAAAGGATTATCAAAAAACACCGCGTGGCCTGTGTGATCGGTTTTGGCGGCTTTGTGACCTTCCCCGGCGGGGTGGCGGCGAAACTGTCGGGCGTGCCGATTGTGATTCACGAGCAGAACGCCGTCGCCGGTTTGTCGAATAAGCAGCTTTCGCGCTGGGCAACGCGCGTGTTGTATGCATTTCCGAAAGCCTTTGAAAACGCAGACGGTTTGGTCGGCAATCCCGTGCGGGCGGATATTGCCAACCTGCCGCCGCCACAAGAGCGTTTCGCGCAGCGTGAAGGCCGTCTGAAAGTGTTGGTGATGGGCGGCAGTTTGGGTGCAACGGTGTTGAACAATACCGTGCCGCAGGCTTTGGCTTTGCTGCCGGAAAACGAGCGCCCGCAGGTGTTTCACCAATCCGGCCGCAACAAGCTGGCCGATTTGCAGGCCGCTTATGCCGCCGCCGGTGTGGAAGCCGAGTGCGCCGAATTTATTACCGATATGGTGTCGGCTTACCGCGATGCCGATTTGGTGGTGTGCCGCGCCGGTGCGCTGACCATTGCCGAACTGACCGCCGCCGGTGTCGGCGCTTTGTTGGTACCGCTGCCCAGCGCGGTGGATGACCACCAAACCGCCAACGCCCGCTTTATGGTGCACGCCGAAGCCGGTCTGCTGCTGCCGCAGTCGCAGCTGACCGCCGAACGTCTGGCGGAAGTGTTGAGCCGTCTCGACCGCGAAAAATGTTTGGCTTGGGCGCAAAACGCCCGCACTCTGGCCTTGCCGCACAGCGCGGACGACGTGGCCGAAGCCGCGATTGCCACTTTAAAATAAACCTTTGATACTGCTGATAAAGCGAGAGGCCGTCTGAAAAAACGATTTTCAGACGGCATTGGCTATTTTGTTAAATATCCTTTACAATAAAACAATGGCGCAGATTGGCTCAGGCCTTTAAAATAACGCCCTTACGCGCTATTTGCGCTGCTTTCTCTAACCCATTCCCGGAACACGGACCATGATGAAAAATCGCGTGACCAATATCCATTTCGTCGGTATCGGCGGTGTCGGTATGAGCGGCATTGCCGAAGTTTTGCACAATTTGGGCTTTAAAGTGTCGGGTTCCGATCAGGCGAAAAACGCCGTAACCGAATATCTGAGCAGCCTGGGTATCCAAGTGTATCCGGGTCACACCGCCGAGCATGTCAACGGCGCCGATGTGGTGGTGACGTCCACCGCCGTTAAAAAAGACAATCCCGAAGTGGTGGCCGCGCTGGAGCAGCAGATTCCCGTGATTCCGCGTGCGCTGATGTTGGCCGAGCTCATGCGTTTCCGCGACGGCATCGCCATTGCCGGTACCCACGGCAAAACCACCACCACCAGCCTGACCGCCTCCATTTTGGGCGCGGCCGGTCTTGACCCGACCTTTGTAATCGGCGGCAAACTGAATGCGGCCGGTACCAATGCGCGTTTGGGCAAGGGTGAATATATCGTAGCCGAGGCCGACGAATCCGACGCCTCGTTCCTGCACCTGACGCCGATTATGTCTGTCGTCACCAATATCGACGAAGACCATATGGACACCTACGGCCACAGCGTCGAGAAGCTGCACCAGGCCTTTATTGATTTTATCCACCGCATGCCGTTTTACGGCAAAGCGTTTTTGTGCACCGACAGCGAGCATGTCCGCGCCATCCTGCCGAAAGTCAGCAAACCCTATGCCACTTACGGCCTGAACGAAGACGACGATATTTACGCCACCGACATCGAGAGCGTTGGTGCGCAGATGAAATTTACCGTCCACATCAACATGAAAGGCCATGAGCAAGAGCCGTTTGAAGTGGTATTGAATATGCCCGGCCGCCATAATGTGTTGAACGCGCTGGCCGCCATCGGCGTGGCGTTGGAAGTGGGTGCGTCGGTTGAGGCGATTCAAAAAGGTTTGTTGGGCTTTGAAGGCGTCGGCCGCCGTTTCCAAAAATATGGCGACATCAAGCTGCCGAATGGCGGCAGCGCCCTTTTGGTGGACGACTACGGCCATCATCCTGTGGAAATGGAAGCCACCCTTGCCGCCGCCCGTGGTGCGTATCCCGACAAACGCTTGGTATTGGCCTTCCAGCCGCACCGCTACACCCGTACCCGCGATTTGTTTGAAGACTTTACCAAAGTGTTGAACAAAGTCGATGCGCTGGTGCTGACCGAAGTGTATGCGGCCGGTGAAACGCCGATTCAAGAGGCCGACAGCCGCGCTTTGGCGCGCAGTATCCGCGCCTACGGCAAAGTCGAGCCGCTGTATTGCGCCGATGTGAACGAGTTGCCGCAAATGCTGCTGGATATTTTGCGTGATGGCGATGTGGTGCTGAACATGGGCGCGGGCAGCATTAACCGCGTGCCGCAGGCTTTAGTGAATCTGTCGCAGCAGGCGCAGAGCGAATAAATTAAGTAACAGGCGGTCAGAATAACAAAAAAGGCCGTCTGAAAACCGCCGTTTTTCAGACGGCCTCAATGAAGTAAAACCAGAAAGATTGTATGCAAGACTTTGGCAAAGTAGCCGTATTGATGGGGGGCTTTTCCAGCGAGCGCGAAATTTCGCTGGACAGCGGTCGCGCGATTCTCGCCGCCCTGCAAAGCAAGGGTGTGGACGCGCATGCCTTTGACCCGAAAGAAACGCCGTTGGGCGAATTGAAAACGCAAGGTTTTCAGACAGCCTTTAATATCCTGCACGGTACCTTCGGCGAAGACGGCGCGGTGCAGGGCGCGTTGGAATTGTTGGGCGTGCCTTATACCGGCAGCGGCGTGGCCGCTTCCGCCATCGGCATGGACAAATACCGCTGCAAACTGATTTGGCAGGCTTTGGGTCTGCCCGTGCCTGAATTTGCCGTATTGCGCGAAGACAGCGATTTTGCCGCCATCGAGCGTGAATTGGGCTTGCCGATGTTTGTCAAACCGGCCGCCGAAGGCAGCAGCGTGGGCGTGGTGAAAGTCAAAGAAGCAGGCCGTCTGAAAGAAGTGTACGCAGAATTAAAACACTTGCAGGGAGAAATCATTGCCGAACGCTTTATCGGCGGCGGCGAATATTCCTGCCCGGTCTTGGGCAACCGAGGCCTGCCCAGCATCCGTATTATTCCGGCAACCGAGTTTTACGATTTTGCCGCCAAATACGAGCGCGACGATACGGTTTACCAATGCCCGTCTGATTTGAGTGCGGAAGACGAAGCCCTAATGCGCGAACTGGCCGTACGAGGCGCATTGGCCATCGGCGCGGAAGGCTGCTCGCGCGTGGATTTTCTGAAAGACACCGACGGCAAGCTGTATCTGTTGGAAATCAATACCCTCCCGGGCATGACCAGCCACAGTTTGGTTCCGAAATCCGCCGCTGAAACCGGCGTGGATTTTGCCGATTTGTGCATTGAAATACTGAAAACCGCTCATGTGGGATGATGCAAGCGCGATGGGTCGGCTGACCCGCTGGCTACTGCTGCTGATGACGCTGCTGCTCATCGGTACGGGCGTGGCGTGGCTGTATAACTCCAACCATTTCCCCGTGAAGCAGGTAACGGTTAGCGGTAAGCTGAAATATGTAAACGGCAAAGAATTGCAGGCCGTGGCGCAGAAATACATGCGCGGCAATATTTTCCGCGCCGATGTCAACGGTGCGCGTGGCGCATTGCAGCAAATGCCGTGGATTGATTCTGCTTTGGTGCGCCGCCGACTGCCGGATACCGTGGAAATCATTTTGGAAGAGCGCGTTCCCGTGGCGAAATGGCGTGCGGGCGGTTTGGTGGACAGCAAAGGCAATGTGTTCCAGGCCGAAGTAGAAGCGAAGCTGCCGGTATTTGAAGGGCAGCCCGGTACCGGTAAAGACATGGTGCGCCACTACGGAGAGTTTACGGCGGTATTAAAACCGGTCGGGCTGGGTATCCGCGAATTGATTTATACGCCGCGCTCGGCGTGGAAAGTCGTATTGGATAACGGCGTAACCGTGCGCTTGGGGCGTGAAAACGAAACCAAACGCTTGCAGCAGTTTGCCGAAATCTGGCCGGGTCTGCTGGCCAAAAACAAAGACCGCTTGGCCTATGTCGATATGCGTTATAAAGACGGGTTTGCTGTGCGTTACAGCAAGCTTTTAGACGAACCGGCCGAATAATCAGGGCAACGGTTCATACAGATTAAATTTAGCGAAATGAATGGGAATTTGGAAGTTATGGAACAAGGCAAATACATCAGCGCATTAGACATCGGTACGTCGAAAGTCATCGCGCTTATCGGCGAAGTGCAGGAGGATAACGAAATCCACATCGTCGGCTTGGGGCAAGCCCCGTCGCGCGGCCTGAAAGCCGGTATGGTGACCAATATCGACGCTACTGCGCAGGCCATCCAGCAGGCGGTGAACGAAGCCGAGCTGATGGCGGACACCAAAATTTCCCATGTCACCACAGGTATCGCGGGCAACCATATCCGCAGCCTCAATTCGCAAGGCGTGGTCAAAATCAAAGACGGTGAAGTCACGCAGGCCGACATCGACCGCGCCATTGAAACCGCCAAAGCAGTGAATATTCCTCCGGATCACAATATCCTGCACACCGTGGTGCAAGAATACATCATCGACAACCAGCCCGGCGTCAAAGAGCCCATCGGCATGAGCGGCGTGCGCTTGGATACCCGTGTGCATATTATTACCGGCGCAAACACCGCCTTACAGAATATCCAAAAATGTATCCACCGCTGCGGCCTGCAGATGGATCAGATTATGCTGCAGCCCTTGGCCAGCGGTCAGGCAGTGTTGACTGAAGACGAAAAAGATTTGGGCGTGTGCGTGATTGACATCGGCGGCGGCACAACCGACATCGCTGTTTATACCAACGGTGCCATCCGTCATACCGCCGTGATTCCCGTGGCCGGCGATTTGATTACCAAAGACTTGGCGCAAGCCTTGCGCACACCGCACCGTGACGCCGAATACATCAAAATCCATTACGGCGTGGCGATTCCGACCATGGAAGGTTTGGACGAAATGGTGGAAGTACCCAGCGTAGGCGACCGTCAGCCGCGCCAAGTGTCTCGCCGCGTGTTGGCCAGCGTCATCGGTCCGCGCGTTGAAGAGATTTTGGAATTGACTCTGAATGAATTGCGCCGTTCCGGTTTCCCCGAAGAAGTACTGACTTCCGGTATCGTCTTGACCGGCGGCGCGTCTATGCTGACCGGTATCGTCGAATTGGCGGAAGATGTGTTCAATCTGCCCGCCCGTATCGGCGTGCCGCAGGAAATGGGCGGCGTGTCCGAGCGTATCCGCAATCCGCGTTACGCCACCGCTATCGGCTTGCTGCAGGCAGCACGCGGCGAGGAAGACGGCGCACCGGTTGGCGGTGCGGTGCAGGTCAGCAGCGACAACGGCGAAAAAGTCAGTCTGTGGGCGCGCTTCCAAAAATGGCTGAAAGACAATTTCTAAGAAGAATTGGAGCAAACTGTCTGTTTTTACCGACGGTAGGCCGTCTGAAAAAGAATGGCAGTTTTGAAAATAAGAAGTATTTTGCCAGTCGGCGGATACTTCTTATATAATATGCAGATAATTGATTTTTGAACCGTCCCGACACAGGGCGCGGAGGAGTATTTGAATGGACTTTGTTTACGATGTAGCCGAATCAGTCACAGGCCCTGTGGTGATTAAAGTAATCGGTTTGGGCGGCGGCGGTTGCAATGCCATCAACAATATGGTGGAAAACACCATTCAAGGCGTGGATTTAATCAGCGCCAATACGGATGCGCAGTCTTTGGGTCAAAACAAAGCAGGTAAGCGTATCCAGCTGGGTACCAATTTGACCAAAGGTTTGGGCGCAGGTGCCAATCCCGAAATCGGCCGTGCGGCGGCGCAAGAAGAGCGCGAAGTGATTGAAGATGCGATTCGCGGCGCCAATCTGCTGTTCATTACTACCGGTATGGGTGGCGGTACGGGTACCGGTTCTGCACCGGTTGTGGCTGAAATTGCCAAAGAGATGGGGATTTTGACCGTGGCCGTAGTCAGCCGTCCGTTTAGCTTGGAAGGCGGCAAACGCCTGCGCGTGGCGATGGAAGGTCTGGAGCAGTTGAAAGACCAAGTGGATTCGCTGATTGTGATTCCGAATGACAAGCTGTTTGACGTATTGGGCGAAGATGCCAATATGCGCGACGTGTTCCGCATGGCTGATACCGTATTGCGCGATGCGGTCGCCGGCATTTCCGAAGTCGTTACCCGTCCGGGCTTTATGAACTTGGACTTTGCCGACGTGAAAAACGTGATGGGTATCAAAGGTATGGCCATGATGGGTTCCGGCTATGCGCAAGGTATCGACCGCGCGCGTTTGGCGACCGAGCAGGCCATTTCCAGCCCGTTCTTGGACGATGTAACTTTAGACGGTGCGCGCGGTATTTTGGTCAATATCACTACTGCGCCGGGCTGCCTGAAAATGTCCGAATACCGCGAAATCATGAAAGCGGTCAACGCCAATGCCCATCCGGAAGCCGAATGCAAAGTCGGTACGGCTGAAGATGACAGCATGAGCGAAGATGCAATTCGCGTTACCATTATTGCGACCGGTTTGAAAGAACACGGCAGCAGCGCACCGCAATTCCGCAGCGCCCGCCCGCAACCGGCTGTTAGTGCCCGTGAAGAGCAAGTCGCGCATACTGCTGCGGCAGCGCAACCGCAAGGCCACAGCATTGAGGGTTTGGTTCGCTCCGGTCGCGGTACGCGCGGTATGAATCTGACGGCTGCCGATTTCGGTAATCAGTCGGTATTGGATGATTTTGAGATTCCGGCCATTTTGCGCCGCCAACAATCTTCTGACAACTAAAATGGTTTGAGCGAAAAGCCTGCTTGTTGAAAAGCAGGCTTTTTTATTTGGATATATGGGGAGGAATTTAAAGCAGATTCCAGATTTGAGCTTGTTGATAAAAGTGCAAAGGCTGTCTGAATTTCAGACGGCCTCTCGCTTGTCATCAAGGAAATTATACCGCTTTACGCCCAATCCGAGGCCAAACGGTTGGCTTCGGCCAAGCGTTCGACTGTACCAACATCTAGCCATAAGCCGGCGTGTTTCTCGCCGCTAACCTTGTCTTCATTCATTGCGGCACGCAGTAAAGGCGCTAATTTGGCGGCCTGATGAGGTGGTGTATCAGCAAACAAATCGGGATGATATACGCCCATGCCGCTGAAGGTCAGCGCTTTACCTGCAGCCGTATCTGATTGCACCCGGTCGTTTGCGCACAGGGCAAAATCGCCTTTTGCATTGTGCGCCGGATTGGGTACCAGCCACAAGTGGGCCATATCGCGGGTTTCAGCTAAATTTTGCGCCGCAGCAAAGGCCGTCTGAAAATCAATATCGGTCAAAACATCGCCGTTGATGACTAAAAAGGGTTCATGCCCCAGCAGAGGCAGTGCAGTGGCAATGCCGCCGGCCGTTTCCAAACCGCCATGACGCTCGGGAGAATAAGCAATCGTTACACCATATTGGCTGCCGTTGCCCAATGTCTGTTCAATTTGATCGCCCAGCCAAGCATGGTTAATGACAATTTCGTCTATTCCGGCCTGTTTCAGACGGCGTAAATGCCAGCCGATAAGCAGTTCTCGCCCAACCGGCAATAGGGGTTTCGGGCAGGTATCGGTTAGCGGGCGCATCCGTTCGCCGCGTCCTGCGGCCAGAATCATGGCTTTCATGGGCTTTCCTAGGTAAAGAATGGGGAGGATTGTATAGTGTGATCGGCTTCCTAACAAGTGGGACGCTTTGCTTATGGGTCGATGAGATAAAGGCCGTCTGAAAATAGGGGGAATGGATTGCCCCGTTTTCAGACGGCCTTGTGGTCGCTCCCATTATCGGATACAGCGTTGCTGAGTCTCGCGCTGTTTACAGCTGCTGTTTTGTCTCAAACCGGAAACTACTATCACGCCAGCGATTTGAATTGCCGTCGGAAATAAAGGAGCGCGGGGGTATGACGGTCGGCAACTTTGATTTCATTGAGGCGGACATAAAAGACATAATGCGTGCCGATTTCATGCTGCTCAATAATGCTGCCGTGCAAATGCGCCAATGCACCTTCGACTTCCAACTGGCCGCTGTGACCCCTGTGCCAAATATGATATGCGAAGCGCTCTTCCGGCGACAAATTGGTTATCCCCGCAAAATGCTCGGCAATATCCTGCTGGCCGTCTGAAAGCGTGTTGATACATAAATCGCGGTTTGCCGTCAAAATAGGGATAATGCTCGCCTCTTTGTTGATGCACAGCATGACCGTAGGCGGCTCATCGGTAATCGAAGTAACGGCCGTCATGGTAATGCCGTAGCGCCCGGCTGTACCGTCGGTGGTGATGACATGAACACCGGCGGCGCAAGAGGCCATTGCATCCCTGAAAGGCTGCTTAAGTGTGTGTGTTGGTGTGGTCATTTATTATCTTTGTTGCTGCAAATCTTGACCGATGGCGGCCAATTCAGTCAGTAAGCCTTGAAGCTGCTCCAATTTTTCCCGGGAGAATATTTCTTCAATTGCGTCATAGCGCTCATCCACTTGCGCACCGATGGTGTGGTACAGTTTTTCACCTTCGGCGGTCAATTTTAAAAATACCCGGCGCTGGTCATTGGATGGTTTCAGGCGGACAACCAAACCTGCTTTTTCCAGCCGGGTCAAAATACCGGTTAAACTGGGGCGCAGGATACAGGCCTGATTAGCTAAATCTTGAAAGTCTAAGGTACCGCTTTCCGCCAGTAGGCGGACGATACGCCATTGCTGATCAGTGACATTGGCTTGATTCAGGATCGGGCGGAATTGAATCATCAGCGCTTCCCGTGCCTGAATCAGACTGATGTTGATAGATGCATGTTTAGATTGATGGGCCATTTAAGTCTCCGTGATTACCGAAAATCAAACAATTGAAGCGCCGGGTTGTGATAAAAGGGTATAGCCCGTCTCTTGTAAAGCCAACAAGTTTCGATGGAAATGAAGCTTAACTGTTTCGGTTTATGGAAAGTATCAGGTAAGTTTATTTTGATGATAATAGGTTGAGGTAACTTTATGGACATATCTTATTCCATTTTGCAAACAATCTCAACAAAATCATAAGTTACGGAGGGATGAATGATTCATTAAGCCGGAGAATGAAATATGGGGCGGCAAGAGAAATCTATCAGTAAGCAGGGTATCGGTGCAATATTTGAATAATCTCAGTCGGATATATTTAAAAAAATGTCTGAAACAGGATAGTCAGACAAAATAAAAGCAGGTCGAAAGCCGACCTGCTTTTATCAAGGATGATGATTAACCTTTTTTAATGATACGGGTGTAAATAGCCAAAATCACAACAGCGCATACAGTGGAGGCAATCCAGCCTGCCGGCTGACCAACTTCATACCAACCGGCAGCTTGTCCGACGAAACCGGCCAATGCAGCACCGGCAATGCCCAGGATAGTGGTCATAATGAAGCCCAGGTTGTCGTTACTCGGATGGAGAATTTTAGCCAAAACGCCAACGATAAAACCTACGATAATTGTGCCTAACCAGCCCATGATTTTCCTTTCATAATGTTTTCCGCGTAAGTTTGTCCAAGTGCTGCGGATAGGTTGCTATCATACGCAGTCATGGTGGTTTCGTCTTTTGCCATTGCATGATTTTTCAAAATATTGAAATATTTTGGGTAAGTTGTTGCAGGTAAACAAAAACCAAAGGTCATGGTAGAGGAAAGAGTTTGTTTGGCAAGTTAGACAAAAATATCATTTATCAGAAAATTATATTTCCAATTTTAAAGAAAAAGCCCGCAAAATGCGGACTTTTTTGATGTATTCTGAAAACGGATTAACGTTTGGAGAACTGTTTGGCACGGCGTGCTTTGCGCAGACCTGGTTTTTTACGTTCCACTTCGCGGGCATCGCGGGTAACGAAGCCAGCTTGAGACAATGCAGGTTTCAATGCAGCGTCAAAATCAATCAGGGCGCGGGTAATGCCGTGACGGATGGCACCGGATTGGCCGGTTTCACCGCCGCCGATAACATTGACTTTGATGTCGAAAGATTCGGCGTTTTCAGTCAGAACCAATGGTTGGCGAACCACCATGCGGCTGGTTTCGCGGGCGAAAAATTCGTCAACGGGACGGCCGTTTACGATGATTTGGCCGGTACCTTTGGTCAGGAATACACGAGCCACTGAACTTTTGCGGCGGCCTGTGCCGTAGTAGTATTTACCGTTCATGTCGTGTCCTTATCGCAATTCTAAAACTTTAGGCTGTTGTGCAGCGTGGCTGTGTTCGGCACCGGCGTACACTTTCAGTTTTTTAATCATGGCGTAACCCAGCGGGCCTTTCGGCAGCATGCCTTTTACGGCTTGTTCCAGAGCGCGGCCCGGGAATTGCTCTTGCATTTGGCGGAAAGAACGCTCGTAGATACCGCCCGGGTAGCCTGAGTGACGGAAGTATTTTTTGTCTTCGAATTTGGCACCGGTCACGCGCAGTTTGTCTGCATTGATGACGATGATGTAATCGCCGGTATCAACGTGAGGGGTGTATTCGGGTTTGTGTTTGCCACGCAGACGGTGTGCGACTTCGGCAGCGACGCGACCCAAAACTTTGTCTTGGGCATCGATGACGAACCATTCGCGCTTCACCTCATGCGGTTTCGCTGAGAAGGTTTTCATAGTGGAAATCCAGATAGATATAGAAAGTTATGAATTTTAAAGAGATGATTGGCGTTTGTCAATCATATTGGGCGCTGTTGCGGGATTTGGTGCGATAAAATTTTGCAGACAGCAAAATCGGGCGGATTTATGTCGTATTTGGGTGTCAGTCGTGCTGTGAAAAAGCCATACCTTTAAGGTATGGCTCGGAAAGGGAATCCCCGCAGATGCCGTTACGGCTGAATCCGCTTGAACCTTGCTGACAAGGCGGTCACCTCGGGTAGTTTCGGGTTCGTCTGTAAACAGACAATCGCGCCCACTACTGCTCCCGGCAACCTGAAGCGAACTTATTGGTTCAAAGGAATGTGTGCCTTCGCGAACACCGCAGGGAAAAAGAAAATCAATGTTGCTCCAGTCTGGACAATGCTTTCTCGCAAGCACTGTTCATGTCGGCTATTTTACGCTCAAATTCGCCGATTGCCAAATCATCTTTGAGGCTGACTTTCAGCAAATCGTGTACGACGTTGAGGGCGGCCATGATAACGATTTTATCCGTGCCGACAATGCGGCCGCTTTCTTTGATGGCGTCGCTTTTTTTATTCAGCAGTTCAACGGCTTGCAGCAGGGTGTCTTTCTCTTCGGCCGGCGTGTTGATGGTGAAGTTGACATTCATGATGTCGAGGCTGACTTGTTCGATGCTCACGGGGTGTCCTTAAAATTGAATCAGTGTTGTTCTTCTTGCGGCAGGCGCGACAACAGATGGCGCACTTCGCGGCTGCTTTGCTCCAGCGCGTTGCGGTAGCGGTCTTTTTCGGCGGTCAGTACGTCGATTTTGCTCTGCAAATCTTCTTTCAGCTTGCCGACCTGCACCAGCAGGGCTTCGCTCAATTCGTCAACAGCGGTTTCGTGTTCGCGCTTTTGTTGTTCCTGCTCCAGCTTCAGACGGCCGATTTCTTCGTTCAAACGGCGGTTTTCGCCCAGCAGGGTCTCAAATTTTTGCGCCAGCTGGTAAACGTTGATTTCCAATTTATCAAGGGATTGGTTCATGGGACATCGTTTTCGGTAAAAGTTGGACGGTAAGCATAGTGGTATGCCGTGCGGCTGTCAATCCGAGGTCGTCTGAAAAAGAAGATTTCAGACGGCCTATCGGCAGGATGGTGTCGGTTTATTCGAAACGGGCGCTGCGCTCCATCAGGCGCTCGACAACTTGCTGCGGGGTCATTTCTTTGCGGATGAGTTGCAGCAGGGTTTGTGTAATCGGCATGTCGATTTGGTATTTGCAGGCGCTGTTGAACACTTCTTCGATGGTGCTCACGCCTTCGGAGACGTGGCCGATTTCCAGCAGAACCTGGTGCAGCTCTTTGCCTTCGGCCAATCCCAAACCAACGCGGTAGTTGCGCGACAGCGCACCGGTACAGGTCAGAATCAAGTCGCCGATACCGGCCAAACCCATCATGGTTTTGGGTTGGGCGCCCATTGCGGTGGCCAGACGGGTAATTTCTGCCAAACCGCGCGTTACCAATGCGGCGCGGGCATTCAGGCCGTATTCGAGGCCGTCTGAAAGGCCGGTGGCAATCGCCATAATGTTTTTCACTGCGCCACCGACGGATACGCCGATGACGTCGTTGCTGCCGTATAAACGCATGACGTTATTGTTCAGCTGCGGCACCAGCTCTTCAATCCATTCTTTGTTTTCCGAGGCAACGGCTACGGCGCAGGGCAGCTGCTTGGCCAGCTCCAATGCAAAACATGGGCCGGACAATACGCCGATTTTTTTGTTTTCCGGCAAAACTTCCTTGACTACTTGGAAAGTCAAGAGGCCGGTGTCCTGCTCGAAACCTTTACAGGTCGCCAATACGGGAACATCACCCGCGCCCAATGCTTTTAATAACTCGCTGCTGCTGCGCAAACCGGCCACCGAGGTGGAAATTAAAACCAGCTCCGAATCCTGCAAGGCTTCGCCCAAGTCGGCGTGTACGCTTAAAGAGGCGGGAAACGGAAAACCGGGCAAGCCGTATTTGTTTTCGCGGTCGGCTTGCAGGGTTTGGACTTGTTCGGCATTGCGCGTCCAGAGCGCAACTTCATGATTGTGCTGGGCAAAATGTATTGCTAATGCCGTACCCCACGAGCCGGCGCCCATTACGGTAATTTTCATAAGTTTCTTCCCATATCAAAGATATGCGCCTAACTTTAAAACAATCGGCAGTCAGGTGCAAGTGGGCGCATAAAAGAGTTGGAAAATGATGAATATTTTCAAATGAGAAAAGTTCCGGCTATTGTGTAAATTAAACAACTTAATCGAAAACGGCGGATTGATTTATCTCAAAAATGAATAACGGATTCCTGCCTATACTAAACAGCATAAAAAAGCCGGATTAGGGAGATGATGTCGTTTTTTCCCTAAAAAAGAAAACGGTTCGGCGCAGTTGTAGGGTCTTTATATATCTAACGCAAAAGCACGCTTCTCTTATTAAATCAAAATAGAAAAGGAACATGCATGACTACCCAAATTTTCCGTCATCTCGCTTTGCCCTTTGCTGTGCTGGTGGCCTTGTCCGCTTGCGGCGAGAAGGCGGCCGATAAGTCTGCGGCGGAGGCTTCCGCTCCTGCGGCAGCGTCTGAGGCGGCATCAGCCGCCGCTAATGGCGACAACAGTAATGTTTCCGCTGAAGATCAAGACTTGCTTAAGCGGGCACAGGCCATTTTCAAACCTTTGCCGGATGCGGCAGAAATGCAGAAGTTGCGCCCGTTTACCGAAGAGCAGGTCAAACTCGGACATCAGCTTTGGTATGAGCCGCGTTTGTCCAAAGGCAATACGGTCAGTTGTAACTCCTGCCATAATTTAGCCAGCGCGGGCGTGGATAATTTGCCGACCAGCCAAGGGCACAAGGGGGCGTTTGGCGGCCGTAATTCGCCGACAGCGTTGAATGCCGCGACATTGGGCATGCAGTTTTGGGACGGTCGTGCGGCGGATGTGGAAGAGCAGGCCGGCGGCCCGCTGCTGAATCCGGTGGAGATGGCGAACGACAGCGAAGAAGCGGCTGTGGCGAAAATTGCCAATATCCCCGAATATCAAGCCATGTTTAAAACGGCTTTCCCGCAAGACGGGGCAGTTTCTTTCAAAAATATCACCACGGCGCTGGGCGCATTCGAGCGCACGCTGCTGACACCGACCAAATGGGATGATTATCTGAAAGGCAATGTCAACGCTTTGAGCGAGAAAGAGCGCAAGGGCGTGCGCGCATTTATGGACAACGGCTGTATCGCCTGTCATACCGGTATGAACTTGGGCGGTAATTCGTTCCAAAAATTCGGCTTGGTGCAAGGTCCGTATTGGAAGTTTATTGAAGATCCGAAGCACGACAAAGGCCGTGCCGATGTGACGAAAAAAGCGGAAGACGAATTTTTCTTCCGTGTGCCGGGTTTGCGCAATGTGGCCAAAACGTATCCGTATTTCCACAACGGCAGCGTTTGGGAATTGGACAAAGTGGTGAAAATTATGGGTCAGGCGCAACTGGGTAAGGATTTGCCGCAGGAAGATGTGGATAATATCGTGGCGTTCCTGAATGCGCTCTCCGGCTCAGTGCCGGAAAAAGCGCGTACCATGCCGGAGCTGCCGCTTTCCAGCCCTTCCGAATCACACCCGAATAATAAGTAATGTTTTACTAGCGCAATAAGTAAAAAATGAGCAAGGCCGTCTGAAACCATGTTGAGTATGGTTTCAGACGGCCTTTATGGTTTGAGGACTAGGGTTTCTGCTGCTCTTGCCAGTCTTTTAATGAAAACCACGTTAAATCCAGCAAGTCTTGTAATTGCTGCCATTGCTCGTCATTGAGTTTGCGGAACAATTCGCGCTCCAGCTTGCGGCCGATTTGTTCGGCTTTTTCCCAGGCGGCTTCGCCTTCTTTGCTGAGTCTCAAATATTGCCGCCGGGCGTCGGCTGGGTCGGTTTTACGCAGAATCAGGCCTTTGTCTTCCAATGTGGCCAGATTTTTCGACCACAGCGTTTTATCCAGTTCGATGAGCTTGAGCAGTTCGGTGGAAGTGCTGTCGGGATAGGTGTGGATGAGGCGTAATACGCGCAACTCGCGTACTTTTAATCCGACGGCAGACTGGTAAACAGGGTCGGCAATCTTGATACCGGCCTGGCTGATTTGAGTGAGGCGATAGGTCAGGTAGGGCATGATGGATACCTATATGATTTTAAATTAAATAGTTGGGTGTAGTATAATGTAGTTCATAGAATTGGTTTTGAAAAATTGATTTGTGTCAAATAAAAAATCTATAATACGTGTAGATTTATCCTATCAGTAAGTGTATTATGACGCCGATAGTTGAATTATTCAACTAAATATTCACGTTTAACAAAACGGAGTTTAAATCATGAGTACAGGAACTGCCAACAATGCCGCAGCCAGCTTTAAAGGCAACGACAAGCTGTTGTTCGGCATTATTTTTGGTGTTATCGCCTTCTGGCTGTTTGCCCAAACGACGCTGAATATTGCCCCGACAATGCAGAATGATTTGGGTATCGGCCAGTGTGATGAACATTGCCGTCTCTATTACTGCCCTGTTTTCAGGTATGTTTATTGTGATTATGGGCGGCTTGGATGACCGTATCGGCCGCGTTAAAATCGTGCAATGCGGCTTTGTGTTGAACATTATCGGCGCATTGCTGGTGGGCTTGGCGCCAAGTGGTTCGATGGCTGTTCCGTTTTTGATGGCAGGCCGTATTGTTCAAGGTTTGTCGGCTGCCTGCGTTATGCCGGCAAGTTTGGCCTTGGTGAAAACTTATTGGGACGGCGCTGACCGCCAACGCGCAATCAGTATGTGACCCATCGGCTCTTGGGGCGGTTCGGGCTTGTGTTCGCTGTTTGGCGGCCTGATGGTGGCGTATTTCAACTGGCGTTGGATTTTCTTCGCCTGCGCCGCATTGTCGCTGCTGGGTATGCTGATGGTGCGCGGTACGCCTGAAAGCAAAGTGGAGTCAACCGATGCCGGTAACCGCAAAACCGACTGGGGCGGTATCATTACCTTCATGCTGACCATGGTGGCTTTGCAGATTGTGGTAACACAAGGCAGCAGCTTGGGCTGGACCAGCGGTACGACACTTTGTTTGGCTGTGGCGGCAATCGTGTTCGGGGCTTTGTTCTTCCGCTTTGGGACCCGCAACAATGAGCCGTTTATTGATTTCAAACTGTTTAAAAACTCAATTTTTACCGGTGCGACCGTTTCCAACTTTATGCTCAATGGTGTAGCCGGTATGCTGATTGTATCGTTACAACTGTTACAACTGGGGGCGGTATGACTGCCAACCAAACCGGTATGCTGACCATCGGCTATGCGGTTACCATTATCGCCTTTATCCGTGTCGGTGAAAAATTGCTGCAACGCTACGGTTCGCGCAAGCCGATGATTTGGGGCTGCTTGATTACTGGTTTGTCTATCTTCATGTTGATGCAGACACATCTGATGTTGGACAACTATAAAATCTTGGCTGTCATCTCTTATGCTCTGTTTGGTATCGGTTTGGCGTTTTACGCTACCCCTTCTACCGATGCGGCCTTGTCCAACCTTCCTGCCGATCAAGCAGGTGCCGGTGCCGGTATTTACAAAATGGCCTCTTCTTTGGGGGCGGCATTCGGTGTGGCGATTTCCGCTGCCATCTTTACCGCTTTGCGTGGCGATAAAGGTATGATGATTAGCCTGATTGACTTCCACGGTCGTCAAGACAACTTGGTAATTCGTGAAGCTGCATTGATTGCCTTAGGTTTTAACCTGTTTATGGTCATGGCTGCCATCGTATCCATTACCGCTACGATTCCGAAAGGTAAACGCAGCGAGCAGTAAATCCTCCGGCCGCCTGTTTTCAGACGGCCTCCGATAAGGGGAGCGACGGAGAAACAACATACCGTTCCCCATTCTTTTCAAACGAAGTAATGACACAAAGGAAACTATCATGGCAAATAATTTAGTACAAACTGTTAAAGATTCTGTGTTCGACAGCATGAAAGAAACCTTCGAACATATCCACCGTCATCCGGAAACCGCATTTGAAGAAAGCAGCACTTCTTCTTATATCGCCGAAAAATTGCGCAGCTTCGGCTATGAAGTAACCGAGCATTTGGGTAAAACTGGCTTAGTAGCCGTATTGAAAAACGGCGACGGAATGCTTTTATCGCCTTGCGCGCCGATATGGACGCGCTGCCGATTCAAGAGCTGGCTGATATTCCGTATAAAAGCGAAGTCGCCGGTAAATCCCATATGTGCGGTCACGACGCCCACTCCACCATGCTGCTGGGTGCGGCCGAATACTTGGCGAAAACCCGCAATTTCAACGGCACTTTAAACCTGATTTTCCAACCGGCCGAAGAAATCATGGGCGGTGCGACCGAAATGATTAAAGACGGCTTGTTTGACAAATTCAAATTTGACCATGTCTTCGGTATGCACAATATCCCCGGCTTGGATCAAGGTAAATTCTACTTCGTTTCTGGCTCGGTCTTTACCGCTGTGGACAACTGGGAAATTACCCTGACCGGTCGTGGCGGCCACGGCTCTGCCCCTGAAAAAACCATTGATCCGGTAGTCGGCGGTGCTTCTTTGGTGATGGCGCTGCAATCTATTGTATCGCGCAATATTTCCGCCCGCGACGTGGCAGTGGTAACTATTGGTGCATTCCAAGCCGGTGACGCCGGTAACGTGATTCCGGAAACCGCCACTCTGCGCCTGAGCATGCGTACCAGCACGCCGGAAGGCCGTGAATTGGTATTGAACCGTATCCGCCAGCTGACCGCTTCGATTGCCGAAGGTTTCAACCTAAAACACGAAATCAAAGAATCTTATCCGGGTGCGGTGACTGTGAACGACGACGCGACCGTGAAAAAAGCATTGGAAATCGCTACCGAAACATTCGGCGCGGAAAATACCGTGTTCCCGGGTCCTGCGCAAATGGCCAGCGAAGACTTTGCTTTCTACGCGCAAAAAGTGCCGGGTTGCTACGTCTTGCTGGGTAACGGCAATACACCGATGGTACACACTCCGGATTACCACTTCGACCAAGCCAACCTGCCGGTCGGCGCTGCTTACTGGGTAGCCATTGCTGAAGGCTATCTGCGTTAAGATACCGCTTGATTTAAGATAAAGGTTGAAAGGCCGTCTGAAACGAAATTTGTTTCAGACGGCCTTTTTTGTTGACGAAAGTGTGTTGAGCAGACTGAAATACAGCTAAAAATTTTGAAATGCATATAAACATCAGATGGCTGAGCGCAGTCGAAGCCGTAGGTTGGGCTTCGACTGCGCTCAGCCATCTGTATGCAAAATAGCGTTTCGTAGTTAATGTCAGTTCGGGATAAGCGTTTTAAAAATTTTATTATTTCCAGAATCATACGGAATCCCAGCAGACAGAAAATCGCCAGATTTTCGTCATTCCCGCGCAGGCGGGAATCCAGAAGCCCGACATTTCTGTAATGTTTTCAAGGTATCAGAAACTCAAACGCCTGGATTCCCGCCTGCGCGGGAATGACGAATCCTCGCGGATTCTGTCTGCTAGAAGAAACACATTTCTGAAATTTAAAAGGGGCTGTACTAGATAATTAGAGCAAATTACCTTTTACTAACTGTTTCAAAATAGAAATTTGAGATTTTATTTCACTGTTGTTAAAACGCCATT
>NZ_JALJYC010000012.1 GCF_024170405.1 Neisseria perflava | reverse complement strand
ATTAGCTTGTTTTGCTTATAAGGGCTCAGTCGACTTTTTTTCATGGGATTTATTCTAAATGATTTTGAATAAATCTAGTTATCTAGTACAGCCCCTAATATTATGTCGCCGCTGTTTGTCTTGATTCTGATCGGCTATGCGGCGGTCGGGCGGAAATTGCTTTCGTTTGAGCAGACGCAGGGGCTGGCGAAGTTGATTGTCCGCATTGCGATGCCGATGTTGATTTTTCATGTGATTGCGACGCGGCAGATTTCGGATGTGTTTCAACCGGCATATTTCTTCGGCTATACTGCGGCTTCTTTGGCGGTATTTGTTTTGGCTTGGCAGGTCAGCCGCCGACGCGGTGTGCCGCCAAGATTGGCGGTGTTAAACGGTTTCGGCAGCGGTACGGGCAATTCGGGTTTTATCGGCTATCCGCTGCTGCTGATGGTTATCGGGCCGTCTGCGGGCGTTTATTTTGCCATGAATGTGTTGACGGAGAATTTGCTGGTATTCCCTTTGTTTTTTGCTTTACAAGGTTTGAGTAGCGGGGAAGGGGAGCGCAATATCGGTCGGATGGCGTGGCAAATCGGTAAAAATCTGCTGACCAATCCGATGGTGTTGGCGATTCCGGCGGCTCTGATTTTTGCTTTCGGTTGGTTGCCGTTACCGGCTTTTATGGACAAAGTCAGCGGCATGATGGCGGCGGCCACAACGCCGTTGGCCTTGTTTATGATTGGGGCGAATTTGTATGGTATCCGCATTCAAAGCCATCATTTGAAAGGGATGCTGGCGATTGCGGCGGCCAAATTATTGTTGTGCCCGCTGTTGGTATTTGGTTTGATGTGGCTGTTTGGCGCAAGAGGTAAAGTGCTGTTTGCCGGGACGTTATTCGGCATGATGCCGATGGTGAGCATGTATCCCTTATTTGGCGGGCTATACGGCTATGGCAAGGAAACTTCCGGCACAATGCTGCTGACCACGCTGCTGTCGGTGATTCCGATTTCGCTGGCATTGTTGTGGTGGACGTAAAACGGGAAAAGACCGTCTGAAAAAAGGTAAGAGATGATGAAATTGACGTTGATGTTTCGGGAATATTGCAGCTTATGCCACAAGATGCGCGAGCAGTTGCTGCCTTATCAGCAGGAATTCGGGTTTGAATTGGCTGTGGTGGATGTGGACGATAATCCTGTGCTGGAGGAGCGGTATAATGAGCTGGTTCCGGTATTGCTGGATGGCGAGACGGAAATTTGCCATTGGTTTTTGGATGAGGATAAACTGCGTGCGTATTTGTCCGGTTAATCGGCGAGGTAGTCGCTTTAACGTGTTTAAACGCAGCACTTGTCTTATCATTCTCATCCATAATAATATTAAGCACAAGGTCTTTTGCCATAACAGACTTTAATGAGGGAAACATGGATAAAAAAACCGTGAGTTACTTGAGCGCAGCGAAGCGGTACTCAAACGCTACCGCCAATTACAGGAAAATGAGGCCAAGCCGCAACTCTCGATGTTTTCCAGCGATTATAGCGCCATTCCCGACGGAGTTTTTTCCTTTATTGGTTGTTTTTCTTGGGTTTTGTATTGGCTTTTGCTCTTTGCCTATTTTTATTTTTGCTGTAACGCCGAGTCATTTAAAAAGGTCGTTTGAATCTTCTATGGATTCAGACGGCCTTTATTCTATGCTTCCGGTTTCAGCATAACCGGCGGTCGGATTATTTAACGCGCTTTGGCGGCATGGCGCAAGTTAGCGCGGCGTATGAAAGCAGCGCGTTTGGCTGCTTGGAAAATAACTTGACGACGACGATGTTGCATAAGAATTTCCTTTCTACTTCAATTATTTTTTTTTCGAAAATTTATTTTATCAATGGTGTTTTCGGTACTTATTGTGAGATGTTATGACCCGCATCATACAGGGTTTTTAGGGTGGTTGAACAGGGGCGTTATGTAAAGTTGTTGCGCTTTCTGTAATAAATCATGCTTGGAAGGGCGATATGGGTGCGTGTTGGCTTGCGGGTAATATACGCAAGGGAGATGACAACAAGATGACAAGGCCGTCTGAAAAATCTGCCGGAGCAGGATTTTCAGACGGCCTTTGCGATTATCTGTAAAACGTAACGGTATCAATCCAGACCGGTGGTAATGATGTCGTTTAAGGCTTTTTGCCAGTCAGAGGCTTGAACGCCGGTTTCGCTTTCGATTTTGCGGCAATCCATCACGCTGTAACGCGGGCGCGGGGCGGGAACGGGATAGGCTTCGCTGGGTATGGGCGATACGTTTGGCGCTTTGAAGCCGTCGATACGGCTTGAGGCCGTCTGAAAAACGGCTTGGGCAAATTCATACCAGCTTACAGAGCGGTTGCCGCAGTAGTGGAAAATGCCGCGCGGCGCGGCGCTTTGGCGCAATAAGGCAATCAAGGCGGAGGCCAAATCGCCGGCATAGGTCGGGTTGCCGATTTGGTCGGCGACAACGGATAAGCTGTCGCGTTCTTTTGCCAAGCGCAGCATGGTTTTGACGAAATTGCTGCCGTATTCGCTAAACAGCCAGGAGGTGCGCACGATAATGCTGTCGGGATTGGCGGCCAAAGCCAGCAATTCGCCCGCTAATTTGGATTTGCCGTAAATGCTTTGCGGGTTGGTCGGGCTGTATTCGCGGTAGGGTGTTTTGGCCTGGCCGTCAAAAACGTAATCGGTGGAAACATGGATAAAACGCGCTTGCGCGCCGTGGGCAGCGATGGCCAGATTGTGTACGGCTGCGGCGTTAACGGCAAAAGCGGCGGCCGGTTCGCTCTCGGCTTTATCCACGGCGGTGTAGGCCGCCGCGTTGACTATGGCATCGGGCTGGAAGCTGTGAACCATATTGTTGACGGCAGCGGCATTGGTAATGTCCAACGAGGCGGAGTCGGTCGCAATCAGCTCCCAACTGTCGGGCAGACGGTCGCGGAAACAGTGAGCCAGTTGGCCTTTGGAGCCGGTCAGTAAAATTCTCATTGGCGCTTCTCCTTATGAATTCGGTTGGTTCTCAAATACCCGTTCCTTGTAAATATTATAAAACAAATTGCGCTTGACCGATTATCTTAAAAACAAATTTAACGGCGGATTTTGCGTTATACTTGGGCAACATTCGGCGCTTGCCCGAATGCTTTTTGAAACATGATTACGGAGAATGTAATGCTGAAAAAATGGTTGGCCGTTTTGGCCGTGATGACTTCGATGTTTGCACTGAGCGGCTGCGGTTACAATACCATGCAGACGCAGGACGAGGCGGCGAATGCGGCTTGGTCGGAAGTGTTAAACCAATACCAACGCCGTGCGGATTTGATTCCCAATCTGGTGAATACAGTTAAGGGATATGCGACCCATGAAGAAGAGGTGTTTACTAAGGTAACCGAAGCGCGCAGCAAAGTCGGCAGCGTGCAATTGAGCGCGGAAGACGCGGCGGATCCGGCCAAGTTGAAAAAATTCCAAGAAGCGCAGGGCGAATTGAGCGGCGCGTTGTCCCGCCTGATGGTGGTATCGGAAAATTATCCGCAGCTGAAAGCCGACCAAAATTTCCGCGACTTGCAGGCGCAGCTGGAAGGTACGGAAAACCGCATTTCTCTGGCTCGCAACAACTACATTAAAGCGGTGCAAACTTATAACACTACGCTGCGCCAGTTTCCGCAAAACATTACCGCTAAAATTTTCGGTATGCAAACGCGGGCAAACTTCAGCGTAGAAAATGAGAAAGCAATTTCTAACGCGCCTAAAGTCGAGTTTTAATTTCGGGTATATCGAAAGATAAATATTCAGACGGCCTTTGTGAGGATAAAGGCCGTCTGAAATCTATGGAAGGCAGAAATTATGCAGTTTATCGTGCAGAAAACGCTGTCGTTTTTCGCCATTTTGCTGACGGGAACGTGGCTGTTTGCCGCCGAACTTGCTGCCATTCCGCCGCTGACGGCGCCGGTGATGGACAGTGCGCAGATGATGAGCGCGGAAGCGCGGGTGGCGTTGAATACGCAGTTGACGCAATACAGCAAAGAAAAGGGCAGCCAGATTGTGGTGTTGACCGTACCGGCGATTGCGCCGGAGACCACGTTTGATTACTCGGTCAGGGTCATGGAAAAATGGCAGCTCGGCCGTAAAGACATCAGCGACGGCGTTTTGCTGCTGCTGGTCAAAGATGAGCGTAAAACCCATTTGGCGGTCGGGCGCGGCTTGGAAGGCGCGATTCCCGATGTGTACGCCAAACGGATTTTGGAAGACGTGTTGCGCCCTTATTTGCAGCAAGGCAAAGTAGATGAGGGCATTAATGCCAGCGTGGTGCAAATTGAAAAACTGATTGCCGGCGAAAATCTGCCTGAAGCGGCGCAAACCGTGACGGATAATCAGGAAGACAGTGGCGATATGTGGCTGTTCGTTTTGATGATTCCCCTGGTCGGCGGCAGCTTTCTGAAATCCCTGCTGGGACGCATCGTGGGCAGTATCGTTACCGGCGGCCTGATGTTCGGCGCGTGTATGTTGTTTGGTTGGGCGGCGTGGATAGGCGCGGCAGCAGCCGTGGTCGGCGCTTTGTTTACCTTTTTATTGGGCAGCAGCGCGTTTATTTCCGGCGGCGGAGGCGGTGGATTTGGCGGAGGCGGCTTCGGCGGTGGAATCGGCAGAAGTTCGGGCGGCGGCTGGCGCAGTGGCGGCGGAAACGGCGGCGGTTTCAGCGGAGGCGGCGGCAATTTCGGCGGCGGCGGTGCTTCAGGAGGATGGTAATGGAACAAAATAGATTCAAACGCTTATGGCGACACTGGCAATGCCCGCGCTGGAAAGTGGAAAAATTTTTCCCAACGGCTGATTTACAGCGTATCAGCCAAAAAATCGGCGCTTCCGAGCAACATCATACGGGGCAAATCCGTTTTGTGGTGGAGTCTCGCTATCCGAGCGGTGCCGTATTGGGCAATGTCCATCCGCATACCCGCGCCTTGCAATGGTTTGGCGAGTTGGGTATTTGGGATACCGAACTCAACTGCGGCGTATTGGTGTATGTGTCGTTTGCCGACAGGATGGTAGAAATCATCTCCGATAGGGGAATTAACCGCCAAGTGCCGCCGGGAAAATGGCAGGAAATCTGCGATTTGATACGCGAAGAATTCCGTATGGAACGCTATGTTTCAGGTTTGGAGCAGGGGCTGAGTGCCGTTGACAAATTATTGACGCAATACTATCCGCGCCATGTCCGCATGGATGCCGGAGATGATTTGTCTAATGATGTTATCGTGGCATAGCTTAATGCGAGTCTAAACGGCTATCTTAAAAAAAGGCCGTCTGAAAAATAGGGAATCGGGTAATGGTGTGCCATAACCTATTTTTTCAGACAGCCTTTTTTCAAATAGTAACTTTATGTAATTATCGTATAAATAGATAATTTTTGTAATAGATTATTTTTTGATTAAAAAAAACGTATGGTTTAGTGCGTTTGTCTGCTTTTTTTACCGTTGATATTTTTGTAACAGAGCTGCAAACAAATATCACTACAATGACAAATACAGGCTGGAGTTTTTACTCAGACATCGCCTGTGTTTATCATTATTCTGGGAGTTTTATTATGTCTTATTGTTACGGTGGTTTTTCACAAATCAGTTTCGCAAATGCATATTGCGCACCAATTTCTTTTAACTCTTACAAATTAGCGTTTAGTGAAGCGTCTTGCGCGCCGTCTTACTCATATAGCGCTGATTCTAGCGATTGCTCTTACACTCCGCCTGCCAAACCGGCATATCAATGCATCGTGGTAAGTCAAGGTGACGATTGTGAACCGATTGTGATTGTGAAACCGTTTAAACCGGCTCCGGCGACTTCGGAAGAAACCGTTGTAGATGATTGCGCTACTGATGATACTTCAACCGACACTTCAACTGCAACCGATACTTCATCTTCAGAGTCAGAAGTTTGCACTACCTGTGTTGATGATGATAACCAAGATAACTCATTTGGCGGTGTAGATACTGAACCGGGTAATATCATTTATGTTGACGCAGTTGATAGCGGCGCTACCACAACTACCGGTACAGATGAAAAAGACACCATTTATGGTACTTCTGGCGAAGACATCATCTATGGTGGTTCAGGCGCTGATGTGATTTACGGTGGTGACGGTAACGACACTTTAGAAGGTGACGATAATGGTGATACCTTGTATGGTGGCGCAGGTAAAGACTACTTGCAAGGTGGCGCAGGTAACGACTACCTGAATGGTGGTACTGGTGCGGATATCATGCGCGGTGGCGATGGTAACGACGTATTCTACGTTGATGATGCTGGTGATGAAGTATATGAAGATTCAAATGCTGCTTCAGGTATTGATACCGTGCGTTCAGAAATCGACTACACTTTGCCTGATAACGTCGAAAACCTGATTTTGCAAGGTACAGACGATTTGAACGGTACAGGTAATGAGTTGGATAACATTATTTACGGCAATGGCGGCAACAATGAGCTGTATGGCTTGGTCGGTGATGACTGTATCGTTGCGAAAGATGGTAATGACACTCTGGTCGGTGGTACCGGTAATGACATCTTGATCGGTGGTGACGGTGATGATACTTACGTCTTCAACTCTGGTGATGGTAATGACATCATTTCTGATGTGTCTGGTGATGATGTATTGAGCTTTGGTGATGGTATCACTGCAAGTGATATTATCCTGACTCAAGATGGCGATAACTTGGTTATCTCTTTCTGCGACAGCGAAGACAGCATTACTGTTAGCGACTGGTTTACCAGCAGCGACAACCAAATCGAAACCTTCAGCTTTGCCGATGGTAGCACTTACGAAGTTAGCTACGGCAGTGATACCTCTTGCTCACTGAGCTGCTTGACTCAAATTGATGATGCAGCTCAAGCCGCTCAAGCCGCAGCGTGCTAATGTTAAGTTGAATAGCTGAGTAATCGAATATCTCGTATTGAGATGTTATCCCCCCTTATTGCCAAATGGTGTAAGGGGGAATTTTACTTGTTAAAATCAAGTAGTCTCTATTATCGAGAGACAATCATATTTTTAGCAGACCTAGTTTTGAGATTGTCATTTGCTTGTTATTAGCACCTTATTTATTTTGGAGAAGAGCCTGCCGTTACCGGATAAATTCGGCTAAAATACCGTTTTCTCCGACAAACCCGAAAGATAAAGCCATGTCTGCAATCAGTTTGAAAAAAATTTACTCCGGCAAAGTGCGCGATTTGTATGAAATCGACGACAAGCGCATGCTGATGGTGGCCTCCGACCGCCTGTCGGCATTTGATGTGATTTTGGACGACCCGATTCCGGGTAAAGGTGAGATTCTTACGCAGATTTCTAATTTTTGGTTTGCCAAACTCGGCCATATCATGCCCAACCATTTTACCGGCGATACCGTTTATGATGTGTTGCCCGAAGCCGAAGCTAAGGCGTTGGAAAAACGTGCGGTCGTTGCTAAAAAGTTGACACCGGTAAAAGTAGAAGCCATCGTGCGCGGCTATCTGGCGGGCAGCGGTTGGAAAGATTATCGGAAAACCGGTACGGTTTGCGGCATAAAATTGCCCGAAGGCATGCTGGAGGCGCAGCAGTTGCCGGAAGTGATTTTTACCCCGTCCACCAAAGCCGAAGTCGGCGATCACGATGAGAACATCAGTTTCGAGCAATGTGAAGCCATTATCGGTAAAGAGTTGGCGGCGGAAGTGCGCACCAAAGCGATTCAGCTTTACACTGAAGCAGCAGCATATGCTAAATCGCGCGGTATCATTATTTGCGACACCAAATTTGAATTCGGTTTGGATGAAAACGGCACGCTGACGCTGATGGACGAAGTGTTAACCCCCGATTCCAGCCGTTTCTGGCCGGCCGACCAATACCAAGTCGGTACCAATCCGCCGTCTTTTGACAAACAGTTTGTGCGCGACTGGCTGGAACAAAGCGGCTGGAACAAACAAGCGCCTGCACCGAAAGTGCCGTCGGAAGTCATTGCCAAAACGGTTGAAAAGTATCAAGAGGCTTTGAATCTGCTGACAAAATAAGCAGATGAATTCATGCCGTCTGAAAACAAAGATTCAGCCTCGCTGAAACAATCTGTTTTCAGACGGCCTAAGTTTGAATTGAGAAAATATCTTATCTGGATTCTGTAACGGTTTCCCGCTATAATCACGCGCAAGATGGTTTTGGCTTCAAGGCCATCTGAAAATTTTACCTAACCCGCCGCACGGTCTGAAACCCTAACCATGCACATTTGCTCTTGCTGATAGTGTGCATTATTAGTGTTTTAGCAGTGCGGCTTCACTGAAAGGAACGCTATGTTCAACAAGCATGTCAAGTCTTTCCAATACGGCGACCAAACCGTTACTCTGGAAACCGGTGAAATTGCCCGCCAAGCCGCCGGTGCGGTCAAAGTATCTATGGGCGATACCGTGGTATTGGTGGCCGTGACCGCCAATAAAGACGTGAAAGAAGGCCAAGACTTCTTCCCGCTGACCGTGGATTATCTGGAACGCACCTACGCTGCCGGTAAAATCCCCGGCGGTTTCTTCAAACGCGAAGGCAAACAGAGCGAAAAAGAAATCCTCACCAGCCGCCTGATTGACCGCCCGATCCGTCCGCTGTTCCCGGAAGGTTTCTATCATGACATCCAAATCGTTGCGATGGTGGTGTCTGTCGATCCCGAAATCGACTCCGATATTCCCGCCATGCTGGGTGCTTCTGCCGCGCTGGTATTGAGCGGCGTACCGTTTGCCGGCCCGATTGGTGCGGCGCGTGTCGGCTACGTGAACGGCCAATACGTTCTGAACCCGACTAAAGCGCAACTGGCCGAATCCCAATTGGATTTGGTCGTTGCTGGTACTGAAAAAGCTGTTTTGATGGTGGAATCCGAAGCCGACATCCTGCCGGAAGACGTGATGTTGGGCGCGGTGGTGTACGGTCACGACCAAATGCAGGCTGCGATTAAAGCGATTAACGAATTTGCCGATGAAGTAAATCCTGAAGTGTGGGATTGGAAAGCGCCGGAAACCAATGAAGAGCTGGTGGCCAAAGTGCGCGAAATCGCCGGCGCTGCCATTGCCGAAGCCTTCAAAATCCGCCAAAAACAAGCCCGCAGCGCCAAATTGGACGAAGCTTGGGCAGCGGTAAAAGAAGCGCTGATTAACGAAGAAACCGATACCCTGACCGCCAATGAAATCAAAGGTATTTTCAAACATTTGGAAGCCGATGTGGTGCGCGGTCAAATTTTGGACGGCCAACCGCGTATCGACGGTCGCGATACCCGCACCGTACGTCCGTTGAACATCCAAACCGGCGTCTTGCCGCGTACCCACGGCTCTGCCTTGTTTACTCGTGGCGAAACCCAAGCGTTGGCTGTGGCTACTTTGGGCACTTCACGCGACGAGCAAATCATTGACGCGTTGAGCGGCGAATACACCGACCGCTTTATGCTGCACTACAACTTCCCGCCGTACTCTACCGGCGAATGCGGCCGCATGGGTGCGCCCAAACGCCGTGAAATCGGCCACGGCCGCTTGGCCAAACGCGCATTGCTGGCCGTATTGCCTGCGCCGGAAGATTTCAGCTACACCATGCGCGTGGTATCAGAAATTACCGAGTCCAACGGTTCATCTTCTATGGCTTCCGTGTGCGGCGGCTGCTTGAGCCTGCTGAACGCCGGTGTGCCGCTCAAAGCGCATGTGGCCGGTATCGCCATGGGCTTGATTATGGACAACAACAAATTTGCCGTGTTGACCGACATCTTGGGCGATGAAGACCACTTGGGCGATATGGACTTCAAAGTAGCCGGTACTACCGAGGGCGTAACCGCGCTGCAAATGGACATTAAAATCCAAGGCATTACTAAAGACATCATGCAAATCGCTTTGGCACAAGCCAAAGAAGCGCGTCTGCATATTCTGGCGCAAATGCAGCAAGCCGTATCCGGTCCGCAAGAGCTGTCTGCCCATGCGCCGCGCCTGTTTACCATGAAAATCAATCAGGATAAAATCCGCGAAGTGATTGGTAAAGGCGGCGAAACCATTCGCTCGATTACCGCTGAAACCGGTACCGAAATCAACATCGCCGAAGACGGCACCATTACCATCGCCGCCACTACCCAAGAAGCGGGCGACGCTGCCAAAGCGCGTATCGAGCAGATTACTGCTGAAGTAGAAGTGGGCAAAGTCTATGAAGGTACTGTGGTGAAAATCCTCGACAACAACGTCGGCGCGATTGTGTCTGTTATGCCGGGTAAAGACGGTTTGGTGCACATCAGCCAAATCGCCCACGAGCGCGTGAAAAACGTCAGCGACTATCTGCAAGTCGGCCAAACCGTGAAAGTCAAAGCACTGGAAGTGGATGACCGTGGCCGCGTGCGCCTGTCGATTAAAGCCCTGCTGGAAGCGCCTGCGCGTGATGCGGAATAAGACTTGATTGTCGGATAGAGAAAATGCCGTCTGAATTTTCAGACGGCATTTTTATTTGTTGGTCAACAGCATTGAAAACCAAAAAGATATAGTGAAATTACTCAAAAACCAAACTGTGTAGGTTGGGATGAAATCCCAACGGAAGTTTAGGTAACGTGAGTTCGGGATAAGCAGATAGAATATCTTTTTAAATTTTAAAAATGTATTTTGATTAGGCAGACAGAATCCGTAAGGATTCGTCATTAGCTGCGCAAGTCCGCTACGCTACCCCCGCGCAGGCGGGAATCCAGACATTTGGAGTTCTGATACCTTGAAAACATTACAGAAATATTGGGCTTCTGGATTCCCGCCTGCGCGGGGGTAGCGTAGCGGACTTGCGCAGCTAATGACGAAAATCTAGCGATTTTCTGTCTGCTGAACTACATACTATTCTGAAAATAATAAATATATTTGAATTCTTATCCCGAACTCACGTTAGGTAAATGTTGGGTTTACAACCCAACCTACACCGCATCGATGGTTTGGTTTTTAAATAATTGCATTATATGTAGCAATAAACCGCGTAGGCTAAGATGGATTTTTAACAAAATTAGGTCAATTTGAGTTGAAATTCCACTTATACCGTTTGCATGGTTTTGTTGTTGGTCATCCAATACTTACTCGATTGGTTCTGCCATTACAGGCAGCAGCTGCCGAAGCGCAGTTTTTTGCTGAACACCAATTCATGCGTCAACTGCTTAATGACCAAAATATTGGTAGCGTCTTCCAATGCGCGGATACTGTGCGCTTCTTTGGATTCTAAACGGACAATCTGCAAGCCTTCGGTTTTGATGGTTTCAGCCGCAGTCGTCACCTCGGTGCTACCATTTAAGACAATCAGCAAGACAATGGCGTCGGTTTCATAAGTCGGCACTTCATTGTTTTTTTGCAGGGAAAATTGCACGATTTCTTGGTCGTTGTCGCTGGCAATCACGCCGCCAAGCAAGGCTTTGGGGTCTAAGGTGTATTGTTTCATGGGTAAAATCCTGTTTGAAAATGGTAACAAGATATTATAGACCCGCCGAAAACGGGAAAGCAGGGTTTTCAGACGGCCTTTGACTTGACGCAAAGGCCGTCTGAAAAATCATAAGCCCATTGCGTGTTTAATCAGGCGGTTTTTGACGAAGGGTACGCTGTCCACCAAGCTCAAGCCAGTATTGCGCAGCCAGGGCAGGGCGGGTAGGGTGTTGTCGGCAAACAGGCGGAACAGGCCGTCGCAGCCGTATTGCATGGTACGCACCGGCTCTAAGCGGCTTTGCGCGAAGCGTTTGAGCAGGGGAAATGCGCCGATGTCGGGCGCGTTGCGGCTTATTTGCGCAAACGCGGCGGCATCGCCGAAACCCAAATTCACACCTTGCCCGGCCAGCGGGTGGATGGTGTGCGCCGCATCGCCCATCAATAATATGCGCGGGGCGTAGGTTTTTTCCGGGCGGCGCAAAATCAGATTGAAAGAAAACGTGGGGGACAAAGGCGAGAGTTTGCCCAATACGCCGTCGCCCTGCGCGGTCACGGCAGCGGCCAAATCGTCGGGGGTAAGGGTGGTCAGCTTTTCCGGTTCGCTTGTACTCCACACCATCGAAATTTTGCGCTCGGGCAGCGGCAGATAGGCCAACACATCGCCCTGCTTAAACCATTGGGACGCCGTTCCCTGATGGTCGAGTTCGGTATGAAAATTGGCTACGACACCGTGTTGCCCGTAAGGGGTTTCGCGCACGGGAATACCGGCTTGTTGGCGCACCCAAGAATTGGCCCCGTCCGCCCCAATAACCAAACGGGCGCGGATTCGGCTGTCGTCGCTCAAGCGCAGCGAGGCCGTCTGAATATCTGTTTCCAATGCCTTGGCAGGCGTATGGATAACGGGAATGTCCAGCGCACGAATCTGTTGCCATAAAGCGGCCAGCAGCCAGCGGTTTTCCGCGATGGAAGTCAGGCGCGGGGCAGGGAGGTCGGCCGCGTCAAACACAATCCGCCCGCCGTTGTCGCCGCGCACGTCCATTTTTGTGACGGCCTGAATGCGGCTTTCAGACGGCCAAGCGTCAAGCGATTGCAGCAAGGCTTGGTTGGCGGGGCTGATGGCGAAAATGCGCGCGTCCCAACCGTTGAGCAATTTGTCGGAATCGGTTTCGGCGGGGCGGATTTCCAGCAAGGCAACATCGCGCCCCTGCCGTTTCAAAGCCACGGCCGCCGCCGCGCCGACCAAACCGCCGCCGACAATCAGAATTTCGTGTTCGCGAGTCATGGGAAAACCGTTCAAAAATAAAACGGATTATAACGCGTTTCAGACGGCCTTTTACAGCGCAAGACCGTCTGAAAATAGACAGCCCGGCAGGGCAAAGATTAAAATGCATAAACCATAACCCACAAGAGGAATACACGGCATGAATATTCTCATCAGCAACGACGACGGCTATCTGGCACCCGGTATCGCGATTTTGGCGCGGGTGGCGGGCGAATTTGCCAATGTGCGCGTGGTGGCGCCCGAGCGCGACCGCAGCGGCGTGAGCAATTCGCTGACACTTGACCGCCCGTTGCGGATTAAGCAGGCGGATAACGGGTTTTACTATGTCAGCGGCACACCGACCGACTGTATCCATCTCGGTTTGCACGCGCTGCCCGATTTCAAGCCTGATTTGGTGCTTTCGGGCATTAACAACGGGGCAAACATGGGCGATGATACCTTATATTCGGGTACGGTTGCCGCCGCAACCGAAGCCTACCTGATGGGCATTCCCGCCATTGCCGTTTCCATGAACGATTACAGCGGGCGTTATTGGGCGACTGCCGAAAAAGCGGCCTGGCTGCTGCTGGCGCATTTATTGAAAAATCCGCCCAAGCTGCCGGTGTTGTGGAACATCAATATTCCCGCCGTCGATCCCGAAGACATACAGGGCATTAAAATTACCCGCCTCGGCCGCCGCCACCATTCGCAAAGTATTGTGCCGTCGCACAATCCGCGCGGCGAGGCGATTTATTGGATCGGGCCGGTCGGCGACATTTCCGACCGCGAGCAGGGCACGGATTTCGGCGAATGCGAAGCGGGATTTATCACCATCACGCCCTTGCAGATTGATTTGACCGCCTTCAATGAAATCGCCGATGTCGCCGGATTTTGGCAGGGCGTTTTATAAAAATTCAGACGGCCTTGGGTATCAGGCGGCATATCCGGCGCGTTTAAAATGCGCCAAAACCGGATTTTGCTCAAAAAGATTGCCGAATAATGCGATATTAACAGACCCTAACGCCGCCAAGACTTGAGGGACGGGCGTATTTTGATTATGATATGCCCCAACAGAATCAAACATCCCACATGAAGGTTATCCATATGTTGAAAAAAACCGCGTTTTACGTCGGCTCGGCCGCATTGGCTTTAATGCTGGGCGCATGTGCCAGCCAACAGCCCGCTCCTGTTGTCGCCGGTACGGCAAGTACAGGTTCTACTTCAAGCGGTACAGCTTCTGCCAATCCTTACGGTGCGAACCCTTACGGATCAAATGCGGTTTTCAATGACGCGCCTTATACCCCGCCTGCTACGACTACCCCGTCTTACAGCGCCCCTGCTGCGCCTGCTTACAGCGGCGGCGGTACTTATACGCCTTCTTATGCGCCGGTTGACGTTAATGCGGCCACACATACCGTGGTGCGCGGCGATACCGTGTACAATATTTCCAAACGCTACGGCATCAACCAAGACGACTTGCGCGCTTGGAACGGCTTGGCCGACAATACCATTAGCGTCGGCCAGACCCTGCGCGTGAAACCGGCCGGTTATGTTGCGCCTGCCGGAGCAACGGCTGCTGCGTCCGCACCTGCGCCGACCCGTTCTGCGCCGGTTGCCAGCCAAGCGGCTACTCCGATTGTTTCCACCGGCGGTACGCGTACTGTCAGCGGCATTACATGGCAGCGCCCGACTAACGGTACGGTGGTGACCAACTTCGGCGGCAGCAGCAAAGGTGTGGACATTGCCGGTACGGCAGGTCAGCCTGTTGTGGCGGCGGCCGACGGTAAAGTGGTGTATGCCGGTTCGGGTTTGCGCGGCTATGGCAACCTGATTATCATCCAGCACAATTCTACTTTCTTGACCGCTTACGGTCATAACCAAAGCCTGCTGGTTAACGAAGGCCAAATGGTGAAACGCGGTCAGACCATTGCCAAAATGGGTAACAGCGACGCCAACCGTATCCAACTGCATTTTGAAGTGCGCCAAAACGGTAAGCCGGTCAATCCTTCTACTTACGTCGCATTTTAAACCGACCGATTCGTAAGCAACGCCGAAGGCCGTCTGAAAAATATACTGAAGGAAATTTTATTCTTCAGTATATTTTTCAGACGGCCTTTTTTTATTTTATCTGTTTGAAATATCGTCTTCTTTACTCGAAATAGAGCTTGTTTATCGTGTCGATATGGCGTATATTGGACACTCGTCCAATATAATCCCGTTAGGAAACGTGATGATTAATGCAACCGAAGCGCAGTTTGTTTCCGCCGGTATTCATCTTTACCCGCGTTGCGGCTATCAGAAACTGTCGGAAGAGGCCGTAGCCGCCCATCTGAATGCCGACGTTGAGCGGTTTCGGCAGCTGTTTGCGGATAAAGACAAGTTTGTGAAAGCCATGCTGCGCGAATACCGCGACCGGGTATTGGGGCGGGTATCGTTTGATTTTTCTCCCGGCCTTTCTTCCCGAGAGCGTTTGCGCCAGCTTCTTTGGCGTTTGGCGGTGGTTATCCGCAGTAATCTGCCGTGGGTCAACCGCTTGTTGCTGGATAGCGCCGACGGTGTGGTAATTATCCGCCGTGCGCTTAAAATGCAAAATGAAATCATGGCATTGGGTGTAATGGCGGCGATAAGGGCCTGTCATGCGGATGGAGACAGAGATGTTTCCGATTTGGAATTGCTCAACCAATATGATTTTTTGCAGGGTGCGGTATTGACGCCGATGGTGTTAAACGTGCGCTTTCAGAAATTTGATATTTTGTCGGACGACATTTGCTGCCGGGTTCCCGATTTATTGACCGATGCATTTATCCAACAGCGGATTGATTGGGTATTGAACGCTTTATTTCCGGAATAAATTTAGGTGGTGGATAAAGGCCGTCTGAAAATATCTGCGGCTTGGGTTTTCGGACGGAATACGATTAGGGTTACAAGAGAAGAAAAATCAAGATGACAGGCAGCAGAGCACACGATAAATTTATACAGGCGGGCTTGGTGCTGTATCCCGATTTGGGCTACCGCAAATTGTCGGTACGCGCATTGGCGGCGGAGGCGGGGTTGAGCCCGGGCATGTTCCACCATTTGTTTGCCAGCAAAGACGAATTTATGCAGGAAATGCTGGCACGCTGTGATTACGAAGTATGGGGCAGCTGGGTGGTGGAGAATCTGCCGCAGACGAATCCGTTTGAGCGCTTGCGCGAGGTAACCCGCCTGTTTGCATTGAATACCCGTAATCATTTGAAAATGGCTCACCGGTTGTTGACTGACAGTGCCGACGGTGTGGATGTGATTAACCGTTCGGTCAAGCAATCTATTACCGCGCGCACGGAGGTGTTCCTTGAGCTACTGGAGGCATGCGGCCAATGCGATAACAGCCGCCCGGCAACAAGTGCGCAGCGTTTGGGCTATTTCAATGCAGCGGTTATCGGCCCGATGATTGTCGGCACGAGCTTCCGGCAGATGGATTTACTACCGGATTCATTAAACTGCGAGGTGGAGAATGTGTTGACCGACGAAGCCATTTTGCAACGTATCGACTGGAGCTTGAACGCACTGTTTCCCGGTTACATACCGGACGATAGGTAGCAGCAATAGCGTTTTGTTTCTTTTATATTAATCCACCTGAACCCTCAAACAGGAAAGAAATCATGAAAAAAATCATCACGATTGCCGTTGTCGCCGCGCTGGTTGTCGGCGGCGGTTGGTATTACTGGCAGCAACAGCAAGGCGCTTTGCCCGAGGGCATCGCCCAATCCAACGGGCGCTTGGAGCTGAACCGGATTGATGTGGCCAGCCTGTATGCGGGGCGGGTGGAAAAAATCTTGGTGGACGAGGGCTCGGAGGTGAAAGCAGGCGATGTGTTGGCGGAACTCTCTTCTGACACCGCCGTCAGCCAACTGGCAGCAGCGCAGGCGGCAGCGCAGCGCCAAGAGGAGGCGGTTGGTCGCGCCCAATCTGCGCAGGCGCAGACGCGTGATGCGGTGGCGCGTGCGCAAGCCAACGTCGAATCCAGCCGCCAGCAGCAGCGCGTGGCAAAATTGGAATTGGATAACGCCCGCCGTTTGTTGGCCGACCAACTGGTGTCGCAATCGGAAGTCACCAAACGCCAAGCGGATTACGAACGCGCCGCCGCAGCAGTGAAAGCCGCAGAAGCAGCGCGGGATGAGGCGCAGGCGGTGGTGGCGCAAAGCCGTGCGCAGATTGCCGAAGCGAAAGCCGGGGTGGAAGAGGCCAAAGCCAGAGTGAAAAGTGCGGCCTCTACGCATGACGATATGCAGATTCGTGCGCCGATTGACGGGCGTATCGACTACAAAATCGCCGAAGAGGGCAATGTTATCGGTTCGGGCAGCAAAGTGGTGAGCCTGCTCGACCCGAGCAATGTGTATATGAATATTTTTCTGCCGACCGACAGCATGAGCCGTCTGAAAGTCGGCGACGAGGCGCGGATTAAGCTGGACGGCATTGATGCCGTGTTCCCCGCCAACATCAAATTTATCTCCACCGACGCGCAATTTACGCCCAAATCGGTGGAAACCGCGAGCGAACGCGCCAAGCTGATGTTTAAAATCAAATTGCAAGTGCCGTCTGAAACTGCACAAAAATACAACCGCCTGCTCAAAGGCGGGCTGACCGGCAACGGCTATGTCAAAACAGGCAGTAAGACCGAATGGCCGTCTGAATTGGCGGTGAAACTGCCGGATTGAAGGCAGCCAGCCATATCCGAACAATCATACGGTTTTTCAGACGGCCTTGCGCCCACAGGCCGTCTGAAAAACCAGCCCCAAGAGCAGAATCATGAACGATACCGATAAACAAGCTCCGGCCGTTGCCGTTTGCGGCGTTTCCCACCGCTACGGCAGCGTGCAGGCGCTCGACAATGTGTCGCTGGCAATTCCGCGCGGCAAAACGGTCGGCCTGATCGGGCCGGACGGCGTGGGCAAATCCACGCTGCTGTCGCTGATTGCCGGTGTCAAAATCATTCAGGAGGGTGAGGTCAAAGTATTGGGTGGCGATATGGCGGATAAAGACGACCGTTTGGCCTTGTCGCACCGCATCGCCTTTATGCCGCAGGGCTTGGGGCACAACCTCTACCGCACGCTGACGGTGTATGAAAACATTGATTTTCACGCACGGCTCTTTGGCTTGGGCGCGCAAGAGCGCGAAGCGCGGATTCAAAGGCTGGTGGAGGCCACCGGTTTGGCACCGTTTACCGACCGCGCTTCGGGCAAGCTCTCGGGCGGGATGAAACAGAAACTGAGCCTGTGCTGCGCCTTGGTACACAATCCCGATTTATTGATTTTGGACGAGCCGACCACCGGCGTCGATCCCTTGTCGCGCCGCCAGTTTTGGACGCTGGTGAACGATTTGCGCCGGGAAAATCCGGGCATGACGGTCATCGTGGCGACCGCCTATATCGAAGAGGCGCAGCAGTTTGAACTGCTGCTGGCGTTGGACGGCGGCAAGCTGCTGGCCGACAAGCCGACGCAGGAAGTGTTGCGCGAATACCATACCGATGTATTGGAAGAAGCCTATATCAAAATGCTGCCGCCGGAAAAACAAACCGGCGCGGGTGGCCTGGACATCACGCCGTTCGTGCCCGACCCCAGTCTGCCGCCCGCCATCGAAGCGCACGGCCTGACCAAGCGTTTCGGCAGCTTTACCGCTGTTGACCATGTCAGCTTCACCATCCAGCAGGGCGAAATTTTCGGCTTTTTGGGTTCCAACGGTTGCGGCAAATCCACCACCATGAAAATGCTCACCGGCCTGTTGGAAGCCACCGAAGGAGAGGCCGAGCTGCTGGGCAAACCCGTCAATGCGGGCGATATGCAGACCAAAATGCGCGTCGGCTACATGTCGCAGGCGTTTTCGCTGTATGAAGAACTGAGCGTGCGCCAAAACCTGCAGCTGCATGCCGACCTCTACCAGCTGGGTGACAAAGGCGAAGCGGCGGTCAACGACGCCTTGCAGCAGTTTGAGTTGGCCGATGTCGCCGATACCGCGCCCGCCGCGTTGCCCTTGGGCATCCGCCAGCGCCTGCAACTGGCGGCGGCCTGTCTGCACCACCCCGAAGTGTTGATTTTGGACGAGCCGACCTCCGGCGTCGATCCGGCGGCGCGCGATTTGTTTTGGCGCTATTTGCTGAAGATGTCGCGCCAAGACCGCGTGACGATTTTCGTGTCCACCCACTTTATGAACGAAGCGGGGCGTTGCGACCGCATTTCGCTGATGCACAAAGGCCGCGTGCTGGCGGTGGGCACGCCGCAGGGCTTGACCGAGGAGAAACAAGCGCCGGATTTGGAAGAGACGTTTATCCAATACCTGATTGAGGCGGAGCAAACCGATGAAAGCAGTGCCGATGTTGCCGCAAGGCCGTCTGAAAACCCAACGGCGACAAGTCAGAATGGAGAAGTCAATACAGTTGAAACACATGTTGATTTAAATACCGTTTCAGACGGCCAAGAGCCGCAGGAAACGGCTGCCGAGATTGCCGCACGCGTCATCGGTCATGACCGGCAGTCGCAGGGTGACGATATGCTTTCAGACGGCCTTCAGACAGCCCAAGCGCAGCAAGCAGCTGTTAGGCCGTCTGAAAAAGCCGTAGTCGCAAAAAACGATAAAGAAGAAGCAAATACCGTTGTATCAAATACAGATAAAAAACCTTCAGACGGCCTGAATGAAGCTGCCGCCCGCCAACGCGATACCGAATCGCTGAAATACTGGTTCGCGACGGTATGGACGTTTGCCGGACGCGAAGCGAAAGAGCTGCTGCGCGACAAAATCCGCCTGTTTTTCGCCGTATTCGGGCCGGTGATTATGATGGCCTCGATTGCATGGGGCGTAACCTTTGACGTGCAGAACCTGAAATTTGCGGTGTATGACCGCGACCAGACCAGTGCCAGCCGCGGTCTGGTGGAATATTTCGCTGGTTCGCGCTATTTCATCGAGCAGCCGGAAATCGAAAACGAAGCGGACATCGACACGGTATTGAAAAGCTCGAAAGCGGTGTTGGTGATGGATATTCCGGGCGGGTTCGGCGAAAAACTGCTCAAAGGCGAACAGCCGGAAGTCGGTTTTTATATCGACGGCGCGATGCCGTTTAATGCTTCCAATATCCGGGGCTACGTCGGCGGCATTATGCAGATGTATGCGCAGGATTATGTCAAGGCCACGGGGCTGCCGGTTTCCTTGCAGGCGCCGGCGCAGATTGTGCCGCGTTACCGCTACAATCAGGATTTCAACAGCATTAATGCGATTGCGCCGGGCGTGATGATGATGGTGCTGGTGATGATTCCGGCGATGATGTGCGCCATCGGCGTGGTGCGGGAGAAAGAA
The DNA here is from genome assembly GCF_024170405.1 of Neisseria perflava. Taxonomy (GTDB): domain Bacteria; phylum Pseudomonadota; class Gammaproteobacteria; order Burkholderiales; family Neisseriaceae; genus Neisseria; species Neisseria perflava_B. The sequence continues at coordinate 51,837 of NZ_JALJYC010000012.1, read as the reverse complement.
ATCAGTTCGATTTCCAACCTGTATGCCTCGCCCGCTTCGGTGTCGCAATACATGATCGGCAAGCAGCTGCCGTATATCGCGGTGGGCATGGTCAACTTTGCCGCGCTGCTCTTGATAATGGTGTTGTGGTTCGGCGTGCCGGTGAAAGGCTCGCTGCCGGCGCTGGTTTTCGGCACGCTGCTGATGGTGGGCGCTTCCACCGCGATGGGGCTGCTGATTTCAACCTTTATGAAATCGCAGCTGGCGGCGATTTTTGCCACGGCCATCATCACCATGATTCCGACCGTCAACTATTCCGGCTTCCTGTATCCGCTTTCCACCATCAGCGGCGGCGGCTATGTAATCGGCAAGCTGTTTCCTGCCTCGTGGTACATGACCGTCAGCGTCGGCACGTTTACCAAGGGCTTGGGCTTTGGCGAATTGCAGGAGGAATATGTGGTGCTGGCCGTGTTTGCGTTGGTGTGCATGACGCTTTCCTGCCTGCTGCTGAAAAAACAGGAGAAATAAGATGCGCGCATTACGCAATATCATGACGCTGATGATGAAGGAGTTCCGCAGCCTGTTTGGTGATCCGACGCTGATTATCCTGATTGTGTTTGTGTTTACCGGCGCGATTGTCAGCGTGGCCAAGGGCATCAGCACCGATGTGAAAAACGCCACCGTCGGCATTATCGACCTTGACCGTTCGGTGTTGTCGTACCAAATCCGCGATGCTGTCCAGCCGCCGTTTTTCCAAACGCCGAAGGAGATTACGCGCGAACAGTCGGACGAATTGATGGACAAGGGCGAATATATTTTCGTGTTGGAAATTCCGCCCGAGTTCGAGCGCGACGTACTGGCCGGGCGCAGCCCCGAAATCAACCTGCTGATTGATGCTACGGTGATGACGCAGGCGGGCGTGGGCTCGTCGTATCTGACCCAAATCATCAACCACGAAGTAAACGCGTTTGCCGCGCAATCCGGCGCGTCGCCGGTGAATGTGGTTATCCGCCAGAGTTTCAACCCCAACGGCGAAAGCGCGTGGTTTATGCCGGTAATGGAGGTGGGCAGCATGGTGACCATGATTACGCTGGTGCTGGTGGGGGCGGCGGTCATCCGCGAGCGCGAACGCGGCACCATCGAGCATTTGCTGGTCATGCCGGTGAGCGCGTTCGAGCTGATGATGTCGAAAATCCTCGCCAACGGCGCGGTGATTTTAACGGCGGCGGTGTTGTCGATGTGGTTTGTGGTGCACGAATTTATCGGCGTGCCGCTGCACGGTTCGCTGTTGCTGTATGCGGCGGGGGTAACGGTGTATCTGTTTTCCATCGCGTCCCTAGGTATTATGCTGGCGACGGTGGCGCCGACGATGGCGCAGTTCGGCCTGCTGATGCTGCCGGTGTATATCGTGATGCTGCTGTTTTCCGGCGCCTCGTCGCCGCGTGCCAACATGCCGGAATTTGCCCGCGCCATCAGCGAATATTGGCCGCTGACGCAGTTTGCCCAATTTGCGCAAAACGTGTTGTTCCGTGGCGCGGGTTTGGGCATCGTGTGGCCGCAGATGGCGGTGATGGCGGTATTGGGCGCGGCCTTTTTGGGCTTCGCGCTGTTCCGCTTCCGCAAAATGTTGGAACAGCAGGGATAGGGCGTCTGCCGATTCGTTTTCAGACGGCCTCAACGTCTGAGGCCGTCTGAAAAAACAAGGAAAAATCATGAAACTCAAACAAACAACCGCTTTATGCGCCGCTGCGCTGCTGGCGCTGTCCGCCTGCCAAAATACCCAAGTCCCGCTAGACAGCAATGTCGCCGTGCCGCAGGCGTTCAGCCAAGCCGAAGCCGCACGCGGCAGCAGCGACATCGTGCGCTGGTGGTGGCAATGGAATGACCCCGTGTTGGGCGGTTTAATCGAGCAGGGCTTGGCGCAGGGCTATGACGTGAAAATCGCCGTCAGCCGCATGAACGAAGCCCGCGCCGCCAGCCGCGCTGCCCGCGCCGATTTGGGGCCGACCGTCGGCTTGAGCGGCGGCGGGGGCGTGTCGCGCGGCAGGGTGGATAATCCCTTAGACGGCAGCACGCGCCAGATCTTATCGCAATATCCGCAAACCTCGTCTTTAAGCGGCAGTAAATTGGATGCGGACGGCAACAGCTTATACGGTGGCCTTGTCGCTTCGTGGGAACCGGATATTTTCGGCCAAAAACGCAGCGACGCCGATGCCGCCTATTACGCTGCGCTCGGCCAACAGGAGCAGGTTTACGGTGCGCAAATGCTGCTGGCGGGCGATATTGCCGACAATTATTTCAATGCCCGCGCCGCGCAACGCCGTCTGAAAACCGCTGATCACACCGTCGCCACCATGCAGCGCATGGTGCAGTATGTGAAAGGGCGTTTTAAAGCGGGGCACGTCAGCGGCTACGAAGTCAATGAAGCGCAGGTGCAGCTGAGCGCAGCCGAAGCCAAACGCGCCACGATTCAGGCGCAATACGACGCTTATGTGCGCAACATTGCCGTATTGACCGGCCAAACGCCGCAGGGTTTCACGCTGCCCGCTTTACCGGCGGACGTGTTGGCGCAACAGCCCGCCGCCCCGAGCGGCCAGACGCCGCAGGGCATGATCGAACGCCGCCCCGATTTGCGCGCCTATGCCGCCCAAATCAACGCCTACGCCGCCAAACTCGCCAGCGCCAAAGCCGATTTGCTGCCGCGTTTTACCATCAACTTTTTGGGCGGCGGCGCACGTATCGGCATTGATGGCGACGACTCGCTCAAAGGCTGGGCAGGTCTGCTCAGCGTCGGCATCCAAACGCCGCTTTTCACCAGCGGCCGTATCAAAGCCAACATTGCCGCCGCCGACGCCCGTCTTCAGACGGCCTTGCTGCAATACGACAAGCAGCTGCTGACCGCGTTAGGCGAAGTGGATAGCGCCTACCAAAGTGTCAACGCCATGCAGCGGCAAGTTGGTCTGTTGCAAACCGCCTACCGCCAATCCGCGCAACACGCGGCGGATACGGAAAAACTGTTCCGCAACGACTACAAAACGCTGGACGACGCCTTGCGCGCCCATTTGGAAGAAGACCAAATGCAGGACAGCCTGACCCAAGCGCAGCTGGCGCGGGCGCAAACGCTGGTGGGGCTGTATAAAGCATTGGGCGGCGGCTGGACGGGTTTGGACGAAGCCGGTTCATGATTGCTGCGTATTTGAGGCCGTCTGAAAGCGTAAGCGGTTTTCAGACGGCCTTTGTTTTGCGACCGTCGGATTTGGGTTTGCAAAATTTAACATTAAAAATATCTGCCGAAAATTTTTTGTCATGCGCTTTTTCAGGGATTTTTACCGGTGTCCGCCATTTTCTCGGAATGGCTTTATTTCCTAGGAGATAGCCATGCGTGAAGCAAATACGGAAAAATCGCGATTCGGATACAAGGCTTGAATAATCAGGCAAAACGGCTGTCAAGAGGAAAAGTGTAAAGGCCGTCTGAAAGAGAAAACGCTGGCGGCGAACCCCAAATCCAGCGCTTGTCAAGACTGGAAATGCTTGGAAAAATACATTATATTGTGCTATTGAAACTTATCGAATACCGTATCTTGTGTTTTGAACCGCAGATAAATACTAGGAAAAACTGATGAACGATACCACCAACATGAAAGTTACCAAACGCGACGGCCGCTTAGAGTCGATTAATTTGGATAAAATCCACCGCGTTGTCACTTGGGCTGCCGAAGGCTTGGATAATGTGTCCGTGTCGCAGGTAGAGTTGAAATCGCACATCCAGTTTTACAACGGTATCCGCACCGACGACATCCACGAAACCATCATCAAAGCGGCGGCAGACCTGATTTCCGAAGATTCGCCCGATTACCAATATCTGGCCGCGCGTCTGGCGATTTTCCACCTGCGCAAAATCGCCTACGGCGAATTTGAACCGCCGCACGTGTATGACCATGTGGCCAAACTGACCGAAGCGGGCAAATACGACAAACACATCATCGAAGATTACAGCCGCGAAGAGTTTGACGAGCTCAATAGCTACATCGACCACAGCCGAGACATGACCTTCTCCTATGCCGCCGTGAAGCAGTTGGAAGGCAAGTATTTGGTACAAAACCGCGTGACCCACCAAATCTACGAAACACCGCAGTTTCTGTATATTTTGGTGGCGATGTGCCTGTTTAGCAAATACCCGAAAGCCACCCGTTTGGGTTATGTCAAACGCTTCTATGACGCGGTTTCGACCTACAAAGTATCGCTGCCGACGCCGATTATGAGCGGCGTGCGCACACCGACACGCCAGTTCAGCTCCTGCGTTTTGATTGAATGCGATGACAGCTTGGATTCCATCAACGCCACCACCAGCGCGATTGTGAAATACGTTTCCCAACGCGCCGGTATCGGCATCAATGCCGGCCGTATCCGCGGCTTGGGCAGCGAAATCCGTGGTGGCGAGGCGCAGCATACCGGTTGTATCCCGTTTTTCAAAATGTTCCAAGCAGCGGTGAAATCCTGCTCTCAAGGCGGCGTGCGCGGCGGCGCGGCAACCTTGTTTTACCCGATGTGGCACATTGAAGTGGAAAACCTGCTGGTGTTGAAAAACAACCGTGGTGTAGAAGAAAACCGCGTGCGCCATTTGGATTACGGCGTGCAAATCAACCGCCTGCTCTATACCCGCCTGATTAAAGGCGGCAACATCACGCTGTTTTCGCCCAACGAAGTGCCTGGCCTGTATGACGCTTTCTTCGCCGATCAAGACGAATTCGAGCGCTTATATACCCAATACGAGCAGGACGAATCCATCCGCAAGCGCAGCGTGCCAGCCACCGAGCTGTTCTCCACCTTAATGCAGGAGCGCGCGGGTACCGGCCGTATCTACATTCAAAACGTCGATCACTGCAACACCCACAGCCCGTTTGATCCGCATGTTGCGCCGGTGCGCCAGTCCAACTTGTGTTTGGAAATCGCGCTGCCGACCAAACCGCTGCAAAACATCAACGATGAAAACGGCGAAATCGCCTTGTGCACCTTGTCTGCCTTCAACTTGGGCGCATTGCACAATCTGGACGAATTTGAAGAGTTGGCCGATTTGACCGTGCGCGCGTTGGATGCCTTGTTGGACTACCAAGACTATCCGGTTAAAGCCGCTTATCACGCGACCATGAACCGCCGTACCCTTGGTATCGGCGTCATCAACTACGCCTACTATCTGGCGAAAAACGGAGTGAAATACAGCGACGGCTCCGCCAACGGCCTGACCCACCGCACTTTCGAGGCCATGCAGTATTACCTCTTGAAAGCGTCGGTCAATCTCGCCAAAGAATACGGCGCCTGCCCGCTGTTTAACGAAACCGTGTATTCAAAAGGCATTTTGCCGATTGATACCTATAAAAAAGACCTGGACGCCATCTGCGACGAGCCGTTGCACTACGACTGGGAAGGCTTGCGCGCCGACATCGTCAAATACGGCCTGCGCAACTCCACCTTGACCGCCTTAATGCCGTCTGAAACCAGCTCGCAAATCGCCAACGCCACCAACGGCATCGAGCCGCCGCGCGGCTTGGTAACCATTAAAGCCTCCAAAGACGGCATTTTGAAACAGGTGGTGCCGGAATTTGAAACCCTGAAAAACCAATACGAACTGTTGTGGCAAATGCCGAGCAACGACGGCTATCTGAAATTGGTCGGCATTATGCAGAAATTCGTTGATCAGGCCATTTCCGCCAATACCAGCTACGACCCGAGCAAATTTGAAGGCAATAAAGTTTCCATGAAACAAATGCTGAAAGACTTGCTGACCGCCTACAAATACGGCGTGAAAACCCTGTATTACCACAACACTCGCGACGGTGCGGACGATACGCAAACCGATTTACATGATGATGGTTGTGCCGGTGGGGCGTGTAAGATTTAGTAACGAGATAAACAATAAGTAATAATTTCATAAATTCTTTTTTGTAAGAGTTTTGAGATATAGGCTTATAGATTTAAAACTCGTACAAGAAGAAGTTTTTATTGTCCATTTATTTTAAGGGCACAAATGAACTTCAGTTATTTGTTAAATAAAATTTTTGAGAAATTAGCAGATTTAGAAAGCTTAGCTCAGATTCCATTTTTATGGCTTTTAAGAAAAATTAGTTTTTCTTTCAGATTTAGTACTAAAGATGGAATTGAAATCCAATTTGGGATAAATAGGAAATAAGTATGTCCTGTGAACATTTAGTCATGCATTACAGCACCTTTAGCAAAGAGAAAAACGATGCTTTGAAAGAGCCGATGTTTTTCGGCCAGCCGGTGAATGTGGCGCGTTATGACCAACAGAAATTTGAAATTTTTGAAAAACTGATTGAAAAGCAGCTGTCGTTTTTCTGGCGTCCGGAAGAAATCGACGTGTCGCGCGACCGTATCGATTATGCCAATCTGCCCGAGCATGAAAAGCATATCTTCATCAGCAATTTGAAATACCAAACCCTGCTCGATTCGATTCAGGGGCGCAGCCCGAATGTGGCGTTGCTGCCCGTGGTGTCGATTCCGGAGCTGGAAACTTGGATTGAAACCTGGAGTTTCAGCGAAACCATCCATTCGCGCAGCTATACGCATATTATCCGCAATATTGTGAACGACCCGGGTATTGTGTTTGACGACATCGTTACCAACAAATACATCATCGCCCGCGCCGAAGACATCGCCTGCTATTACGATGATTTGATTGAATATACCCAGTATTACAACCTGCTGGGCGAGGGGGCGCATATCGTTAAAGGCGAGCTGATTGAAATTTCTTTGCGCGAGTTGAAAAAGAAACTGTATCTGTGCCTGATGTGCGTAAACGTGTTGGAAGCCATCCGTTTCTACGTATCGTTTGCCTGCTCGTTTGCCTTTGCCGAACGCGAATTGATGGAAGGCAATGCCAAAATCATCAAGCTGATTGCCCGCGACGAGGCTTTGCATTTAACCAGCACCCAGCATATGCTGAACCTGATGCGCAGTGGTGCGGACGATCCGGAAATGGCGGAAATTGCCGCCGAGCTGGAGCAGGATTGCTACGAATTGTTTAAAAAAGCGGCCAATCAGGAAAAAGAATGGGCGGCCTATCTGTTTAAAGACGGCTCGATGATTGGTCTGAACAAAGAAATTCTCGGCCAATACGTTGAATACATTACCAATCTGCGTATGCAGGCGGTGGGTTTGGAACCGGCGTTTGAAGGCGCAAACCAAAACCCGATTCCGTGGATTAACGCTTGGCTGTCGTCCGATAATGTACAAGTTGCGCCGCAGGAAGTGGAAATTTCTTCTTACTTAATCGGTCAGGTTGATGCCGAAATCAGCGCGGACGATTTGGGCGATTTCGAGCTGTAAAGCGGAAGTGCAGTATCGTAGGGGGTTAAAAAACACTCTGCGATGTTTCATTCTGTGACAGGCCGTCTGAAAAACGTATTTTCAGACGGCCTGATTATCATCTTTTTCAGTAACCGGTTTCCCGTTATGCCATTGATTACCACCCGCGATAAAGTGTTTGAACTGCAAGCCGGCGAAACGCTGCTGGAGGGCTTGGAGCGCACGGGGCATGAGGTCGAATACCAATGCCGCAGCGGTTATTGCGGCTCGTGCCGCGTGAAAATCACGGCGGGCAAGGTCGGCTATGATGAACTGCCGCTGGCCTTTGTCGCGCCGGGCGAGATTCTGCCGTGCTGCTGCCGGATAACAGAAGATATTACGCTGGACTGCCATGTGAAGCAGGATGAGCCGGATTTGTTTGATGTGGATTTGTTTGGTAACGACAATCAGTCATAAGCAGATAATCGGGTAAGGGAATACCTAATAAAGAGGCCGTCTGAAACGGGTAAATTGTTTCAGACGGCCTCTTATCATTTACTGCGCAGGCTGTTTAAGGCGCTGCGCTGGCGGCAATTTCGGAAGCGGATTGTGTCGGCGCAGAGGCCGCGTCACCTTCGCTAAAGTCCGGCTCGGGTTCGCTTTCCAATACCTTGCCGTTCAGTTTCAACTCGCTGTTTTGCAAGGTCAGGCGGGTTTGGATATTGCCGTTTTGCAGGGTCAGGTATTGCTGGCGCGCCATGCTTTGTACGGTGCTGTCCACCATCAGGCGCAGGGTTTCGTTGATGTCGTCTAGGCTGGCGCGTCCGGCGGCTTCATCTTCGGGGTTGACGCTGAAAATGCTGCGGGCTTGGCTGATGGCCATTTGCTCCAGCAGTTTTTGCGGCACGTGCATGTTGAAATCCGCATCGGTTTTTTTCAGCATATCGGGCAGGCTATTTAAATCTTGCGCGTTCAGCCCGTTGAAGGCCATTTTGCCGCTGACATCCACTACGCCTTGCGGCATGGTAAATTTAAAAGTTTTGACGTTCAACACCGGATTTTGAGTAAACAGCGAAGCGGCTTTGGTTTTGGCCGTTTGCAGAAGCTCGCTGCGGATTTGCTCTTCGCTCATCGGTTTGTTGGCGATTTCAGCCAGCTTGGTTTTCAGTGCCAAGAGACCGGCGGCATCGAGGTGTTCGGCAGCCACATCAATATCCAGCGAGCCGTAGGTATCGGTGCCGTACACCAGTTTGTCGAATTGGAAACGGCCTTCGCTGTTAATAAATTTATCCGCTTCGCCGGTTTGGGTGGTAAAGCTGAGTTTATTGACTTCGATTTTAGACGGCGCGATGGTACCGGTCGGGTTGATAAACGCGCCGATTTGCAAATCGGTCACTAAGTTTACCAATTCGTTTAATTTAACATTGTAATCAATGCCTTCATGCCATTGCAGCAGGAATTTTTCCAGCGTCACGCTGCTCTTGCCCAAGGCGATTTTGTTGCGGCCGTCTGAAGTTTCCGATTGGAAATGCAGGTTGGTCAGCGCCACATCGCCTTTATCGGCCAATTTGATTTGCAGCGAAGGGACGGCGTAGTCATGCTTGTAGGCGGTAAAGCCGTTTTGATAGCCGGTGGTGCCGCTCAAGCCTTTCCATGCCAGCTTGATGCCGGAGAGCTCTTCGTAGTCAAACGCGGGCACGCTCAAGGCCATTTCGCCGCTGCCATTGAGGTAAACGGTGTTGCTCATGGTTAAGGGCGTGGCGTTGCCGAAGAAGCGCGCCAATACTTTGGCCGTTTCCGGTTGGTATTGGAACTCAGTTTCCACATGCGCGCGCGTGCCGAAACCGCCGGCAAACGGGCCGTGGCTGATGTGGTTGACCACGGTAATCGGCTCTTTCAATACGGTTTTCAGATTATCCGGCAGGTATTTTTGCGTATTTTGCAGCAACGTGGGCTTCAGGCGGATAATGGTGGTTTCAGTCGAGGTAAACCAGCCGCGCTCGTATTGGTGCGATTCAACGGTGAGAAAGCCGGATTCTTGCAGCAGTTTTTGCTGCGCACTCAGGCTTTCTTCCGCTTTAATGCCGAGATAGTAAGGCGTGCCGAGCGCGGCAGCGACAACGACGGCCGCAGTCGGGATAAGAAACTTTTTCATTGCTGCAAAAGAGAGGAAAAGAAAGCGCAAAGCATAGCATTTTTTGACGGGTTTGTCTTTGGCTTGGCAGACCGTCTGAAAGGCGGGCTTATGCTAAAATCAGATATCTGCCACCAAGGGTAAATGATGATGGGTTGGAAATTTTGCAGCATAATCGGGTGCGTTTTGGTCTTGGCTGCCTGCTCAACGGAGTGGAAGCTGAGTCGGGACAAAGGCTTGTCGCTGAATGTCCAGCAAATCGGCACAGTGCCGGAGGGCGGATTGAAGTCGGGGAAACCGATTTACAGGCGGGCGATATTTTGTTTTCATCGGAGCGCAGTATCCAATCGCTGGGTATCCGTTTGATTAACCGCTCAGCCGTCAGCCATTCTTTTCTGTATTTGGGTGATGGGATGATTGCCGAAGCGGTCGGCTCGGGCGTGCAGATTATTCCGTTGCAGCAGGCTTTGCGCCACACCAATCTGGCGGCGGTTTACCGCTATCCGGGTTTGGACGGGCAGGCGGTTTTTGAGATGAACCGCTTTGCGCGCAGTTTGGCGGGCAGCCCGTATAATTTCGGCGGTATCGTCAAACAGACGCCGTATTCGCTGACGCGCAAAGTGTGCGAAGTATCGGTGGTGCCGCGTCAGTTGCGCCATTTGTGTTTGAATTCGCTGGCTTTTGTTCAAATCACGCCGTTTGACAGCGAACGCTATTCTTGTTCGCAATTTGTGATTGAGGCGTTTAACCACGCCGGCAGACCGTTAACCAAAACCAAGCCGGAATGGGTCAGCCCGTCGGATATGCTGCATTTTCGCGAAGGCGATGTAACGGCGGTCATACCGGAGGTGCGGCTGAAATATGTCGGGCATCTGCAATGTACGGATTCTTTGTGGAACAGCAACTGCAGCAAAGTAGCGGTTAAATAGTAAATAGGTTTGCGTTTGCAAGCAAAGGCCGTCTGAAAACCATAGGGTTTTCAGACGGCCTCATTATGCTGCCTCACTAAATCAGCCTTTTTTCGCCGCCAGCATGCTGCGCAGATTCGCCAAATTGCTTTTGCCTTCTTCCTTGCTGACGACCGGCTCGCCGCCTTTGCGCCCCAAGAGCTTGATGTCTTCGGGCGGCATTTCGTCGATAAAGCGGCTGGGCTCGGGGAACTGCCAGTTGCCCATGCGCTTGCGTTTGAGGCAGTGGGTCAGGGTAAGTTGGCGTTTGGCGCGGGTAATGCCGACATACATCAGGCGGCGTTCTTCTTCAACATTGTCTTCTTCCACGCTGTCGCTGTGCGGCAAAATGCCTTCTTCGCAGCCGACCAAAAAGACATACGGATACTCCAAACCTTTGGAGGCGTGCAGGGTGGAGAGTTTGACCGCGTCGTTTTCTTCCTCGTCTTTGCCTTCGAGCAGGGTCATCAGCGCGATGGTTTGCGCGATTTCAATCAGGGTTTTGCCATCTTCCTCGCCTTTGCGTGCCAGCCAGCCGGTTAAATCGGTGACGTTGCGCCACTTGATTTCGCCGGCCTTGCCTTCTTCGTTGGCCAGCAGATGGTTTTCATAGCCGATTTCTTCCAACAAATCGTTGATGACTTCGCCCGCGTCATCGCCATCGGCACGGCTGCGGTAATGCTCCATCAGCCGCATAAATTCCTGCACATGCTCGCGGTTGGCGGCATTAAGCGCAGACAGCGCTTCATCGCTTTGCGCCGCCTGATACAGGCTGCACTCGTGTTCGTGCGCATAAGCGTTGAGTTTGCCTAGCGTTACCTCGCCGATACCGCGCTTGGGTGTGGTGACGGCGCGTAAGAAGGCGGGATCGTCGTCGGGATTGGCCATCAGGCGGATATAAGACAGCACGTCTTTAATCTCGGCTTTGTCAAAAAAGCTCTGCCCGCCGGAAAGCTGGTAGGGTACGCGCGCGCTGCGCAAGGCTTCTTCAAACGCCCGCGCCTGATGGTTGCCGCGATATAAGACGGCAAAATCGGCGTATTGGGTTTTGTCGCCGCCGACCAGCTTTTGCTTCACAATCTGGCTGACCACCCATTCGGCTTCGTGCTGCTCGTTTTGGCAGGCCACCACTTTCACCACTTCGCCCATGCCGAATTGCGACCACAATGTTTTTTGGAACAATTTAGGGTTGTTTTCAATCACCTTGTTGGCGATTTTCAAAATTCGCGCAGTGGAGCGGTAGTTTTGCTCCAGCTTGATGATTTTCATCTGCGGGTAGTCTTGCTGCATTTTGCGCAGATTTTCCATGTTTGCGCCGCGCCAGGCGTAAATCGACTGGTCGTCGTCGCCCACGGCGGTAAACATGCCTTCCGCGCCGGTCAGGAGTTTCATCAGGGTAAATTGGCAGGTGTTGGTGTCTTGGCATTCGTCTACCAAAAGATAGCGCAGGTGCAGCTGCCATTTGTTGCGCACTTCGCTGTTTTGCTGGAGCAGCAGAGCGGGCAGGCGGATTAAATCGTCAAAATCCACCGCCTGATAGCTTTCCAAAGTGGCCTGATAGCTGGCGTAGGCTTGCGCGGTTTGGTGTTCCCATTCGTTTTGCGCGTTTATCAGCGCTTGTTCGGGTGTTTGTAAATCGTTTTTCCACAGCGAAATCTGGTGCTGCGCCTTGAATACCGCTTCTTTGCCGCTGCCGCCGATGAGCTCGCTGATGATTTTGGCGCTGTCGGTGGCATCGAGAATGGAAAAATTCTTTTTATAGCCGATGTGGTTGGCTTCTTCGCGCAAAATGCGCATGCCGAGTGAGTGGAAGGTGCAAATCGTCAGCCCGCGCGTTTGCGACTTGGGCAGCATTTTCGCCACGCGCTCCTGCATTTCTTTGGCGGCTTTATTGGTAAAGGTAATGGCGGCCACTTGGTGCGCGGGATAGCCGACGTTGACAATCAAATGTTTGATTTTCTGCGTAATCACGCCGGTTTTGCCGCTGCCGGCACCGGCCAAAACGAGCAGCGGCCCGCCCAGATAATTGACGGCCGCCTGCTGTTGTGGATTGAGTTTCATGGCTAAATCAGGAAAGGGAATCAGGCGGCTATTATAGCATTGTGGCAGATAGAGAAAGGCCGTCTGAAAACGGTTTCAGACGGCCTGTTGCGATGTCATGATGGTGTGTAAACGATGTCATTTATTCCGCTTGCGCCAGCCATTCGTTAAGCGCGGTTTTCAGACGGCCTAAGCCTTCTTCCAAATCTTCATCGCTCAACAACAGGCTCGGCGCAAAGCGCACCACATTGCTGCCCGCCACCAAGACCATCAGGCCGTGTTTCAGCGCGGCAGACATGATTTCGCCCGCGCGTCCTTGATATTCGTCGCTCAACACTGCCCCCAGCAGCAAGCCCATGCCGCGTACTTGTTTGAATACGCCGGTTTCTTGGCCTATGCTTTCTAAGGCACGGCGCAATTTTTCACCTTGCGCCACAACATGCGCCAGCGTTTCGGGCGCATTGATGATGTCGAATGCACGGCTGCCGACGGCGCAGGCCATCGGGTTGCCGCCGAAGGTCGAACCGTGCGTACCCGGGCCGAAAGTGGGGGCGATGGTGTCGGTGGTCACAATCGCGCCGATGGGGAAGCCGCAACCCAGCGCCTTGGCCAGACTCATGATGTCGGGCACGATACCGTAATGCTCGTAAGCAAACAGCTTGCCGGTGTGCCCCATGCCGGTTTGCACTTCATCGAAAACCAGCAGTGCGCCGTGTTGGTCGCACAGGCGGCGGGCGGTTTCCAAATATTCTTGGGTAGCGGGCAGAATGCCGCTTTCGCCTTGAATCGGCTCGATAATCACGGCGCAGGTTTTTTCGCCGACGGTGGCTTCCAGCGCGGCGATGTCGTTAAACGGTACATGGGTAATGCCTTGCGGCAGTGGCGCGTAGTCTTGGCTGTATTTGGGTTGGCCGCCGACGGACACGGTAAATACGGTGCGGCCGTGAAAACTGTTGAGGCAGGCGACGATTTCGTTTTTCTCGCCGTTTGAGCGGTCGCGGCCGTATTTGCGCGCCAGTTTCAGCGCGGCTTCATTGGCTTCGGCGCCGGAGTTGCAGAAAAAGACTTTGTCGCCGAAAGAATGCTCGACCAGCTTCTGCGCCAATTCCTGCGCCGGGCCGGTGGTGTAGATATTGGAAATGTGCCACAGCTTGTTTGCCTGCTCGGATAGGGCTTCGATTAAGACGGGGTTGCTGTGACCTAAGGCGTTAACGGCAATCCCGCCCGACAAATCGACATATTCTCGGCCTTCGGTATCCCATACGCGGCTGCCGAGCGCACGCTCGGGAATCATCGGGGCGAAGGAGAAATTCGGGGTCAGGTAGTTATGCATGGCAGGATTCCTATGGGGTGGGTTGAGGGGAAAACGTATGGCTGATTATGCGCCGATTGTTAACAATATTCAATATCTGAAAAGGCCGTCTGAAAAACCGATGTGCATACGGTTTTTCAGACGGCCTTGGCTTGAATGGCATTAAATCGAAAATTCAATCAGCTCGTTTTGCGAGAATACATACACCTGCTTCGGCGACAAGGCCAAGGTTTGGCCGACGGTGAGGTTCAGGCGGGCGCTGTCGCTGCCGCCGAGGGTGATGTGTACGTCTTGCTTGCCGTGTTTGACGGTGACGTGGGTAAGCGCACCGACGGCGTGGATTTTTTCAATCGGCGCGGTAATCATGGCTTGCACCCCCTCGGCCGCAGGCTGCCATTCGTGCGGGCGCACGTAGCCGATGGCGGTCTGCTCCTGCCATTTGTATTGGCGGTCGAGCGGCCACGCAAAATCGCCGTAGTGCCATGCGCCTTTTTCGATACGGCCTTCAAAGGCGTCGGTTTCGCCGAGAAATTCGGTGACAAAGGCGTTTTCCGGTTTACGGTAAATGGCTTCGGCGCTGCCGGTTTGCTCGATTTTGCCGTGGTTCATCACCACGATTTCATCGGATACTTCCAAGGCTTCTTCTTGGTCGTGGGTCACCAAAATGCTGGTCACGCCGAGATTGTGGTGGATGTCGCGCAGCCAGGTGCGCAATTCTTTGCGCACTTTGGCATCGAGTGCGCCGAAAGGCTCGTCCAGCAGAAGAAGTTTTGGCTCGACGGCCAAAGCGCGGGCGAGGGCGATACGCTGGCGTTGGCCGCCAGAGAGTTGGTGCGGATAGGCTTTGGCCAAATGCGACAGTTGCACCAAGCCCAGCAGCTCTTCCACTTTGGCACGGATTTTTTCTTTGCTCGGGCGTTCGGCCTTGGGCAAAACGGAGAGGCCGAAGGCGATGTTGTCAAACACGTTCATATGGCGGAACAGGGCGTAGTGTTGGAACACAAAGCCGACTTTGCGCTCGCGCACGTGTTTGTCGGTTACGTCTTGGCCGTCAAATAAAATTTTGCCGTCGTCGGCATTTTCCAAACCGGCGATAATCCGCAACAGCGTGGTTTTGCCGCAACCGGAAGGCCCCAGCAGCGACACCAGTTTGCCGGTGGGGACATTGAGGTTGATGTTTTTCAGCGCGTGGAAATTGCCGAAGTGTTTGTTTAATTGTTGGATGGTGATACTCATGCGTTACGCTCCGCAGCGGCGAGTTTTTTCTCTTGGGTTTTGGTAATGAAATTTTGTACGGCCAGTGTCGCCAAGGCGAGCAAGGCCAATACGCCGGACAGGGCAAAGGCGCCGGTAAAGTTGTATTCGTTGTAGAAGATTTCCACTAACAGCGGAATGGTGTTGGTTTCGCCACGGATATGGCCGGAAACCACGCTCACCGCGCCGAATTCGCCCATGGCGCGGGCGTTGGTGAGGATAATGCCGTAAAGCAGCGCCCATTTGATATTGGGCAAGGTCACGCGCCAAAACATTTGCCAGCCGCTTGCGCCGAGAATCAGCGCTGCTTGCTCCTCGCTGTCGCCCTGCGCCTGCATTAAGGGAATCAGCTCACGCGCCACAAAGGGGAAGGTCACGAACAGCGTGGCTAAAATAATGCCCGGGATGGCGAAAATAATCTGAATGCCTTGCGCTTCCAGCCAGCCGCCCAAAACGGTATTCGCGCCGAAAAGCAGCACAAACATCAAACCGGCCACCACCGGCGACACAGAAAACGGTAAATCGAGTAGGGTAGTCAAAAGCTGTTTGCCGCGAAAATCAAAGCGGGTCAGCAGCCAGGCCATCGCAATGCCCAATACGGCATTGACAGGCACGACAATCGCAGCGGTAATCAGCGTCAGCTTGATGGCCGACCATGCTTCCGGATCGGTCAGCGCTTGGACATACAAATCCCAGCCGCCTTTCAAGGCTTCGTAAAACACCGATACCAGCGGCACGACCAGCATGACCAGCAGAAACAGCAGGGCTACGGCGGTCAGCATGACCCGCAGCCAGCGCGGTTCGGTCAGATTGGGATTAGGGGAGTTGGTTCTCATGGTTTGTCTTTTTTATGATTTGGATTATTGATTTTCAGACGGCCTATGCTTTCGCGCCCGCGCGTTTGCTCAAAGCCCACTGCATGATGTTCAGCGCAAACAGAATTACAAACGAAATCAGCAGCATAAACAATGCCACTGCCGACGCGCCCTGCACGTCAAACTGCTCCAGCTTGCCGGTAATAATCAGCGGCAGGATTTCCGACACCATCGGGATATTGCCGGCGATAAAAATCACCGAGCCGTATTCGCCGGTGGCGCGGGCAAACATCATGCCGGCGCCGGTCAGCAGAGCGGGGGTAATTTCTGGCAGCAAAACGCGGCGGAAAGTGGTGAAACGGCTTGCGCCCAAGGTTGCGGCAGCTTCTTCGTATTCGCCTGAGAGCTCTTCCAATACCGGCTGCACCGCCCGCACGATAAACGGCAGGCTCACCACCACCAGCGCAATCCAAATGCCGATGGGCGTAAAGGCGATTTTGATGTCAAACGGCGCAAACAGGCTGCCAATCCAACCGTTGGGTGCGTAGAGTGTGGCCAGTGCGATACCGGTTACCGCCGTCGGCAGGGCGAAGGGCAAATCCACCAGCGCGTTAACCAGGTTTTTACCCGGAAAATCATAGCGCACCAATACCCACGCTACCAACGTGCCGAACACGATATTGGTCAGCATGGCGTAAAATGACATTTTCAGGCTCAACCACACCGCCGCCAACACATTAGGCTCGGTAATGGTCTGCCAAAACGCCGTCCAGCCGATTTCGCCCGCTTTGGTCGCCATCATCGCAAACGGCAACACCACCAAGAGCGACAGGCACAACACAGTCAGGCCGAAGCTGAGGTTAAAACCGGGCAGCACGCTGGGTTTTTTGAGCAACAGCATAAAACAAAATCCCATGGTAATTTCACATTAGCGATACTGTAACAATGCCGTCTGAAAAAAGGAAAGAATGGATGGTTGTAATAAAAGATGGAATGGTTATATAACGTGAATTTGGCATGAGCAAAGAGGCCGTCTGAAAATACGGTAAGCGGATTTACCGGTATTTTCAGACGGCCTTTTTCGTGAAATGCGGCGGCAAGATGGTTACAGCGGCTGCACCGTAAACGGCATATCCACTTTCTGCCATTGCGCGCTTTCATAGGCCAGCGCGTCGGCAATCAGCGGATGTTCGTCCAGCCAGAGGCCGTTAATGCGCAAGACGAAGCCTTTGCCCGAATCATCGGCACGCAATTGGGTTTGCGCGGGTAATTCCAGCGGCAGGCGGGCGCGGCAGAACAGGGCGGCAAGACGCAGCGACAAAATCGCGTACCAGCGCATTTCATTGCCGCTGACGATATCAGTCATTTTCTTCACATCGCCACGGTGCCCCAAGGCCAGCTGCGCCAAAGCGGTCTGCTCTTTGCGCGAAAAACCCGGCATATCGGCGTTTTCCAGAATATAGGCCGAATGCTTGTGGTAGCCGGCGTGGGCGATGTCGGTGCCGATTTCGTGCAGACGACCCGCCCAGCCCAATAATTGCTGCCAGTATTTCAAATCCTGTATCGGCACATTTTTCGCCACGCACAGGCTTTCCATGAATTTTTGCGCCGTTTCCGCCACGCGGTTGGCCTGATTCAGGCTGACGTGGTAGCGTTTTTGGAATTCGGCACAAGTTTGGTCGCGCATGTCTTCGTTGAGCTGGCGGCCAATCATGTCATACAACACACCATCGCGCAGCGCGGCTTCCGTTACCCGCATTGTGCTGATTTCCAGCTCTTCAAACGCCGCCATCATCACCGCTAAACCGCCGGAGAAAACTTCGAGGCGGTCGGGTTTCAAACCCTCGAATTTGGCTTTTTTGACCGTACCCGCTTCGATAATCCGTTCGGCCAGATATTTCATGCCCTCATAGGTAATATCGGCGGCTTGCGGTTTTTCCGCCGCCAACACATCGCGGATGGATTTGGCCGAGCCGGAAGTGCCGACGGCAAAATCCCAGCCGTTGCGCTTCATCAGCTTGCTGATGCGCTGGATTTCGTTACGCGCGGCGGAAATGGCGGCTTGAAAATCTTTATTACTGATTTTGTTTTGGAAAAAACGCAGGCTGTACGTTACGCAGCCCAGCGGCAGGCTTTCGGTGGTGTCGGGTTTTAAATCAGCGCCGATGACAAATTCGGTAGAACCGCCGCCGATGTCGATGACCAGCATTTTGTCGCCGTTGGGCGGCAGGGTATGCACCACACCGGTGTAAATCAGACGCGCTTCCTCGCGGCCGGCGATGATTTCAATCGGAAAGCCCAGCGCGGCTTCGGCCTTGGGCAGGAACGCGCCGATGTTTTTTGCTACGCGGAAGGTGTTGGTGGCGACCACGCGCACCTGTTCGGGCGAAAAACCGCGCAGGCGTTCGCCGAATTTGGCCAAGCAATCAAGCGCGCGCTCTTGCGATTCTTCGCTCAATATTTTGTTTTCATCCAAACCGGCGGCAAAACGCACCATCTGTTTGAACGAATCAATCACTTTGAGCTGGCCGTTGTTGTTCTCGCAGATTTGCAGACGGAAGCTGTTGGAACCCAAATCGACGGTGGCAAGGAGGTTGGCAAAAGGTAAAGGTGCGGTCATGGCAGATACCGTTTGGAATAAAGACTGCTTATGTTACCTTGCAGTCAAACTGCTGTCATCTGTCGGCGGGCTTTGTATTTGATGTTTCTCAAGAAAAAATGGCCGTCGCAATATGCATTAAAACGCATACAAGGCCGTCTGAATTATACAAATTTTTCATGTTCTTTGTTTTTATTAACAAAAATTAAGATAGAATCTTGCCTGTTATATTGTAACAAGGAGTTTCTTTTGAATTTATCCGTCAAACTGCAAACCGCTTTTTTATCCGCCGTCGTTTTGGTGGCTGCGCTGCCCGCACAGGCGGAAGACCGCATTGTCCGCCCGGAAACCGCCGGTAAAACCGTTGCCGCCAATCAAGGCATTACGCAGGAGTATATGGACGAATTTGTGCAGCAGAAAATTCTGCGCCTGCCGCAACAGCAGCCTGCGCAGACAGCCGACAGCGTCATCCGCCCCAACCAGCCGCGCTTTATGATGCCCGTATCCAATTACCGCAAAAGCTCGGGCTACGGCTACCGCAACCATCCCGTGTTGCGCAAAGTCAAATTCCACAGCGGCGTGGATTATGCCGCTCCCACCGGTTCGCCGATTTATGCGGCAGAAAGCGGTAAAGTCGAATTTGCCGGTTGGAAAAAAGGCTACGGCAAAACCGTGATTATCCAGCACGACGAGCGTTTTGCTACTTTATACGGCCATGCCAGCAAATATGTTGTCAGCCCGGGAGAGGAAGTCAAACGCGGACAGCTGATTGCCTATGTCGGCAGCACCGGCCGCAGCACCGGCCCGCACCTGCATTTTGAGGTGATGGACGGTCAGCGCAAAGTGAATCCCGATGCATTTGTCCACCCGTAAAAAGGCCGTACCACAGGCAGGTTTTGCACGCTGCAAACGGTAAAATATTCAAAATCAACATGCTGCGGAAAAAATAACCTAAAACCGCAGGCCGGATATTCTTCCGGCAAGCCCAAAAGGTTGGCAAATATGCTAAGCTACGGTTTTAGGTTATTTTTTTAAGCATGAACGGCGGTTTTGCCGCCGAATAAGATTTTGAAATGAAACACAGCAATTTTACCGAATCCGAAACCTTTTCCTTGAGCCGCCGCCGTCTCTTGACGGTCGGCGGCGCATTGTTATGCGCACCGCAGCTGGTGTGGGCGGGGGCGCAGCGCGAAGAAACCCTGTCGGACGATGTCGCCTCGGTCATGCGCGGCTCGATTAACAATGTCAATCCCGCACGGCTGGTGTTTTCCAGTCAGGCCGAAGGCGAACGCTGGCTCAACGCCATGTCTTCGCGCTTGAGCAAATATGTGCCCGACGAAGGCGAACGCCGCCGCCTGCTGACTAACATCCAATACGAATCCAGCCGCGCCGGTTTGAATACGCAGGTAATTTTGGGCTTGATTGAAGTGGAAAGCGCGTTCCGCCAATACGCCATCAGCGGCGTGGGCGCGCGCGGGCTGATGCAGGTCATGCCGTTTTGGAAAAACTATATCGGTAAACCCTCGCACAACCTTTTCGATATCCGCACCAACCTGCGCTACGGCTGTACCATTCTGCGCCATTACAACAACATCGAGAAAGGCGATATGGTACGCGCACTGGCGCGTTTCAACGGCAGCCTGGGCAGCAACAAATATCCCAATGCGGTGTTGGGCGCGTGGCGCAACCGTTGGCAGTGGGGGTAAAGGCGGGCGGTATGCCGTCTGGAAATCAGGCGGATGCAAAGCAGCCTGATTACTGTATAATCCTGTTATCGAAATTCCTTATTTTCAGACGGCCTCTGCACCGCAAAGGCCGTCTGAAAACATTATAAAAAACAAAATGTCCAGAACCAACCGCGTTACCATGTTCCCGCACGAATGGCGTGCCAGCACCACTTTATCCGGCGTTTATGCCCTGCGTATGCTGGGCATGTTTTTGGTGTTGCCGGTGTTTGCCCTCTATGCGGCAACGCTGCCGGGGGCGGAAAAACATCAGGCGCTGGTCGGCGTGGCGATGGGGATTTACGGCCTGACGCAGGCGCTGTGCCAACTGCCCTTGGGCATGGCTTCCGACAAATTCGGCCGCAAAAAAGTAATTTACGCCGGTCTGATTGTGTTTGCGGCGGGCAGTTTTGTGGCGGCGGCAGCGGACACGCTGCCCATGCTGGTCGTGGCGCGGGCGGTGCAGGGTGCGGGCGCGGTAAGTGCGGCGGTAACGGCGCTGCTGGCGGATTTGACCCGCGAAGAAGTGCGCACCCGGGCAATGGCGATGATTGGTCTGAGTATCGGTCTGACGTTTTCCGTGAGTTTGGTGGCGGCGCCGCTGATGGCCGATTGGATAGGCGTATCCGGTCTGTTTGCGTTAACGGGGATTCTGACGCTTATCAGCATAGGCGTGGTGGCGTGGCTGACGCCGAATCCTGAAACGTCCAAATTACATGAAGATGCACAGGCGCAGCCGTCGCGCTTTGGCGAGGTGTTGAAAAATCCGCAATTATTGGGTTTGGACTTCGGTATTTTTGCCCTTCATGCCGCGCAAATGGCGCTGTTTACCGCGCTGCCGTTTGCCATGCTGGAGCTGGGTTTGGATAAAATCCAACATTGGAAAGTGTATCTGCCTGCCACCATTACCGGTCTGATTGTGATGGTTCCGCTGATTATCATCGGCGAAACGCGCAATAAATTGAAGCAGGTGTTTATGCTCGGCATTGCCTGTATCGCGCTGGCGCAAATCGGCCTGCTGTTCGGGCTGAATTCCATTTGGCTGATAACGGCCTATCTGATGGTTTACTTTATCGGTTTTAATGTGCTGGAAGCCAGTCTGCCCTCTATGGTGTCGAAAATCGCGCCAACCGATTTGAAAGGCACGGCGATGGGGGTTTATAACACTTTGCAGTCGGTCGGCCTGTTTGTCGGCGGCGCCTGCGGCGGATTATTGTTCCAGCATTACGGCTTCGGCGGCGTGTTTGCCTTTTGCAGTGCGCTGATGTTGTTGTGGTTGGCAGTCGCATGGCTGCTGCCCGCGCCCAAGCCGGTAAAAAATATCAGCCTGCGCGTACCGATCACTTGGCAAGGTCAGGAATCCGCTTTACACTCTGCGCTGACCGACTTGGCGGGTGTGGAAGCCGTCAGCTTCAGCCGCGACAAGCAAACCGTTTACATCAAAGCGTTGCAGAAAGGTTTTGACCAAGCCGCTGCCGAAAAAATCATCTCAGGAGTATAAAATGTCATCAGTTAACAAAGTCATCCTTATCGGCAACTTGGGGCGCGATCCCGAAGTGCGCTACATGCCCAACGGCGAGGCCGTCTGCAATTTCAGCATTGCCACCAGCGAAACTTGGAATGACCGCAACAGCGGCCAACGCCAAGAGCGCACCGAATGGCACAACATTACCATGTATCGCCGCTTGGCCGAAGTTGCCGGCCAATATCTGCGCAAAGGCAGCTCGGTGTATATCGAAGGCCGTATCCAAAGCCGCCGTTATACCGATAAAAACGGTATCGAGCGCACCGCTTACGACATCATCGCCAACGAAATGAAAATGCTCGGCAGCCGCAACAGCGGTGGCGGTGCGCCTTATGACGAGGGCGGTTACCAGCAGCAAAACTACCAATCTGCCCCCGCGCAACAGCAAGGCGGCTATCAGCAGTCCGCTCCGGCTTACCAGCAGGAAGCGCCGAGCGCACCGCCCGCCGCACCAGCCCGCCGCGCACCGGTTGCGCCCGCCGCGCCGGTGGATGATATCGACGACGATATTCCGTTTTAATTTTTTATCCGTATTGCCGCCATATATGCAGGCCGTATGAAAATAAGGGATTGTGAATACAGGTTCTTTGCTTTTAGACGGCCTCGACGGGGCAATAAGCGCGTGAAAAGCGTTTCAATATTGAATTTTCCCGTATCTTTGGTACAATACGTTTAATTGATTTTTACCACAGCAAGCCGCCGGCAACAGGCGGCTTGTATTTTTATTTTGCGCCGACAGATGATTGACCCATCCGTCGGCGCGTATGTCATTATAAAAAAGCGCCAAGCGCTTTTACGGAGAACCACCATGCAAAAAATTCCTTTGACCGTTCGCGGCGCAGAAATGCTCAAGCAAGAATTGCAACAGCTCAAAAGCGTTGCCCGTCCGCAAATTATTGAAGCGATTGCCGAAGCGCGCTCGCACGGCGATTTGTCGGAAAACGCCGAATACGAAGCGGCCAAAGAACGTCAAGGCTTTATCGAAGGCCGTATTGCCGAGCTGGAAGGCAAATTATCGCTGGCGCATATCATCAATCCGGCAGAAATCCATGCCGACGGCAAAATCGTGTTCGGCACAACGGTAACACTCGAAGATTTGGAAACCGAAGAGCAGGTGACCTACCAAATCGTCGGCGAAGATGAAGCGGACATCAAAGAGCGCAAAATCTATGTAGGCTCGCCGATTGCCCGCGCACTGATTGGTAAAGAAGAAGGCGACGTGGCTGAAGTGCAGGCGCCGGGCGGCGTACGCGAGTATGATATTATTGCGGTTGAATATATCTAAGCGTTGTTGCGTGTTTAACTGAACCATGAAAGGCCGTCTGAAAAGTGCATGAAATGAAATTGCAGATTTTTCAGACGGCCTGATTGCTAACAAAGGATTCAAAAGGAGGAAAACATGAACAGAATCGCGGCGGCATTGGCCGCATTTTGGTTGGGTTTGCAGGTGATGGCGGGCTATATCGCCGCGCCGGTCTTGTTTCAGATGTTGCCGAAATTGCAGGCGGGTGCGATTGCGGGCAAGCTGTTTGATGTGGTGTCGTATGTTGGCTTGGCGGTGTGGCTGCTGGTGTATGTCGTTGGTAAGCGCGAAGCAGCGCAACGAGCTGCCGGTTCGTTAAACGGCAAATTGACGGCTGCCATCATTATTTTACTGGCTATCAGCCAGTTTCTGATTACGCCGGTAATCGAAGCCATTAAAACGCAAATGACCAACTGGCTGCTGTCGCTGGTCGGCGGCTCATTCGGCATGTGGCATGGCATTTCCAGCCTGATTTATTTGTTGTGCGCGATTTTTGCCGTGGTAATGGTGTGGCGGATTGTACGCTGGGAGTGGCGTTAAATCGGCGAGTTGGCCAAGTGCCGTAGAGCAGAAAAGCAAACTGCGTAGGTTGGGATGAAATCCCAACGGAAGTTTAGGTGTAGGTTGGGTTTACAACCCAACCTACACCGTATAGATGGTTTGTTTTTAAGTAATTCCACTATATCGTCATAAAAAATGCCGTCTGAACGGGTGTAACAAAAATCCTTGATTTTATGTTCACACCTGTTCAGACGGCATTGTGGTATTTCACCTATTATTTTTTAGGCGACAACTGATCTACCAAGCCGCCGTCGGCAAAGTATTTCTTCATGATTTCTTCCCAAGTACCGAATTTTTCATTGGGTTTGAAGGTCTCGATGTCGGGGAAGTCGGCTTTGTGTTTGGCCAATACATCAGCGTTTTGCGGACGCAGGTAGAGTTGCGCGGCCAGCTCTTGTGCCGGTTCGCTCCACAGATATTGCAAGTATTCGGTTGCGGCTTGTTGCGTGCCTTTTTTCTCAACCACGCTGTCCACTACGGCCACAGGGCTTTCCGACAGGATGGTGTAGCTCGGATACACGATTTCAAACTGGCCTTGAGTCAGTTTTTTGCTGACATGGTTGGCTTCGTTTTCAAAGGTAATCAGCACATCGCCGATATTGCGTTGGCTGAAGGTGGTGGTGGCTGCGCGGCCGCCGTTTTCAAACACGGGCGCGTTTTTCAGCAGGGCGGCAACAAATTCTTTGGTTTTGCCCTCATCGCCGTTGTTCGCTTTCAAGCCGTAGCCGTAAGCGCCGAGGAAGGCATAGCGGCCGTTGCCGGTGGTTTTCGGATTGGCAAGCACGATTTGCACGCCGTCTTTGGTTAAATCGTTCCAGTCTTTAATCTGTTTCGGGTTGCCTTTGCGCACCAAGAAGACGGTGGTGCTGGTAAACGGCACAGCGTTGTCGGGCAGACGTTTCGTCCAGTCGGATTTTACCAATCCTTTTTTCTCCAATAACTCAATATCGGAGGTTTGGTTCATGGTAACGACATCGGCTGCCAAACCATTGGCTACTGACAGCGCTTGCTTGCTTGAACCGCCGTGCGACTGTTGCACGTCTATGCTTTCGCCCGGATGTTTGCCTTCGTATTCTTTAACAAACAGGGGGTTGTATTCTTTGTAAAAATCGCGTGCCACATCATAAGAGACGTTCAGCAGGGTAATGCCTTTGCCGTTGGCGGCTGCGGGCGCGGCGGAAGCGGCTTGATTATCGGCAGCCGGTTCGGATTTGGGCGAGCAGGCGCTGAGGGCGACGGCTGCGCTAACGGCAGCTAGGGTCAGGGTGCGGATGGTCATAACGGATTTCCTCAATTCATGGGAGATGGGTTTATTTTAACTAAATCGGGTAATTTTGGAAAATAATGTTTGCTTTGCAGCTTATCAGTTTTGCTTATATAAAGGCCGTCTGAAAATGCAAAACTTTCAGACGGCCTCGTCGGTTTAGAGATATTTGCGCATCAGTTCGCATTTGACTTTGACGGTTTCGCACAAGGGCAATACTGCCGAACCTAGCGAATCGTAGCCGTTTAAGCGGTAAAACGGAACGGAATTGAGCGAGGCATACAGCTTTAAAAAGCTCAAACCGGCCTGCCGCGCCAGTTCTTCAGCACGTTGCAGCAGAGCCGTACCCAAACCGTGATTATGAAACAGAGGGTGGACATACAGGGCATCCAGTTGCGCCTCTTTAAAATCCACTTGGAAAAAGCCCTGAATCACACCTTTGTATTCCACTACCCACAGCGCTTTGCTTGAGTCCTGAATGGTGGCATGGTAGCTTTCGATGTCGAGCAGGGCTTCCCAAGCTTTTAATACGCGCTCGTTGTAACTGCGGATACAGGCGTATTGCACGGCGTGCAGGTGGGCATTATGGATAAAACGGCAATCCCCCTCAGTTGCGGGGCGGAGTATGGTTAGCAGGCTCATAGAAAAACGGATGGTGTAGGGAGGGTTTTAACCCACCCTGTTTTTTGTTACATAACATAAAAGGCGGGTCAAGACCCTACAAAGGTTAGGCAAGGCCGTCTGAAAATTACAGGCTATTGTGCAGCTGCTGCGCTTTTTGCAGCGCAATGTCCGCATCGTCGGCCAAGGTAACGAAATGCCCCATTTTACGGCCTTTGCGCGCGGCTTTTTTGCCGTATAAATGCAGGTGGCTTCGGGTATCGCTTTGCAGTGGCAGCCAATTCGGTTCGCCGCCGTCATCCGCCCACACATCGCCCAAAATATTCGCCATGCAGCAGGCCGACAAGAGGCGCGTATCGGCCGGCGGCAGTTTGCACATCAGGCGTACCTGCTGTTGGAACTGGCTGGCGGCGCAAGCGTCAATGGTGTGGTGGCCGGAATTGTGCGGACGCGGCGCGATTTCGTTGACCACCAATTCATGCGTATCGCCGACCACAAACATTTCCACCGCCAACACGCCGATATAATCCAATTCATCCGCCAAACGCCGCGCCATCTGCTGCGCCTGCTGCTGGATGTCTTGCGGCAGACGGGCGGGTACGATGGAATAAGCCAAAATACCGTCTGCATGGATATTTTCGGCCGGATCAAAGGTCTGCACATTCTCGCTGTTCAAACGGCAGACAATCACGGAAATTTCGCCGCGTAAGTCCACCATTTTCTCCAACACGCAGTCCACGCCGCCATGCGCCGCAAATGCCGCACTCAGCTCTTCCAGCGTTTTCACACGGATTTGGCCTTTGCCGTCATAGCCTAAAGTCGCGGTTTTCAGAATCCCCGGCAAAAATGCCGCGCTGTCGGCGCTGATGTCTTCCGCTTTGCAGACGGCCTGATACGGCGCGGTCTGCAAGCCGGCTTTGCGTATCCACGCTTTTTCCTGAATCCGGTTTTGCGCAATTGCTACGCAGTCGCCGCTGGGCGATACGTTGGTATGCTGCGCCAAAAAACGCATGGCGTCGGCGTTGACGTTTTCAAACTCGGTGGTGACCGCCGCGCATTTGGCCAATTCGTCCAAAGCCGCTTTATCGTCAAACGGCGCACACAAATGGCAGTCGGCAAATTCTGCCGCCGGCGCATTCGGATCGGGATCGAGCACGGTCACTTTATAGCCCATGGTTTTGGCCGCTACGGCAAACATACGGCCAAGCTGGCCGCCGCCGAGTATGCCGAGCATGGAAGGAGGGAGGATGGGGGTGTTTTGCATGGTGGTTGTCATGGATAATGTCAGTTTGTATATGCGAATAAAGTGTTTTGATTGGCAATACTATCAAATTTTCAGAACTGTATTTTTTTAAGGCAGACAGAAAATCTGGCGATTTTCTGTCTGCCTACCAGCATAAATTACCGAAAAGAATAGAGATAAAAATGCTTATCTCAAATTTTCGTTACTTATCCAACCCCTCCTGCACCATCTGTGCCGCGCGTACTACTGCCCGCGCTTTGTTTTGGGTTTCGTTCCATTCGGATTGCGGGTCGGAATCGGCAACGACACCGGCGCCGCTTTGCACGTATAACACGTTGTTTTTAATCACGGCGGTGCGGATGGCGATGGCCAAGTCCATATCGTTGTTGAAGCTCCATACGCCGAGGGCGCCGCCGTAGATGCCGCGTTTGCTCGGTTCGACTTCTTCGATGATTTCCATCGCGCGCACTTTCGGTGCGCCAGAGAGGGTACCGGCGGGGAAGGTGGCGGCGAGGATGTCCATATTGGAAACTTCGGGTTTCAGACGGCCTTCTACGTTGGAAACGATGTGCATGACGTGGGAGTATTTTTCAATCACCATTTTATCAGTGACTTTGACTTCTCCGGTTTGGCTGATGCGGCCGACGTCGTTGCGGCCGAGATCGATCAGCATGACGTGTTCGGCGATTTCTTTAGCGTCGGAGAGCAGATCCTGCTCGTTGGCGAGGTCTTCGGCGGGAGTTTTGCCGCGCAGACGGGTACCGGCAATCGGGCGCACGATAACGGTATCGCGTTCGCGGCGCACGAGGATTTCCGGCGACGAGCCGACGATGTGAAAATCGCCGAAATCGTAGTAAAACATATACGGCGAGGGATTGAGCGTGCGCAGGGCGCGGTAGAGCGCGAGCGGGCTGTCTCGGTATTCCATGTAGCTGCGTTGGCTGGGTACGACCTGCATACAGTCGCCGGCGAAGATATAGTCTTTGATTTTGGCTACGCAGGCTTTGAAAGGCTCTTCGCCAAATTCGCTGACGGCTTCGGTTTTGGAGCTGCCCAAAGACAGGGGGATGGCGCTGCTTTGACGCAGTTGCAGGCGCAAATCTTCCAAACGCTCGCGGGCGCGTTCGTAGCCGTCGGACTGGCTCGGATCGGCATACACAATCAGGTGGATTTTGCCGCTGAGGTTGTCGATAACTGCCAATTCGGTGGACAACATCAACAGCATATCGGGTGTGCCGATGGGGTCGGCTTTGGGGGTGTTTTTCAAACGGTGGGCAAAATGCTCGAAGCTGTAAATGGTTTCGTAGCCGAAGTAGCCGCATAAGCCGCCGGTAAAGCGCGGCAGGGCGGGGATTTCAGGAGTGTTGAAACGCTTGTGGAAGGCTTCGATAAAGTGCAGCGGATTACCGTCGTATTGCTCGACGATTTCGCCGTTGAGATACACGTCAACGTGTTGGCCGTTGACTTTCAGATAGTGGGTGCACGGCAGGCCGATAAAGGAATAGCGGCCGAAACGCTCGCCGCCGACCACGGATTCCAACAGATAGGTATAAGGGCGGTTGGCAAGTTTGAGATAGAGGGATAAGGGAGTATCCAAATCCGCCAGCAGCTCCTGCACCAGCGGAATGCGGTTGTAGCCTTGCGCGGCTTGTGCCAGATATTCTTGTTTGCTAATCATTTTCAGACGGCCTTTGGTGGGTGGTGTTAATTTGTGTGAAGATTATACCTGCTTTTGCGGCGGGATAACAGCGCAAGGCCGTCTGAAAACAGACGGCTCGGCAGATTTATCCATACGGTATCGGAAATCAGAAGCTGGAATTTATGGAAATTTTGGTTTGGCGGGCACGCTTCCATTTAAATGCATAACCCAGCGCTACCGGAATGGCAGCCAGAATGATTTTAAATGTCCAACCGGCATACCACGGTTTTGCCACGACAATGGCTTGGCTCTCCGCTCCGGGCGCGATAAAATCTTTGACCGCATACCAATCCAGCCACGGCCACCAGCAGGCGACCAGTGCGCCGAGAAACAGCGGCCAAATTAGGCGGCTGAGACCGCGTTGCCACAGGAAGAAACAGACAACTGCCCACACAGCGGTCAATACGCTGATCAGCAAAACAGTATAGGCGGCCGCGCCGGTATAGGCGGCGAGGAAGTAGGTCAGGACGATCCACAGGACGGCCAGTATCAAAACGATTAATTCTTCGGGACGCTTGAACATCGCGGTTTCTCCAAGTATGACGGGCTGTTTATGGTTTGTAAGAACGCTACTATACCCGAAATCAACAGGCTTGAACACGGCTTCAGACGGCATTATGGTTTGCAGCGGACGGACTCTGTGGCAGAATCAAAAACGCTTTCAAACGGACAATTATCATGCGGCAAAAAATTATCATCAGTGGCCACAGCAGCGGTTTGGGTAAGGCTTTGGCAGAATATTATTTACAGCGGGGCATACCGGTTTTGGGTATTTCCCGCCGCGCTTTGCCTGAGCAGGCCGGGTTGCAGCAATGCGCTTTGGATTTATCTGACGGTTCGGCTTTGGCCGAAGTCTTGCAAAACGGCTTGTTGGACGCATTTATTGATGATGCGGATGAAGCCGTGCTGATTAATAACGCCGGTACGGTAGCGCCGAATGCGCTGTGCGGAAGACAAAGGCCGTCTGAAATTCTGACGGCGGTGCAGTTGAATATTGCCGCGCCTTTGTTGTTAAGCAACGATTTGCTGGCGCGCCAGCGTGAGGGCATGTGCTTGAAAATCGTCCACATCAGCAGTGGTGCGGGGCGCAAAGCCTATATCGGCTGGAGCGTGTACGGCGCGACCAAAGCGGCTTTGGATCAGCATGCTCAATGCGTGGCGGCGGAAGGCAAAGCCGGTGTCGGCATTATATCGCTGGCGCCGGGCGTGGTGGATACCGACATGCAGGCGCAAATACGGGCGCAATCGGTCGAGGATTTCCCGTTGTTGGCGCGGTTTCAGCAATTGAAGACAAACCATGCGTTGAGCACGCCGCAAACCGTAGCAGCTAAAATCGCCGCCATCATTGCGGATAGAGATTTCGGCAGTAAGGTCATTGGTGATGTACGAGATTGGAAAAAAGCGGGAAAATTGCTGGGTTTTCTCCTAAAAAAACAGTAAGCCGTCTGAAAACAAGGAATAGCAAAAACAAGGAATAACGACATGACGATGGATTTTCAAGCAACACTGAAAGCCTTGGGCAAACAGGCAAAAAAAGAAGCGGAAGTACGCGCAGCAGTGGAAGCGGAAGCAAAAAAACGCGTCGAAGAGGTGGTGGATTTTGCCAAAGAAATGGGCGGCTCGGTCAAGCCGCTGAAAAACACCAACCGCTACGAAGCCCCCCGCGATAAAACGCCGTTGAAACCGCGCCCGAAGGATGAGCAGACGCTGGCGGAAGAAGACTATTTCTATATCGGCCACGGCAGCACCGATTGGAGCGAGCCGCCGGCCACGTTCAGCAAAAACGGGCAGGGCAAAAACGACATCCAGCGCTTGAAAAATGGCCATTATCCGGTGGTGGCCGATGTGGATCTGCACGGCTATTCGCAGGAAGAAGCGCAGCAGGTGTTAAACGAATTTATCGAATTTACCAAAAAGCGCGGCGTGTGCGGCGAAATCGTGCACGGCAGCGGCTTGGGTTCGTCCGGTTATAAACCGGTATTGAAAAACATGACCCGCCGCTGGCTCATGCAGCACCCTGATGTTTTGGCTTATGTCGAGCCGCGTGCGAATAACGACGGCGCGGTACGGATTTTGCTCAAGCGCAACCGCCGCGATTCGGAGGAATAAATCCGGTGTCATAGCGGGCGTTGGTTAAGTTTGCAAACAAAAGGCCGTCTGAAACAGTTACTCGGGTTTCAGACGGCCTTTCTTCCGATGGAATAGGAGATTGTTTAGGAGATTGTTTATATATTAATTTAATGGGGATTTACATGCTTTAACGGTAGTGGGTTAAAGCAGGAGAAAATGGGCAGTCATCCAATTTATTGTTCAAAATCTCAAAAATTATGGCGTGGAAGATTCGTTTTTTGTGAGATTTAAAGTTTACTTTGTTGTTTTTAGAATTTTAAATGTTGTTATTGGAAAAACGGGTCATAGCGAAAAGCAATATTGGCCGTCTGAAACGCTAATGACGGTTTGCAAGCTGTTCTGATTACTGATAGGATTTACGCTGAAACAAAATGTAATCGTCACTCAAATCCGTTGTAGTTTTGATTTTTCTGTTTGAAATCATTACATTTATTGCGGTTTCGTTTTTTACGTTTTGCCAACGGTTCGTTTATGAGCTTTAATTTTTCATAATCGAAAATATATGCACCGGTTTGAAATTCTTAATTCTACTGACGAGAGAAGCCGGGATTTGTAACTCAAGAGAGGATAATTGATATGTCCACCAAGTCCAATCAAGTGACTGACGTTGATCCGATTGAAACACAGGAATGGTTAGACGCTTTAAGCTCCGTACTGGAAAACGAAGGTACCGAGCGTGCGCATTTCCTGCTGGAAAATCTGGTGAAATACACCCGCCGCCGCGGTATCCACATGCCGTTTGACGCTACTACTGCTTATTTGAACACCATTCCGGTCGGCCAGGAGCAAAAAATCCCCGGCAATCAGGAATTGGAACACCACATCCGTTCGGCCTGCCGCTGGAATGCCGCTGCGATGGTATTGCGTGCCGGTAAGAAAAATTTGGAATTGGGCGGCCATATCGCCTCTTATCAATCTGCGGCCACGCTGTATGACGTTGGTTTCAACCATTTCTGGAAAGCCAAAGGCGACGGCGAAGAAGGCGATTTGGTATTCTTCCAAGGCCACGTTGCGCCGGGTATCTATTCGCGTGCTTACGTTGAAGGCCGTCTGACTGAAGAGCAGTTGGATAACTTCCGTCAAGAAGTGGACGGCAAAGGTATTCCGTCTTACCCGCACCCGCACCTGATGCCTGAATTCTGGCAATTCCCGACCGTATCCATGGGCTTGGGCTCGTTGATGGCGATTTACCAAGCGCGTTTCCTGAAATACTTGGAATCACGCGGTTTGAGTAAAACCAAAGGCCGCAAAGTATGGGTATTCTGCGGCGACGGCGAGATGGACGAGCCGGAAAGCCAAGGCGCGATTTCTCTGGCCGCCCGCGAAGGTTTGGACAACCTGATTTTCGTCATCAACTGTAACCTGCAACGCTTAGACGGCCCGGTACGCGGTAACGGTAAAATCATCCAAGAATTGGAAGGCAACTTCCGTGGCGCAGGCTGGAATGTATTGAAAGTGATTTGGGGCAGCCGCTGGGACGCTCTGCTGGCACGCGATACCAACAATGCGTTGAAACAGCGCATGGAAGAGGTGTTGGACGGCGACTACCAAACCTACAAATCCAAAAACGGCGCGTATGTACGCGAGCACTTCTTCAATACGCCCGAATTGAAAGCCTTGGTTGCCAATATGTCCGATGATGAAATTTGGGCATTGAACCGTGGCGGTCACGACCCGCACAAAGTGTATGCGGCCTATTACGAAGCCGTGAACAATGCCGGCGGCCGTCCAACCGTGATTTTGGCGAAAACCATTAAAGGTTACGGCATGGGCGAATCCGGCGAAGGCCAAAACGTAGCGCACCAAGCCAAAAAAATGGACAGCAAATCGCTGAAACAAATGCGTGACCGCTTTAATATTCCGGTAACCGACGAGCAAATCGAGAGCGGTGACTTGCCTTACTACCGTTTTGCCGAAGACAGCGAAGAAATGCGCTACCTGCGCGAACGCCGCGAGGCTTTGGGCGGCTACCTGCCGCAGCGTCATCCGAACACCGAAACCTTGCCGGTACCGGCTTTGGAAGCGTTTGATGCGCAGCTGCAATCGAGCGGCGACCGCGAGTTCTCTACCACCATGGCATTCGTGCGTATCCTTTCTACTTTGTTGAAAGACAAACAAATCGGTAAACGCATTGTGCCGATCGTGCCGGACGAAAGCCGTACTTTCGGTATGGAAGGTATGTTCCGTCAATACGGTATTTGGAACCCGAAAGGCCAACAATACACCCCGCAAGATAAAGACCAACTGATGTTCTATAAAGAATCTGTTGATGGTCAGATTTTGCAGGAAGGTATTAACGAACCGGGTGCGATGGCTGACTGGATTGCTGCGGCAACCTCTTACGCCAACAACCATTACGCCATGATTCCGTTCTACATTTACTACTCAATGTTCGGTTTCCAACGCGTAGGCGACTTGGCTTGGGCTGCCGGCGATATGCAGGCGCGCGGCTTCTTGTTGGGCGGTACTGCCGGCCGTACCACCCTGAACGGCGAAGGTTTGCAACACGAAGACGGTCACAGCCACATTCAGGCCGACCTGATTCCGAACTGCGTTTCTTACGACCCGACTTACCAATACGAAGTGGCCGTGATTATTCAAGACGGTCTGCGCCGCATGTATGTCGAACATGAAGACGTGTTCTACTACCTGACCCTGATGAATGAAAACTACACTCATCCGGCTCTGCCGCAGCGTCCGGGTATCGAACAGGAAATCTTGAAAGGTATGTACCTGCTTCAAGAAGGCGGTAAATCCGACAAGAAAGTACAGCTGATGGGTTCCGGCGTGATTCTGCGCGAAGTATTGTTTGCCGCCGATTTGCTGAAAGAAGAATTTGGCGTGGATGCTGATGTTTGGTCTTGCCCGTCATTTAACCTGCTGCACCGCGATGCCATCGAAGTGGAACGCTTCAACCGTCTGCATCCGCTGGAAGAGCAAAAAGTGCCGTTTGTGACTGCCCAACTGAAAGGCCACGAAGGTCCGGTAATTGCTTCTACCGACTACATCCGCAGCTTTGCCGACCGTATCCGCGCGTACATCCCGAACGACTACCACGTATTGGGTACCGACGGTTTCGGCCGCTCCGACAGCCGCGCCAACCTGCGCCGCTTCTTTGAAGTGGACCGCTACAACGTCGTTGTGGCTGCATTGAGCGCATTGGCCGACCAAGGCAAAGTCAGCAAAGAAACCGTAAAACAAGCCATCGAGAAATACGGTATCGCTACCGATACCGCTCCGAGCTGGAAACGCTAAAGTGTGTTTCAGACGGCCTTTGACGTTTTATCACGATGAGGCCGTCTGAAAATCCGGCGGTATCAAACCGCAGCATTTTCCAGGCTTGTTTCAGACGGCATATGCACGAAATTCTGGCAGAGGCCGTCTGAAAACAAACGTTTCAATATCCCTGATTGCAAGCGCACAAATGCGGTTGCAATACCATTAAGGAACAAGACGATGAGTCAAATCGTAGAAATCAAAGTACCCGACATCGGCGGTCACGAAAACGTAGATATTATTGCCGTCGAAGTCAAACCGGGTGACACCATCGCGGTGGATGATACCCTGATTACATTGGAAACCGATAAAGCAACCATGGACGTACCGGCTGATGCCGCAGGCGTGATTAAAGAAGTTAAAGTCAAAGTCGGTGACAAAATCTCCGAAGGCGGCGTGATTCTGACCGTAGAAACCGGCGAAGCTGCCGCTGCCGCACCTGCCTCAGCTCCGGCGCAGGAAAGCGCGCCCGCTGCCGCCCCTGTTGCGGCTGCACCCGCAGCTGCTCCGGCCGCCTCCGGTGGTGTCGAAACCGTTACCGTGCCGGATATCGGCGGTCACAGCGATGTGGACGTAATTGCGGTAGAAGTCAAAGTCGGCGACACCGTTGCCGTGGACGATACCCTGATTACCTTGGAAACCGACAAAGCCACAATGGATGTGCCTTCTACCGCCGCCGGTGTGGTAAAAGCGGTATTGCTGAAAGTCGGCGATAAAGTGTCCGAAGGTTCGGCCATTATCGAAGTAGAAGTTGCCGGTGGTGCTGCGGCTGCCGCGCCTGCACCAGCCGCTGAAGCTCCTCAAGCTGCCGCCCCTGCTGCTGCTCCGGCACCAGCCGCTGCACCGGCTCCGGCTGCACCTGCTGCTCCGGCCGCTGCTTTCGGTAGTGCACCGATTAACGAAGAAGGTTTTGCCAAAGCCCACGCCGGCCCGTCTGCCCGTAAATTGGCACGCGAATTGGGTGTGGATTTGAGCTTGGTAAAAGGCACCGGCTTGAAAGGCCGTATTATCGGCGACGATATTAAAGCCTTCGTTAAAGCCGCTATGCAGGGCGGTGCAGGCAAAGGTGCGCCGGTTGCCGCTTCTTTGGGCGGTGGTTTGGACTTGCTGCCGTGGCCGAAAGTGGACTTCAGCAAATTTGGTTCTGTTGAAGTTAAAGAATTGAGCCGTATCAAAAAAATCTCCGGTCAAAACCTGTCTCGCAACTGGGTGATGATTCCGCATGTTACCGTAAACGAAGATGCCGACATGACCGAGCTGGAAGCTTTCCGCAAACAGCTCAACAAAGAATGGGAACGCGAAGGCGTAAAAGTGTCGCCTCTAGCCTTTACCCTTATGGCTTCCGTAGCCGCATTGAAAGCTTTCCCAGAATTTAATGCATCACTCGACGGTGAAAACTTGGTGTTGAAAAACTATTACAACATCGGTTTCGCGGCGGATACCCCGAACGGTTTGGTTGTGCCGGTGATTAAAGACGCGGACAAAAAAGGCTTGAAACAAATCAGCCAAGAATTGACCGAGTTGTCGAAAAAAGCCCGCGAAGGCAAACTCAAACCGCAGGAAATGCAAGGCGCATGCTTTACCATTTCCAGCTTGGGCGGTATCGGCGGTACCGGCTTTACGCCGATTGTGAATGCACCTGAAGTGGCCATTTTGGGCGTGTGCAAATCGCAAATCAAACCGGTTTGGAACGGTAAAGAGTTTGAACCGCGTCTGATGTGTCCGTTGAGCCTGTCATTCGACCACCGCGTGATTGACGGTGCTGCCGGTATGCGTTTTACCGTTTATCTGGCTAAATTGTTGCAAGACTTCCGCCGTATTACGCTGTAAGCGTGTTTTCAGACGGCCTGATGGCTATTTAAAGTTTAAAGGCCGTCTGAAAATGCAGAGATGGGTGTGGGGTGGGTGTAAACCCGCCACTTAGTCGGTTTGACAAGCAAAATGGTGGGTTTGCGCATACCCTACAAAGCCTGTTCTCAATACAGTCAAACGGATTTTTCAGACGGCATTTTGGTTTAGGCCGTCTGAAAACAACGGAATATTTTAAGAAAGAAGCAAACATGAGCTTAATCGAATTGAAAGTCCCCGACATCGGCGGCCACGAAAATGTGGATATTATCGCGGTAGAAGTTAAAGCTGGCGATACCGTTGCCGTGGACGATACCCTGATTACCTTGGAAACTGACAAAGCGACCATGGATGTACCGGCGGAAGCTGCCGGTATGGTCAAAGAAGTTAAAGTCAAAGTCGGCGATAAAATCTCCGAAGGCAGCGTGATTCTGGTATTGGAAGCTGCCGCAGCAGCCGAAGCACCGAAGGCTGAAGAAGCCCCTGCTGCCGCACTTGCTCAAGAAGCGCTTCAGGCAGCCGCTGCTGCTCCTCAGGCTGCTAATTTCAGCGGCAATGCCGATGTCGAATACGATGTAGTCGTTTTAGGCGGCGGCCCGGGCGGTTATTCTGCTGCGTTTGCCGCCGCCGACGAAGGTTTGAAAGTTGCCATCGTCGAGCGTTATGCCACTTTGGGCGGTGTCTGCCTGAATGTGGGCTGTATCCCGTCTAAAGCTTTGCTGCACAACGCCAACGTGATTGATGAAGTGCGCCACTTGGCTTCGCATGGTATTACTTACCAAGAGCCGGATTTGAATCTCGATATGCTGCGCGGCTATAAAGACAAAGTAGTCGGTCGGTTGACAGGCGGTTTGTCCGGCATGGCCAAAATGCGCAAAGTGGATGTCATTCGCGGCGACGGTCAGTTTGTCGGCCCGAACCACATGGAAGTCAAGCTGACTGCCGAAGTCGGCTATGACGAGCCGTTGCAAGAAACCGGCGAAAAACGTGTGATTCAGTTTAAAAACGCCATCATCGCAGCAGGCAGCCGCGTGATGAATCTGCCGTTTATCCCGAAAGATCCGCGCATTATCGACTCTACCGGCGCATTGGCGCTCAAAGAGCTGCCGGGCAATATGCTGATTATCGGCGGCGGTATCATCGGTTTGGAAATGGGTACGGTGTACAGCACCTTGGGCACCCGTTTGGAAGTTGTGGAAATGATGGACGGCCTGATGCAGGGTGCTGACCGTGACTTGGTGAAAGTTTGGCAGAAAGCCAACGAACACCGTTTCGACCGCATCATGATTAATACCAAAACCGTGGCTGTTGAAGCGCGTGAAGACGGTATTTATGTGACCTTTGAAGGCGAGAATGCACCGGCCGAACCGCAACGTTATGACTGCGTCTTAGTGGCTGCCGGCCGTGCGCCGAACGGCAAATTGATTGGCGCAGAAAACGCCGGTGTTGCCGTAACTGATCGTGGTTTCATCGAGGTGGACAAACAAATGCGTACCAACGTGCCGCATATCTATGCCATCGGTGATATTGTCGGCCAACCGATGTTGGCGCATAAAGCCGTGCATGAAGGTCACGTTGCCGCTGAAAACTGTGCCGGTCACAAAGCCTATTTTGATGCGCGCGTGATTCCGGGTGTGGCCTTTACCGCACCGGAAGTGGCATGGGTTGGCGTTACCGAAACCCAAGCCAAAGCCAAAGGCATTAAAATTACCAAAGCAAACTTCCCGTGGGCGGCTTCTGGTCGCGCGATTGCTAACGGCTGTGACGATGGCTTTACCAAACTGATTTTCGATGCCGAAACCGGCCTGATTATCGGCGGCGGTATCGTCGGCCCGAACGGTGGCGATATGATTGGCGAAATCTGCCTGGCGATTGAAATGGGCTGTGATGCAACTGACATCGGTAAAACCATCCACCCGCACCCGACCTTGGGCGAATCCATCGGTTTGGCTGCAGAAGTGGCTTTGGGTACTTGTACCGACTTGCCGCCGCAACGCAAGAAAAAATAATATCGGAAAATTTACGCTCAGCCTGATCAACTGAGCGTAACGCAGATATAATAAGGCCGTCTGAAACAGCGATTGTTTCAGACGGCCTTTCTTTTATAGTCGCGTTCCATTGGTTTGATACAGCGTTGCTGCATATTGCTCAGGGAGGGAATGAACTAAACTGAGAAGTAAGTCAGTTCATTTTATCCGTACTGTCTGTGGCTTGCTGCCTTGTTTCAAACTAACGAAACGACTATATTGCGCAAGTCAATCCAATTTTTTGAAATGGCGGCGGCGTTCCAACTCGCTTAAGTAGCGTTTGCGCAGACGGATGGACTGCGGCGTAATTTCCACCAACTCGTCATCATCGATAAATTCTACCGCACTTTCCAGTGTCAGCTTAATCGGCGTGGTCAGGCGCACGGCTTCATCGGTACCGCTGGCGCGCACGTTGGTCAGTTTTTTACCTTTGAGCGGGTTGACCACCAAATCGTTGTCGCGGCTGTGGATACCGATAATCATGCCTTCGTAAATTTTATCGTTGGGCGATACAAACATACGGCCGCGGTCTTCCAAGTTCCACAATGCGTAAGCCACCGCTTCGCCTTGCTCTTGTGACACCAATACGCCGTTGTGACGGCCGGGCATATCGGGTTTTACCGGTGCGTAGTCGTCAAATACGTGGCTCATCAGGCCGGTACCGCGCGTCATGGTCATAAATTCGCCTTGGAAACCAATCAAGCCGCGGGCAGGGATATGGTATTCCAAACGGGTACGTCCGTTACCGTCGCTTTCCATATTGGTCAATTCACCACGGCGGCGGCCGAGTTCTTCCATCACCGCACCTTGGTTGTCATCAGGTACGTCAACCGTCAGGTTTTCATACGGTTCACATTTTTGACCGTCGATGTCGCGATACACCACGCGCGGTTTGGCAACTGCCAGCTCGAAACCTTCACGGCGCATGTTTTCCAGCAAAATGGTCAAATGCAGTTCTCCACGGCCGGATACGCGGAATACATCGGCGTCTTCGGTGTCTTCCACGCGCAGGGCGACGTTGGTCAGCAGTTCTTTTTGCAGGCGGTCGCGGATTTGGCGCGAGGTAACGAATTTGCCTTCAGTACCGGCCAGCGGGGAAGTGTTAACCATAAAGTCCATGGTCAAGGTCGGCTCATCCACGCTCAACATCGGCAGGCCTTTGGGATTGTCTTTGTCGGTAATGGTGACGCCGATACCGATGTCTTCAATACCGGAAATAATCACGATGTCGCCCGCTTCGGCTTCTTCAAGCGGCACGCGTTCCAAGCCTTGGAAACCCAACAGTTGGTTGATGCGGCCTTGTGCGACTTGTTGGTCGTGGTGCATGACGGCAACGGTTTGACCCGGTTTGATACGGCCGTTCAAAATGCGGCCGATACCCAAGCGGCCGGTGTAGTTGTCGTAGTCGAGCTGGGAAATTTGCAGTTGCAGGGTTTCATCCGCGCTGCCGCTCGGGGCAGGGGTATATTTCAGAATGGTATCAAACAGCGGACGCATGTCTTCGTTGGTATCGGTTTCTTCCAAGCGGGCAAAACCGGCCAAACCGGAAGCGTACACAATCGGAAAATCCAACTGCTCGTCACTTGCGCCGAGGCTGTCGAACAATTCAAAGGTTTGGTCAATCACCCAGCTCGGACGTGCGCTCGGTTTGTCGATTTTGTTGATGACGACAATCGGTTTCAAGCCCAAAGCCAAGGC
Source organism: Neisseria perflava (assembly GCF_024170405.1). Classification (GTDB taxonomy): domain Bacteria; phylum Pseudomonadota; class Gammaproteobacteria; order Burkholderiales; family Neisseriaceae; genus Neisseria; species Neisseria perflava_B. The sequence goes on along the minus strand of NZ_JALJYC010000012.1, from coordinate 12,536 downwards.
TTTTTTGGTGACGAAACGGGTTTGCGGCATAGGGCCTTCTTGCGCATCAACTAACAAAACCACGCAATCGACCATGCCCAATACGCGCTCTACCTCGCCGCCGAAGTCGGCGTGTCCGGGAGTGTCGACGATGTTGATGTGGTAGCCGCCGTATTCGATGGCGGTGTTTTTGGCAAGAATGGTAATGCCGCGTTCTTTTTCGATGTCGTTGCTGTCCATCACGCGCTCGTCAACCTGCTGGTTGTCGCGGAATGTACCCGACTGGCGCAGTAATTGGTCAACTAATGTGGTTTTGCCGTGGTCAACGTGGGCGATGATGGCGATGTTGCGGATTTGTTTCATGGCTTATGTGGTGCCTTAATAGATAATCGGTTTAAAAAATAACTCAGCATTATAACACGATATACGGCCAAAGGATTGTTTGGCGTAACTTTAGTTTGGAAAAACAGGGAGATTTAGGCCGTCTGAAAGAAATGGAGAAAGATGATAATGATTCATTATTAAATTTGATTGAATTTTGTGGGTCGGTTGCTTTTATTTATGGTTAAGCCGCGTAAATATTTTTTAGCAATGCAATGGATTCTTAATATTAATGGCAATAAATCATAATAGAAAACAGGGAGTTGAAATTTTCAGACGGCATTTTGCTATCCATATATTTTTGATAATTGTTTGTATTTTAAATAGAAAATTTGTGAAATTTCAAAATCTTGCCTACAATGCACGCATTCCGAAACACAACACAACCCGTCCTGAGGGACTCTCACAGAAAGAGAAAGAATTATGCAAGGCAATCAAGCTGTTTTAGATTATATGAACGAACTGCTGTCAGGCGAACTGGCTGCACGTGACCAATATTTCATCCACTCACGCCTGTATTCAGAATGGGGCTACACTAAATTGTTCGAGCGTCTGAATCACGAGATGGAAGAAGAAACCGAACACGCTGAAGACTTTATCCGCCGTATTTTGATGTTGGGTGGTACGCCGAAAATGACGCGTGCCGAATTGAACATCGGTACCGACGTGATTTCTTGCCTGAAAGCCGACTTGAACACCGAATACGAAGTGCGCGACGCCTTGAAAAAAGGCATTAAATTGTGCGAAGAAGTACAAGACTACGTTACCCGCGACATCATGGTCAGCCAGTTGAAAGACACTGAAGAAGATCACGCCCACTGGTTGGAACAACAGCTGCGCTTGATCGAATTGGTCGGCGAAGGCAACTACTACCAAAGCCAAATGTAATTAAACCGAACGAAAGGAGCATCATATGCAAGGCGATCGTTTGGTGTTACGCGAACTCAATAAAAACTTGGGTTTGCTGCTGATTACCATCAACCAATATTTTCTGCATGCGCGCATTCTGAAAAACTGGGGTTTTGAAGAGCTGTCCGAGCATTTCTACAAACAATCCATCGTAGAAATGAAATCGGCCGACGCTTTAATCGAACGCATCCTGTTTTTGGAAGGCCTGCCCAATTTGCAAGAGCTGGGCAAGCTGCTCATCGGTGAAAAAACCGAAGAGATTATTGCCTGCGACTTGACCAAAGAGTATGACAAACATACCGCTTTGATTGAAGCCATCGCGCTGTGCGAAGAAAAACAAGACTATGTCAGCCGTGATTTGTTGGAAAAACAAAAAGACATCAACGAAGAACACATCGACTGGCTGGAAACCCAGCAGGATTTGATTGCAAGCATCGGCTTGCCCAACTACCTGCAAACCGGGGCGCAAGAGGACTAAAACACAAACCACTGCCAAATACAGCAGTTCTCTTGAGTACGAAAAACGGCATATCCCATCCCTGCGGATATGCCGTTTTCTTTTGTTTTCAGACGGCCTGAACTTTCAGTATAATATGCGTCTGTCTCTCATCCGCATTGTGCGCCATACAAGAAGATTACCATGACCGAATCCATCCGATTGCCCGCCGCCAAATTAAAACCCTCCACTGTTGCGCTGCCCGGCTCGAAAAGCATCAGCAACCGCACGCTGCTGTTGGCCGCTTTGTCTGACAATGTATGCGAAATCCGTTCACTGCTCAAATCCGACGATACCGACCGCATGCTGGAAGCCTTGGAGAAATTGGGTGTTAACATCGAATTTCTGGACGAAGGTCGTCTGAAAGTACACGGCACGGGCGGTGCGTTTCCCAACCGCCAAGCCGATTTGTTTCTCGGTAACGCAGGGACGGCGTTTCGCCCGCTGACCGCAGTGCTGGCGGTGTTGGGCGGCGATTACCACCTGCACGGCGTGCCGCGTATGCACGAGCGGCCGATTGGTGATTTGGTCGATGCGCTGCGCATTGCCGGAGCAGATATCGACTATTTGGGCAACGAAGGCTATCCGCCGCTGCAAATCAATGCCCGCAGCGACAAGGGCGTGCGCGAGATTCCGATTAAGGGCAATGTGTCCAGCCAATTTCTGACTGCGCTTTTAATGGCCTTGCCGCTGACCGGCGAAGCCTTTGCCATCCGCATGGTGGGCGAGCTGATTTCCAAGCCGTATATCGACATTACTTTGAAACTGATGGCGCAGTTTGGTGTCAACGTGCGTCATGACAATTATCAAGTGTTTCACATTCCGGCCGGTGCGCGTTACCAGGCGCCGGAAGTGTTGCATGTTGAGGGCGACGCCTCCAGCGCGTCTTATTTTCTCGGTGCTGGGCTGATTTCCGGCGCGCCGATTCGCGTCACCGGTATCGGTTTGCACAGCATTCAGGGCGATGTGGCTTTTGCCCGCGAATTGGAAAAAATCGGCGCGAATGTGGTGTGGGGCGACAATTTTATTGAAGTTTCCCGCCCAGAAAATCAAGCGGTGCTGCCGTTTGACTTGGACGCCAACCACATCCCCGACGCCGCCATGACGTTGGCGATTGTCGCGCTGGCGAGCGGCCAAGCCTGTACCCTACGCAACATCGGCTCGTGGCGCGTGAAAGAAACCGACCGTATCGCGGCGATGGCAACCGAATTGCGCAAACTCGGCGCGGAAGTAACGGAAGAGCCGGAAGCCATCCACATCACGCCACCTAAGCAACTGAATGCCGAAGTCGCCATCGACACTTACGATGACCACCGCATGGCGATGTGTTTCTCTTTGGTGTCGCTGCTGGGCGTGCCGGTGGTGATTAACGACCCGAAATGTACCTATAAAACCTTCCCAACTTATTTTGAAGTCTTCGCTTTGATTACCGAAGCGGTTTAACAGGTCAAGGCCGTCTGAATTCAGACGGCCTTTTTGCTATAATCCGTTTTTTCATTTTCCCTGCTCACCATGACCCCGAAAGCCTTCGCCATTCTCGGCCCGACCGCCAGCGGCAAAACCGGCCTCGCGCTGCGCCTTGCCGAGCAGTTACCCGTTGAAATCATCAGCCTGGACTCCGCGCTGGTGTTCCGCGATATGGACATCGGTACGGCCAAGCCGACGGCGGCGGAACGGGCGGCTGTGCCGCACCATCTGATTGACATCATCTCGCCGCTGGAAAGTTACAGCGCGGCTCAGTTTGTCGCCGACTGCGTACGCTTGGCGGGCGAGATTCAGGCGCGGGGGCGATATCCGCTGATTGTCGGCGGTACGATGATGTATTTTCACGCGCTCACCGAAGGCTTGAACGATTTGCCCGAAGCGGACGAAGCCGTGCGTGCGCGTTTGCAGGCAGACAAAGCGGCGCACGGTTTGGATTATCTCTATCAGCAGTTGCAACAATGCGATCCGGCCACGGCAGGCCGTCTGAAAGCCAACGACAGCCAGCGCATTGAGCGGGCGCTGGAAGTGTTTTTGCTGACCGGCAAGCCTTTAAGTCAGCATATTGCCGAGCAAAGTAGCCATACGCCGCCGCTGGATTTGTGCACCCTTGCCCTGATTCCCGAAGAACGCGCTTTGTTGCACGCGCAAATCGGCAAGCGTTTTGATACCATGCTGGAGCAGGGTTTTTTAGACGAAATGCACGCGCTGCGCCGCAAATATCCGGCGCTGAATGCCGATATGACTTCCATGCGCTGCGTCGGCTACCGGCAGGCGTGGGATTATCTCGAAGGGCGGGACGATTACGCGGAGTTTGTAGAAAAAGGCAAGGCCGCCACGCGCCAGCTGGCCAAGCGCCAACTGACCTGGCTGCGCAAAATCCCCTTGGCGCACAGCTTAGATCCGTATGCCGATCAAGATTATATTCAGACGGCCTGCAACTTGGCCGCGCAGCATTTCGGGGCATAACATGACGCCGCTGACCACGCCGCCGCTGGCGCCGAAAACCCTGAGCGCTTTGCAGAAGATGGGTATTGTTATGCTGGAAGATTTGCGCACACAAGGTGCAGTCAAGGCTTTTTTATTGCTGAAAGCCGCCGGACTGACGCTGACCAACAGTACCTTATGGCAGCTGGCGGCTTTGTGCGACGGCGCAGACGTGCACGAAATGGAGGCGGAGCAAAAAGAAAAATTGCGGCAGGCCGTAAAAAACCATCCGCCCGTAGCCTTGTTCCCGAGGCCGTCTGAAATGGTGGACTTTATGCGCACGGCTTTGCAACAGGCGCACATGGCGGCGCAAATCGGCGAAATTCCCGTCGGCGCGGTGGTGGTGAAAGACGGCGCAATCATCGCCGCCGCGCACAACAGCTGTATCCAAGACTGCAACATCAGCCATCATGCCGAAATCCGCGCTTTGGCGCAGGCGGGCGCGGCGCTGGGCAATTACCGCTTGGACGGCTGCGATGTGTATGTGACGCTGGAGCCCTGCGCCATGTGTGCTTCTGCGATGATACAGGCGCGGGTGGCGCGGGTGGTTTTCGGTGCGGCCGAGCCGAAAACCGGCGCGGCGGGCAGCGTGTTGGATGTGTTCGGCAATCGTGCATTGAATAAGCACACTGCTGTACAGGGCGGCATATTGGAAGAGGAATGCCAAGCAATATTGCAACAGTTTTTTGCGCAGAAGCGCGGATAAGCAGAACTATAGTGAAATAAGTAAAAAAACAAACTGCGTAGGTTGGGATGAAATCCCAACGGAACTTTAGGTAAATGTTGGGTTTACAACCCAACCTACACCGTATCGATGGTTTGGTTTTTAAATAATTGCACTATAAGGCCGTCTGAAAATGAATGACATCATTTTCAGACGGCCTTGGCTTTATCAGCTGGGGCGTTGGGCAGCACTAACCCGCATTTACCACCAGCCAAACCACAATCGCCGCCACTGCGACCGCTGCCGCCAACGCTTTTGCGCCGGCAAATTTCAATACAGGCAGCTTGCCTTCCAGTTCCTTATAGCCGGTAATCATCGGCTTAATCAAATCGTGTTTTTTCAAAAACTTATAAACTAAAATGGTCACGATATGCAGCACCGCCAAAACCGCCAGCAGGTTAAACAGGCCGATATGGATTTTGCGCAGGGCGTTGCCGGTGCTGTCGCTGACCAAATGGTTCAGATAGCCGCTGTGCATAAAAGTGTTTTCATCCGGCGCAAACAGGCCGGTAACGACCTGCACCGCCACGGCCGCCAGCAGCGCCAACACCATCAGCGCACCCAGCGGGTTATGCCCCGGCTGCTCGTTTTCGCTGATTTCGCCGCGCAGGTAGCGCACAATCTGCCTCGGGCCGCGCACGAAGTTGGCAAAGCGGGCGGTGTCACTGCCCCATAAGCCCCAACACAGGCGGAACACCAGCAGCGCCAGTATCAGCGCCCCGCATCGGATGTGCCAGGCCAACAGATTGCCGCCTGTTTCCGCGCTGTACCACATAAAGGCGACGGCGGCGGCGAGCGTCCAATGGAAAAGGCGCGTGGGCAAATCCCACACTTTGATTTTTTGTTTCATAATGGTGTGCTTTCTTATACTATGGGAGGGCAGGCGCGCCTTGCCCCCGAGTTTGTGTCCGCGCTATTTTATCCGACTTCTCAGGCTGAATCATCATGTTTACCCAAGCTTATCAACTGATTCATAGCGAATTGTATTTTCAGACGGCCGCGCAGTTTCCCGATGTCTTCAAACCGCGTGCCGCAGAAAGCCATAAAGGAACTTACGGCACGCTGGCCGTCATCGGCGGCGCGGCGGGCATGAGCGGCGCGGTGGTGATGGCGGCGACGACGGCGATGTATCAGGGCAGCGGCAAGGTGTGGGCGGGTTTTAACCAGCCGCAGTTGCCCTTTGCCGTGATTCCCGAGCGCCCCGAAATTATGCTGGCAACGGCGCACAATCTGCTGGCTCGCCGCGACATCAGCGGCTGGGTGTGCGGTTGCGGTTTGGGTTTGGACGATGCAGCGGCGCAGCTGGTGCGGCAGGTGTTGGCGCAAGCGCAGGGAAAACCGCTGTTACTCGATGCCGACGCGCTGACCTTATTGTCCAGGCCGTCTGAAAACGGTTTAAAAATGCTGGCGCAGCAACACGGCAGCTTGGTGTTGACCCCGCACCCCGCCGAAGCTGCGCGGCTGCTGGGCGTAACCACCACCGAGATTCAAGCCGACCGTCGCGTGGCAGTACGGGCTTTGAGTGAAAACTATCAGGCCGTAGCGGTATTGAAAGGCCATCAGACTTTGGTGTGCGCGCCCGACGGCGGAATTTATACCAACCGCAGCGGCAACGCGGGTTTGGCGACGGCAGGCAGCGGCGATGTTTTGAGCGGCATCATCGGCAGCCTGCTGGCGCAGGGGGTGGATACGGCTCAGGCGGCGCAGGCGGGCGTATGGCTGCACGGCGCGGCGGCGGATGTGTTGCGCGATTCGCAAATCGGAGAAATCGGTATGCTGGCGGGAGAAATCGCCCCGGCCGCGCGTTGGCTTCGTAACCGGCTGAACTCGGGCAAAAGGTAAAGCGGAATGAGCGCAAAGACCGTCTGAATCTTCAGACGGTCTTTGTCTTTGCATATTATTACAAATTGGCGTATTCTTTACCCATAGTCACCCCGTTAGCTTGATACGGCGTTGCTGCGCCTTGCTGCCTTGTCTCAATCTAAATTGGAACGACTAATTATCAAGAACGACTAATTATCAATTTGGGAACGCTCAATCATGGAAAAATTAACGCAAATCAGCCATTTTATCGGCAAGACTTTTGCATTTTGGGCGGCGCTGTGCGCCGTGATTGCTTTTGTATCGCCGCAAACCTTTACTTGGGTTTTGCCGCATGTGTCGCTGCTGTTGGGCATTATTATGTTCGGCATGGGGCTGACGCTCAGTCCGAACGATTTTAAAATCATCGGCCAACATCCGCGTGCGGTGGTGATTGGGGTGATTGCCCAGTTTGTGATTATGCCGCTGACGGCTTATGTGTTGACTAAAGTATTCAATCTGCCGCCGGAAATCGCTGTGGGCGTGATTTTGGTCGGCTGCTGCCCGGGCGGGACGGCTTCGAATGTGATGACTTATTTGGCGCGCGGCGATGTGGCTTTGTCGGTGGCGGTTACTTCGGTTTCCACGCTGTTGGCGCCTGTATTGACCCCGGCGATTTTCATGCTGCTGGCGGGGGAAATGCTGGACATCGGTGCGTCGGCAATGTTTGTGTCGATTTTGAAAATGGTGTTGTTGCCGATTGTGTTGGGTGTGATTGCGCACACTTTGTTCCGCAAACAGACCGAACGCGCCGTCGGGGTGTTGCCGCTGGTGTCGGTGGTGGCGATTGCTTTGATTATCGGTGCGGTGGTCGGCACGAGCAAAGGCAAAATTGTGGAAAGTGGCCTGCTGATTTTCTGCGTGGTGGTGCTGCATAACGGTATCGGCTATCTGCTCGGCTTTTTGGCGGCCAAGTACTGCAAATTACCGTATGACGCGCAAAAAACGCTGGCGATTGAAGTGGGCATGCAAAACTCCGGCTTGGGCGCAGCGCTGGCGGCGGCGCATTTTGCGGCTGCTCCGGTGGTGGCCGTGCCCAGCGCTTTGTTTAGCGTATGGCACAATATTTCCGGTTCGCTGCTGGCTTCTTATTGGGCGGCGAAAGCGGACAAGCAGGAAAATAAACCGCAATCATAGCGGGTTCAGGCTGTCTGAAATGCCTGATAATCAAATACCCCAAACTCTATTGTTGGTTTGGGGTATTTGATTTTGGGATGGAAATAATGGGATATAGGACGTGGTAGGGCGCAGGTGTTTGCGAAAAGGTGTTCAGACGACCTTGCGCTACGGCTTTACTTATCCAAGCAATACGCCTGATACCGCTCGGCCAAGCTGTATAGGATAATCGCCGTCAAACCCCAGATATTGTAGTGCAGATAAGGCAATACGGGCGCGTCTATGCTGCTGCCGTTAAACTGCAAAGGGCGGCTGCGGTAAGCCGTCGTATCCAATACCGTGTACAGCGGCACATAAAAAATTTCGGCCACTTCGTCGGGATTAGGCGCGGTATGCGGCGCGTGTGCGGCAGTATATAAGGCGGGAACGGGATGGACTTCATAACCAGAAGGGGTGTAATGCGGCGGCAGCAGCGGGAAAGTCTGCCATGCTGCGGCGCTGATGCCGGTTTCTTCTTCGGTTTCGCGCAGGGCGGTTTGGTTGAAATCGGCGTCTTGCGGTTCCCACCGTCCGCCGGGCAGGGCGACTTGTCCGGTATGGTGGCGCAGGGTATCGGCACGGCGCGTCAGCAGTAATTGCCATTGCTGTTGGCGGCAGACGACTGGCAGCAAAACGGCGGCTTCGCAGCGCTGTTGCGGCTGAATAAAACGGTTGCGCAGGTTTTCCTTGTCGCTGGGATAAGCGGCGGCGCGGTTGAAAAAATCGGTCAGGTGGCCTGGGCTCATGGCGTGTGTCATCAATCAGGATAAACCGATTATACGGCGGACGAGGGCGGTTTAGATACCCCGTGTCTGCTCATGCTTTTTGCCGATACGCCTGTTTTGACCGAAAATTGCGGCCAAACAGGGGGTAAAGGCGGTATCTTGCCTTAGCTTTTCGGTCAGGCTAATCTACAAATCGGGCGGCTTGTGATAAAGTTATGCCCATTGAGGCCGTCTGAAAACGCGGCGGCTTTTGGCATAGAGGATTCCTTATGTTGTTTACCCGTACCCGTATCCGCGCTGCGGCGGCTGCCGTGATGATGTTGTTTGCCTGCGAAACCTATGCGGCTTCCGACGCGGCAACCCCTAAAACCGTCAAAACCGTTAAAGTCAAAGCCAGTCCGACCGTCCAGCGCAAAAGTGCTTATTCGCCGGAAGATTTGGCTGCCGAACGCCAACGCCGCGTGCGCATTATCGAGCGTTCCAATACCATTTTTACCCTGTTGGGCGGCGAAATGGCGCTGCAAAAAGGTGATGCGGGCACGGCGCTGGCGACTTATATGGTTATGCTCGATCGCACCAAATCGCCGGAAGTGGCCGAACGCGCGATGGAAATGGCGATTTCGCTCAATGCTTTTGACCAGGCGGAGATGATTTACCAAAAATGGCGTGAAATCGAGCCGGTGGCGGGTGAGGCGCAGAGGCGCATGGGCTGGGTGCGCGATTTGATGTTGGGGCATACCAACCAAACCGTTCGCGGATTGGATGATGTGTTGCAAAATGCCACGCCCGAGCAGACGCAGCGGATTTTCTTGGTTTTGTCGCAAGCCGCCGTGCAACAGCCCGGTTTGGCGGAAAAAGCGGCGAAAGAAGTGCACAAAGCCGCCGCGAATTATCCTGATATGCCGGAAGCGGCGATTGCGGATGTGATTTTCAGCGGCCAAGACCATAAAGACCGTCATGCGGTGGCGGCTTTGCAGCGTTTGGCGGGGTTGGATACGGAAATCCTGCCGCCGACTTGGTTGACGCTGCGCCTGATGGCGCAACGCAATCCCGAAGTGTTGAGCCGTTTCTTTGCGAAAACGGATACGGCCAAATTGTCTCCGGCGTGGCAGGAATTGGAAATCGGTACGCTGATTGCAAGCAAGCAGCCGGAGAAGGCGTTAGATCGTCTGAAAGTATTGCTGGCGGAAAATCCGAATGCCGATTTGTATATTCAAGCAGCTCTGTTGGCCAATAGTCAAAAAGACAGCATTGCGGTGGTCAATACCTATTTGGAAAAAGCCTACAACATCGGCACCAGCGAGCAGCAAAGCCGTGCTGCCATTATCGGCGCCATGCGTTATGCCGATGACAAGGATTATGCCAAGGCCGACGCTTGGGCGGATAAAATTAACGCTGCGGAATATGTGTTTGACAAAGCGGTATTGAAAGCTTCGATTGCCGCCGAGCGCGGTGATGCGAAAACGGCGCTGGCCGAAGCGCGTAAAGCGCAGAAATTGCCGGAGCAGCAAGGGCGCTTTTTCGGCATCGCCGAATTGCAGCGCGTGTATCTGTATGCTTTGGCGCAACACAACCGTCCGCAGGAAGCTTTGGCTGAGTTGAATACTTTGGCCGCCCAAGCTGCCAAACAGCCGAATGCCGAAGAAATATTGCCGGAAATTTTATACCAGCGTGCGATGGTGTATAGCCGTTTGAATCAAAGTGATAAGGCTGTTGCCGATTTGCGCCGTTTTTTAGCCATGAACCCCAATAGCGCCAGCGGGATGAATTCGCTGGGTTATACTTTGCTGACTGCACCCGACGGACAAAACCACTTGGACGAGGCATTCCGGCTGATTCAGACGGCCTATAATATGGAGCCAGATTCTGCCGCCATCAACGACAGCATGGGTTGGGTCTATTATAAAAAAGGCGATGCGCAGTCGGCGCTGCCGTATCTGCAATATGCCTACAAGCATTATCCCGATGCCGAAGTTGCCGCGCATTTGGGCGAGGTATTGTGGCAGACAGGCGAGCAGGCGGAGGCCAAACGGATTTGGGCAGAAGGTTTGCAAAAAGACGGTGACATCAAGCTGTTGCAGGAAACCATGCAGCGTTTCGGCGTGAGCGTACCGGCTGCCTCAAAAACCGGTAAATCCGCCCGCTAATCAAAGAGGCCGTCTGAAAAATTATCTTTTTCAGACGGCCTTAATGGAGTAAATATGAACATCAAACTGATTTTTTCCGCTGTCGCGCTGCTGTTGCTGGCAGCCTGCGCCCAACCCGATTTGCCGCAGCAAAACAGTTGGCCTTCGGCTGCCGATACTGCCGACTTTACCGCTGATGGTCGCTTGGCAGTCAAAGTAGAAGCCAAAGGCTCGTATGCCAATTTTGACTGGAGTTATCAAAACCACGTTCAAACCATCGATATCAATACGCCGCTGGGCAATACCGTCGGCCAGTTGTGCCAAGATGTTCAAGGTGTGTTGGCGGTGGATGTCAAAGGTAAAGTATATCAGGCGGACACGGCGGAAGCCTTGAGCGAGCAACTGCTGGGCTTTGCTTTACCGGTGCAATATCTGCATATTTGGGCGCACGGCAACCGTGTGGCTGATGCGCCGTATCAGATTCTTTCAGACGGCCGTTTGGCGCAGTTTGGCTGGAGTATTAGCCGAACTGTATCAGCAGAGGGTAAACCGCGCGTTTTACAGCTGGAAAATGCCAAATTGTCGGTGCGGCTGGTGTTCGACGAAGTCAATACCCAACTGCAGGCTGTTGCGCAAACCCAATGTGCCGCGCGTGGCTAAGGCTAAGGGAGTAGTTAAATGAATATTCCCGCCCATGCGCAGGCTTTTTTAGCACCGGCCAAGCTCAATCTCGATTTACGCATTACCGGCAAACGAGCCGACGGTTATCACAACCTGGAAAGCATTTTCTGCCTGATTGGTTTGTATGATACGGTGTATCTGGCCGTGCGCGAAGACAGCCGGATTATCATGCACACGCCGGTAGAGGGCTGCGCACCCGAACAGGATTTGGCTTATCGGGCGGCGGCGCTGTTGCAGCAAAACAGTGGCAGCAGCCGGGGTGTAGAAATTTGGCTGGAAAAGCAGATTCCGATGGGCGGCGGCTTGGGCGGCGGCAGCTCCGATGCAGCAACGGTTTTATTGGCGCTTAACCATCTATGGCAGTGCGGTTTCAGCCGCCAGCAGCTGATTGATATGGGGGTTACGTTAGGCGCAGACGTACCGTTTTTTATTTTCGGCCGCAGCGCATTTGCCAAAGGCGTAGGTGAAAAATTAGTGGAAATTGATGTGCCGGAACAATGGTATGTCATCGTAAAACCGCCTGTCCATGTGGCAACGGCGAAAATTTTTGCCCATCCGCGCTTGACACGCGATTCGAAACCCAGCATAATGCCGACTTTCCAAACATTACAGCCCTTGCGTAATGATATGCAGGCGGTGGTATTTCAGGAGTATCCTGAAGTTTGGCAAGCCTATGTTGAATTGTCACAGTATGGTAATGCATTAATGACTGGTTCCGGCGCATGTGTTTTTATCGGGATTGATAACCAACAGGCAGCAGAAAATTTATACCGACAGGTTTCTAAAAAATATGAAGCATATTGCGTTGCCGGTTTAGCGCAACATCCTCTGTTTCATATGGTTTGAAAGCAGTTGGGGAGTCGTCAAGCGGTTAAGACACTGGATTTTGATTCCAGCATGCGAAGGTTCGAATCCTTCCTCCCCAGCCACAACCTTGTTGGGGAGTCGTCAAGCGGTTAAGACACTGGATTTTGATTCCAGCATGCGAAGGTTCGAATCCTTCCTCCCCAGCCACAACCTTGTTGGGGAGT